>CAJUIS010000003.1 GCA_910586645.1 uncultured Lachnospiraceae bacterium | reverse complement strand
CAGAAAAGATTTGGCCCCCTGCCGACGGCAGGGGGCTTTTCCTTTGGGCTTTGCATTTTATAATTGGATTTTACAATTCATTTTTCTTATGCGAAGCAAGACCTAAAATAATCGGCAGATTTCCGTTTCTGCAGCGCAGGCCGTCAATAAATGCTTTTTCCGTGTCCGGTTTTTTTAATTTTACACAGTAAAAAAGCTCATACATGGTTCCCATATTCGTTGTTTTTACATAATCAAGGCGCGCATACTGCGTATAAGTCTGAAACAGGTCGTCAAAGATTCCGTTGTAATCGAGGTCTTCCGGAATCGTAATATGAAGATCGCGTTCTAAAGATACGGTGGTTCCAAAATGGGCTTTTTCCAGAATGAATATAGCCGCTCCGGCTGCAAGCGTAAGCAAAACGGCCAGGGACAGAAAGCCCATGCCGACAGAAAGTCCGGCCGCCATGGAAAAAAAGATAAAACCGATTTCTCTCGCCGTTCCCGGCATACTCCGAAACCGCACTAATCCGAATGCGCCCAGCACAGCGACGGAAGTGCCAAGATTGCCGTTTACAATCATAATGACAAACGATACCAGAAGCGGCATTACTGCAAGTATCACTGCAAAGCTGCCTGCGTGAGCGCCTGACAGCTTATAAAGAAGCGCAATTAAAATTCCAAGGACAAGCGCTGTGGCCATAGCGGCCGCAACAGATGCAATTGTAAATGTAGTTGCGTGAAAAATGCTGTTTATCATATTGTTCTCCCCCTGATATCCTTCCAGTTTTTTGTTCTGTGCACCATCGTCTGTTCCAGATGAAACGCGTCACGCTCTTTTCTGTAGATATTTCCGTATTTTGAAAAAGAGACAGGATAAATGGAAAGCTCCGATAAAATCTTTGCAAACCAAAGCGGCGTCGCTCCCATAATTTTGCTTTCCATCAAATAGTATCCTTCGGGTAAAAGCAGATCGCCGTAATCTCCGTTTTCCAGTCCCATGGACGTTCTCCGGCTCCGTATGTTGTGATCAAACGTCACCCTGAAATCCGGATTCTCTCTGCCGTACAGCGCAATTCTGTCATACGCAAGGTAGAGTCCCCGGATCAGTTGGTACCGGTGCAGGAAAAAATCAAGTTCACGTAAAATCTGGCTTTCTTTTTCCGGCCGGATCCCACGTTCCACATAGTCGTACGCTTCCAGAAGTCCAAGCTGGATTCTTCGTTTGTTTACGATTTTTTTGTATTTCTTCTTGATTTCAAGAAATACTTTCGAATCCTGATCCGGAATTCCATAACTGCGGAGCCGCAGTTTCTCTTTGTATGCAGGCCGTTCTATGGAACGGCGGATCAGATAGGAATCCGGCGTGTCATAATAAATATTGCAGATAGTATGAAGCCCATACTGATCTTCTTCCATATGAGGCAGAAGACGTTCCCGCAGACTGCGGTAGATGTGCTGCGGCATGAGGTATTTTTTTTCGTAGCGGTTGAAAACCAGTTGCGCCATCTCAATCTCTCCCGATCTTTCTTTCGTTCTACTGTGAGCATTCCAGAGTTTTCCCATCGCTTAGGATCGTGACATTGCCGTCTTTTGTCTGGAATGTCTGAACGTTCATTTGTTCCAAAAGGTTAAGCGTCTCAGATTCCGCCGGATTTTTGTCAGAAGAGCAGATGACGGCGTATTCCGGTGAAACTGAGTCAATCAGTTCCGGCAGCGCTTTATTGTAAACGCCGTGATGCGGCATTTTCAGAAAGTTATAGCTCCCGGCGGCTCTTTCGGGAAGCCATTCACGAATCCGCTGCTTTTTGGCGTCTCCCATAAAAAGCAAGCTGTTTTTGCCATGTGTAACTGTTGTAATAAGAGAAAAATTATTGTCCGGATCTTCTGAATCTCCTGCATCGTAAGAATGCGGGGGGTCAATTAAGACAGAAGCTTCCCCCAGTTCAAATTCTTCCGTTTCCTTAAGCATATGGGGAACGATGTTTTTCTGTTCCAGCGCATCCATAAAGTCCAGATATTCCGTATGGCTGCCAGTATAGTCGGGAAGAAAAATTTCTCCCGTTTCCACCGTTTCGATCAAAGTGTCTGCTCCGCCCACATGATCTTTGTCAAAATGCGTAATAATAAGAGCGTCCACATATGAAATGCCCTGATCTTTCAAAAAACCGATCAGTTCTTCTCCGTCGTCTTCTTCCCCCGTGTCAATCACCATGGTCTGCCCTTTGGACTGAAGAATGATGGCGTCCGCTTTTCCAACCTTTAACAGAGTTGTCTTTAAAGATTCCTCCGGTTCCTTTTGGACGCTCTTTTCGCTGTCAGAAAGAGCCGGGGAGCAGGCTGCAATGCCGGAAAGAAGGAGTATGGCTGCAATCCCTTTGTATTTTTTTTGCATAAAAACCTCCTTTTTTTGTATTATAAGCGATTTATCCGGCACAGACAATAAAAATTTTCCAGTAAAATAATAATTGTAACATTTTTAAAACAGGGTTGACGCAAAAGAGGCAGTTTGTTATAATAAGCCACAGAAATTATGTAACACATTTAATATTTTCGTAACATACAAGATAAAGTCATATCTTTTGGAGGATTGTATCAGCATGAATAGAAATCGTAAAGCTTTTCGTATCGCAGCTTGTTGCATGGCGGCGGCTGTGACGTTTGGGAGCGCGCCGGTGAGCGCGTATGCAGACCTTACATATAAGGACGTTCCGGTAGCGGGAGCGGCGGCGATTATGTCGGTTGCTTTGGAGAATGAAGTGGAAGTGATTGAAAGCGCGTCGGCAGGCATTTCCAAGAATCTTGCGGACTATGTCTCGGCAGCGGTTCAGGAAGCGAAGGGAAAGAAGTCGGAATATGCCGATATCGCCATTGCTCAGGTGGACAACTATGTAAATGTCAGAGATAAAGCCGGAGAGGAGGGCGAAGTCGTTGGCAAGCTTTATAATAATTCTGCGGCGACCGTAGAGGCGACGGAAGGGGACTGGTACAAAATCACTTCCGGTAACGTAACCGGATATGTAAAGAGTGAATTTGTGGTTCGCGATAACGAAGAGCTTGCAAAGAAAGTAAGCAGGCGGATTGCAACCGTGGACACAGAGACTCTGTTTGTCCGTACGGAGCCGACAACAGAATCGGATGTGCTTGGAATGGTTCCGGATCAGGAGACGCTGACGGTAACGGATGAATCGGAGAACGGATGGACGAAGGTATCCATTGAAGAAGGCGAAGGCTATGTATCAAATGATTATGTAGAAAAATCCATAGAATTTGTAACGGCGGAGTCTAAAGCGGAAGAAGAGGCCCGTCTTGCAAGAGAAGAAGCGGAAAGAAAAGCGGCGGCAGAAGCTGCGGAGCGCGCTGCAGCGGAAAAGAGCGGCAAAAGCGGTTCCTCCAAAGCGTCCGGATCTTCCCGTAAGACGTCAGCTCCAAGCGGTTCCGGCGGAAGCGCGGTTGCCAATTACGCGTGTCAGTTCGTGGGCAATCCTTATGTATATGGAGGGACAAGCCTGACGAACGGGGCGGACTGTTCCGGATTCGTTATGTCGGTGTACGCGGCGTTTGGCGTAAGCCTTCCGCATTCCTCATCCGCAATGCGCGGCGTTGGATACGGGGTGTCCGATATGCAGCCGGGAGATATCCTCTGCTACAGCGGTCATGTTGCGATTTACATAGGAAATAATACAATTGTTCATGCGAGCACTCCGTCAAGCGGCATTAAGTATACGTCTCCGGCCAATTATAAGCCGATTCTGGCAATACGAAGAATCTTTTAAGCAAATAAAACATAGAAAAAAGCAGGCGGGAAGCCTGCTTTTTTTGTGTCCGGGAACGTTATGGTTCACGCAGGGCTTTGCATTTACTGCAAAGTCCGTAAGAAAATGATTCAGGAGTGCAAAAATCCCATTACCAAAGGCAACTATTAAGTTTTTGTGAAATAAAGACTTTTTCCAACAAAAATTCGGAAAAATGTGATATAATTCAAAAAGGACTGTAAATCGCAGAAAATCTTAGGATTAACATTAGGGGGGTTTTGCAGATGATGCAGCATACGCCAAATATTGGCATAGGGGAAGATGTGGACAGTTGGAAGACGATGATGCTGATATATAACAGCGCTTTAAAAGAAGTCGGAACAAAGCTTGAAATATTAAACGATGAATTTCAGCATGTCCATCAATATAATCCGATTGAGTATATCAAGTCAAGGATTAAATCGCCGCAGAGCATTGTGAAAAAATTAAAGCGTTACGGATATGAAAGCACGATATCCAACATGACGGAGTATGTAAATGATATCGCGGGAATCCGAATCGTCTGTTCCTTTATGTCAGATATCTATCGTTTGGCGGAGATGATTGGCAGACAGAATGATCTGACAGTGGTTTCCGTGAAGGATTATATCAAAAACCCAAAGAAAAGCGGGTATAAAAGCTATCATATGCTGGTTACAATTCCGATTTTTCTGTCGGATCGCGTTGTCGATGCAAAAGTGGAAATACAGATTCGCACCATTGCCATGGATTTTTGGGCGAGTCTGGAACATAAGATTTACTACAAATTCGAAGGGAACGCTCCGAAGTATATCAGCAGGGATTTGCGGGAATGTGCCGGGCTGGTTGCCATGCTGGACGCTAAGATGCTGAGTTTGAATGAAGCGATTATGAAGGCAAAAGAAGAACAGGAAGAGAGCAGGCAGTAAAAAGTAAAAAACCGGATTCTTTCATCAGGAAAGAATCCGGTTTTTGGCTGTCTGAAATCAGATTATTCGGTTTCAGTTTTCCCTGTTTCCGTACCGTTTTTCCAGGCGTCGAATTTCTCCATTACGGCGTCATAAGTCCGCTGGGAGATATCCGGAAGGCTTTTGCCCCAGCTCTTGGTAGCCTGCTCAAACCCCTTCTTGAACGCTTCGATCATCTTGTCCGCTTTTGCGGAATCACCGCCGCTTAAAGCCTTTGCAAAGTCTACGATGCGGTCGGAAGTCTGTTCCACGCCCCAGTATCCGTCGTCGGCGATATCTTTCTGTGCCTGCGCTTTTACATCTGCAGATACGGTAAAGTTGCCGTCTGCTAAGAATCTCCACATACTGTCGGCATTGCCGATAGCGGAACCCTGTTTTTTCATCATCTGTTCCACGAGATTTCTCATCTGTGAAACTCTTGCATCGGAATCTGCCTGCAGTTTTTGGATCAGAGCGGAATTTTTCTTGACGTAATTGGTGTTTTTCGTGGAAGAAGTTTTTTCATATACAACGCCTTCGTTTTTCGCCGTAGTTTCAGCGGCTTTTTTTGTGTTGTCTTTTTCAGAAACTTTTGCAGTGGAATCTGTCGTCTGATTATAATACGAAGAACTATTTACTGCACCAATGCTACTCATAATAAAGACCCTCCTTGGCATAATAAAATATATCCCTATCAGTTATCTTGTGTCAATATTTCTATCGGCATATTGGAAGAAAAAGTAAAGTGGAATTGACCTTTTTTTTCAGAGATGGTAAGATAGGGTATACAAAATACAAAGGAACTGCCGCAGAGGCGGCGGAGGGGAAAATGGAGAAAATAAGTCTGAAAGCGCTTGCAAAAATTAATCTTGGTTTGGATGTGGTAAAAAGGCGGGCGGACGGGTACCATGAAGTCAGAATGATTATGCAGACCATTCATCTGCATGACAGACTGGAAATTACAAAGGCAAAAGAACCGGGAATCCGCATTGCAGTGAATCTGGATTTTCTGCCGACAGGTGAAGATAATTTGGTTTATAAAGCCGTTCGTATGCTTATGGAGTCATATTCCATACGGGAAGGCGTCGACGTAAAACTGGAAAAGCGCATTCCTGTAGCTGCGGGGATGGCGGGAGGCAGTACGGATGCGGCCGCCGCTTTATATGGAATGAATGAGTTATTTCATTTGGGACTAAAAAGAAGTGGGCTCATGGAACTTGGAGTGAAAATCGGGGCGGACGTTCCTTACTGTTTGATGCGGGGAACGGCTTTGGCGGAAGGCATCGGGGAAAAACTAAGAAGCCTGCCTCCCATGCCAAAGTGTCCGGTATTGGTTGCAAAGCCCGCTGCCAGCGTATCGACAAAGTCTGTTTATGAGAATCTGAAACTGGACGAACAGACAGTGCATCCGGATATTTATGCGCAAATCGCTGCAATCCGGGAAGGGAATTTAAAAGCCGTAGCAGAGCATATGGGCAATCTGCTGGAAACAGTCACGATTCCCCGCTGTCCGGTAATTGATGAAATCAAACGCTGCATGATGGAGCACGGGGCGCTCAACGCAATGATGAGCGGAAGCGGCCCTGCTGTATTTGGGTTGTTTGAAGATGAAAAGACGGCAAAGGCAGCTTATGGACAGGTAATGAAGTCTCATCTTGCAAAACAGGTCTGTCTGACAAGCATTTATAATAACCGAAGGAAGTAAATGGAGGGATTATGGGAGATTTAGAATTGAATGCCAATGCGTACCTGCCTTTGCGGGACGTTGTTTTTCATACGTTGCGGGAGGCGATTTTAAAAGGGGATTTAAAGCCGGGAGAACGGCTGATGGAGCTGCAGCTTGCGGCAAGGCTTGGCGTAAGCCGTACGCCGATTCGGGAGGCCATACGGATGCTTCAGCAGGAGGGGCTTGCGATTACGGTGCCAAGACGGGGAGCTGAGGTTGCGGGAATCTCAGAAAAAGATATGGAAGACGTGCTGCAGATCAGGGAGGCGCTTGAAGTGCTTGCGGCGCAGCTTGCCTGCGAAAAGATTTCAGAAGGGCAGATAGAACAGTTAAAAGAAAACATAAAAGAGTTTGAAGCGGCGGCTTTTACGGGCGATATCAAAAGGATTGCAGGCGCCGATGTTAAATTCCATGAAATTATTTTTGAGGCGGCTCAAAATCCGAGACTGGTGTCAATGCTGAACAATCTGAGCGGGCAGATTTACCGGTACCGCATGGAATATTTAAAAGAGGGTGAAAATTATCCAAAGCTTGTGGAGGAGCACAGGCAGATTACAGAGGGGCTTTTGCTTTCCGATAAAGACTATGTAACGGAAATGACGAAACGGCACATGAAGAACCAGGAGAATACGATTAAGGATATTATCCGCCGGAGAGTATAAAAAAGAAAATATGAAAGATACTAGAATAGGAACGGAATGAAGCTGTTCCTATTTTTTTATTGGATGTGAATGTGATGGAAAAAGAACTGGAAAAAAACAGACAGGCGTTTTTGGATTTGCTGGGTGAGTCGGCGGATATTAAGAAAAAAAGCATGCAGCTTGGATTAAACAGGGATATTGCGTGCTTTCTCGCTTATGTGGAAGTGACGGGCGGAAGCTTTTTATTTGAAAGATCCGTGATAGGAAAGCTGCTGAATGAATTCTGCGGAATGTCAAAAGAAGAAGTTCTTTTGTGCCTTCAGAAAAATGCCCTGGGAATTTCGGATATGACAGTGTTTGATACGGTGGAAGAAGCCGCAGACGCCATGTTTACGGGCGACGTGATTTTATTTGTGGACGGATTTGACAAGGCGGTGAAAATCCCGGATAAAGGCTATCCGGCTATGACGATTCAGGAGCCGGCGTCAGAGAAAGTGATCCGGGGTTCCAGAGAGGGATTCGTGGATTCTGTAAAAGTCAATACGGCTCTGATTCGAAAACGCCTCCGTACGCCGAAACTGAAAGTGGAAGAGGTAAAAGCCGGAACGCGGTCTAATACGAACGTGGATATTGTGTATATGGAAGATCTGGTGTATAAAAGGCTGCTTTCGAAAGTAAAAGAGAGGCTGAACCGCTATGAAATAGACGGAATTTTGGACAGCGGCATGATTGAACAGTTGTCAGAAGAAAAATGGTATTCTCCGTTTCCGCAGTTTCAGACGACGCAGCGTCCGGATCGCGCGGCGATGGCTATATTGGAGGGAAGGATTGTCGTGCTTGTGGACAATTCTCCGACCGGGCTGATTCTGCCGACGGATTACAATTCTTTTATCCAGACAAGCGACGACTATTACAGCCGTTGGGAAATCGCGTCGTTTGGAAGGCTGATCCGGTATATTGCAGCCTTTTTTGCAATGACTGTGCCGGGACTTTATCTTGCGGTGACGAATTTTCATACACAGATTCTTCCCACGACGCTTTTGATGTCGTTTGCCGCCGCAAGACAGGGCGTGCCGTTTCCGGCTGTCGTTGAAGTGGTTTTAATGGAGATTTCATTTGAGCTTCTGCGGGAAGCGGGAGTGCGTCTGCCGGGAGCCATGGGCAATACAATTGGGATTGTCGGCGGGCTGATTATCGGCCAGGCGGCCGTGGAAGCAAATATTGTGAGTCCGATTGTAGTGATTGTAGTGGCTTTTACAGCGCTTTGTTCTTTTGCCGTACCCAATGAGGAATTTGCCACAGCGTTTCGCCTGTTAAAATTCGGCTTTATTTTCCTGTGCTCCTGGCTTGGGTTTTATGGGTTTTTATATGGGCTTCTGCTTCTTTTGATTCATCTGTCCCATTTGAAAAGTTTTGGGATTCCATATCTTATGCCGTTTGTGGGAGCGGATTTAAACGGGTATGAGGACGAGAGGGACTCTCTTTTGCGTCTGCCGATTTTTTTTCGGAAAAGACGGCCGGTTTATGCGAAAAGGGATCAGAGAATACGTTTGAGAAGGAAGGGATAAGATGTTTTCAGGAAATAATAAAATTTCGAAACGGCAGATGTTCCGCCTTTTGACGTATGATCTGCTTGGAATCGGGACGCTTCTGCTGCCGTCCGCGCTTGCCGAAACGGCCGGAAAAAACGGGCTTCTGTCTGTGTTGCTTGGAATTTTGGCGGGACTTTTCTACTGTGCTTTGATTGGATGGCTGATAGGGGCGATGGAGGACGAAGAAAGTTATCCCGCTTATTTGAAACGCTGCTTTGGAAAAATTTTTGGTACGGCAATCCTTATTTTTTACGCGTTGTATTATTTATTTCTGGGCGGATACACGGCTTATATTTTTGGACATCTGATCATTACGGAATTGTTAAAGGAACAGTCTTTTTACTGGATTGCGGCCGGGATTCTCGCTCTCTGCGTCTATGCGATTATGCAGGGAATTGAAGGCAGGGCAAGGATTTATGAAATCCTGTTCTGGTTTTTGATGGCGCCTTTGTTTGTTATGCTGTTTTTTGCGGCCAGGGACGTGGAAATTCCCCGCCTGTTTCCGCTGTTTACAAAAGACGCTTCCGGAATTTTTTATGGAAGCGGGCTTTGTTTTTCGGTATTTTCCATTGGAGGGGTTGCGTTGTTTTTAAATCCGTTTGCAAAAAAGAGAGAGTCTGTGAAAGGGGCGCTTTTTTCGGCCGTGCTGTTCAGCGGGGTTGTTCTGCTGGCTTTGTACGCCGTACTGCAGGGGATTTTTGGAACGTCTGCAATGACCGTTTTGGAATATCCGGCGGTCACGCTGATGAGCATGATTCAGATTCCGGGCGGATTTTTTCAAAGACAGGACGCTTTGATGCTTGCAATTTGGTTTTTTACTGTGTTTGCGCTGCTTAGCAGCAGTATGTTTTATGCGGCCGAAAGTTTAAAAGAGCTGACGGCCGGAAAAAAAGAAAAGTGGTGGACAGCCTTTGCGGCGGCGGCTTTTTTTGGGATTTCGGTGGCAGGCTATCGTTCGGCGGCTTTTACGAAATGCGCCGTTCATATCTTTTTGTTCTGGGCTACGCCGCTGGTCGTGCTGATTCCGCTTGCGGCCGCAGTATGCGTAAAATTTCATGGAAAAGGAAAAAAAGCGGTCAGTTGTTTCTTTTTGACCTATGTCTGCCTGTTTCTTTCCGGATGCAGTACCATGGAGCTTGAAAACAGGAAATTTCCGCTTGCGCTTGGAATTGATGAAACGGAGGGCTCCTGTATCATCAGTTACAAATTTCAGGATCTTTCCGCCATTGCGGATCAAAACGCCGATAATCCGGGCGGGACGGATTTTTTTATTGAAGAAAAAGATTTTTTTACCGGAATTTCTAAATTTGCCAATAATACAAATAAAATTATGGATTATAACCATATGAAAGCTTTGATTTTGTCGGAAGATTTTGTAGAGGATACGAAAGCGCTTTCCAATTTTCTGCAAATCTGCAGCAAAGAGAGCCTGATTGCAAGAAATACGCTTTTATTTTTTGCGGATAATGCGGCGGAAATTTTAAATCTGGATGAAAATCTGGATACGGCAATCGGAAGCTATCTGGAAGAGATGATTGACAGCAGGGAAGATTATAAGCTGAAAGATACCGTAACGCTTGGAGATCTGTTCAATGACACGGAGAACAGGGAGCAGCTTTTGCTGGTTCCGGTGCTTGCCGGGGAAGGCGGGCTTCCCGTGATTCGCAACTACTATGCCATTTCAGGAGGAGAGCCAAAAGGGGAAGTCAGCGTCCGCGAAGCGGTATTGTCCTATCTGACGCAGGGAAAAATAAAAAAGCTGGCGTTTACAATGGAAGACGGGCTTGCAATTACGATAAACAGGATTGTCAGCAAAGGGGCGTTCGACGCAGAAGAAGGACTTTTGTATAAGAGTAAAATACGCCTGGAAGCCGTCGTTGAGAAAAATATGGAGACAGGGGGCCAAAAAGGGGATCAAATCAGGCAAGAGCTGGAGGATTTGTTTGAAAAAGAGCTGGCAAAGAGCGAAGAGAATCTTTTGACCGCACCGGGAATCGATCTGACAAACAGTTTTTTCAGGCTTGGAAAAAGCGGCGGCGGGGAATATGAAGCATACCTGGGAGATCTGGAAAGATATTTAAAGGACGTAACGTGCCGGTTTGAAGTGGAAGTGATTCTTGTAAACGAGAGAGGATAAAAAAGAAAAAAGCTCACAAAGAAAAGTTGCCAAGAGAAATGAATTGTGTTATGATTTTATTTAATATATAAAGTAAAAAAATAAAATCTATATAACAAACGGAGGATGAATGAAAAAGAAAAATAAAAAGAAAACAAAGAGAAACGGAAGGTATCTGATGCTGCTGTTTTGTCTTCTTATGGGGGCTGCGTGCGGGTTTTCGATTCGTGCGGTGATGGATACGATTTTTAAAACAAGCTGGTCAGAAAAGGAATATATCTATCTTCTCGCCCTGACGGTTATTGCTGTATATATAGCCTTGATGACGCAGATTTTTCTGCATGAGGCGGGTCATTTTATCTTTGGGCGTCTGACCGGCTATCGTTTTTTGTCTTTTCATATCGGCACCTGCATCTGGGTAAAGGTGTACGGACATCTGATGTATATGAAGACGCCGGGTTTAAGAACAAGCGCCCAGTGCCTGATGTCGCCGCCCCCAATGAAGGACGGGAAAATGCCGTTTGTCCTGTACCATCTTGGCGGCTCAATTATGAACATGGTTTGCGGGATTTTTGCTTTCTGGGGGTATTATTCCTACAGAGAGGTGTCCTTTCTGGCGGTTTCTTTTCTGATTATGGGCATTATGGGCGTAGGAACGGCGCTTCTTAACGGCGTCCCCATGCGGTTTGGAACAGTGGACAACGACGGTTATAACGCGCTTCTTCTCAGTCAGTCTCCGTCTGCGCTTTACGCTCTGTGGACGCAGATGAAAGGAAATGAAATGCTGACAAAGGGATACCAGTTCAAAGATCTGCCGAGCGAGTGGTTTGTATTTCCGGAGGAGGAAGAGCTGAAAAACAGCATAATGACAGATATGGCCATTTTTTGCGAAAGTTATTTGATGGATATCCATCGTTTTGACAAAGCGGCGGAAATGATTGACAAGCTTGAAACGATGGATACGGCAATCGATAAGATGCAGAGAGCGTTTCTTACCTGCGACAGGCTGTACTGCGCATTGATTTTAGATCAGGATAAAGAAATCGTGGAACGGCTTGTGACAAAGCGGCTTTTAAAGTTTTTTGAATGGAAGTATCAAAATCTTTCCGTTTTCCGTACATTACATATCTACAATCTGTTTTGCAAGAATGACGAGGTAAAGGCGCGTATGACAGAACTGCTGTTTGAGCTGAATGCCGATATTTATCCTTATATCTCGGATGTGGAAAGCGAGATGGAGCTGATTGAGCTTGCAGGGGCAAAGTTTAAAGAAAGCAGGCCGCCTGGGGAATAAGCGGTCTGCTTTCTTTATGTTTATTCCAGATTCAGTTTCTTTTTTGTAATCACAAAACAGATGATATAGTAAACGGCTGCAAACAAAAACATAGCGGCTATGGTCAGCAGGAAAGAGCCGCGGTAAAGGGCTGCGGACTCTATCAGTGCAGTTTCCGGGGAAAGTTCCATGAAATCTGTCATTCCAAATACCAGAATAAAAAGCAGGACAACCGAAGTAATCTGCTGTATAATGTAAAAGACAATGCCTGCGCCAATCGCAGCGGGAATGCGGCGCTGGTGAAAAAGCTGCCCGATGGAGAGACTTGCAAACACCATCATTGTCATGTTCAGGCAAAAGCCTAAAATTATCCCGGCAATCAGGCAGACAGACGGAAAAACGCCTATGCCGAAAACAGTGGAAATCTGTTCTTCAAACCTTTGAAAATCAGCGGCTTCCGGAAATCCGTCTATGCTAAGAAACAGGATTAAAATAGAGAGGAAGCATATGATAAAGGCAAGGAGAAGCCAGGATAGCGCCGCTATGATTTTTGAATTTAATACAGAGGCGGAAGATACCGGAAGCGTATGCGTCAGATATCCCTGATTTGCATACATCGTTTTATAGAAACGGAACGCAAGGTATGCCGCGGTAATGATAAACAGGGCCATGATGCTGAGAATATAGATCAGCAGAAGAATCCCGCCGACCGGGCCAAGGACGCTGTTGTCAAAAAGTCCAATCCAAATCAGAACAGACCAGACGGCTGCAACGGCAAGCACAATTGCATTTAACGGCAGAAACAGTCTGGCCGTATCTTTCAGTTCATGTTTTAATAATTTTCCTAACATTTGAATACCTCCCGGAATAAAGAATCAATGGATTTTCCGTTTTCTTCCCGTATCTTATCGACGGAGGAAGTCAGGACGACCTGGCCTTCTTTGATAAAAACAACTTCGTCAAGAATATTTTCAATATCTGAAATCAGATGCGTGGAAATCAGGATGGCGGCGTCCTCGTCATAGTTGCTTAAAATCGTGTTTAAAATATAATCCCTCGCTGCAGGATCGACGCCTGCAATCGGTTCGTCTAAGACATAAAGTTTTGCCCGGCGGCTCATAATCAGAATAAGCTGCACTTTTTCTTTTGTGCCCTTGGACATGGTTTTTAATTTGTCGGAAGGGCTGATGTTTAGTTTGGCAAGCATATCGTATGCCCGGCTTTCATCAAAGTCCTCATAAAAGTCTTTAAAATAGGCAATCAGTTCCTGAACCTTAAGATTCATATCCAGATAGGACTGATCCGGAAGATAGGAAACGATTTTTTTGCTTTCAATGCCGACGGGATTTCCGCCGACCAGCAGACTTCCTTCACTTGGCGTTAAAAGGCCGTTGATCAGTTTGATCAGAGTCGTCTTGCCGCTTCCGTTTGGGCCGAGCAGCCCAATGATGTGTCCGCCGGAAAGGGTAAGATTGATATGGCTTAACGCTGTTTTTCTGCCGTATGCCTTACTTAAATTTTTGCATTCTAAAATTGCGCTCATGCGTTCTCTCCTTTCAAAATCTGAGACATCAGATCCATGGTTTCTTCTTTCTGGAAACCAAGTTTTTGCATACTTTCCAAAAACTGCTCAATTTCTTCTCTGGCGAGTTTGGATTTTAATTCTTCTATCATGCGATAATCCTCCGTAATAAAACGTCCGCTGGTTCTCTGGGAAAATACAAGGCCGCTCCGCTCTAATTCGGCAAGGGCTTTCTGCATCGTGTTCGGATTGACAGACGCTTCCTGGGCCAAATCCCGTACAGAAGGAAGCTTGCTGCCGGGAGCGTATTTGCCGGAAATAATTGAAATCTGAATAATTTCAATGAGCTGCATAAAAATGGGGCGGTCGGAATTTAAATTCCATGCCATTTTGTCACCTCTTTCATTTATATTATTGTATTAAGTTGCTAATACAATAATATAAAAATCAGACATTGTCAAGAGGAAAATGAAAAAAATATAAAATACGATCCGGTGAAGGAGAGGAAGAAATAGGAAACGAAAGAAGGAGCGGAAAAAGAGCGTAAAAGTAAAATAAATTTTCGTTTCAGCCTATACAGGAAGCGGTTTTTGTGGTAATATACATCTGGTAATCAAAACTATATAAAATAGAAAAGATTAACATAAAATATAGAGACTGGTTTTGGAGGTGGCGGATGTATAAAATCATCATTGACAGCTGCGGGGAATTGACAGAAGAGTTAAAGGCGGACGGGCATTTTTGGAACGTCGCGCTGGAAATGGAAGTGGACGGCGAGAGGATTGTGGACGACGAGACGTTTGATCAGAAGGACTTTCTGAAAAAAGTAAAAGAAAGCCCGACCGGGCCCAAGTCGTCCTGTCCTTCGCCGGAGAGCTATATGGAGTTATACAGAGGAGAGGAAGAACACGTATATGTCGTCACTCTGTCCAAAGAGTTGAGCGGCTCTTATAACAGCGCCCAGCTTGCAAAGAAGCTGTACGAGGAAGAATATGGCGGAGACGGCAAACAGATTTATGTATTCAATTCCCGTTCGGCGTCCGTCGGAGAGACGCTGATTGGAATCAAAGCGCAGGAATGCGAAGAGTCGGGAATGTCTTTTGAGGAGACGGTAGAGACAACAGAACGTTATATCAGTGAGCAGCGCACATATTTTGTCCTTGAAACGCTTGAAACGCTCCGCAAGAACGGCAGACTCAGCAATTTAAAAGCTTTTGTCGCCAATGCCCTGAATATTAAACCGGTGATGGCTTCCACGCCGGAAGGGCAGATTTGCCAGTTAGGGCAGGCAAGAGGCATGAATAAGGCTCTGAAGAAGATGGTGGAAGAGATGCTTGCAGGCGTAACAGACGGGGAAAACCGCATTCTTGCCATTTCGCACTGCAACTGTCCGCAGAGGGCAGAGGCGGTTGTTGAGGAGATAAAAAAACTTGCGGCGTTTAAAAAAATCATTGTTGCAGACACAGCGGGAATCAGCAGCATGTATGCAAATGACGGCGGCATTATTATGGTGGTTTAGGATTCTATGGATTATCAAAAAGTCATTCAGACGATTGAACAGAAAAAGAGGTTTGGCAGCCAGCCGGGCGTTGTGGTAAGCAAAGAATTACTGGCTGCAGCAGGCGATCCCCAGAAAGATCTTGCGTTTGTCCATATCGCGGGAACGAATGGGAAAGGTTCTACGGCAGCTTTTTTGTGCGCAATTTTGCGGGAAGCGGGCATAAAGACAGGGCAGTTTACATCACCGCATCTTTTGGATTTTACAGAGCGGATTCAGGTGGACGGCAGACAGATTCCAAGGGAGAAGGCGGCGGAGATTGGAGAAAAGCTGCTGAACTTAAAAATAAACGCAGGCCCGACGATGTTTGATTACTGCCTGGCTATGGCGCTTCTTTTTTTTAAAGAACAGGAGTGCCGGATTGTTGTGTTGGAGACGGGGCTTGGCGGGCGGCTGGACGCAACGAATGTGATTGAACAGCCTCTGGTTGGGATCATTACAAAAATCGGATACGATCATATGGAAGTTCTTGGAAATACGCTGGGGGAAATTGCAGCGGAAAAAGCGGGGATTTTCAAAAGAGGAATGCGGGCGGTATCAGAGAGCCAGCAGCCGGAGGCTCTGGAAGTTTTGCTTGCATCCTGCAAAAAGCTGGAGATTCCCTGCAATGTCCTGCGAAAAGAAGAGATTGTCACGACGCCGGAAGGGTTTTCTTATCCGGGCGAGGGGCTTTATAAAATGAGGATGATCGGAGAGTTTCAGAAAGAAAACGCTCTGGCAGCCGCGCTTTGCGCAAGGGAGCTTACAGACCTTGGCTATCCGGTTCCAGACGGGGCGGTTCGCCGTGGGATTGAAACGGCGGTCTGGCCCGGAAGAATGGAAATCATAAAGGATATGCCGTTTTTGTTAATCGACGGCGCGCATAACGAAGACGGAGTAAACGCTCTTGCTGAAAGTTTAATCCATATGTACCCAAAAGAGAAGTTCCATTTTATTATGGGAGTTATGGCGGATAAAGATTACAGAAAAATGGCGGCGAGGATTCTTCCGCTTGCCGAAAAAGTCACTGCCGTTACGCCGGAGAGCGGGCGTGCGCTGCAGGCGGAAACGCTTGCGGAATATATAAGAAAATCCGGCGTTTCTGCAGATGCAAAGGATGATTTAAGAGAAGTTTTTCGCCCGTTTCTGGCAAAGGGAGCCAAAAACGGGGAATGCGGACGCACCGTGGCGTTTGGCTCGTTGTATTTTATCGGAGAAATCAGAAAACTGTTTTGCATCGAAATGTCTTCATAGTTTTGAGTGAGCATAGGATCTGCGGAATGTCAATCTTTTGGTTGACATTTTTTTCATATGCTGTATAATTGTATTAGTTTTACACATATTATTAAAAATGGTAAAACTAATATAATTAAAGGAGGAGTTTGAATGTCTATAAATACAATAATAAACAGGCAGCATGCTATTGCGAATAATCAGGCAGAGCCGATTGACTTGCCGAAACAGCGAATTTATGCAATGTGTAATTTGCGTGGAGGAATCGGAAAAACCACATTATCTTTTAATTTAAGCTATTTGGTAGATAATTTGTTGGCTGTAGACACTTGTCCGCAGGGAAATCTTTCTTTTTTCTATGATAATAATTATTATGCGTCGCAACAAACAAACGTGAAAGATATGTTATTGCCATACCTGGTTCCAGGACTTGGAAAAGCAACCAGAGTAGCCTCCTATATTGGCGCAACGAATCCGTATTTTTCCAAAAAAAATAATTATTATATTCCTTCGTCCGAAGAATTATATTTATTGCCATCGCAGTTGATTACAGCAATTAACCAAACGTCTGGCCTTCAGCAGGTGCAAAAGGAACAGGCATTGAAGAGCGTTTTGTATGCTTTAAAAACGGAAATTGAAAGAGAACTTTCAGAAAATGATTTAGATAAATGTATCATAGACACATCCCCGTTTTTTGCAGGAGCCACGCAGCTTGCCTGGTACGCTGCAGACGCGCTGGTGATACCTGTTCGTACAGACCAGCAGTCAGTCAAATCACTTGAGTTATTAATTAATACCCTGAGCAGTCCGCAAAGTGAATTTAGAAAGTATTTGCCTGAAAACGATATGAATGTTCCCAAAATACAGATGGTGGTTTTAACTCATTGCGGCTGGTCAACAGTAGCCGGAGCCAGAAATGAGCCAAATCGGCAAACAAAGGTTTATTTAAAAAAGGTTTATGACATTTTGTCTAAGCATAGAACTTTGTTATCAACAAATGCTCCTGAGAACCATTTGTTTATGCTGGATGATTTTCTCGGTTCAGGCCGAATATCTTCCATCGAATCAAAACCGATGGAACTTCTGCAGGAAGGAGAAACAAAAGTAATTGACAGGGTACGGGTGAGTGTGAATAAATCAGTGGATAAATGCAAAAATCAGTTAAAATTCATTGCGCAGCAGCTTTGGTAAAATAAAAAATATCCATGGTCTGAAATTAGAAACAGGTTGTTGCGGTACCTGTTATTTTTGAGAGAGCCTTGAAATAACATGATTAGGGAAATGCATGAAATATAATAGAGCGGCAGTTTCTGAAACAAAGGAAGCTGCCGCTTATTCTATGGGCGGAAAGATTACAAACCTTGTGTTGTCTTTTTAAATATTATATAATGAGAAAAAGATACACGGAGGCGGAGAATGGAACCGGAAGAATGACAGGGGGAATGGATATGGGTGTTGTAAAGAGAGCATATCTTTATGTGACGCGTAAAAAAGTGCGGAGCATTCTGCTGTTTTTGATTTTTTTTGTGTCAGGGTTATTTTTGCTGACCGGGCTTTCCATAAAACAAGGCGCGAAGAAGGCTGCGGAGGATGTCCGGAAGACTTTGACGGCGGGGCTTAGGATCGAAACGAATATACCGGATCCATATGCCATTACAGAGGACAGCATAAATGAGAACGGGGAAAAGGTTACGACTTATCTGGCTCCGCTGATCAGAGAGCATCATATTGAGGAATTTCTTGAAACAGAGGGCGTCAGCGGATTTTACTGCGACAATCTTGACAGGGAAACCGGATATACGGGCCTTACGCTGCACCCGGGCTATCATGCATGGTGCACGGATATTGTGAATGGGAAAATTCCGCTGGGAGGAGACGTGACGGAAGAAGTGCGGGAGTCGTATAAACAGGATACGTCAACAGAAGTGAAAGCGCATACAAACAGCTTTATACTGGTATATGACAGCGAGTGGCATCCCGCTTTTGTCAACGGAGCGGTGGAGCTTGTGGAAGGAAGGCATGTCAGGACAGGCGATGTGGCAAAGTGCGTCATATCTGATGAGCTGGCGGAGAAAAACGGCTTGAAGGTTGGGGATAAGGTGACGGCGCAAAGTTCGGATGTTATTTCGGGAGAACTTTACGGCAGCGTTTACGAAACAGAGATTGTCGGGATTTTTCACATCAATTTCGAGCAGACAGTCAGGTCGGATTATACTTATGAAGAAGATATTCTGGCAAACACATTTTTTAGCGCGCCGGATATGGATGACTGGGGCAGACGGGAATATCAGAAGCATTACGGGTATACGGTCTGGGCCCCGGAAGACGATGAGGTTTTGTGTCTGATGGTAGTGTTTGTAGAAGACCCGGCGCTTTTGGATTCCGTAAAGGAGAAGCTTCTTGCCATAGATTCCATTGAGTGGGATTATTATAAATTCGGGACCTATGACAAAGACTATCAGACTGCCGCCGCGCCTCTGCTTACAATGATAAAGACTTCCGATGCGCTGATAATCGCATCATTTCTTGGGGTTGCCTGTATTCTTTTTCTGGTTATGGCCATATGGACGCGCAGCCGTAAGTATGAAGCCTGCATACTTTCTTCGGTTGGAGTGAAAAAGGGACGGGTATTGCTGCAGTTTGTCATAGAAAGCTGCAGTATTGCGGCCGTTGCATTTTTCGCTGCGCTCCTTTTGGCAGGGCCGGTTGTGAATCTGGCCGGAGAGGCGTTTTTGGCCCTGTTTTATTCTTCGGGCGATGTAAGGGGATATGAAGTGGTTCTCACTCCGGGGACTTCGGAAATGGTAATGAATCTTCTGCCGCCGGCAAAAAGCGGGGAATTGCTTTGCACAGTTGCATTTCAGGAGGCGTGCTTTGTGTTTTTGCTTTTGACCGGAACGGCGGCAGGAGCGGCGCTGGTTTCCGCAGGAAAGCTGTTTCGGAGGAATCCGCTGGAAGCTCTTCGTCATTAAGTTCCGCCATTTTTACATAAATTTTCAGAAAATACAATATATAGTTTTTTTGTTGACTGGACATACTATATATGGTAAAATCTCTTTGTTTAGCAAAATAAAAGATTGTCAAGGAGAGGACATCATTATGAAAATTATCAAACGGAGCGGAACGGAAGAAGATTATAATCTTTCTAAAATCGAGGCTGCTATTTTAAAAGCGAATCAGACAGTCCTTGAAAGTGAAAAGATGTCAGAAGAACAGATACAAAAAATTTGCGAAGAAGTGAGAGATCAGTGCGTTGGCATGGGACGTGCGTTGAACGTAGAAGAAATACAGGATCTTGTAGAGAATGGGATTATGCGCCGGCAGGCGTTTGCCGTTGCGCACAATTACATTACCTACCGCTATAAGCGCGCGCTTGTCCGGAAAGCAAATTCGACGGACAAGCAGATTATGACGCTGCTGGAATGCGACAATGAAGAAGTCAAGCAGGAAAATTCCAATAAAAATCCGACAGTCAACAGCGTTCAGAGGGATTATATGGCAGGAGAAGTCAGCAAAGACATTACCCGCAGGTTTCTTTTGCCGCAGGATATCGTAGAAGCCCACGAAAAAGGAATGATTCATTTTCACGATTCGGATTACTTTGCGCAGCATATGCATAACTGCTGCCTGGTAAATCTGGAAGATATGCTGCAGAACGGAACCGTAATCAGCGGGACGATGATTGAAAAGCCGCACAGTTTTTCCACGGCATGCAACATTGCGACGCAGATTATCGCCCAGATTGCAAGTTCACAGTATGGAGGGCAGAGCATTTCCCTGTCGCATCTGGCTCCTTTTGTAGACGTCAGCCGTCACAGGTTCCGCAGGGAAGTCCGGAAAGAATTTGAACTGGCCGGGATTTCTCTGAATGAAGAGCAGTTAAACCAGGTGGCGGAATCCAGAGTGCTGGAAGAGATTAACCGCGGCGTGCAGATGATACAATACCAGGTGATTACGCTGATGACGACGAACGGGCAGGCGCCGTTTGTTACGGTGTTTATGTATCTGGACGAAGTGCCGGAAGGGCGCACCAGAGACGATCTTGCGCTCGTCATTGAAGAGGTGTTAAAACAGAGAATCTGCGGCGTGAAAAACGAATCCGGCGTGTTTATTACGCCTGCGTTTCCGAAGCTGATTTACGTTCTGGAGGAAGACAACATTACGGAAGGCAGCAAGTACTGGAATCTGACAAAGCTTGCGGCGGAGTGCACGGCAAAGCGGATGGTTCCGGATTACATTTCCCAAAAGGTAATGTATGAATTAAAAGAAAAAAACTGCTATCCCTGTATGGGATGCCGTTCCTTCCTGAATCTGTATCAGGATGAAGCCGGAAAATACAAGTTTTACGGCAGGTTTAACCAGGGGGTTGTTACGTTAAACCTGGTGGACGCCGCCTGCAGCAGCGGCGGGGATATGGACAAATTCTGGGAGATTCTGGACGAGCGCCTTGCGCTCTGCAAAAGAGCTTTGATGTGCCGTCATAACCGTCTGAAAGGGACGCCTTCGGATGTGGCGCCGATTCTGTGGCAGTACGGGGCTTTGAGCAGACTTAAGAAAGGGGAACCGATTGACAGGCTGTTATATGACGGATATTCTTCGATCTCACTTGGATATGCCGGGCTTTGCGAATGCACCCGCTATATGACGGGAGAATCGCATACGAATCCGGAAGCTACGCCGTTCGCGTTAAAAGTTATGCAGCGCTTAAACGACGCCTGTGAGAGCTGGAAAAAAGAGACAAAGATTGGATTCAGCGTGTATGGAACGCCGCTTGAATCTACGACATATAAGTTTGCCAAATGCCTGCAGAAACGTTTTGGCATCATTGACGGCGTAACCGATAAAAATTACATCACAAACAGTTATCATGTACACGTCGGAGAGGAAATCGACGCATTTAAAAAGCTGAAATTTGAAGCGCAGTTTCAGAATCTGTCCCCGGGCGGCGCAATCAGCTATGTGGAAACGCCGAATATGGCGGACAACCTTGAGGCGGTACTGGCTGTGATGCAGCATATATATGAGAACATCATGTATGCGGAACTGAATACGAAAAGTGATTTTTGCCAGGAATGCGGCTATAACGGAGAGATTAGGATTGTTGAGGACAAAGACGGCAAGCTTGTATGGGAATGCCCCAACTGCGGCAGCCGGAATCAGGATAAGATGAACGTGGCCAGGCGTACCTGCGGCTATATCGGCACGCAGTTCTGGAATCAGGGCAGAACGCAGGAAATCAGGGAAAGGGTGCTGCATCTATGAATTATTCCGCGGTAAAATACTGTGACATTGCGAATGGGACAGGCGTCCGCACGGTGTTGTTTGTTTCCGGCTGCAGGAACCGCTGTAAAGGATGTTTTCAGCCGGAGACGTGGGATTTTGCCAATGGAGAGCCATTTACAAAAGAAGTGGAGGATCAGATTATTGAATCCCTGAAACCGCCTTATATCCAGGGGCTTACGCTTTTGGGCGGCGATCCGATGGAACCGGAGAATCAGTGCGCGCTGCTTCCGTTTTTGCGGCGCATAAAAAAAGAATGTCCGAAAAAAGACATTTGGGCGTACACGGGGTATCTTCTGGACAGGGATTTGATTTCCGGGGGAAAGCGCTGCACAGAAGATACGGAAGAATTACTTTCTTATATTGACGTTTTGGTAGACGGCCCTTATCTTGAGAAAGAGCGCAGTATAATGCTCAAATTCAGGGGTTCTGCAAACCAGCGTGTGATTGACTGCAGGCAGTATCAAAAGAGCGGCGGGATTGTGGAACTGTTTAAATGAGAAAAGACATAGTTTTTTCATAATTTCATCAAAAACCGAACATAAATTAGCATTAAACTACTCCTTGTAAACAGGAAAACATAACATTTGAGATAAGAGTATGGAAGGAGTAATGACTATGAGGAAACGAGGATTTATTGGAAAACTGACAAGATGCGCCGCGCTGGCCTTGGTATTTGGAGCTGTTGGAGGCACGGCATTTTCCGGAGCCACATACTTTCTTGGAAATATGACGAAAAGTGAAACGACGGCAGAAAAGCAGGAAGACGGAAAAGGGATTTCTTCTGACAGGATACAGCCGACGAGTACGCTTGCAGGCGCGAAATCCACAGAGATTTCCGGCATCATTGAGGAAGTCATGCCTTCTGTTGTAGCGATTACAGGGATGACGCAGCAGGAGATTATGAGTTTCTTTGGACGGGGAGAGACGATTGAAAGCGAGAGCAGCGGTTCCGGCATCCTGATTGACAAAGACGACAATGCCCTTTACATTGCGACGAACAACCATGTAGTGGAAAGGACAAACGCCCTGACGGTGCAGTTTTCCGACGGGACGACGGCTCCTGCAGAGGTGCGGGGAACAGCTCCGTCCAATGACCTGGCAGTGGTAAAAGTGGATTTGGCCAATCTTTCGGAAGAGACGAAAAATACAATAAAAATCGCTGCGATGGGCGATTCGGATGAACTTTCCGTAGGGGACGCCGCAATTGCAATCGGAAACGCGCTTGGATACGGGCAGTCCGTGACGACCGGGGTTATCAGCGCGCTGGGCAGAGAAGTGACGTTTCAGGACGAGACGGGGCAGACAGTTATGAGCCGTCTGATTCAGACGGACGCCGCGATCAATCCCGGAAACAGCGGAGGAGCCCTGATTAACACAAAAGGGGAAGTCATTGGGATTAATTCTTCCAAATATTCCGATACAGACGTGGAAGGCATGGGATTTGCAATTCCTTCGGCTACGGCGGGGCCGATTTTAGAGGATTTAATCGCAAACGGAAAAACAACGACGACAGGAACGCCGTATATCGGCATTTACGGCGTAGACGTGACGCAGGAAGTTTCCGGTCAGTACAATATGCCGGACGGCGTTTATGTGGCGCAGGTAATTGAAGGAAGCGGGGCTGCGAAAGCAGGCATCGTGCCCGGCAATATCATTACAGAAGTAAACGGCGAGAAAGTGGCTTCCATGGAAGATTTGAAAAATTGTTTGGTAAAAGCAAAAGTAGGCGACACTGTTATTGTGAAAGTGCAGATTATTGACAGCGGCGCATATAAAGAAAAAGAAATTCCCGTAACCCTGACGGCGCAGAGTGAAGAGTGACAGCAGGACGATAAAAAAACTGCCGCATCCGGAGTGCAATTGATTCCGGATGCGGCAGTTTTTTGTGGCTTTTCTTTCTGTCAGCGCAAAGTTATTCTTTGTTTTTCAGATTTGCCCGTTTTCTGAGCGTGGAGTCCAAAATACGCTTTCGGATTCGAAGGCTCTCCGGAGTGACTTCCAGCAGTTCATCTACGTCGATAAAATCAATTGCCTGTTCCAGGCTTAAGATTTTCGGAGGGACAAGCGTCAGGGCTTCGTCTGCCGAAGAAGAGCGGGTATTCGTCAGATGCTTTTTCTTGCAGACATTCAGTTCGATGTCTTCCGCTCTGGAGGAGGAACCCACTACCATGCCGGAATAGACTTTTTCTCCTGGCCCGATAAACAGCGTGCCTCTGTCCTGAGCGGAAAAAAGGCCGTACGTAACGGATTCTCCCGTTTCAAACGCAATCAGAGAACCCAGCTTGCGATAGGCGATATCTCCGCAATATGGCTCATATCCGTCAAAAATCGTATTGATAATGCCGTTTCCTTTCGTATCGGTCAAAAATTCTCCGCGATATCCAATCAGGCCGCGCGAAGGGATGCGAAATTCCAGTCTCGTATAGCCGCCGCTGATGCTCTTCATATTCAAAAGGCTTCCTTTTCTCGTTCCAAGTTTGGAAATCACGGCGCCGGTAAACTCGTCCGGAACGTCGATATAGGCAAGTTCCACAGGCTCTGTTTTCTTTCCGTTTTCATCCGTATGATAGAGGACTTCCGCTTTGCTGACGGCAAATTCATATCCCTCTCTGCGCATATTTTCAATCAGGACAGACAGATGCAGTTCGCCGCGTCCGGAAACCTTGTAACTGTCCGGACTGTCCGTTTCTTCCACGCGAAGGCTGACGTCTGTGTTAAGCTCCCGGAACAGACGATCCCGGATATGGCGGGAAGTTACATACTTTCCTTCCTGTCCGGCAAACGGGCTGTCGTTTACAATAAAATTCATCGCAAGCGTCGGTTCGGAAATTTTCTGAAACGGAATGGCAAGCGGACGATCGGGAGCGCATATGGTGTCTCCGATATGAAGATCCGAAATGCCGGAAATGGCGACAATCGAGCCGATTTTCGCTTCCGTCACTTCGACTTTGTTTAGTCCGTCAAATTCATACAATTTACTGATACGGATCTTCCGCTGCATATCCGGTTCATGGTGGTTGACCAAAACGGCGTCCTGATTGACTTTCAGGCAGCCGTTGTCCACCTTGCCCACGCCGATGCGTCCAACATATTCATTGTAGTCAATCGTGCTGATTAATACCTGCGTTCCGGTGTCCGGGTCGCCTTGCGGAGCCGGGATATAGTCGAGAATTGTGTCAAATAAATCTGTCATGTCATTTTTGGGCTGCTGCAAATCTTTCGTGGCGCAGCCGGTTCTTGCAGAAGTGAAAATAAACGGACATTCCAACTGTTCATCCGATGCGTCCAAATCCATGAACAATTCCAGTACTTCATCAATGACTTCATCCGGCCTTGCTTCCGGCCGATCCATTTTATTGACGCAGACGATAACCGGGAGATTAAGGGCAAGCGCTTTCATCAGCACGAATTTCGTCTGCGGCATTACGCCTTCAAATGCGTCAACGACAAGAATAACGCCGTTCACCATTTTCAAAACGCGCTCCACTTCACCGCCAAAATCCGCATGTCCCGGAGTGTCTATAATGTTGATTTTCGTGTCTTTGTAACAAACGGCGGTATTTTTGGAAAGTATGGTGATGCCGCGTTCGCGTTCAATGTCGTTGGAGTCCATGACGCGTTCTGTGATTTCCTGGTTCTCACGGAAAACACCGCTCTGCTTTAAAAGTTCGTCCACCAGCGTCGTCTTTCCGTGATCTACGTGGGCGATAATTGCGATATTGCGGATGTCTTCTCTTTTTATATTCATAGTTTTGGTCCTTCCTTCTGCTGTTGTCTTTTACTGCATTCTTTTTTTCATCATTTCCGGATTTGTGGCAAATTCAAGCGCCGTATCCGCCGTAATGCGTCCGGTTTTGTACAGATTTAAGAGACTTCCGTCCATAGGCACCATATCTGCGTTTACGGAAGAATACAAAACGCCTTCAATCTGCGGAATTTTATTGTCGCGGATCATGTTCCGGATGGCCGGGGTCATCGTCATAATCTCAAACGCCGGAACCATCCTGCCGTCTGTGGATGGGACAAGCTGCTGTGAAACAACAGCCTGCAGCACCATGGAGAGCTGTACGGCGATCTGGCGCTGCTGGTTCGGCGGGAATACGTCGATAATACGGTCAATCGTATTGGCCGCTCCAATCGTATGCAGCGTGGAAAAAATCAGATGGCCCGTTTCCGCGGCCGTCATGGCAACCTGAATCGTTTCATAGTCGCGCATTTCGCCAAGCAGGATAACGTTCGGGCTCTGGCGCAGCGAAGCGCGGAGCGCCGTAACGTAGCTTTCGGTGTCAACGCTGATTTCACGCTGGCTTACGATGCTCTTGTTGTGGCGGTGCAGAAACTCCACAGGATCCTCTAACGTGATAATGTGTTTGCTGTAATGCTGGTTGATATAATCAATCATGCAGGCAAGGGAAGTGGATTTTCCGCTGCCCGCCGCTCCGGTGATTAAAACCATTCCTTTTGGGAATTTCGCGAAATCAATGATTTTGTGCGGAATGTTTAAATCTTCCGGATTTGGAAGCGTAAACGTAATAATACGGATGACAACGGACAGCGTGCTGCGCTGCTTATAGGCGCTGACACGGAATCTGGACAGCCCTGGCACGGCAAAGGAAAAATCATCGTCTCCCATCGTATTCAGTTTGTTCATGGAACGGTTATTCGCCATTTCATAGATTTGCGTAATGACAAAACGGGTATCGTCCGGCAGCAGGCGATCTTCTCCGATTCGGACGACAGAACCGTTCTGACGCATGGAAACGGGAAGGCCGGCCACAATAAAAACATCCGAAGCCTCCTGCTCTACGGCTTGCTTTAGCAGATCAATTGCGTTTAAACTCATAGATAAGCCTCCTTAAAATGAAATAATAAATTCTTGATTATTGGATTAACTGTATGGTATCGTCGCTTTTCCAGGCTTTTGTATAGAGAATTTTCCAGGAAAGGATTTTGTAAAAAGAGCCGGGCTGTTCCGACTTAATCTGCTGCGGGGACGGTACGTCGAGCAGAACCTGAATTGTCTGAAAATCATTGACCGGCACCTGAAACATCACGTCAAGCTCCTGATCCGTCCAGACGGCTTCCGCAGAACAAAGAAGCAGATCTTTGTTGATTGTACGGTAGTATGCCGTTTCATCCGTCGTGGTTTTATAGGCGCTGGCAATTATGTCGTCCACTTTGGCGAGCATCTCTTCCGCCTGATTGGAAGCGTGATAAAATTCCGTCTGCCTGTCTGCAAGTTTCTGGCCAAGACGGGCGTCATGGGAAGCCGACGTAAGAGAAAGCGCGGCAAATGTAACCATGCAGAGGACGATGAACATCATCATCAGCGATACCGTTCCAATATTCGTAACAGGTAAATTTTTTTTCTTCATAAACGAACGCCTCACTTCAATCATAAAATAGACTATGGCTGGTTTGGAACATGAAGCTCCAAATCCATGGAATAAATGCCGTCTTTGCTGCCGTTCATATGCAGAACCTCGAAATAGAAATGCAGAAGAGACGCATCTTCTGTATTGGTCGGTGTAATTTTCATGCAGAAGGCAGCGTCTCCGGCCGGACAGTAATTCCATTTTTTGTCAAAATAGACGACTGTCTGTACAGAGCCAGTCGCAGCGTTTGGATATTCCTCTAAAAGGCATTCCGGAAAAAAGCTGTTTTTGTCTGCCTGGGCGGAAGAGGACGCCGCGTGTTTGATAAGTTCCGCGGCATTTCTGACCTGGCTGGCCGCCGAGCTTAAATTTGCGGTGTCTTTGCTCAACTGGCTGGATTTTAAAAACATCTGAAGGCACAAAGCGCTTACAAGAGAAAAAAACAGGATAGCGGCCATAATTTCCATAAGAAACGTGCTGCCGCGGCTGCTGGAACGATTCATGGCGCACTCCTTTCCGAAACAATCAGCGCCGTCTTGTTTCCGTCCAGATCCGAGGACGCAAAACGGAACAGGCCGTCGCCAATCTCTTCGATTGAAAATTCTTTGACTTCCATAATATCTTTGCCGTCCTTTAGGCGCAGTTTCGCGTCGTCCCGGATAAAAAGCTCCTTTAACGTCCCTTCGTATTCGTAGATATAAGTCGTGTAAGAAACATCATAAGAAACGCTTTCTATGGCAAGACAGCTTCTGTCTTCCACTGTACGGACGGAAATGCCGCCGTTTGCGTCATTTTGACGGATTTTTTCACTGACATAGGCCAGAGAGGTGCGGGTCATGTAATTATTGTCCGCGTCCGTCGTCTGCGTGTGGTAAATGTTAGCGGCAAGCATTAAAACAGCAAGGGAAGATGCCGTAAATACGAAAAAAACCGCTATGGGAAAAACAAGATCAATGACATGTCTGTTTGTGCGAAATTCCAATGAACATTTCCTCCTCCCTAGTCGTCTGTCTTTTTAATGATAGTGACGTCCGGCATCATATTGGCTCCCATCGGATGGTAATCGATAAAATAATCGTCTTCGTTATAGAAAAGCCCGTAATGCTCTTTCAGGTACGAAAGGCTTTCCGGATAGGAGCCTTCCATTGCGTAGCAGTATGTAATGCCCCGCATTACGGCCTGTTCCAGCGTCTTTTGCGCTTCGTCGTCTGTTTTCCTGGAAACGGAAGCGATTCCGGATAAGACCGCCCCAAAGACGAATGCAAAAAGAATAAGGGAAATCCATAGATTCCGATGGCCGAAACGGTCCTTTTTCTTTTTTGAAAAGCGGTTGTTCATGCAAAATGTCCCCTTTCTTTGTCCGGATTAAAGCACCGACATAATGCTCATAAGCGGAAGCATTACCGACAGCAGAATCGCTCCGACTACCAGAGAAAGAACAATAACCAGCGTAGGCTCCACTTTTGCAATGATTCCGGCAAACCGTACGTCAATGTCCGATTCGTACTGTTTTGAAATCGTATGCATAACTTCGTCAAGCACGCCGGTACGGGAGCCGATAGCGGCCATCCTGGCATAGATGTCGGTGAAGATATGTTCCTTTAAGAGAGACTGGCAGAGATCGTCGCCCTTGGAAACGGATTGGAAACAGCGGTCAAGCCTGCGCTGAAACGGCCCTGCTTCCGTCAGGCCAAGCGTCTGGTGCAGGCATTCCTCCGGCGTTAAGCCGCTGCTTAACGTAAGAGCCATTCCGTTTGCGAAACGGTAAGCCGAAATCTGATCGGAAAGCTCTCTTGTGTGGGAAAAACGGTATAAAAAGGAACGCATGAGTTTTTTCCCTTTTTCGGATTTTACAAGGAATAAGATCAGCGCTGCGAGGAGGACAAGGACGCCGGCAAAAATAAAAAAGTTGTTGTTTAAAAATTCTCCGACGTTTAAAATTGCCCGTGAAAAACCCGTCATTTCACTTCCAAGCTGTTTAAACACCTGATTGAAGACCGGCATGACTTTCATAATCAAAACGAGGATGACGAGAAGCATCATCGTCACCATAATCAGGGGATAGGAAATGGCGTGCCGCACCGACTGCGCAAGATTGGCCTCTTTCTCGTAATAATCCGCAAGCGATTCCATAACCTCGTCCAGTTTGCCCGTCTGTTCGCCAATGCGCACCATATTCAGCAGATATTCCGGAAAAACCTTTGTATCTGCAAGCGATTCATAAAAAATGCCGGTCCGGGTCATTGTCTCATAAATCTGTGAGAGAAGTTTCTTTTCATTCAGCTCCTTTGCGTCCTCTAACATAATGGTAATTCCTTCCACGGAAGAAATCCCTGATTTTAAAATGAGGGCCATCTGTGAGCAAAAGGAAGCCGCCTCCGTATTGGACAGAGGAGTCAATTTTTTGCTGCTCATAAAATCTCCTTTCAGGACGTTAAAATAAAAAATTAATAAGAATACTTCACGACGTAATTGGAACCGTCGCCGATGTACTGTTTCACGGAAGAGGCGCTGTTGTTCGCCGCAAGCGTCGGATCCATCAGCGTCCAGGACTTTCCGTCAAATTCAATAATGTCGTCTACCCATCCGGTTTCGGAAGCGTAGGCGCTGATCCAGGCGTGGTACGCCTCTCCGGAATAGCCGACTTCAAGTTTTGTCGGGATTCCCTGTGTGCGGAGCATTGCGCTCATAACCGAAGCATAATCAAAACAGATGCCCTTTCCGGATTTCAGCGTTTCGTCGATCACGGGCAGATAGCCGTAAGTGACGCTTGCCGCTTTCTTTTCGTCATATGTAATCTCGCTTGTGACATAGTGATAAATGTTTTCAATCACTTCCAGATCGGAACCTGCTCCTTCTGCAAGTTCGCCGCCCTTCTGGACGGTCAGGCTGTCTTTGGTGAAATTTACGTATTGATTCGGATAGAGAAACGGGCTGAATTCATCCGCAATCGATACGTCAAGATCCGCAGAATAAGCGACCGCATACATATCGCCGCCCGCATTCTCAAGGATCTGCACCAGATATGCGCCGCTGCCGCCTGAGAGAGGAAACGTCTCAAAGTCGTCTGTGCCGGATAAAAGATAGACATATTCCGACTGGTCAGGGCCGTTGATGCGAAGCTTGACCTTTTTATTGGTTCCCAGGTATTTGACCATAAAATAGCCTGCGTCCGTATGCGAGGCGTCTATAGTGACAAAATCATTGTTAAAAACCTGGGTTCCCGACGCTTCCGGCATAAGGACTTTCGGCGTGTGGTCGCGGGGGGTTTTATTTTGCTCTTTTTTATCCCCGGCGTTTTTGCCTCCTTTTGAGCTGCCGCTTTTGGACGGGCCGGAAGAATCTTTTTTTTCGGCTAACGCCTCCGGAAGTTTCTGATCGTCAGAGCATCCGCAGATAAGGATGCCGGACAAAATCAGAAAACACAGGGCAGACAATATTTTTTTGCGTATCATGCCGCGCATCCTCCTTACTGATATAATCTGCCGGTGAATTCCATAAAAGCAGTCTGAAAAAATTATTTTTCAGCTTTGTTTAGAGAGTATAGCACAAATAAAAGTGGTATGCAAGACTGTCGTCTGCATTGTGAAGGCCGTTAAGCAGCCGCCTGCCAGAGAAACCTGCCTGTTTGGAGTGGATAAAGAATGGATAAAAATTCAAAAAAATTTGAAATTTCTAAATATTAAAAAAATAGAGCCGATATATATTATATACAATATATTCTGTAAGGTTTGCTGTACGGCAGGCGTCTTTCCCTGAAAAACAAAAAAGCAAATATGGCATATACTGAAAAAGGCAATCAAAGATTGACTTTTATTTTCATATGGAATATATTCATAATATGAGTACAAGATATAATATAAGGTAACAGGAGGTCAATTTTTCCGGGGGGGGGTATTAAGGTACAATGGAAAGAGAATTTCCGGCGCTGAAAGTGCGGATGTTTGGGAGGATCGTCATCCTGTATGACGGTGAGGCAGTTCCATTTGGAGAAAAGGGGATGACAAGGGTACAGAGATTATTGATGATTCTGTGCCACAGCGGTTCCGGCGGGATTGTAAGGAATAAGCTGCTGGAAGATCTTTATGGAAGGGACGAAGTGGCGGATGCGGCGAATAATTTGAGGGTTACGGTGCATCGGTTAAAGAAACGGATTCTGGACGCGGGGTTTCCGGAGTACGATTATGTTACGATTAAGAGCGGGGTTTATTACTGGAACTGCCCGATGAAGCTGGAAGTGGATGCCCTGGAGTTCCGCAGGCTGGTAACGCAGGCGGACGGGACGGCGGATCGGGACAGGAAGGCGGAACTGTTGCAGGAAGCCTGTGAATTATATAGGGGAGAATTTTTGCAGGAGCTTTCGGGAGAAGAATGGGTCATGGTGGAAGCCATGCAGTATAAGAAGCTTTTTGAGGCGAGCCTGTTCTGGCTGTGTGAGTATCTGAAAGAGCATGAGGATTATGAAGAGATTTTAAGGCTCAGCGGAAGGGCGGCCAGGATTTATCCTTTTGACGAATGGCAGGCGGTAAAGATTGACTGTTACATTGCCATGAACCGCTACAAAGAGGCGTTCAAAGAATATAAAGATACAGAAAAACTGTTCTTTGAGGAACTCGGCATTACGCCGTCCGAGCGGATGATGAAACAGTTGAAGTCCATCAGCGGGCATGTCAAAAGAAAGCCGGAAGTCATAAGGGAGATCAAAGACAAGCTGCTTTCGGAGACAGGCAGATACGACGGGGCGTACTACTGCAGCCTTCCAAGTTTTCGGGATGAATACATTTTTGCCTGCCGCATCATGGAACGTACGGATCCGTGTATGTACCTTATGATGTGCACCATTACGGACGACAAAGGGCGTCCGCAGGAAGACAAAGAGACGCTTGACATTATGTCTGAAAAGCTTCGTGAAGCGATTAAAGAAAGCCTGCGGCGGTGCGATACGTTTACAAGATTCAGTTCTTCGCAGTTTTTGATTCTTCTGGTGGGAACCGCCGGAGAAAACTGCGATTTGATTTTTGACAGGATTATTGAGAGATTTTCCGAGGAAAATAAGTTATGGAAGAATTACATCCATTTTGACGCGTTTCCCGTTGCGGAAATGAACGACAGCTCCAGGGAGTCAAGGGGGCGGGCGGCGGGTTAAATACGTCATTCTAAACAATCATACGGGAAAAAATACAATAAAATTTGACATATTATAAAAAAATGCGAAGGTTTCTCAATGTAATGATTCGTGTAATGCTCCATCGTGTAAGATACGTTCAGAAGATGTGAAAAAGCGCAAATCTGCAGACAGAAAGAAGAAACGCAAAACCAGACTGGGAGATAGTAAAATATGACAGACAGGGAACTTAGGAAGTTAAGGCGCAGCGATTTGCTGGAGCTTTTAATTCAGCAGGATGAGGAAATGGAAGCTCTGAAGGATAAGCTCGCAGACGCGGAACGCAGGCTCAAGTCGAGGAAGATTGCGATTGATACGGCAGGTTCTATCGCCGCAGCGTCGGTATCGATAAGCGGTGTGTTTGAGGCGGCGCAGGATGCGGCGGCGCGCTATCTGGAAAATGTAGAAGAGATGAGCGCAAGGCAGGAAGAAGAGTGCGCCAGAATGGCGGAGCAGAGCCGCAGAGAAGCGGAAGCTCTTTTAAAAGAAACAAAAGAGCGGTGCCGGAAAATGGAAGAAGAGGCGCGCAGGCATTGTGAAGAGATGAAGGGCAGAGGCAAAACGGAGAAGGAAACGAAAACCCAGACGGAAAATTACTGGGCGAAACCGGAAAAAGAACCGCTTGCAGCCCTGGCAGATTTTGCATATTCTTCGTGAGGCGTAACGAATCATGGGGAAGAAAAAAGTGGGAATTCCTGACAAGGCTCAGTTAAAACAGGAGCTGAAGCGGGAGCGGCGCAAATTAAGGCGCAGGGAAATGATTAGCGGAACAATAGAAGCGCTGCTTGTGGCGGGAGCCGTTACGGTTCTGGCGGCGACGCTGTTTGTTCCGGTGATGCGGATAGACGGCAGCAGCATGGAGCCGTCGCTGCATGAAGGGGAGCTGGTAGTTTCCCTTCGGAACGGGAAATGGAAAAAAGGCGACGTAGTAGCCTTTTACAACAACAACAAAGTAATGATAAAGCGCATTATAGCCACGGAAGGCGAGACAGTGGATATCGACGGAGACGGGATTGTATATGTCAATGAAATTCCTTTAAAAGAAACGTATCTGAAAAACGGCCGTCCTGCGCTTGGGAAGTGTAATATCGCCCTTCCCTGCAAAGTGCCGGAAGGAAGCGTTTTCGTGATGGGGGATAACCGGGAGACGTCGGTAGACAGCCGCAGCATTGACATAGGCTGCGTATCTGACGAACAGATTGTGAGCAGGGTAACATTCCGGATTTGGCCGATTTCGGGGTTTGGTCCGGTAGATTGATAGATTAAGCGAAAAAGGAGGTATTCCGAATGGAATCTTCTATTTTAAAGAAAGCAGGGAAAAACCTGCAGGAAAGGAAAAAAAGAAGCAAGTGGAAAGGGGCAGCGGCCATACTGGCAGTCGTTCTGGTCGCTGGTACGGTGTTTATGCTGGCGAGGCCGGCGTCTACACTGGAAAAAGAATCGTACTGCGGAATGGAAGAACATGAGCATGCGGACGAGTGCTATGAAAAAGTTCTGATTTGCGGATACGATAACGAAACGGCGGCTTCAGGGGGAGCTGCGGCAGACGGCGCGCAGGCGGAAACCCCGGTGCAGAATGAAGAAGCTCCCGCGCAGGGTGAAGCTCCGGCCCAAAACGAGACTTTGACAGAAGGCAAAACGCCTGAAGCGGAAGCTCCAAAAGGCGCGGAAGCGTCGCAGGCGGCAGGCCATACGCATACGGAGGCGTGCTATACCGAAAAGAAAACGCTGACCTGCACGCAGGAAGAAAACGGCGGACATACGCATACGGACGACTGCTATGCGGTAACGGAAAAGAAAGAACTGACCTGCGGCAAGGAAGAGACGGAAGAGCATAAGCATGAAGACGGATGCTATACGGTAACGGAAAACCGGGAGCTTACCTGCGGCAAAGAAGAAGGCGCAGGAGCGCATAAGCATGAAGACGGATGCTATGAGACGTCAAAAGAACTGACCTGCGGCAAGGAAGAGGCGCCTGCAGGAAACGGTCAGGAAACACAGCAGCCTCCGGCGGAACAGAATCCAGCGGAGCAGCCTCCGGCAGAGCAGAACCCGACAGAACAGCCTCCGGCGGAACAGAATCCGGCGGATTCGGGAACGGCTGAAGGACACGTACATACGGATGAATGTTACGAGCTGAAAGAAACCTGCGGAAAAGCAGAGCATACGCATACGGAGGAATGCTTTGACGCTACGTATACCTGCGGCAGAAAAGAACATGCGCATACAGAAGCGTGTTATGACGAGAATGGAAACCTGACCTGCGGACAGGAAGAGCATACGCATATACAGAGATGCAGGATGCCGGTATTCTGCGGAATTGAAGGGCATGAGCATGAATATGGCTGCTACATCGGGACGGAAGTGACGGAAGAAGACAAAGAGCGGATTTTGAAAGTGGACGCAATGATTGACGCTCTTCCGGCTTATGCGGAGATTGAAGCTCAGATGCATGCATACGACGAAGCGGGAGACATCGACGCGCAGGAAGCGTATTATGCGGAAACGGCTTTCCAGGCAAATCTGGCTTATGCATACTTTGAAGATTTAAATTCCATAAAGGATTTGGATTTACAGAAATATGTAGTGAATTCCGAAAAACTGGCGGAGCTTTCCGCTTTCTGGGAATCGGCTATGATGACGGTTTCCGATGAAAAGAAAGTCCAGGTCAATGCGATTAATACGATGGGCCCGGTCAACACGACGGCACTCATCTATGCGGAAACCGGAACTGTCGCGGACGTAGTTGGAAACGATGCGTTTGCACAGTGGACGGCATGGGTGATTGAGAAGGAAAATGAATCGGATCTCATTGTCAGGGATGTGATACCGGCCGGAGAAGACACAGTGGAACAGAAGCTTACGCTTGAGCTTACGCCGGAAAGATTCGTCCTTTTCTCTCACGGCACGGCGACAGCGAACGATATGGCTGAAGTGGCCGCAAACGATTACGTATCGCTTGATTTCGAATATGCGGAGCAGCCGAATGAAGCCAGAGCGGCGGCGTATGGAACGGTCGCGTTTGGAGAAAGAGAGCTGATGGCGCGCGGAACGAATTCAATTCCGAAGCTGCAGTCGGCGTCAACGAAAGATATTGTTGACATCAAAGTGTTTAATTATGGTTCAAATATCAACAGCCGCTGTCCGGTAAACAGCGACAAAAGATATACGAATAAGTATCCGGGATTTCAGCAGGATTATGGAACCTTAGGGGAAGTTAATCTGACCAAAGGCACAGCATATAATTTCGGTGATAATGTTGTGACGGATTATGCGGCGGACGGCAGAAGCCTTGTTACGGCAAGTGAAACGCCGATTAACAGTATCAATGCGCTGCGCCCGGCATATGGCCCGACAAAAGATAATGCAACGATTGGCGGAAATAAAGGATACAGCAGCAGCGCTCTCTGGGGAGAATTCAGCCCTATGAAGAAAATACTGGGAGCCAACGGGTATCCGGAATTGTCAAACGGAACAAATTTGGATTATCTGTTCAGCGAAGGCTCTTATGCAACATTAGCCGGTTCCGGACTGGACGGTTTGTTTATTGAAGATTCCGTTACGGGAGGATATGAATTTGACAGCCGGAAATTCCATGCGCAGTTGAGCGGCGACAGGTTTGTGCTGTATGACGCGCTGCTGACGCCGAACTACGCTATGTATCCTTTTGGAAACTTTATGCCGTTTAACAGCATCACAGACGGCGCAACGATAACGTCGGATATTACAAGGCAGTATTTTGTTGATATGAGGGATTCGGCGAAGGCGAAAGCCGAAGCGAATGCAGACGGTCTTGGAACTGCATACGGAGCGATGAATGCTTCTCTGAGCAGTTTCATTAGCGCTATGGACGGTTCCCAGAATGGAGGAGTCGGAAATAAAGACTGGGACGGAAAAACAGTAATCAATAAATATTTTGAGGCGACAAAGGCGGACAACGGCGGAGTGAATAAATCGGATTCATGGATTAATAAAGCTATGGACGCCGGCGCAAAATTATATAACATTGATTATGATATACCGAAAGATTTCTTTTTCGGTATGAGCATGGAGATGAATTACCTGCAGCCGAAAAACGGAAAAATCTATAAAGGGGAAGACAAAAAAGAACTGGATGTAAAATTCGAATTTGCCGGAGACGACGACGTCTGGGTTTATGTGGATGGAACGCTGCTTTTGGATTTGTCCGGAATTCACCGTCACGTGGCGGGCACAATAGATTTTACCAGAGGAACAGTTACTTATTATGGTTTTCATTCCTATGCTGCAGAACCTCTGGGGGCAATTACCGGAAAATCGACAGGAGCGGTGGAAAAGACCTATACCTTCGAAGAAATTATTACGGCTGCGTATAAGGACGGAGGAGCAAAGGCAAGAGAGCTTCTCAAAGAAGAAAACGGAAAACTTACAACCTTTAAAGACTATACGACGCATGATTTTAAATTTTATTATATGGAGCGGGGCGCAGGTTCCAGCGTATGCCGGATCAACTTTAACTTCCCGGTAGTGCCGAAAAATTCTATCGCGGTAGGCAAGGAAGTAATCACGGATGGCAATCAGGAAGCGCTTGGCAATCCGGACTTCGAATTCCAGGTGCTGGATAAAAGCGTGCATGGAAAAGAAGCGTCAATTCCAAATGATCTGTATGTAAAACCAGACAAGGAATATGATATATATGACCTGAACGGAAAAGACACGGGCAAAGACGGAACCGTTGATAAAAACGGCATCATCAGGCTGAAGTCGGGAGAAATGGCGATTATCAAAGATATAGACGCTGACAGCGGCGAATATTTTGTCCGGGAGCTTTTGGATGTAAGGGCATTTGAACAGTACGGAGCCCATATTACAATCGGCGGCACGACGCAAACAGTGGATTTGCAAGGCGTTACAGTCGGCGGCGAACAGTTCATGGGCGCGGACAGTCCGATATTGAATATAGACGCCGGAGATGTAACAACCTTTAAATTTGAAAACAAGGTCGACTTTGACAAAACCGGAAGCCTTGAAATTTTAAAGAATGTTGTGGACAGCAAGGTTGGAGTTGACAAGACATTTGATTTTGCAGTAACCTTAGACGGAGAGCCTGTTCCGGCCGGAACGCCGTATACATTAAGCCGTGCGGACGGTTCCGCAGAACAGAAAACTGTAGCGACGGCAGGCGTTATCTCTCTGAAGAGCGGAGAGAAAGCTGAGATTGTTAATATCCTGGCGGGCAGTAAATATACGGTGCAGGAGACGTCGGCTTCAGCGGAAGGGTTTGACGTAGAATACAATATTACAACAAGAGATACGCCTAAGGAGCAGGAAGCGCAGAAAAAGGCGCGGATCATGGAACAACTGGGGCAGACAATGCCGGATCAGAAGACGTCAGAGAAAAAGAAGAGCCGTGCATTTGATGAACTTCTGGACGAAAACGTCGAAGAAGACATCTGGGATTTGGATCACAGCAAAGAACCCGAAGATCTGGAGACGTCGGAAGGTGCGTCCGGCGAGACAGAGGGGCCGGAAGAAGAGACCGGCGGAGCAGAAACGCCGGGAGAAGAGACCGGAAGCGGGGATATCTCTGGCGGAGATAATGCGGAAGACAATCCGGCTGAGGATTCCAGTACAGGAGACGCGGCGCTTCAGATGGAGAACCAGCATATTGTAAATGCAGATCCGCCTCCAAAGAGAGTGGAAGGCATGGTTGGCCATCATACGGTTATTTCGATTACCGTAACGAACACCGGAAAGACATATGGAAACCTTGAGATTACAAAGAAAGTCCTTGACAGTAAAGGTGTGGAAATACCGGTTTCAGAGAATTCTCCTGTTATAAATGAGAAATACAGCTTCCTTGTATATATGGAAAATTTATCAAGCAAAACGCTTGAGCCATATACAGAAGAATTTTACTTAAGGGATGCAGAAGGATTTTTCTATGAGTATGTCGATGACATTACGACAGGCGGGAAGAAACTGGCGAAGACGATACCGGAAACAAAAGACGTAAGCAATGCGAAGTCATGCGGCAAAGCGGCAGGCGGAATCATAACGCTTCCGTCCTATCGGTACACGATTGTGCTTGGCCATAAGCCGGAAGGCACGGCGTTCTATGCGGCGGAATTGTCGGAAGGCAAGGATGCAAATAATATAGATTATCTGGATTCAAATAAATATGTGGTCGGCAGCAAAGGAATGCCGAAGAAAGAGCTGGGAGGGCTTTTTAAACCGGATAATTCCGTAGAGAACAGCGACCAGACGATTTTATCCGACGGACTGCTTCTCGTTGGCACAGCTCAGGTTATAGTTACCAACCAGCTCAGGGACTGGAATCTTATCAAGAGAAGTTCCACAACTGCACAGGAAAACCTGTTACTGGCAGGAGCTGAATTCGTTCTGGAAAAGAAAGACATAAACGAAACTCCATATAATGCCTATACGGGAGTTACTAATGAAAAAGGGGAAATCATCTGGACGAATGTAATTAAAAATCAGGTAGTTACCCGTTATGAAATCGAAGCCGGCGAATATACGATGAAGGAGACGAAGGCGCCCACAGGCTATGCGTTAAGCGAAGTGCAGTGGAAACTTTATTTCACCTCAGACGGGGCGGTTCCTTCCGTAAAACAGCTTGACAGCGCAGGGAACGAAGTGGATTTAAAAGAAACTGACAAGATTACGGGAACTGACGGAGAAGTAACGTATTACTTCAACGACGAACCATTCTATGCGCTTCCAAGCGCGGGAGGTTCTGGAATCTATTGGTATTCGATTGGCGGTACGCTGCTGATGATTGCAGCCGCGCTGGTCTTATATAAAAAAAATAGTGCAGGGAGGTGCTGATGAAGTAATGGGAATTGGCGCTTCCTGTGCCGAAAAAGTACTATAACAAAAGGAACACAGTATTAACAACAAAAAAATAAGGGGAAGGACCCGAAAAGAAAGGAAGAAAAAGAATGAAAAAGATGAAAAGATTAGCAGCAATGTTGTTGGCGCTTGTCATGGTGCTTGGAATGAGCATTACGGCGTTTGCAGAAACGGAAAACTTAAATGGAGCCGTACCTTCAGCTAATGACAAGGCAAATGTAACAATCTCAGGATTGAAGGAAGACAACACGGAGGCTACAGTAACGCTGTACCAAATTGCAAGTGGACTTTATGACCAGAATAATACAAAAGGTTATAATGGCCTTGAGTGGGTAGCTGGAATTAAGGAGATTGGAACTCTGCCTACAACATCGGCTCCTAATGAAGAATGGGTAAACAGTGTTTCAGCAGGAATTGCAAGCGGTTCTATTAAAGCTACAGTAGTAACAGGCGGAACAACAGACGGGAATGGAAAATATATCGCAAATGTAGGCGCAGGCGCTTATATTGCAGTGATTAAAGGAAGCGGAAAATATATCTACAATCCTCTTTTCCTGGCAGTAACCTATAATGCAAACGGTAATTTAGAGGCTGGAGATATTGATACAGCTACCGCACTATATGCTGCAGACGGAACTGTAAAAAGAAGCGAGCAGGATATTGATAAACAGATTGATGTAGACAAATCAAAGGTAGTTATCGAAGATGTGGAAATCAAAGATAAAGAGGCGCACAGTGACAATGACAGTCAGCATACAGCTTCTTTGGGCAGTGTAATTACTTATAATGTAACGCCAACCATACCGTATTATCCGGAGAACGCAATCAATAAAACATTATTCATCACTGATAGAATGAGCAAAGGTTTAACATTTGATTATAAGTCATTGACAATTATGATTGATGGCACTGCATATCCGGTTGATGTTGAAAATGGAAACATTACATATAATAACACGGTAATTGCCAAGGCAATGGAAGTGAAAGAAAATGAAAAAGTAGTAGGCTTTAACCTGGCATTTCAGTATGATGCTCTTTCAGAAGCTCTTGCAGGAGCGAACGGCGTAATTGACTCTAAAAGGATTAATGTTACTTATCAGGCTCGTGTAAATGAAGACGCTGTAGTTGGTATGGAAGGAAATATAAATAAAGCTACATTGATTTTCACACGTGACCCGAATGTAGGCCAGACATGGGAGGATCCGGAAGTAGTTCCGACTCCGGATGAAGCAAACGGATTAGATCAGAAAGAAAAAGAAGAGATTGTTTACACATATCAGCTGGCATTCCAGAAAAAGGGAGAAGGCGATGACGCAGCAGCTCTTGCAGGCGCAATCTTTGGAATTTATAAAGATGAAGAGTGCACACAATTGGTAGATGTAGTAATTACAAATGAAAATGGTTATGCAGTATCTACACAGGTAGCTACAGGCACGTACTATGTAAAAGAGATTCAGGCTCCGGAAGGATATACACTGAATGAAGAGGTATATGAAATAACCGCTAACTGGACAACGGCAACGAAGAAAGTAGAACAGACAGTAACAACAAGAAAATACACAACCGATGCAAATGAAAGCATGAACGGAATTCAGGTTGGCTGGATTTTAAACAACGTTTTCTACAGTGAAAAACCATCAGACGATGCAAAGGCTGCATATGTAAAATCTGAGACTCATACGACAACGACATTAGAGACAGTTGAGGAAAACGATAAAGCAGGCAATGGTACTGCGCTTTTGGGCATAGTTATTCCAAATACCAAGATGAGCGCGCTTCCATCTACCGGTGGTATCGGTACAACAATCTTCACAATCGGCGGCTGCCTGATTATGATTGTTGCAGCAGGTTTATTCTTTGCAAGCCGTAAAAAATCTGCAAAATAATTTAAGTTTCAGAAGGGGAAAATTGAAGTAAACTATTTTCAGACCGGGGCGGGCCAGTTCCGCCCCGGTATAAAAATACAACATTAAGGAGAGTCCGGATGAAAATAAAAATAAATAAAAGCATTATATTCGTTTCGATTTTATTTCTGGCCGGTTTGTCCTTATTGCTGTACCCATTTATAGCAAATCAGTGGAACAATTACAGACAGTCACAGTTAGCGAGTACATACGATACGGCAGTGGAAGAAATGGTTTCTTCCGGCCAGATTGATTACGAAGAACAGTGGAGCAATGCGAATGCGTATAATCAGGCGCTCTTGCCCAGTATCCTGCCGGATTCCTTTGCCGTTGCGGCGGCGACGGATGAAAACGGCTCATATATGACTTGTCTGAACCTGACGGGAAACGGGATGATGGGTTATGTGGAAATACCGAAGATTGACGTAAAACTTCCGATTTTCCACACGACGGAAGAAGAAGTGCTGCAGGTGGCAGCAGGCCATCTTGAAGGAAGCTCCCTTCCGGTTGGAGGCGCAAATACGCACTCCGTAATTTCCGCACACAGGGGTCTGCCCAGCGCGACTTTGTTTACAGATCTTGATAAAATAGAAAAAGGGGATCATTTTCTCCTGAAAATATTAGATGATACGCTTTGCTATCAGGTAGATAAGATTACGACTGCGGAACCGGAAGATACAAGCGCGCTTGTGGTAGAGGACGGACAGGATTTGGTTACGCTTCTTACCTGCACGCCTTACAGTGTCAACAGTCACAGGCTTTTGGTCCGGGGACACCGGGTGGAATATGTGGAATCGGCAATGGAAGACGTGCCGAAGGCTTTGTTTGGCGTAAGTCCGCGCACAAGTTATCTGCTGTGGGTAATTGTAGGGCTTGCGGTTACAGGTATATTTATCATATTGCTTTACATGAGGGAAAGAAAAAGAAAGAAAGCGGCGTCTTTTGTGGGGCCGGGAATGACAGTTCCCTCAAACGGCATAGCGCACAGGGAATACCAGGAATATGCCGACAATAAGGATTACAAAGGCTACCGGGAATATACAGACAACGACGAGTTCAAAGGATATAAAGCGTATGATGGAAATACAAAGGATGAAGAACCATAATTTATGACAGACATGAGGGAGCAGACATGATATGATGAGAAAAATTTCAGGCATTCTGTTTGGGCTTTTGTTTCTGGTAGGGTTTGGGATTCTGGCTTATCCTACGATATCCGACCAGTGGAATACCTATCGGCAGAGCCAGTTAATCAGTACCTATGAGGATACTCTGGCGGAATTGACGCCGGAAGATTTCAGTAAGGAATGGGAAGCGGCCAGAAACTTTAATGCTTCTCTGACACGGAACAATCTCTATGGAGATGTGTTTGGCGTATCGAATGACAACGATATGGCGGATTCCGAATACTGGAAAATTTTAAATGTGGCGGGAGACGGCATTATGGGCTATCTGTCCATACCGAAAATCAATATCAGGCTTGCCGTTTACCATGGGACTTCAGAGGAGCTTCTGCAGACGGGAATCGGGCATCTTGCGGGAACGAAGCTTCCGGTTGGCGGAGAGAGTACGCACAGTGTGCTTGCGGCGCACAGAGGGCTTCCAAGCGCAAGGCTCTTTACCGACGTCGATCAGCTGGAACGGGGCGATCAGTTTTATATCCATATACTGGATGAGATTCTGGCCTATCAGGTGGATCAGATTCTTCCAATGGTAGATAAGGATGATTCCGAAACGCTGGAAGAGGCGCTTTGCATTGAGGAAGGGAAAGATCAGGTGACGCTGTTTACCTGTACGCCGTACGGCGTGAATTCCCACAGGCTTCTGGTTCGCGGCACGAGGGTGCCGTATTCGGGCGAGGAGGAAGCGACGGGCATCACGGACACGATGCTGCAGTCCATCCGTAATTATTATATGTTTTACCTGCTGCTTGGGCTTGCCGTAACATTCCTGATTATATCTGTGATGCGGCTGTTCTTTAAGCGCAGAAGGAAAAATGACATTGACAATCCTTGAGACAGGAGGGGGAGACGATGAAAGTAAAAAGTGCAGTAAAGAAAGGATGTATATTGGCGTTGGTCTTTGTCCTGGTTTTTTCACCGTTCGCAATGTCGGCGCTTAACGCAGCGATTGCGATTGAAACAGACCGGACGGACTGCCGGATTACATTTGGCGTCGGAACGGAATATCCGGAGTTAAATGAGACGCAGATTCCGGTGAAGCTGTACAAAGTGGCGGAAGTAAGCGAAGGAGGAACTTATACGGAGAAGGCCGGATTTGAGGATCTGGAACTTACGGCTGTCAATTCACAGACTACGGCGGAAGACTGGCAGAAGAAAGTGGAGATTGCGGCAAAAGCAGTGGAAGAAGGCGGTATGCCGCCGGATGCTGAAATCAGTTTAAACAGTCCGGAGAATGCGGAAAACGCAGCCGAAAACCTTCCGGTCGGGCTGTATCTGATTATGGCGGACACTGTGCAGAGTGAATATTATGAATATACGTTTGCGCCGTTTTTGCTTTCACTGCCCAATAATTACTACGATCCGGGCGACAGCACGACGAGTGATGCATGGGTTTATGACGTGGAAAGCGATTTGAAGCCGGATCAGGGGAGCAGATTTGGCGGCCTTGAGATTGTTAAAACGCTTTCTTCTTACAATAAGACGCTTGGAAGCGCATTTTTCGTATTCCAGGTGGAAGCGGTAAAGGATGGAAAAAACGTATACAGCGACGTGGTTTCAATTAATTTTAATGAACCGGGAGAAAAAACGGTTCTTGTCAGCCACATTCCCGCCGGGGCGGAAGTGACTGTGACGGAAATTTACAGCGGGGCAAGTTATAAGCCGACTTCCGATAAAGTGCAGAAAGCCGTGATTATGGCGGAAGGCTCGGAAGGAAACCCGGTGAAAGTAACCTTTAAAAATGATTATGACGAACGTTTAAACAGCGGGACGGGACTTGTCAATCATTTCAAATTTGAAAGCAATGCCTGGGATTGGGAACAGGAAGCGGATAATACAAACGGCCCCGTAGTTTCCGAACGGAAAGACGCGGCGAAAAAAGATGAATTGCCGGAAAATGGCGAAACCGTTGCAATGGGCGCGGAAAATGAAGTAAAAGACGAAATGGCGGTAAATGACAATACCATAACGGGCGGCGTGGACGTTCCGGAAAACATGGCTCCGGCCGGGGCGGCGGAAAATGCCGCGGCGGTACAGACGGCGGCTGTGCAGGCAGCGGAAGCGGCGGAAGCAGAGGAAGATGCGCCTCAGGAAGAACCGGCGCCTGCAGACAAAGAAGAGTTTCAGAAGATTGACGACGGAACGGTGCCGCTTGCGGATATGGTGAAAAATTTTTTCACGGATGAAGACGCAGGGCTTGTCAGAACAGTTGGAACAGCCGGACTGGTTGGTGTAACGGGACTGACGTTTGGAGGCATTACGCTTCGCAAGCGGGCAAAGATCAGGGCAAGGGAGAGACAAATCCCGATTAAGCGGAGATAAGGCGAAAAGACGCATGAGGTAAGGAGGAATGAGTGATGAAAAAATATCCTGACAAAAAGACGATTGCCTTGGCGGCGGCCGCTTTTGCGCTTATAGTAAGTCTTGGAATCGGAAGCGCAATGGCGTATTTTACGACATATGCCACGGCAAACGGCGGCGTGCAGATAAACCTCGGATTTACTACGACGAAACCCGATGAAAAGGTAATCGACATGACAAAGCATATCCAGATCACAAATACAGGGGATCATGAATGCTATATCAGGGTAAAGGCGCTTGCAGGAGCGGAGTATCAGGAGAAGCTGACATATTCAGATCAGTCCGGAAAATGGTCGCCGGGAGCGGACGGATATTATTACTACAGTGATATCGTAAAGCCGGGCAAAAGCACGGAAGAGCTTCTGGTAGGCGTAAAGAATATTAAGGACAGCATGGAAAGCACAAACACCCAGAAGGATTTTAATGTTGTCATTATACAGGAATGCACGATGGTTTCCTATGGAGAGGACGGAAAACCGACGGCAGACTGGACGAAGATTGCAGATACTGCGACAAATACCTATACGGGGGATAAAGGAGGCGGCAAGTAATGAGTAAGAAAAGAAAACCTTTTGCCGCAAAGCCGGCAATTCTTCTTTCGGCGGCTGCGCTGCTTCTTGCATTTTCCACGGTGGGGAGCGCCAGGGCTGCACTTACGTACTACAGTGAAAATTATGCGGCGGAAGTGACGGTTTCCAATATCGGCGTAACTTTGACGGAGAATGGAAACAAAGTCAGTTACAGGGACTATACCCACAAGAACGATAAATGGGACGAAGCGGAAGGCAGGCTTTTGACGGGGATGTTAAAAGAAGGTGAAAAGCTGGAGCCGGGCAAAGAATATCCGGAACGGCTTGGCGTGACAAACAGCGGCACGATTGACACTTATGTCAGAGTCATTATCCGGAAAAGCTGGATGGACGCAGAGGGCAAAGATACGACGCTTTCTCCGGATCTGATTGATTTGAATTTTGTCGGAAACGGATGGATTATCGATAAGAAAGCTTCGACAAAGGAGCGTACCGTGCTTTATTATACAAAGAGCATTGCGGCGGGAGAAAGCACGCCGGACATTACGGATACGATTCGGATTGATCCTTCGATTACCGGAAAAGTGAATGAATTTGTAGAGGAAAAAGACGGTTACAAGACGATTACGACCACGTATGAATACGATGGCTATCAGTTTAACATAGAGGCCGAAGTGGATGCAGTGCAGACGCACAATGCAGTGGACGCTATCAAAAGCGCATGGGGTGTGGACGTGAATGTTTCTTCAGATAATCATCTGAGTCTGAGATAGGAGGTACAGAATATGAAAAAGAGAATTTTGTGCCTTGTTACGGCAATGGCAATGCTGATCGGCATGGGAAGCGCCGTACATGCGGAGGAGTTTCAGGGTTCTTCGGCATGGAAGGTGGAATTTGACGGCAAGAAGATGAACAGTAATTTCAAATCTTCGGAAATGACAGAGGAGATTTACCAGATTCAGCCAGGAGATACGATCAGGCTTCAGGTTGGGATTAAGAATGCCGGAGATAAGGCGACGGACTGGTATATGACGAATGAAGTGCTGCGAAGCTTAGAGGAGTCGCAGAGCGTAGCGGAAGGCGGCGCATATACGTATATCCTGACTTATGTCAACCATAAGAAACAGGAGACGGTGCTTTACAGCAGTGAGTCGGTCGGCGGAGAAGGAAAATCAAAAGCGGGAACCGGACTGAATCAGGCGACAAATTCCCTTGAAGACTGGTTTTTCCTTGACAGGCTGGAAAAAGGGAGCACAGGAACAGTCTATCTGACGGTCGGTCTGGACGGAGAGACGCAGGGAAACGCATATCAGGATACGCTGGCGCGTCTGAGAATGAATTTTGCCGTGGAAGAAGTTGCTTCAACGTCAAACAGAGACAGAGAGACGCATTCCATAACGCCGGGAAGCCCTCCGGATCCAAATGGTCCGAGAAATCTTCCAAAGACAGGGGATGAGACAAATCTGCTTCCGTATTGCGCGGCGGCGCTTGTCAGCGGAATTGTGCTTCTGGTATTTGGACTGATTGCTTTAAAGAGGAAAAACGAAGAGGAAGAAGGGGAGGAGGCGTCGGCATGAAAATCTGGAAGAAAGCAGTGATGCTGCTGTCTGTATTCTGCATATGTTTTACACTTTCTTATACGGATGCTGCAGCGGAAGAGGAAGCTTATACTTATACCGTAACGTTTTATGCCGGAAACCAGGGAACCTTTGCAAATTCCAACGGATTGTCGGTGCGTTACAATCTGGGAAAGATAGATGTAAAATCCGATAAGATTACGGTGAGCGGTTTAAAATTTGGCGATATCGTATCTTTTGACGCACAGGCGGGAGCGCTTGGCATGGGCAACGCCAATAAGTATTACATCAAAGGCATTCGTGAAAGCGGACGTGACAATAATACAGTGACGGCTTCTGCGTTTAAAGTAGACGGCGACGCCGATTATGTAGTGGCATATGGAATTAAAGGCGATACGGTAGGTTACAGGGTAAATTACCAGGATACTGCCGGAAATACGCTGGCGCCCAGCAAGACTTATTATGGAAATGTAGGCGACAAGGCAGTTGCCGCATATTTATACATTGAAGGTTATACGCCTCAGGCGCTTGCGCTTGCAAAGACGCTGACGGCAAACGAAAATGAAAATGTGCTGACGTTCGTTTATGTTGCGGATGAGGCGCCGGGTACGGAGGAAACGCCGACAGGAGGCACAACGACGACTCCGACAGGCGGCGGTACGACAACGCCGACGGGCGGTGCGACGACAACTCCTGCGGGCGGCGGCACAACGACAACTCCTGCAGGCGGGGGAGCTCCGGCGGACGGCGGCGCGGCTCCTGCAGACGGAGGAGCAGCGGACGCTGCTGACGCGGCGCAGGACGGCGCAGGAGATGCAAACGCTCCTGAAGAAGCGGGAGAAAACCTTCCTGACGGTGAGGTGCCGCTGGATCAGCCTCTTTTAGACGTAGACGATGAGAAAACGCCGACAGGCAACGTTATTTTGGATGAAAAGAACCAGAAGAAGATGGAAAAGGGACTGCCGCTTGCGCTTCGCATTGGGATCGGCGCGGCTGCGGCAACGGCTCTTGCGGTTCTTGCGATTATTTTGTTCAAACGCAGAAAGTCGGCAAAAACAGTGACAAATAATATAGAAGAGAATAGAAGAGAACATGAAAAAGAAAACAAGTAAGAAAAGGAGTCCGGGCGCTGCTGTGTGCAACGCCCTGGGCATCTTTTTATTGATTGCGGTTATAGCGGTTTGCGTCCCGCTGACAGTTCCAAAAATGTTTGGATACCATATTTATACGGTAATCAGCGGAAGTATGGAGCCGGCGATTCCGATTGGAAGCCTGGTGTATATTAAAGAGATGTCCCCGGAAGATATTGCGGAAGACGACGTCATTGCATTTTACGGGGCAAAAGATGAATTTTCAATTATTACGCACCGCGTTTTGGAAAATCAGGTGTTAATGGGGGAATTTATTACAAAGGGCGACGCCAATGAAACGAAGGACATGAATCCGGTTCCCTATGCCAATTTTATCGGAAAAGTGAATTTATCCATTCCGATGGTGGGCGGGATCGCCGAGTTTCTGGCAAGCTTTGCCGGGAAGATAACGGCTGCGGCGATTGTCGCTCTCTCCCTGATCCTTCAGGGTGCGGCGTCTTTTTTGGGAAGACGGAAAGAAGAAAAAGAATAACGATTATAATGAAAGCGCCTGCTGCTGCAGGCGCTTTTGCAATGCGTTGTTTTTATTTTTCAATCAGTCTTCCATGAACCAGGAAACGGTAGTCGCTGCCTTTGGGAGTACAGGTCATTAAGGTTACGGTTTTCTGTGAGACGTCAGGCACAACGCCTGTGTCGTAAAGGCTCCGGCCTTTTACCGTTGTCTGCCACAGGGCATAGGCTTCCGGGCTGTCAAACTGGTAAGTGAAGGAATCCCAGTCCAGCTCCGCCGGATAACAGGAATAAATCTCGTACCGTTTTGTGGCTGTCGGCGTATATACCAGGAAAGTCGTATTTTCCCGGTAAAAAGCTTCGTCCGTGTATTGATTCAGTTTGGCGAACATGGATTTGTTTTTCATGTTGTGGCCATAGACAAAGGAATTGTCGCTGGAAAAATCCGCTGCAGACTGTGTGTCCAGAAAAATGCATCCGCTGGTATTTTCCTCTTTGTAAAAACCATGATGCAGATAAAAGTCGTCGTCTTCTCCCTGTACAACCGGATAGCTGAGATCCATATTTTCAAAATAAATCCATGCAATCGTATCAGGGTTTAATTCCTGTAAGGAAGAAAAATCAATCGGGGATACATATTGCGGAGCTTCCGCGGTTGCAGGCGGCGTTTCATCCAGTTCGGCATAGGTTTCAAGCTCTTTATAGGAAGAATCTTCTTTGTAATACCGATAGAAAAACATTCCTAGCCTTGTAGCGGCAAAAAGAAAGACAATAAGAGCCAGAAAGAAGGCGATTTTAAATGCCGGGTTCTTTTTCTTTTTTTTCATAGGGCGCTTTCCTCACTCTCCTTGCCCGTTGCGGGCGTTGATTTTTGAATTATTGTATCATAAATAGAAGAAAAAATCTATTTGTTTTTGATTTCTGCGCTCTGTCGGCAAGAGTCTTGTATTTCCAGATTTCACCTGATATAATAGAAGAAATGATTTCTTTTGGCATTGGAAAAGCAAATGAAAAAGGGGAGTATGCATATGGAATCTAAAAGAGAGAAGCCAGTCAGGGCAGCCTCATCTATGCGGCGGGGGATCGGAATAGCGGGGAAGCTGGTGGCTGCGGTTGTCGTGAGTATGGCGATTGCTTTGTCGCTGCTGCTGTCGTACATGAACAGGAATATGTCGAAGACGCTTTTGGACAAGAGCGAGGATATTTTGCGGGCGACGACAGAGCGGACAATCCAGGAAACAAAAGCATGGATGAATAAGACGCTGGCCATGCTGGAAGCGCAGAGGGATACGATAGAATATGAGGATATGGACGTGCCGGAACTGAAAAATTTTATCAAACACACGGCGGATCAGAATGAGGCATATCCTGCCGGGCTGTATGCAGCCCTGACGGACGGTTCTCTGCATCATGCTTCCTTTGTTCCGGGAGCGGATTTTGACGCGCTTTCCAAGAGCTGGTACAAGGACGGGATTGTTTCTGAGGAGTTTATTCTGGGCGACGTATATTTTGACGAGGACAGCCAGTCCTATGTAGTGGGCGCTTCCGGAATGCTGCGGGACGGCGGCGGAAAGGTGCGGGGCGTCGCGGCGGCGGATGTATATTTAGATTCTATCTCCAAGATTGTAAGCGGCATTCAGATTGAAGATACCGGCGGGATTTTTCTGGTGGACGCCCGGACAAATACGATTATCGGACATAAAGACAGTGAGATTACAGGTCAGAAATTAGATAAAATGGAAGACGGCATATACGCCTATGTCAACGAACAGATTAAAGGCGGGCAGACGGGATTGTCTGTCTGGGCGGATACTTATATTCAGGTGGAAAATATACCGGACAGCGACTGGAAGGCGGTTTCTTATGTGTCAAAATCAGAGGTTTTACAGGAACTGAATGATTTGACAAGAATTTTGACGCTGGCCGCTGTGGCAGTGTCAGTGATTATGCTTTTTTTGGTGATTCTGTCCGTTCGTTTTATTATAGGGAAACCGGTAAGGGAGTTAAGCCGGGTGGCTACCCGGATAGCGGAAGGGGATTTGGATCAGACAATCCGCTACCGGTCTGGAGACGAGCTTGGCGTATTGGCAGATAATTTTAACCGGGTGACAAAGCAGCTTCGCGGGTATGTGACCTATATCAATGAAATTTCAGAAAAATTAAAAGAGATTGCAGCCGGAGATCTGACGTTTACCCTGGAAAATGAATATGTTGGCGAGTTTGCAAAGCTGAAGGCGTCCATGGAAGAAATTTCCGTGGAATTAAACGGCGCAATGAAGCAGATATATGCCGCGTCAAAAGAAGTGTCGGCGGGTTCACAGCAGGTTTCCGGCGGAGCCGTTACACTGTCTAAAGGTTCTGCGGAGCAGGCGTCTGAGGTGGATGCTCTGGCAGGCCACATCGGCTCTGTTTCTGACAGCGTAAGAGAAGTGGCAAAAGGAGCGCAGAAGGCTAAGGATTTGTCGGAGGAAGTAAAGCAGAGCCTTTTGGAGAGCAACCAGAAGATGCGGCATATGACGGAAGTGATACAAAAGAGCAGCGATAAATCTACAGAAATCCACAGGATTGTAAAAGTAATAGAAGACATTGCATTCCAGACAAATATACTTGCGCTGAATGCGGCCGTGGAAGCTGCGCGTGCAGGAGAGGCAGGGAAGGGATTTGCAGTTGTGGCGTCTGAAGTCAGGGATCTGGCCGGGAAATCTACAGAGGCCGCACAGGAAACGACGGTTCTTTTAAACGAGACGATTGACTCTATGGAGGAGAGCGTATGCGCTGCGCAGGAGACGGCGCAGTCCATGCTGGATGTTGCAGTCCGTTCCGGCGAGATGAGCGGGCTGGTAAATGAAATTGCAGAACATACAAAACAGCAGGCAGAAGACGCGACGGAAATTACAAAAGGGATTGAACAGATTTCGGAAGTGGTTCAGACGAATATGGCGACTGCAGAAGAGAGCGCTGCGGCGAGCGAGGAGCTGTCGGGACAGGCGGCTGCGTTAAAAGGGCTGGTGGCGAGATTCCGGTTGAAGCAATAGGGCTTTGAGGTATTTCAAATAAGTAAGATGAAAAGTGTAAAGTCTGTTTTTTGTCGGATTTTACACTTTTTCTTATGGAAGCAAAATTGAAATTTTTTCTGTTAAATGATATTATGACTACAAAAATAAGTTTTTGGGAATCAGAGAGACAGAAAGGAAGACATAAAATATGAAATCATTGGTTATTGCAGAAAAGCCTTCTGTGGCCAGAGACATTGCAAGGGTTCTGCACTGCACAAAAAAGCTGCCTGGCGCCATGGAAGGGAGGGATTACGTGGTCACCTGGGCGCTTGGGCATCTGGTGACTCTGGCGGATCCGGAAGAGTACGATAAAAAATATGTCAAATGGGATCTTGAAACTTTGCCCATGCTGCCGGAACAGATGAAACTGGTTGTGATAAAACAGACGTCAAAACAGTATAAAGATGTAAAAGCGCAGCTTTGCCGGAAGGATGTCGGGCAGGTAATCATAGCCACAGACGCGGGGCGGGAAGGAGAGCTTGTCGCCCGCTGGATACTGAATAAAGCGGACTGCAGGAAACCGGTAAAGCGCCTTTGGATTTCTTCTGTAACAGATAAGGCTATCCGGGAAGGTTTTTCCAATTTAAAAGACGGGAGGGAATATAACAGCCTCTATGCCGCGGCCGCCGCCCGCGCCGAAGCCGACTGGCTGGTAGGAATCAACGCTACCCGCGCCCTTACCTGTAAATACAATGCGCAGCTTTCGTGCGGCCGCGTGCAGACGCCGACGCTTGCTATGATAGCCGGGCGGGAAGAAGAAATCCGGTCGTTTAGACCCAGAGAATATTATGGAATGAAGCTGGAAGCCGGGGGAATAAGCTGGATATGGCAGGATAAAAAAAGCAGGGGAAGCCGTACGTTTGAAAGCGGCCGGATGCAGGTGCTTCTGGACAATTTAAAAGGAAGAAAACTGCGGGTTGTCTCCGTGGAAAAAACAGCAAAAAAAATGTTCGCTCCCGGTCTGTATGATTTAACGGAGCTGCAGAGAGACGCAAATAAAAAGTTTGGCTATTCAGCGAAAGAGACGTTAAATATTATGCAGCGGCTGTATGAAAACCATAAGGCCCTGACCTATCCGAGGACGGATTCGCGCTATATAGGGACTGACGTGGCGGAAACGATAAAAGAGCGTCTTATGGCATGCGCCGCCGGGCCTTACCGGAAGCTTGCGTCAGGTCTTGCGGCAAAGCCGGTCCGAACGAACGCTTCGTTTGTAAATGACAAAAAGGTAAGCGATCATCATGCCATTATACCGACCGAACAATATGTGCAGCTTGAGCATATGACGACAGAGGAGCGAAAGATTTACGATCTGGCAGTCCGCAGGTTTCTTGCCGTTTTGTTTCCGCCTTTTTTGTACGAGCAGACGACGCTGTATGCCGAAGCTGCGGGAGAAACGTTTCTGGCAAGGGGGAAAATCGTAAAAGATCCGGGGTTTCGGGCTGTGTATGAAAATCCGGACGATTTCGAAGAGGAAGAGGAAGATGAGATTGGCGAGCAGACGCTGCCGGAGATAAAGAAAGGGGAAGAGCTTGTCATTCGAAGTGAGAAAATAACAAAGGGAATGACGAAGCCGCCTGCGCCGTTTAATGAGGCGACGCTTCTGTCGGCAATGGAAAACCCGGTGAAATATATGCAGACAAAGGAAAAAGCGGCAATAAAGACACTGGGAGAGACAGGAGGGCTTGGCACAGTGGCGACGCGAGCCGATATTATTGAAAAACTGTTTCATACGTTTCTGATGGAAAAACGGGGAAAGGATATTTTTATTACGCAGAAGGCAAAGCAGCTTTTGGAACTGGTTCCAAAGGATTTGAAAAAACCGGAGCTTACGGCGGCCTGGGAAATGAAGCTTTCGGATGTGGCAAAGGGAACCCTGAAAAAAGAGGAGTTTTTAAAGAATATCAGGGAGTATACAATGGAGATTGTCGGGGAAATCAAAACGGGCCAGGGAACGTTCCGGCATGATAACCTGACCAATAAGAAATGTCCGGTATGCGGAAAGCGAATGCTGGCCGTAAACGGGAAAAACAGCAGGCTTCTGGTTTGCCAGGACAGGGAATGCGGCCACAGGGAGACAGTGTCTAAAATGACGAACGCCCGGTGTCCAAACTGCCATAAAAAAATGGAGATGTATGTAAGGGGAGAAGAGGAAACCTTTATCTGTGCGTGCGGATATAAGGAAAAACTGTCCGCATTCCAGGAGCGCCGGAAAAAAGAAGGGGCCGGAGTGAATAAAAAAGATGTGCAGCGTTATTTGAACAAACAAAAGAAAGAAGCGGAGGCGCCGATAAACAGCGCTTTTGCAGATGCATTTGCAAAATTGAATTTAAAATAAACCGGAATGCAGCAGACTGTGTCAGAATAAAAATAAATTTTATCGACAGAAAAAGTGAATTTTTGTAATTCTTTCATGGTATGAATATGCAGTAGAAAGGTACTGAAACATACCTTTGGAAACATATTATGGTAACAAATCAAAATGCTGCAGATGTACAGTTCACCAGGAAGATAAGCTGGGGAAAGAGGAAGGGAGAAAAATTCATGGCAGATAAAATTTTTGAAAACAACCAGGTATCTATTGTAGGAACGATTGTATCGGATTTCAGGTACAGTCACGAGGTTTACGGGGAGGGCTTTTATATGGTGGACATTTCCGTAAACAGGCTGAGCGATTTTGTAGACGTGATTCCCATCATGGTGTCTGAACGAATCGTTGATACGTCGCAGAACTGTGAAGGACAGATGATTTATGTCACAGGGCAGTTCAGATCTTACAATCGGCATGAAGAAAAGAAAAACAGGCTGGTGCTTTCTGTTTTTGCAAGGGAATTGGAGTTTGTAGAGGAGCAGATGGAAGAGAGTAAGAGCAATCAGATTTATCTGGACGGTTATGTCTGTAAGGAGCCGATTTACCGGAAGACGCCGCTTGGAAGGGAAATCGCGGATCTTTTGATTGCCGTCAACCGTTCTTACGGGAAGTCGGATTACATACCATGCATCTGCTGGGGAAGGAACGCAAGATTTGCTTCCGGTTTTGAAGTTGGCAGCCATGTGGAAATCTGGGGAAGGATCCAGAGCCGGGAATATGTCAAAAAGATAGGCGAAAATGTGACGGAAAAAAGGGTTGCCTATGAAGTTTCTGTAAGTAAAGTGGAGCGTCTGGAATAAAGTTTGCTTTTTTTTCTGTTATGTGGTATCTTAATAAAATCTGGAGATAGAAAATTGTAGGCAGTAAGAACGAATTTCGGCTGCCAAAGACAGGGAGGATTATTATGGCATCTGGAAGCGTACAGGCGTATTACGGCGCAGGCAGAGGAAAGTCACCGGCTGCATTGGGAAAGGCGATACGTGCGGCTGCAGAAGGCAGAACAGTTTTTATCATTCAGTTTTTAAAGGGAAAAGACAGTAACAAAATGGAATATTTAAGAAGGCTGGAACCGGAAATTAAATTTTTCCGTTTCGAGAAATCCGCCGAATATTTTAACGAACTTTCAGAAGAAGAGCAGTTGGAAGAAGTAAAGAATATTAAAAACGGCATCAATTTTGCCAAGAAGGTTTTAACGACAGGGGAGTGCGACCTTTTGATTTTGGATGAGGTGCTGGGCCTTGTGGATCATGGGGTGCTTCAGACGGATGAATTAAAAAGTCTTATTTCTGCAAAATCTGAAGATACGGATTTGATTCTTACCGGATGGGCTCTTCCGGATGAGCTGCGTTCCTGCATCAGCGAAATCTATCATTTGATACAGGAAAATCAGGCGGGATAACGGTTGACAAAAGATTGGCAGCGTGATATATTGCATATAAGGCAGAACTGAATAGATACCGGATAGAGGTTGCGCGATTCATCGGTAGCCTGTCGGATGCAGCAGGTGCAGAAGAAGACAGGTGAAAGGGGAAAGCGCCGAAAGAGAATATTTCCTGCGGATATTTTCTTGGGCATATGTTGAAGAAATATATGACTGTCATCTTTTTCGAAAGATGGTGCGCTATCACAGAAGTGGAAACCCTTATACCGGCTCTCAGAAAAAGAGCCGGTTTTTACATCAGTATGAAATTCAAACGTTTTGGGAGGAATAAAACATGGCCATATTTAAAGGCGCAGGCGTGGCGATTGTCACCCCTATGAAGGAGAATCAGGAAATCAATTATGATAAACTGGAAGAATTGATTGACTTTCAGGTAAAAGAAGGAACGGACTGCATTATTATTGCAGGAACGACAGGAGAGAGTTCCACGCTTTCCATGGAAGAGCATAAAGAAGTGATTGAAGCGGCTGTCAGGTTTACGAACCACAGGATTCCGGTTGTGGCCGGAACAGGTTCAAACTGCACGGCTACGGCAGTCCAGCTTTCCAGAGAGGCGGAGGAAGCCGGGGCGGACGGACTTTTGATTGTAACGCCTTATTACAACAAAGCGACGCAGGCAGGGCTGATTGGGCATTATACAAAGATTGCGGATGAAGTGAAGCTTCCGATTATCATGTACAACGTGCCGTCCCGTACCGGGTGTAATATTCTGCCGGAAACTGCGGCATACTTATATAAGAACGTGGAGAATATTACAGGATTAAAAGAAGCGACCGGAAATGTTTCACAGGCGGCAAAGACAATGTACTTAACGGACGGCAGGCTTGATGTGTATTCCGGCGAAGACGGCATTGTAGTCCCGCTGATGTCACTTGGAGCGGTCGGAGTGATTTCCGTCTGGTCAAACGTTGCGCCAAGGCAGGTGCATGAAATGTGTGAGAAATTTTTCGCCGGAGATATCGCCGGGGCGGCAAAGATGCAGCTTGAGGCGGAAACGCTGATTGACGCGCTGTTTAGCGAAGTAAACCCGATTCCGGTAAAGAAAGCTTTAAACCTGATGGGGATGGAGGCCGGACCTCTTCGCGCGCCGCTTTCTGAAATGGAAGCAAAGAACGCCGCAAAACTTGCGGAAGCAATGCGGGCGTACGGGATAAAACTCGCATAATCAGGATAAGGGAAACAATACGCAGGAATCCGCGGCGGTAATATTTGGACGGCGGAAAAATACATTTGGAGGAAGACATGGTAAGAATTATATTACACGGTGCAAACGGCCGGATGGGGCGGATTATTTCCGGGATTTGCAAAGAGGATCCGGATACGGAGATTGCTGCAGGAATTGATACGGAGGATCTTGGGCTTGATTCTTATCCGGTATTTACGGATATTACGAAATGTGATGTGCCGGCAGATGCGGTCATTGATTTTTCCACGGCGAAGGCAGTGGACGGCGTGCTGGATTATTGTGTGAAAAGGCGGCTTCCGCTGGCGCTCTGTACGACGGGACTTAGTGAAGAACAGTTAAAAAAAGTAGATGAAGCAGGGAAAAAAATTGCGGTTTTAAAATCTGCGAATATGTCGCTTGGAATCAATACGCTGTTTGACATTCTTCAGAAGGCCGCTAAGGTTCTGGCTCCTGCGGGATTTGACATAGAGATTGTGGAGAAGCATCACAATCAAAAGCTGGATGCGCCAAGCGGTACGGCTCTTGCGCTTGCGGACGTCATCCGGGAAGCGCTGGATCAGCCATATGAATACAAATATGACAGAAGTAAAGAGCGTAAGAAAAGAGACCCTTCCGAAATCGGGATTTCTTCTGTCCGCGGCGGGACGATTGTCGGCGAGCATGACGTTATTTTTGCCGGAACAGACGAAGTGATCGAAATCCGTCATACGTCATATTCCCGTTCCGTGTTTGGCAAAGGGGCCGTGGAAGCGGCAAAATTCTTAAAAGGCAGGACAGCCGGGATTTATGATATGAGAAAAGTGGTGGAAGCGCGGTAAGCGTTCATAATCAGGCTGAAAATAAAAATAAAAGAATCCGGAAAAGCCGGATTCTTTTATTTTTTTGCATTGGATTCTGTTACGTATTTTTTAATTGCGGCAAAGCTCTCCTGGCTGACGACGTGTTCCATCCGGCAGGCGTCTTCTGCGGCGGTTTGTTCCTGGACGCCAAGCGACGTCAGCCATTCGGACAAAAAGGTGTGGCGTTCATAAATCATATCGGCAATTTTCCGCCCTTTTTCGGTCAGGGTGATAAATCCCGCGCCGCTTACCTGGATGCAGCCGTTTTCACGCAGATTTTTCATTGCCACGCTGACGCTTGATTTTTTGAAGTTCATTTCTGCGGCGATATCGACGGAGCGTACAACCGGAAGCCGCTGGCTTAAGATCAGTATGGTTTCCAGGTAATTTTCTGCCGATTCGTTTTTGCTCATATGAAATCTCCTCCCTGATTCAAAATTGCTTTTATTATAACATAGCTTGTCTGAATATGGAAATAAATTTTCAAAATTGATTTCCATACGGTATTCTTTTTGACAGAATTGTGGTATAATAAACAGAATACTGCGGAAATGGAGGCGGGATATGAAAGCAATATATAAGACAGATAATGGAATTCTTTCACAGAAGGAAGTATTTGAGCCGGACGTCTGGATAAATCTGATTTCGCCGACAATGGACGAACTTACGGAAGTTGCGGATTACTATGCGATAGATATTGCAGACGTGCGCGCGGCGCTGGATGAAGAGGAAAGCTCCCGCGTGCAGATAGAAGACGGCTATACGATGATTCTGGTGGATATTCCTTTTGAGGAAATCCGAAACGAGCAAAGGGCGTATACGACGATTCCGTTGGGCATTCTTTTGGTAAGGAGCGCAATTATTACCGTCTGCAGTGACGATACCGTAATTTTAAATTCCTTTTATAATAACCGTATGCGCGGGTTCAGCACGAAGAAGAAAATGAGGTTTGTCTATCAGATCCTTTTGCGTACGGCAAATTTGTACCAGACGCTTTTACGGGCGGTGGACAAGAAGCGGAGCGAGGTCGAGAAGCGGGTAGGGACGGAGACGACGGAAGACAAGGATCTGATTAACCTGCATGAGCTGGAAACGAACCTTGTCTATTTTGCGACGTCTTTGAGCGCCAACAAGGTCGTGCTGGATCGTCTGACGAGATACGAGAGGATAGAGCAGTATCCGGAAGACAAAGAACTTTTAGACGACGTAATCGTTGAGAACCGGCAGGCAATTGAGATGACGAATATTTACCGGGACATTATTCATGGTTCCAGGGAGCTGGTGTCTACGATTATCAATAACCGTCTGAATAACGTAATGAAATTTCTGACGTCGATTACTCTTGTAATGGCGATTCCGACGATTATATCGGGGATCTACGGCATGAACGTAAGCGGAAAATGGATGCCGCTTTCTACCGTGCCCCATGGGTTTGCAATTATCTGCATTATGATTACGCTGATCTGTGTGCTGGCGCTTTATATTTTAAAGCGGAGAAAGATGCTTTAGCTTCTGCCAGTTGTTTCCATGGGGAAAATGCGCTTGTGGTTTTGGTTTTGATATGCTAAAATAGCCGAAAGAGAGAAAAGAGGAGAAACGTATGACAAAAGATGTACTGGTTTCCGTGAACGGACTGCAGATTGCAAGGCAGAATGAAGACGCCGAACCGATCGAGATTATTACGGCGGGAGATTATTATAAAAAGAACGATAAGCATTACATTATCTATGACGAAGTGGTGGAGGGCTTTGACGGCACGACGAGAAATATCATCAAGCTGCAGGACGACTGCATGGACATTACAAAGCGCGGAGTGACAAACGTACATATGGTTTTTGAAAAAAATAAAAAAAACGTCACCTGCTACCAGACGCCGTTCGGAAGTTTAATCCTTGGGATCAATGCGAAGAAAATAAACATTACGGAAGAGGAAAACGACATATTCATAGATGTGGATTATGCGCTTGAGTTAAATTACACGCATCTGGCCGACTGTAAGATAAAAGTGGCGGTTCAGTCAAGAGAAGCGGGAGATTTCCATATTTCGTCCTGATTAGATTATAGAGAAAAAGAAAACAGATAAAAACAAAAAACGGGCAGAGCCGGGGATGACGACCGGAGCTGTCCGTTTTTTTTATAAAATTATTTGCCCTGGCCTGTCTTCGACTTCAATTCGCTGTATCTTGCCTTTAATTTGGAACGGAAGCCTTTTTTTACAGGCGCTCCCTGTGAAACAGAGCCGTGCAGCCCTTTTACGGAAGTGAGGTAAAGTCCGCTGACTGTGGCTTTCACTTCTTTTTTTAATGGAATGGAATCGAAAATCGCGGCGTCACAGATAAGAACCGTGATTTTCGGGCCGATTTTGGCTTTTACAACCGGAACTTTGGAACGGCGCATAAGTTTTGGCATTTGTGCCATTATGGCTGCGGGAAGCCCGGCGTCTTTTAGTTTCATTTTCTTTTTGTCGATAATCAGCATGGGGACTGACTGGGCGGCTGCCGCAATCTGTTCCTGCTGCTCGGCCTGTTTTTTCTGCAGGCGTTTTCCGACAAAATACAGGACGATAATTCCAATAATCAGTATGGCAAGAATAACCAGCAAAATAATTGTACCTTTTGACACAATAAAACCCTCCTTATCGCATTTCGATGAATATTGTAACATTGATTGAAAGAAAAAGCAATAAAACCTTTTATTTTCTGTACAAGTGTGATATGTTAATATTATTGTTCACATTTATGAGTGGACTTTAATACGCTGAGCGGATATGAGAGGTAGAACATGAAGAAAAAAACAATTATAATTTTAGGCGCATGCATGGCGCTTGCAGCCGCAGGATGCGGCAATGATGCGGCGCAGAAGGAAAACGGAACGGAAGCTGTTTTGGAAGAGGGAACGGAAAATGGAGGCGCGGCAAGCGTCGATATTGAGTATGACGTGGACGATTATGTGAAGCTTGGAGACTACAAGGGGATTGAAGTGACTTTAAACGAAGCGGATTATGAGGTGACGGAGGATCAGGTCAATACGTATGTGGATCAGGCGATTTCCTACACAAAACCCTATGTTCCGGACGAATCGAAAACGGAAGTGGGAAAGAACGACATTGTGGATGTGAATTATGTCGGGAAAAAGGACGGCGTCGCCTTTGACGGCGGGAGCGCTGAAAATCAGATTATTGACGTGGCGAATAACTGTGAGGTGACGATGGGAAGCGGCTATATCGAGGGATTTACCGACGGCCTGGTCGGGGCCAAAGTCGGGGAAACGGTTGACAGCGAAGTGACATTCCCGGAAGATTATGATTCGGAAGAGCTGAAAGGGCAGAAGGTGACGTTTACCTTTACGGTCAACGCTGTCTGCAAAGAGGTGAAACGGGAAGCTTTGGACGCCGCTTATGTCAAAGACAACTTCCAGGTGGAAAGTGTGGAAGAGTTCTATACGAATTCCCGCAAATATTTAGAAGAGTCTGCGGAGATGAATAAAAAGACAGATTTAAGGGCGGCTGTCCTTGAATCCCTGGCGGATCTCTGTACGGTGGAGTCTTTCCCGGAAGGCATTGTGGAGGCGAGGATGGAGGAGTCTTTGGACAGCATCCGTAAAAATTACTGTACGGACGGAATGGATCTGGAAACCTTTTTACAGAACAATTACCAGATGACGGAACAGCAGTTTCGGGAAGAGAATACGACGTATCTGGAAAACAGCCTGACGCAGGAGCTGATCCTTGAGGCTATTGCGAAAAAAGAGGGGATTGAATTTGATCAGGCGGGCTTTGACGAATATATTGGGAATCTCCAGTCGAACAGCGGTTTTTCTTCCAAGGAGGACTTATACACAAGCCTTGGAGGAAGCAGCGAGTCGGGAGAAAAATATTTTAAAAAGATTTATCTTGCAAATAAAGCCTGCGATATGGTGGTAGAGCAGGCGAAAGTGACGTATACAAGACAGGAAAGCGAAGCCGCGGAAGGAACCGAGTCTTTGGAGGGCACGGAATCTCTGGAAGATACGCAGGCGGCAAATACGGAGGAATAGGAGAGAGGCAATGGGAAGTGTAAATATCCGGGAGATTTACCGGGACAGGGAAAAATATCTGGAACAGACGGTAACGATTGCGGGGTGGGTAAGGAGTATCCGCAGTTCGAAAAATTTTGGTTTTATTGTGGTAAATGACGGGACGTTCTTTGAGCCGCTGCAGGTGGTGTACCATGACGGGATGGCGAATTTTGCGGAAGTGGAGAAGTTAAATGTCGGAGCCGCAATTATTGTGACAGGAAAGCTTGTCGCGACGCCTTCTGCAAAGCAGCCGTTTGAAATCCAGGCGGAGGAGGTTGTGATTGAAGGGGAGTCCGCGCCGGATTATCCGCTTCAGAAAAAGCGCCATACGTTTGAGTATCTGCGCACGATTTCCCATCTGCGTCCGAGGACGAATACATTTGAGGCGGTATTCCGCGTCCGTTCCCTGACTGCCTACGCGATTCACAGGTTTTTTCAGGAGAGGGATTTCGTGTATGTGCATACGCCGCTGATTACGGGAAGCGACTGTGAGGGAGCCGGTGAAATGTTTGGCGTGACAACGCTGAACCTTTTGGACGTGCCGAAGACAGAGGAAGGAGCGGTGGATTTTTCAAAGGATTTTTTTGGAAAAGCTACGAATCTTACGGTCAGCGGACAGTTAAACGGCGAGACGTATGCGATGGCATTTAAAAATATCTATACATTTGGGCCGACATTCCGGGCGGAAAATTCTAATACGACGCGTCATGCGGCGGAATTTTGGATGATTGAGCCGGAAATTGCGTTTGCGGATTTAAAAGACGATATGGTTCTGGCGGAGAGTATGCTGAAATATGTGATACGCTATGTGCTTGACCATGCGCCGGAAGAGATGCAGTTCTTCAACAATTTTGTGGATAAGGGGCTTCTGGAGCGTTTAAACCATGTGGCGGATTCTGAGTTTGCCCGTGTCACATATACGGAAGCGGTGGAAATTTTAGAAAAGAATAATGATAATTTTGATTATAAGGTTTCATGGGGAGCGGATCTGCAGACGGAGCATGAGCGCTATCTGACGGAAGAGGTGTTTAAACGTCCGGTTTTTGTGACGGATTATCCGAAAGAGATCAAAGCTTTTTATATGAAGTTAAACGACGACGGGAAGACGGTGGCCGCAGTGGACTGCCTGGCGCCTGCAATCGGGGAGATTATCGGCGGAAGCCAGAGGGAAGACGATTATGAAAAGCTTCTTGCAAGAATCAAAGAACTTGGATTAAACGAGGAAGATTATGGATTTTATCTGGATCTCCGGAAATATGGCTCTGCAAGGCATGCAGGCTTCGGGCTTGGGTTTGAAAGGCTGGTGATGTATCTGACAGGAATGCAGAATATCAGAGACGTAATCCCATTTCCAAGAACGGTCGGCAATTGTGAGCTTTAAGAGATTTTACATCTCTGATAAAAAACAGTGATAACTTCCCCTTCTGATTCATATAGTGGTTTCAGAGGGGGTGTTCTTTTGCAGAAAACAGAACAGGAGAAGCCAAAACAGACATTGGTAAAAGATGTGATAAAAATCCTGTTTTTGATGTACGTGACAACGCTGATCCTGCTTCTTTTGCTTGCGCTGGTTATTTTTAAAACGGAAGCGCCGGAGATTTTAAGCAGAGTCTGGCTGATTGCCGTCTACGTCATCAGTGGATTTCTGGGAGGTTTTCTCATTGGAAAGAGAACGGGGACGAAAAAATTCCTGTGGGGCTTTTTTGCCGGCCTGTTCTATTTTATCATTTTATTTGTCATATCCATGGTTTTGTATCATGGCCTGTCCGGAGACTGGGTGCATTTGTTTACAACGATGGCGCTTTGCGTGGCGTCGGGAACTGTGGGAGGAATGCTTAGCTGACAGAAGAAACGTATTTGATGCAGTATAAAAAAGCAGAGAGCCTGGAAATTCTCTGCTTTTTTATATTTTATCAGAAGAAAGGCACAAAGAAATAGCAGAAAAGCCAGATCAGCAGAAGATGAACGGGATAAAAGAAGTAGAAAATATATTTCAGGGAGAGCCCCCGTTTCCCGTTATAGCTTTGAATCAGAGGAAGGGCGGCGAATGCGGCCAGTTCTATTGGGGACAAAACGCATAAAACGGCGCAGGAGGCGGAACAGGCAAGCGTTCTGCTAAAGCGCAGCTCATAGAAGAGCACAATAACGAGGACGCCTGTGGCGGCATAGTCCGTTTCGAAAAAGTTTGCGGCCTGCATTCCGGCAAACAGTAAAACTGCGTCGCACGGCAGAAAGAACAGCGGGTTTTTAAAGAAGGCGTCCTTTAGGCGCTGCATGGCGGAAATCGTCAGAAGGCCAATCAACAGGGTGAAAAATACGTTCTGGCTCGCCGGTTCCCAGAGTTTTTTACGAAAGGCAAGATCGAATGGGATCTCGGATATAAGAGCGAAAAGAGCGAGCCTGAGACAGAATTTTTTTAAGTTTTTTGTATGAAAAAAACCTTCTGTGAGCAGAAAGCAGAAAATCGGAAAGGCAATGCGTCCGATCGAGCGGAATGCAAAGTAGGGGACGGACAAAGAGCCGTCGTAACAGTAAGGCGGTATGGCTGCGGCTGCGATATGGTCAAGCAGCATAGCGGCAATGGCAATCAGCTTTAAAGCGCTGCCGGAGATTCCTTTCTGCGCCCAAGAGGCGGCGGTGTTTTGTGTCATAGTGCGCTCCTTTTTGTTTTTATATAAGCATTATACATTTTGAGAGATGAATTGGCAAGATTTGGGAATGAATGCCGTTGAAAGGTTTGACGGGGTGTGTTAGTATGGATGTGAGCCTGGCGGGCAGGTGATTTTGATGTTATATGAGATTCAAAAAGCGGTAAATCTTAGAAGGGGGATGATCCGCTTTTTTATCTTATAGGAAAGGCGCAGCAAAGACAGGGAAGTGAGGAAATTTGATGGGAAAAGAACACAGGATAGAAAGAACGCTTCCGGGAAGCATTGCAGAGGAGCTTGGAATACAGGCCGGGGATATTCTGGTTTCTGTAAACGGGGAGAGGGTGGAAGACGTATTTGATTACCATTATCTTGTCAATGACGAGGAGATTACGCTTTTGATCCAAAAGCCGGACGGTGAAGAGTGGGAGTTTGAAATTGAAAAAGATTATGAAGAAGATCTTGGGATAGAGTTTGAAAACGGGCTGATGGATGATTACAAATCCTGTCAGAACAGGTGCATTTTCTGTTTTATTGATCAGATGCCGAAAGGAATGCGGGATACGCTGTACTTTAAGGATGATGATTCCAGGCTGTCGTTTCTGCAGGGGAATTATGTCACGCTGACCAATATGAAGGAAGAGGACGTCAGGCGCATCATCCGTTACCGTCTGGAACCGATCAACATATCTGTGCATACGACAAATCCGAAGCTGCGCTGTAAGATGCTGAATAACCGCTTTGCAGGGGAAGCTTTGGATAAGATGCGGATGTTAAGGGACGCGGGAATTGAAATGAACGGCCAGATTGTGCTTTGTAAGGGAATCAACGATAAAGAGGAATTAAACAGAAGCATCCGGGAGCTGACAGAGTATATTCCATATATGAGGAGCGTATCCGTAGTGCCCGTTGGGCTGACAAAATACAGGGAGGGATTGTACCCGCTTAAGCCCTTTGACAAAAGAGACGCAGAGGAGACGCTTGCGCTGATCCATAAATGGCAGCGTCTGTGTATGGAACGGTATGGCATACATTTTGTCCATGCGGGGGATGAATGGTATCTTCTTGCGGAACAGGCGATGCCTGCCGCGGAAAATTATGACGGATATCCGCAGCTTGAAAACGGGGTCGGCATGATGCGGCTTTTAGAGGATGAATTTATGGAGGCGCTTTTGGCGGCTCAAAAGGAGCGGAAAAGAAAAAAGAAGGTGACGATTGCGACGGGACGCCTGGCGGCTCCGCTGCTGGAAAAACTGAGCGGCTGTTTTATGGAGAAGTTTCCGGATATTACGGTACGGGTCATAGCGGTTTCCAACCATTTTTTCGGAGAGAGGATTACGGTTGCAGGGCTTTTGACAGGCAGGGATCTGACCGAACAGTTAAGCGGGAAAGAGCTTGGAGAAAAACTTCTGCTTCCGTGCAGTCTTTTGCGGAGCGGAGAAGAGGTTTTCCTGGATGACATGACGCTTGACGGGGTGAAAAATGCTTTACAAGTTCAGACAGATATTGTAAAATCAAGCGGACAAGATCTGGTAAAAGCGCTTTTGGATTGAGAAAAGGAGAACGATATGAGTAAGCCGGTAGTAGCGGTTGTAGGCCGTCCGAATGTGGGTAAATCCACGCTGTTTAATGTTCTTGCCGGAGAACGCATTGCAATTGTAAAAGATACGCCGGGTGTGACAAGGGATCGGATTTATGCCGACGCTTCCTGGCTGAACAGGGATTTCACATTGATTGACACAGGAGGGATCGAGCCGGATACAAAGGACGTGATTTTGTCTCAGATGAGAGAACAGGCGGAAATTGCGATTGCGACGGCCGACGTAATCCTTTTTCTTACGGATGTCCGGCAGGGACTTTTGGATGCGGACGCAAAAGTGGCGGATATGCTGCGCCGTTCTAAGAAACCGGTTGTCCTGGTTGTCAATAAAGTAGACAGTTTTGAGAAATATATGCCGGACGTGTATGAGTTTTATAACCTTGGCATTGGGGAGCCGCATCCTGTTTCCGCGGCGTCAAGGCTTGGCATCGGGGATATGCTGGATGAAATAGTAAAGCATTTTGATACGAAAGACAGCGGGGAAGAAGAGGATGACCGGCCGAAAGTGGCGGTGATTGGAAAGCCGAACGTTGGAAAGTCTTCTCTTGTAAACCGTCTGATTGGAGAGAACCGCGTCATTGTATCAGACATTGCAGGAACGACGAGAGACGCCGTGGATTCATCGGTAAAATACAATGGGGAAGAATATGTGTTTATTGATACGGCGGGACTTCGCAGAAAGAGCAAAATAAAAGAAGATTTGGAAAGATACAGCATTATCCGGGCCGTTGCGGCAGTGGAGCGGGCCGATGCGGTGATTATTCTGATTGACGCAACGGAAGGCGTGACGGAGCAGGATGCAAAGATTGCCGGGATTGCGCATGGCAGAGGCAAGGGAATTATTGTTGCGGTGAATAAATGGGATGCAATTGAGAAGGATAATAAAACGACGGCAAAGCATACGGAGCGGATTCGTCAGATTTTAAGCTTTATGCCGTATGCGCAGATTATGTTTATTTCTGCAAAGACGGGACAGCGGACGTCGAAAATCTTTGATATGATCCAGATGGTTATTGCCAACAATTCCATGCGGATTGGAACGGGAGTCTTAAATGAAATTGTTTCGGAAGCGGTTGCGATGCAGCAGCCGCCTTCAGATAAAGGAAAGCGGTTAAAAATATTTTACGTTACGCAGGTTGCCGTAAAGCCGCCGACGTTTGTGGTATTTGTGAACGATAAAAAACTGATGCATTTTTCTTATGTCCGGTATCTGGAAAACCGGATCCGGGATGCATTTGGATTTCAGGGGACTTCTTTGAAATTTATTATCAGGGAGAGAAAGGGAGAATGACATTATGCTGCTGAATCGAATCATTGTAATGGTTATCGGATACTTCTGCGGAATTTTTTTGTCCGGATACGCATACAGCAAATCCAGGCATAAAGACATTACGCAGATGGGAAGCGGCAATGCGGGAACGACGAATGCATTTCGGATGTTTGGGTGGAAAGCAGGTCTGATTACGCTGCTTGGCGATGTTTCAAAGCCGATCGTTGCGATTCTGATTACCTGGCTGATTTTTCATAAGAGCCAGCCGGAAGGCGTGCGGCTTCTGGAGCTGTATGCGGGGCTTGGGACGATTATCGGGCACAACCACCCGTTTTATATGAAAAATTTCAAGGGCGGAAAGGGCATTGCCTGTACGGGCGGCATGATGATTGCATTTTGTCCGATTGAAGTGCCGGTTGGGATTTTTCTGTTTATCGGAGTGACCGCGCTGACAAAGTATGTGTCGCTTGGCTCAATGGCAGGTCTTCTCAGCTTTTTCATACAGACAGTTGTATTTGGCGAGATGGGGCTTTTGGATGTTACAAAGACTTACAAGACGGAAATTTATGCGCTTGCGGCGGTCATTATGCTGATGGGGATTGTGCGTCATCGTGAAAATATCGGCCGTCTGCTGAAAGGAAATGAAAATAAATTCAGTTTAAAAAAGAAATCATAGCGGAAAGGAAGGCGTTCGAATGGGAAAGGCAGGAGTGATCGGAGCGGGAAGCTGGGGCTGCGCGCTTGCCCGGGTATTGGATAAAAACGGCCACGAAGTGACAGTCTGGTCGGTTCTTGAGGATGAGATTTCCATGCTCAGAGAAAAACGGGAGCATACGGATAAGCTTCCGGGCGTGAAACTCTCAGAAAAAATCATATTTACTTCGGATTTAAAAGAAGCGATGGAAGGGATGGATCTTCTGGTTCTTGCCGTACCGTCCGCCTACACGAGAAAGACGGCAAAGAAAATGGCTTCTTTTGCGGTTCCGGGACAGATTATTGTCAGTGTGGCAAAGGGCATTGAGGAAGACAGCCTGATGACTCTGACGGAGGTGATAAAAGAGGAAATCCCTTCGGCAGACGCCGCTGTGCTTTGCGGCCCAAGCCATGCGGAAGAAGTCGGAAAGGAGCTTCCGACGACGCTTGTGGCGGGAGCGGAAACAAGAGATACGGCGGAATATATCCAGGGGATGTTTATGAACGAGGTGTTCCGCGTATATACGAGCCCCGACGTGCTTGGCATGGAACTTGGAGGAGCGTTAAAAAACGTCATTGCCCTTGCCGCCGGAATGGCGGACGGACTTGGCTACGGAGACAATACCAAGGCGGCCTTAATTACAAGAGGGATTGCGGAAATCGGCAGGCTCGCCGTAAAAATGGGAGCGAATGCAGAGACGTTAAGCGGGCTTACAGGAATCGGGGATCTGATTGTCACCTGCGCCAGCAGGCATTCCAGAAACCGCAGGGCAGGCATGTTAATGGGAAAAGGATATACGATGCAGCAGGCGATGGACGAGGTAAAAATGGTTGTGGAAGGAGTGTATTCCGCAAAGGCGGCCATTGCGCTTGGAAAGAAGCATCAGACGTCCATGCCGATTATCGAGCAGGTGAACCAGGTTTTATTTGAAGATAAACCGGCAAAAGACGCCGTTATGGAGCTTATGCTGCGGGACAGGAAAGCGGAGCATACAAGCCTTGAGTGGGAGTAAAAACATATGGAAACGATTCGAATCAAATATTTTTCCAAAGACGTTGAGAAGCTTTCGTATATCGGCGGAAAATCAGACTGGATTGATCTTCGGGCGTCAGAGCGCGTGGAACTGAAGAAGGGGGAGTTTGCCCTGATTCCGCTTGGCGTTGCCATGCAGCTTCCCAAAGGGTACGAAGGGCATCTTGCGCCCAGAAGCTCCACGTTTAAAAATTATGGGATTTTACAGACAAACAGCCTTGGGATTATTGACAATTCCTATTGCGGAGACGAAGATATGTGGCGGATGCCGGTCTACGCCACAAGAGATACGGTGATTGAGAAAAACGACAGGATTTGCCAGTTCCGTATTGTGAAAAACCAGCCTGAGACTGCATTTTTGGAATGTGAGCGTTTTGAAGGTGAGAGCCGGGGCGGGTTTGGCAGTACCGGAAGGCAGTAGAGGAGAGGGATTATGGCATTTGCTCATCTGCACGTCCACACGGAGTACAGTCTTCTTGACGGTTCCAACAAAATAAAAGAATATGTTGCAAGGGTAAAAGAGCTTGGCATGACGGCGGCGGCCATTACCGATCATGGCGTAATGTACGGCGTCATTGACTTTTACAAAGCGGCCAAAGCGGCGGGGATCCGGCCGGTTTTAGGCTGCGAGGTTTACGTTGCCCCAAATTCCCGTTTTGACAGGGAGACGGTTGGAGGAGAAGACAGGTATTATCATCTGGTGCTTTTGGCGGAAAATGACAGGGGATATGGCAATCTGGTCAAAATCGTGTCAAAAGGATTTGTGGACGGATATTACTATAAGCCAAGAGTGGATATGGAAGTGTTGGAGGCTTATCACGAAGGGGTGATTGCGCTCAGCGCCTGCCTTGCCGGGGAAGTGCAGCGCAATCTTGTGCGGGGATTTTATGAAGAGGCGAAAAAAACTGCGCTGAAATATCAGGAATGTTTCGGAGAAGGGAATTTTTTCCTGGAGCTTCAGGATCATGGAATCGAGCAGCAGCAGACGGTCAACCAGCAGCTTCTTCGCCTGTCCAAAGATACGGGCATTGAACTGGTGGCGACGAACGACGTGCATTATACGTATGAGACGGACGCGGATTCCCACGATATCCTGCTCTGCCTTCAGACGGGAAAAAAGCTTTCCGATGAAAACCGTATGCGCTATGACGGCGGACAGTATTACGTCAAATCCGAAGAAGAGATGCGGCGGCTGTTTCCCTATGCGCAGGAGGCTATTGCAAATACGCAGAAGATAGCAGACCGCTGCCGGGTGGAAATTGAATTCGGACATACGAAGCTGCCGGATTTTCCGGTGCCAAAGGGGTATACAACGTATGGATATCTGGAAAAACTCTGCCGGGACGGCTTAAAAGAGCGGTACGCCGTTGTTACGGAAGAGTTGAGCGAAAGGCTTTCTTATGAGCTTGGCGTTATCAAAGATATGGGATATGTGGAGTATTTTCTGATTGTATGGGATTATATCCGCTTTGCCAGGGAAAACGGGATTACCGTAGGGCCGGGCAGAGGAAGCGCGGCGGGAAGCCTGGTGTCTTATGCCATGAAAATTACGAATATCGACCCGATTCGCTACAATCTGATTTTCGAGAGATTTTTAAATCCGGAACGTATTTCCATGCCTGATATCGACGTTGATTTTTGTTTCGAGAGAAGGCAGGAAGTCATAGATTATGTTGTCGAAAAATACGGCAGGGATTGTGTGACGCAGATTGTAACGTTTGGTACGCTGGCGGCAAGGGGCGTGATCCGCGACGTCGGGCGCGTTATGGATCTGCCGTATGCGTATGTAGACGTTATTGCAAAGAGCATTCCAAATGAACTTGGAATTACAATAGAACGGGCGCTTACCATGAACCCGGAGCTTCGCGGAAGGTATGAAAATGAGGAGAATGTAAAGCGTCTGATTGATATGTCAAAACGCCTTGAGGGGCTGCCAAGGCATTCTTCCACACATGCGGCGGGCATTGTGATTTCACAGAAGCCCATGGAGGAATATGTGCCCCTTGGCCGCGGCATTGACGGTATGATTACGACGCAGTTTACCATGACGACGATTGAAGAGCTTGGGCTTTTGAAAATGGATTTTCTCGGCCTTCGGACGCTGACTGTGATTCAGAACGCCGTAAAGATGGCGGAGAAAAACCATGGGATTTCCATAGACATCGACCATGTGGATTTTGACGATCCGGAAGTGTTTGAAGCGCTTGGAACCGGAAAGACGGAGGGCGTGTTCCAGTTGGAAAGCGCCGGAATGAAGAATTTTATGAAGGAACTAAAGCCCAGGAACTTAGAAGACATCATTGCGGGAATTGCGCTGTACCGTCCGGGGCCTATGGATTTTATTCCTGCATATATACGGGGCAAGAACCAGTCGGGACGGATTGTGTATGACTGTCCGCAGCTTGAGCCGATTTTGGAGCCTACGTACGGCTGCATTGTCTATCAGGAGCAGGTTATGCAGATTGTAAGGGATCTGGCGGGCTATACGCTTGGGAGAAGCGATCTTGTGCGCCGCGCCATGTCGAAAAAGAAGCAGTCTGTCATGGAGCAGGAGCGGAGGAACTTTGTTTACGGCAGTCAGGAGGAAGGCGTTCCCGGGTGCCTTGCGAACGGGATTGACGAAAAAACGGCAAATAAAATTTATGACGAGATGATTGATTTTGCAAAATATGCGTTTAATAAGTCCCATGCGGCGGCCTATGCCGTGGTGGCTTATCAGACGGCTTACCTGAAATACCATTACCCGGTGGAATATATGGCGGCTCTTTTAACGTCGGTGCAGGATCACGTCACGAAAGTTTCGGAATATATTATGACGTGCAGAAGAATGGGAATTGAAATTCTGCCGCCGGATATAAATGAAGGAGAAAGCGAGTTTTCCGTATCGAACGGAAAAATCCGTTATGGCCTTTCTGCAATCAAAAGCGTGGGGCGTCCCGTCATAGCTTTTATTTTGGAAGAGCGGAACAGGGGCGGCGCGTTTTCCACACTGAAAGATTTTCTGGTCAGGATAAGCGGCGGGGAAATCAATAAGAGGGCAATCGAAAACTTTATCAAGGCAGGCGCTATGGACGGGCTTTCCGGAACCCGCAAGCAGAAGCTGCTTTCTTACATATCCATGATGGACGGCATTCATCAGGAAAAGAAAAATTCCATGACAGGACAGATGAGCCTGTTTGACCTGGTGCCCAAAGAGGTGCGGAAGGAATATGAAGATACGATGCCGGACGTCGGAGAGTACGACAGGGAGCTTCTGCTTGGCTTTGAAAAAGAAGTGCTTGGCGTTTATATCAGCGGCCATCCCCTGGAAGAGTATGAGGGACGGTGGAGAAAAAACATTACGGCGACGACTGCGGATTTTACGCTGGAAGAAGAAACGGGCGAGACGAGGATAAAGGACGGGGCTTTGGTGATGATTGGCGGCATGATTACGGATAAGACAATAAAGTATACCAAGCATAACCAGATGATGGCGTTTCTTACGATAGAAGATTTGCTGGGAACGGTGGAAACAGTCGTTTTTCCAAGGGATTATGAGAAAAACCAGGATATTTTGCAGAAAGACGCAAAAGTGTTCATCCGCGGAAGGGCCAATGTGGAGGAAGAAAAAAACGGAAAGGTCATTTGTGAGAAAGTCTATTCTTTTGACGAGGCGAAGCGCGAGCTCTGGATTCAGTTTGCGGACAGGGCGGAATTTGAAGAGAATGAGAAAAAGCTTTATGAACTGATTGCGGATTCGGACGGAACCGACGCCGTTGTCATATACCTTTCGGCGGAAAAAGCCATGAAGCGTCTTTCTTCGGGCAAAAGCGTTCTGGCGGAGCGGGCTCTGACGGATCTCCTTTCCCGGAATTTTGGAAGAAATAATATAAAAGTTGTAGAAAAGGCTATTGAAAACAGGGGGCAAAGATATTAAAATAAAAGAAATTGGGATGGAACTGGAAATTAAGAAAGATACAGGAGGGATTGTTTTATGGCAACAAATGTGAAAACAATAGGCGTATTGACAAGTGGCGGCGACGCTCCGGGGATGAACGCCGCAATTCGTGCAGTTGTCCGCGAAGCGCTTGGCAAGGGACTGAATGTAAAAGGAATCAAGCGGGGATATGCGGGGCTGCTTGCAGAGGAAATCTCCGATATGGATGCAAGAGAAGTGTCCGATACAATCCAGCGCGGCGGAACGATACTGCAGACGGCCCGCTGTATGGAATTTACAACGCCGGAAGGGCAGAAGCGCGGCGCTGAAATCTGTAAAAAGCACGGAATCAGCGGCATTATTGTGATCGGCGGCGACGGTTCGTTCCGGGGAGCGCAGAAACTGGCGGCGCATGGAGTAAATACCGTTGGGATTCCGGGGACAATTGATCTGGACATTAACTGTTCGGAATATACGATTGGATTTGATACGGCAGTGAATACGGCCATGCAGGCGATTGACAAGGTGCGTGACACGTCCACATCCCATGAACGGTGCAGCATTATTGAGGTAATGGGGCGCGGCGCCGGATATATTGCCCTCTGGACGGGAATTGCAAATGGAGCGGAGGACATCCTGCTTCCGGAACGGTATGATTATGACGAGCAGAAGCTGGTCAACCACATCATTGAAAACAGAAAGCGCGGAAAGAAACATCACATTATTATCAACGCGGAGGGCATCGGCCATTCCGTCAGCATGGCGAAGCGCATTGAGGCGGCGACGGGAATCGAGACGAGAGCGACGATTCTTGGCCATATGCAGCGCGGCGGCAGCCCGACCTGTAAGGATCGCGTATATGCTTCCATTATGGGTTCCTATGCGGTCAACCTGCTTTGCCAGGGCAAGACGAACCGCGTTGTGGCATACCGCAACGGCGACTTTGTGGATTTTGACATTGACGAGGCATTGTCTATGCAAAAGGGCATTCCGGAGTATCAGTTTGAGGTTTGCAAGAATCTTTCTAATTAGCTTGTTTTTTAAAAACCCTTATGATATAATATTCTAATGACTGCGAGCGAAGGAGGAAACAGTTAGAATGAGCGTACAGGTAGAGACTTTAGAGAAGAATATGGCGAAGCTTACGGTTGAACTGCCGGAGGATTTGCTGGAAAAGGCGCTGCAGAGCGCATATTTGAGCCAGAAGAACAAGATCAGCATTCCAGGGTTCCGGAAAGGCAAAGTGCCAAGAGCTATGGTGGAGAAAATGTATGGGCCGGAAATCTTCTTTGAAGATGCAGCGAATCAGTTGATTCGGGAACACTACAATGAGGCGGCGGATGAAAGCGGCCTTGATATCGTATCCCGCGCAACGATTGACATTGTTCAGATTGAAAAAGGCAAACCGTTTATTTTTACTGCGGAAGTTGCAGTAAAGCCTGAAGTTTCGCTCGGCGAATACAAGGGAGTTGCCGTTACAAAAGCGGATATAACCGTTACGGATGAAGAGATAGACGAGACAGTGGAACGGGAACGGAATAACAACGCAAGGGTTATCACAGTGGAAGGCCGCGCAATTGAAGAAGGCGATACGGCGGTCATTGATTATGAGGGATTTGTGGACGGCGTTCCGTTTGAAGGAGGAAAAGATGAAAATCATGCTCTGGAAATCGGCTCCCATTCCTTTATTGATACGTTTGAAGATCAGCTTGTCGGAAAGAACAGCGGCGACGAACTGGAAGTAAACGTGACATTCCCGGAGGAGTACCATGCCGCGGAGCTGGCAGGAAAGCCTGCGGTGTTTAAAGTAAAGATTAAAGAAGTGACGACGAAGGAATATCCGGAGCTGGACGATGAATTTGCTCAGGACGTATCAGAATTTGACACTCTTGCGGAATATAAAGAGGACGTCAGAAAGAGCCTTGCAAAACAGAAAGAGGACGCTGCAAAACGGACGCAGGAAGACGAAGCCGTTCAGAAAATCGTGGAAAATTCTTCGATGGAGCTTCCGGAACCGATGATTGAGATGCAGGTTGACGTTATGATTGATGAGTTCGCGCAGAGAATTGCACAGCAGGGACTCAGTTTTGAGCAGTATATGCAGTTTTCGGGCACAACGCCGGAGAAACTGAAAGAACAGGTGCGTCCGGACGCAATTAAGCGCATTCAGGGCAGCCTGGTACTGGAACAGATTGTAAAAGAGGAAAATATCGAAGCGTCGGAAGAGGAAGTCGAAGCGGAGATTCAGAAGATGGCGGACGCGTATGGCATGGAGACGGATAAGATCAAGGAAGTCATGGGCGATTCGGAGAGAGAGTCTATGAAGAAAGACATTGCGCTTCAGAAGGCTGTGGAGTTTATTATGGAACACAGTGTGGAAGAAGACGCCAATTAGGCCTGGTCAGGCAGACCGGTTCTTTTAAGAGCCGGTCTGTTTCGGTATTTTTGGCAGAATTATTTTGAATATCAGGAGGCGGAATATATGAGTTTAGTACCTTATGTCGTAGAACAGACCAGCAGAGGAGAGAGAAGCTACGATATATACTCAAGATTACTGAAAGACAGGATTATTTTTCTGGGCGAGGAGGTCAACGAGACAACGGCCAGCCTGACTGTTGCGCAGCTTTTGTTTCTTGAGTCGGAGGATCCCGGAAAGGACATTCAGTTGTACATCAACTCTCCGGGCGGCGTGGTCACGGCAGGGCTTGCAATTTATGATACGATGCAGTATATTAAATGTGACGTATCCACGATCTGTATCGGCATGGCGGCGAGCATGGGGGCTTTTTTGCTGGCGGGCGGAACAAAGGGCAAACGGATGGCCCTGCCCAATGCGGAGATTATGATTCATCAGCCTTCCGGAGGCGCAAAGGGACAGGCGACAGAGATTGAAATAGCGGCGGAGAATATTTTAAAGACGAAGCGGCGTTTAAATGAGATTCTTGCAGAGAATACAGGAAAGCCGTATGAGACGATTGCAGCGGATACGGAGCGGGATCATTATCTTTCCGCACAGGAAGCAAAAGAATACGGACTGATTGATCTTGTACTGAAGAATCGTGAAAAATAATTATTATGGCGGAGTAGAATCATGGCAGGAAGAAATATGATCGGCGGAGAAAGAGTCCGCTGCTCCTTCTGCGGACGGACGCAGGAACAGGTCAGGAAGCTGATCGCAGGTCCAAGCGGAAGCGGAGCGTTTATCTGTGACGAGTGTGTGGATATTTGTACGGAAATTATTGAAGAAGAACTGGAAGAATACGATGAAACGGAGACGCCAAAAGAAGAGCAGGAGATTAATCTTATAAAGCCGGAAGAGATGAAGGCATTTTTGGATGAATACGTAATCGGACAGGAGAACGCCAAGAAAGTATTGGCCGTGGCCGTTTACAATCATTATAAAAAGATTCTTGCCGGGGGCGATTTGGACGTTGAGCTGCAGAAGAGCAATATTTTAATGCTTGGGCCGACCGGATCCGGGAAGACTTATCTGGCGCAGACGCTGGCGCGTATTCTGAATGTGCCGTTTGCCATTGCGGACGCCACGACTTTGACAGAAGCCGGCTATGTGGGCGAAGATGTGGAGAATATACTGCTTAAGATTATCCAGGCGGCGGACTACAATATTGAACGTGCGCAGCATGGGATTATCTATATAGATGAAATTGATAAAATTACCAAGAAAACCGAAAATGTATCGATTACCAGGGATGTTTCGGGAGAAGGTGTGCAGCAGGCGCTGCTTAAGATCCTGGAAGGCACGCTGGCTTCCGTTCCTCCGCAGGGCGGAAGGAAGCATCCGCAGCAGGAGCTGATTCAGATTGACACGTCCAACATCCTTTTTATCTGCGGAGGCGCATTTGACGGCCTGGATAAGATTATTGAGACGCGTCTGGATCAGAAAGCCATTGGGTTTAATGCGGTTGTAAAGGATAAAAGAGAAGTCAATACGGGAGAAGCGTTTAAACACGCGATGCCGCAGGACTTTATCAAATTTGGACTGATACCGGAATTTATCGGCCGCGTGCCGGTTACGGTATCGTTAGATTCCCTGGACAAAGAAGCGCTTGTGCGCATTTTGACGGAGCCGAAAAATTCGCTTGTCAAACAGTACAGAAAGCTTTTGGAGCTTGACGGGGTGGAACTGCATTTTGACAAAGAGGCGATTGAGGCGATTGCCAAAAAGGCGATGGAGCGGCAGACGGGAGCCAGGGGGCTTCGCGCCATTATGGAGAATGTAATGATGGATTTGATGTATAAAATTCCGTCCGACGAGTCCATTACGGAATGCACAATCAGCAGACAACTGGTGGAGGAAAAAGAATTTATTGATTCGATAGAAGATGGGAAAGAAAAAGAGGTGTTGCTGGAATCGAAAAGCGCGTAGGAGACGCTTTTCGATTCACAGGGGGGGAGCTGCCGTAGTAATGGGTTTATATTACTGACGGCAGCTTTTGTGCACACAGGGGCGTGAGGTACAGAAACCGGAAAGGAGACGAAAGTGAGCGACATAATTAAGACAATCCCGGCGGTGGCCCTGCGCGGGATGACGATTCTGCCGGGCATGGTGGCGCATTTTGATATCAGCAGGGAAAGATCCATCAAGGCGGTGGAAGAGGCAATGATGGGAGAACAGGATATTTTCCTGATTACCCAGAAAAATATTGAGGCGGAAGATCCGCAGATCGAAGATTTGTACCGCGTTGGGCTTCTTGCGAAGGTCAAGCAGGTGATAAAAATGAGAAATGGAATTGTGCGCATTCTGGTGGAAGGAGAGCGCCGGGCCGAGCTGTCCGGCCTTGCAGAACATGCGCCCTGTCTGATGGCGGAGGTAATTTCCGTTGAAGAAGACAGTGATATTTATTCAGAAGAAGCCAAAGAGGGGATGCGCCGGGCCGTTTTGGAAGCTTATGGACGATATGCGGCTTTAAATCCCAAACTGGACAGGGAATTTCTGCGCCAGGCGTCAGAGACAAAAGATGTGGAGCGCCTGATGGACATGATTGCCAATAATATGCCCGTGTATTATGAAATCAAGCAGAAATATTTAGAAGCCATTACGCTGGACGAGCGGTATACGGCATTGATGGAGATGCTGATCCGTGAAACAAACATTATTTCCATTAAAAATGAATTTCAGGGCAAAGTAAAAGAGATGGTGGATAAAAACCAGAAAGAATATCTTTTGCGGGAGCAGATGAAAGTGATCCGGGAGGAGCTTGGAGAAGACAACGCGGACACGGACGCGGAACAGTTTTTACAGGCGCTAAAAGATCTGGACGCCAAAAAAGACGTAAAAGAGAAGATCAAAAAAGAAATCGACAGGTTTCGCCATATTAATTCCAGCTCTTCGGAAAGCGCGGTGGCAAGAGGCTATATCGAGACTCTTTTAGAACTTCCGTGGGAGCGGGCGTCCAAAGACAACAGAGATTTAAAAAATGCCGAAAAAACGTTGAATGAAGATCATTATGGCCTTGAAAAAGTCAAAGAGCGTATGCTGGAATTTCTTGCCGTCCGCAATCTGACAAAGCGAGGGGAAAGCCCGATTATCTGTCTGGTCGGCCCGCCGGGAACGGGAAAGACAAGCATTGCCAAATCTGTGGCAAGGGCGCTTGATAAGGAATATGTGCGCATCAGCCTGGGCGGCGTCAGGGATGAAGCGGAAATCAGAGGGCACAGGAGGACTTATGTTGGAGCTATGCCGGGCAGGATTGCCGCGGGACTTCGCACGGCGGGCGTAAAAAATCCGCTGATGCTTCTGGATGAAATTGATAAAGTCAGCAGCGATTACAAAGGCGATACGTCTTCCGCACTGCTTGAAGTGCTGGATATGGAGCAGAACGGCAAGTTCAGGGATCATTATGTGGAGATCCCGATTGATTTGTCCGAAGTCCTGTTTATTGCGACCGCCAATTCCGTGCAGAGTATACCAAAGCCGCTTTTAGACCGTATGGAACTGATTGAAGTTACAAGCTATACGGAAAATGAGAAAATGCATATCGCGATGGAGCATCTGCTGAAAAAGCAGATGAAAAAGAACGGGCTGAAAAAGGCTCAGCTTACGATCAGCAAAGAGGCGATGGCGTTTTTGATCCGGGGATATACGAAGGAAGCGGGCGTCAGAGGCTTAGAGCGTAAAATCGGGGAAATCTGCCGGAAAGCGGCAAGAGAGATCTATGAGGACGAGAAGAAAAAGATAAGCGTGACAAAGAAAAACGTAGGCAGTTTTCTGGGAAAAGAGAAATATACGATTGATATGGCGAATAAGACGAATGAAATCGGCATTGTAAGGGGGCTTGCCTGGACAAGCGTAGGAGGGGACACGCTGGAAATCGAGGTAAATGTCATGCCGGGAAAAGGGGATTTTCGCCTGACAGGGCAGCTTGGAGACGTGATGAAGGAATCGGCGCAGGCGGGGATCAGCTATATCCGTTCCGTCAGCAGGGAATTTAAGATTTCCAAAGACTTTTTCAGAGAGCACGACATTCATATCCACATTCCGGAAGGAGCAGTGCCCAAAGACGGGCCGTCCGCCGGCATTACGATGGCGACGGCAATGCTTTCCGCCATTACGAAGAAAAAAGTGCGGGCGGACGTCGCGATGACGGGAGAGATTACGCTGCGGGGAAGAGTGCTTCCGATTGGAGGGCTGAAAGAGAAAACGCTTGCCGCCAAAAATGCGGGAATCCGGATTATCTGCGTTCCAAAGCAAAACGAAAAGGATATGGAGGAGATTTCAGAAGAAATTAAACAGGGACTGAAAATCGTCTATGCCGAAACAATGAAAGATGTGCTGGAGACGGCATTTGTATAGGAGAGTGTGAAATTATGGTAATTAAAAACGTGGAACTGGAAACCGTGTGCGGCGTTACGAGCAAACTGCCGGAAAATACGCTGCCGGAAGTGGCTTTTGCCGGAAAGTCGAATGTGGGAAAGTCGTCGCTTATCAATGCGCTGATGAACAGAAAGGCGCTGGCAAGGACGTCTTCTTCCCCCGGAAAGACCCAGACAATCAATTTTTACAACGTAAATAAAGCAATGTATCTGGTGGATCTTCCGGGTTATGGCTATACGAAAATCGCAGAATCCGAGAAGCGTAAGTGGGGCGTGATGGTGGAGAATTATCTGCACAGTTCCAAACAGTTAAAGGCGGTGTTTCTTTTAATTGACATCCGGCACGATCCTTCTGAAAATGACAGGATGATGTATGACTGGATTCTGCGCCGGGGCTACCCGCCAATGATTATCGCCACAAAGCTGGATAAGGTGAAAAGAAGCCAGGTGCAGAAGCAGTTAAAGGCGATCCGGGACGGGCTGAATTTAGAATCCGGCACGGTAATTTTTCCGTTTTCGGCATTGTCGAAGCAGGGCCGGGAGGAAATCTGGGGCTATATGGACGCGCTGGTGGCAGACGATGCGGAATAAATATCGTTTCGTGGCGGTTCTTCTTGTGGGCATTGCCCTGCTGGACGCAGGTTTGATCGGATTTTTCCGGGCGGGAAAGAACGAGGCGGAAAGGCAGAAAATCGTAGCGGTGACGTCGTTTTATCCCGTTTATATCGCGGCGGCCAACGTCGTGGGCGACTGTGGGAAAATTACGCTGAAAAATCTCAGCGAGCCGCAGACCGGCTGTCTGCATGACTTTCAGCTTACGCCGGAAGATATGAAGCTGCTTTCTGCGGCCGATATTTTTCTGATAAACGGCGGCGGGATGGAATCTTTTCTGGGCGGCGTAGAAGAGCAGTATCCGGATCTTACCGTGGCGGAAACATCGGACGGCCTGATGGATGAAGAGGACAACGCCCATGTATGGATGAGCATACCGCGTTACCGCAGCCAGACGGCAAAAATCGCGGAGCTTTTATGCAAAGCCGTGCCGGAATGCGAGAAGGAGCTGAAAGAGAACGCGGCGGAGTATGACAGGAAGCTGGCCGGGCTTCAGGCTCAGCAGGAGGAAATTAAAAAGGCTGCAGAGGGAAGGAGCGTCGTATTGTTCCATGAGGCGTATGAATATCTGGCCGCAGATTACGGATTTTCCATTTTGTACGGATTAAATCTGGATGAAGAGCGGCAGGTGGGAGCCGGAGAAGTGGCGGACGTGCTTCGGGCGGCAAAAGACGGCGGGGCGGATATTATTTTTGCGGAAGAACTCTATGGAAGAGATCTGGCGGAGACGGTTCAGAAAGAAGCGGACGTTTTTGTTTATTACCTGGATACGCTGGTGAGGGGCGCGTATGATAAGGACAGTTATCTGGATGGAATGCAGAAGAACCTGGATCTTTTAAAAGAAGCGTTTGGAGTGTGACATGAGAAAAATGATAAGGCCCTGCGGGCTTCACTGTATAAAAATCAACCATCTCGGCGTAAAGTTCGGCGATCAGGAAGTTTTGGAGGACGTCAGCCTGCACATTCACTGCGGAACGTTAAACGCCGTAATCGGAAAAAACGGAGCCGGAAAATCGACGCTGATCCGGGCTATTTTAGACGATATCCCGCATGAAGGCAGTATAGAGTTTAAGGACAGGGAGAACGGCAGAATCCAGAAGCTAAAAATAGGCTATGTCCCGCAGAGCATCAATATAGAAAAAAATATGCCGGTCAGCGTCTATGATTTAATTGCAAGCTACCGGTGCCGTTTTCCGGTTTTTCTGAAAAAAAGCAGAAAGACAGAAGCGGAAATCAAAAAGGCGCTTGCGGTATTTGAAGCGGAAGAGCTGATGGACAGGCAGGTCTGCAATCTTTCCGGCGGGCAGCTTCAGCGGGTGATGCTTGCGATGGCGGTGATGGACGATCCAAACCTCTTGCTTTTGGACGAGCCTGTCTCGGGAATTGACCAAAGCGGCATGGAATTGTTTTACCGCACAATGGATTATCTGAAAAAGAATTTTGATTTATCTGTGATTCTTATTTCCCATGATCTTGATTATGTGGTAAAATATGCAGATAAGGTGATTCTTCTGGATAAGACGGTACGGAAAGAAGGAAGCGCAAAGGAAGTGTTTCAAAGCGAAGCGTTTCAGGAGATATTCGGTCAGGAGGAGCTTCCGGGCTATGTGAGGGGGTAATTGGGTGTTTGAATATGGATTTATGAGGAATGCGGCTCTTGCCGTCCTGATTATTACGCCGCTGTTTGGAATGCTTGGAACAATGATTGTAAACCGGAAGATGGCGTTTTTTTCGGATGCGCTTGGACATTCGGCTCTGACGGGAATTGCCGTGGGCGTTATATTTGGAATTACGGACACGAATCTTGTCATGCTGGCGTTCGGTATTTTGTTCGCCCTGCTTTTAAATTATATTGCAGGCAGGGGCGCAGGCTCTGCGGATACAATTATTTCCGTATTCTCGTCCTTAAGTGTGGCGGCCGGGCTTGTGATTTTGTCAAAAGACGGGAATTTCGGCAGGTATGCGGGGCTTTTGGTCGGAGATATTTTAAGCATTGCGCCGAAAGAGATCTTATCGTTATTCGTCATTTTTCTGATATCGGTTTTTTATTTCTGCTTCTGTTTTAACTGGCTGAATGCAGCGGGGATTCACAGGACGCTGGCAAGGAGCATGGGAATCCCGGTTCTTTGGATGGAAAATTTGTTTGCGGCGCTGGTTGCGGCCATTGTCATGCTTTCGATCCGGTGGGTCGGGATACTGATTATCAACGCGCTTTTGATTCTGCCGGCGGCAGCTTCCGGAAATCTTTCGGAGAATATGCGGGAGTACTTTTTCTTTTCCGTCCTGTTTTCTCTGTTTTCGGGGTATGCAGGGCTGTTTACATCTTATTACACAAACGTTGCGGCAGGGCCTGTGATAGTGATTTTTGCAGCGGTTTTATATTTTGCGACATATTTTTATGCGCGAAAGCATCAGGTTTAAAATACAATGATAAAAAATAAAGGAGTATGCAAATGAGTGAAAAAATTTTAGCGGTAGCGGCGGGACATGAAATTACAGAGAAGGAATTGAATGAGCTGATTGCCAATTATCCGCCGGAGCAGCAGGTTTATCTTTCCAATCCAAAGGCGAGGGACGAGGTGTTAGAGCAGCTCATCGGATTCCATCTGTTTTTAAAACTGGCAGAGGAGCAGAAAATCAAAGAGAGCGAAGAGTACCGAAAGACGCTTGCAAAAATGGAAAATGAGCTTGCGAGCCATATGGCGGCGACGGGGATTATCGAAAAAGTGACAGCGGACGAGGCGGAGGCGAAGGCGTATTATGATAAAAATCCGGCGCAGTTTAAAAGCAAAGAGCAGGTGAAGGCGCGGCATATCTTAGTGGAAGAAGAGGATCTGGCAGAAAAGATTGCGGAAGAGATCCGGGCGGGAAAGGAGTTTTCTGAGGCCGCAAAGGAATATTCGACGTGCCCGTCAAAAGAAAAGGGCGGGGATTTGGGCTATTTTGAAAGAGGGAAGATGGTGCCGGAATTTGAAAAAGCGGCGTTTGAAGGCGCTGCGGGAGAATTGCTTGGCCCTGTTAAGACGCAGTTTGGCTATCATCTGATTCTTGTGGACGATAAAAACGAGGGAGAGGAGCTTGCGTTTTCGGAAGTAAAGGATACGCTTATGGAAAAATTGCTGCATCAGAAAAAACAGAACGTCTATTTTGAGACAGTCAAAGAACTGGAAGCAAAATATGGTGTGGAAAGAAGGGGATAGTATGGAGGGTTGTCTGCCGAAAGATCCGGTGATGCTGCTTAGTTATATCAATACGCAGCTTCGGGATTCTTACGCATCGTTACAGGAGCTTTGCCAGGCGAAGGGAGTTTCTTTGGAAGAGGTTTCAGAAACGCTTTTAAAGATTGATTACAGATATGACGCCGCCGCCAATCAATTCAAATAAGGAGGAATTCACATTATGTGGGCATACGAAAGTGTATTTTATCAGATTTACCCGTTGGGATTTACAGGGGCGCCGTTTGAAAATGACGGGGTGCAGGAGCACAGGATCCGAAAAGTGGAAGCGTGGATTCCCCATATCAAAAAGCTGGGGGCGAACGCCGTATATTTTTCCCCGGTATTTGAGTCGGACACGCATGGATACAATACAAGGGATTATAAAAAGATTGACTGCCGGCTGGGCACGAACGAGGATTTTAAGGAAGTCTGCGAAAAACTGCACAAAGCGGGGATCCGGGTAGTCTTAGACGGCGTGTTCAATCATGTGGGACGCGGATTTACGGAATTTCTGGACGTCTTAAAAAACAGGGAAAATTCTCCTTATAAAGACTGGTTTCATATTAATTTCGGCGGCAATTCGAATTATAACGACGGGCTCTGGTATGAAGGATGGGAAGGCCATTTCGATCTGGTTAAGTTAAATCTCAATCATCCGGCGGTCGTGGATCATATTTTCTCCGCAGTAAAAAGCTGGGTGGAGGAGTTTGACATTGACGGGCTGCGCCTGGACGTCGCTTACTGCCTTCCGCAGGAATTTCTGCGCAGGCTCAGAGCGTTTACCGGAGAGCTGAAAGAGGATTTCTTTTTGCTGGGAGAGACGCTGCACGGGGATTACAATCAGTGGATGGGACAGGATATGCTGCATTCCGTGACAAATTACGAATGTTATAAGGGGCTGTTTTCCAGTTTTAATTCGATGAATCTGTTTGAAATCGTGCATTCTCTGCTGCGTCAGTTTGGGCCGGAAAACTGGACGCTCTATAAGGGCTGCCATCTGCTTTCTTTTGTGGACAACCATGACGTGTCAAGAATTGCTTCAAATCTGACGAATGAGAAGCATCTGCCGCTGATTTATGCGCTGATGTTTGGAATGCCCGGCATTCCCTGTGTGTATTACGGCAGCGAGTGGGGCGCGGAGGCCAAAAAAGAGGAAGGCGATCCGGCGCTCAGGGCCTGCTTTGAGGAACCGGAGGAGAATGCGCTTTCGGAATGGATTGCAAAGCTTTCGGAGGCGAAGAAGAATTCCGAAGCGCTCAATTACGGTTCTTTCCGTTCTGTGCTTCTTACAAATAAGCAGTGCATTTTTGAGCGCAAAACAGAAAAGGAGCGCGTGCTTGTGGCCATCAATGCGGACGCAGAAGAATATCACGCGCATTTTGACGCGGGCTGCGGTCTGGCGGTGGATTTAATTTCCAAAGAAGAGCATGACTTTGGCGGAGGCAGCAGGCTGCCGGGATACAGCGCGTTTTTCTGGAAGATGGAGCGGTAACGCAAAACAGCCTGGAAAAAAGGAGGAATGGATTATGGCGGGAAGGGAATTACAGATATACGGACAGACAGAACCGATTCGCATCAGACCATATGAACACCATGCGAAATATTACGAGACGGATCAGATGGGCATTATCCATCATTCCAATTATATCCGGTGGATGGAAGAGGCACGGATGGATTTAATGGAACAGATTGGGTTATCCTATAAGGGAATGGAAGGGATGGAGATTATCAGCCCCGTGCTGTCTGTGTCCTGCGAATATAAGAGCATGGTGCATTTCGATGACACGGTTGTGATTGAGACAAAAATTGCAGAATACAATGGAATCCGGATGAAAGTGGAGTACCGGATGACCGATAAGAGGACGGGAGAACTCAGATCGCTTGCGGTAAGCGAGCACTGCTTTTTGAACCGGAGCGGAAAACCGATTTCCCTGAAACGTTCCTATCCGGAGCTGGATACAAAATTTTTTGAATATTATGGAGAGACGGAAGATGAATGATTCTGTCACAAAACGGCTTTCGGCGCTTAGGATGCGGATGAAGGAGAGGGGAATTGATGTGTATGTCATTCCCTCTTCGGATTTTCACGGTTCGGAATATACGGGAGATTATTTTAAGGCGAGGGAATACGCAACGGGATTTAACGGTTCCGCCGGAACGGCGGTCATCCTTGCGGATTCGGCGTATCTTTGGACGGACGGAAGGTACTTTATCCAGGCGGAGAAACAGTTAAAGGGAAGCGGAGTCTTATTACAGCGGGCGGGAGAGGAAGGCGTGCCTTCCATTGAGGATTTTCTAAAGAAAAATCTTTTGGAAGGCGGCGTCATCGGCTTTGACGGAAGGGTTGTAAGCGCAGAGACGGGAGAGAAGTATCAGAAAATCGCAGAGGAGAAAAAAGGCGGGATTTTCTGGGAAGAAGATCTTGTCGGAGCTGTCTGGAAAGACAGGCCGCATATGTCAAAAGAGCCGTTTTTCTTTCTGGAAGAACAGTATTTTGGAAGAAGCGCGGCAGAGAAAATCTCCTGCGTCAGAAAAAAAATGAAAGAAGCCGGGGCAAAAGCCCATATTCTTGCGTCGCTTTGCGACATCGCCTGGCTTTTAAACGTGCGGGGAAACGATATCCGCCACGTTCCGGTTGTTTTGTCCTATCTGGTTTTGACCGGAAGGGAATGCATCTGGTTTGTGCAGGAAGGCGTTGTAAAAGAAGATCAGAGGGAGTATTTTGAAAAAAACCGGATCGGGCTCAGACCTTATGAAGAAATTTATGCCTATGCTGCATCCCTTTCCGATACGGCGGTTCTTTTGGATCCTGAGAAAGTAAATTACAGGATTGCGGGAAGCATTCCGGAGAATGCAAAAAAAATCATTGGGAAAAATCCGACCGAATCTATGAAGGCGGTAAAAAATAAAACGGAAACGGACAATACAATCCGGGCGCATATAAAAGACGGCGTGGCAGTGACGAAATTTATCTTCTGGCTGAAAAAGCGCGTCGGGACGGGGACGCTGACAGAGCTTTCCGCGGCGGAATATCTGGAAAAGATGCGGAAAGAACAGGAACATTTCCTGGACACAAGCTTTGATACTATCTGCGCGTATGGGGAAAATGCGGCGATGATGCATTATGCGGCCGAACCCGGGCGCGGGGCGGCGTTAAAGCCGGAAGGGTTTCTGCTTGTGGATTCCGGCGGACATTATCTGGAAGGCACGACGGACATTACGAGGACGATTGCGCTTGGCCCTGTAACGGAACAGATGAAGCGTCATTTTACAGCGGTTTTAAGAGGCTGCATCAATCTTGCGTCGGCCCGGTTTTTGTATGGAGCGCGGGGGCAGGATCTGGATATTCTTGCGCGGGAACCTCTTTTTTGTATGGGGCTGGATTACAAATGCGGAACAGGACACGGCGTCGGGCATCTTTTGAGCGTGCACGAAGGGCCGAATGCGTTCCGTTTCGGCAAAAGCGCGGACAGAGCGCAGACGGCGGTTCTGGAAGAAGGAATGGTGACGACGGACGAGCCCGGCGTATATCTGAAAGGCGCCTACGGTATCCGGACGGAAAACGAACTTCTGTGCCAAAAGGCTGAGAAAAACGAGTACGGGCAGTTTATGCGTTTTGAGACGATTACGTATGCGCCGATTGATCTGGACGCGGTAATTGCAGACGATATGACGCAGAGGGAGCGGGCGTTTTTGAATGAATATCACAGGAAGGTCTATGAGACGCTGGCTTTTTATCTGACGGAGGAAGAAAAACTCTGGCTGAAAGAAAATACGAGGGCGATATGAGTGAAAAAATAGTATTGATAGACGGACACAGCATTTTAAACCGGGCGTTTTTTGGGATTCCGGATTTGACAAACGCAGAAGGGATCCATACGAATGCCGTCTATGGATTTTTAAATATTTTATTTAAAATTTTAGACGAAGAAGAGCCGGGATATCTGACGGTAGCGTTTGACGTGCATGAGCCGACGTTCCGCCATAAAATGTATGCGGAGTATAAAGGCACGAGAAAGATGATGGCGGAAGAACTCAGGCAGCAGGTGCCGTTTATGAAGGAAATGCTTGCGGCGATGGGGATTAAAACCGTGGAATTTCCGGGATATGAAGCGGACGATCTTTTGGGAACGCTGGCAAAACGCGCGGAAGAAGCGGGATTTTCCGTTTCAGTGGTGTCCGGGGACAGGGATTTGCTGCAGCTTGCGACAGAACGCGTAAAAATCCGCATTCCAAAGACAAAAAAGACGGGGACGGAAATTGAAGATTATTATGCGAAAGATGTGGCCGACCGCTATCTGGTGACGCCGGCGCAGTTTGTCGATGTAAAAGCGCTGATGGGCGACGCTTCCGATAATATTCCGGGAGTGCCTGGGATCGGCGAGAAGACGGCCACAAGTTTAATTGCGGCTTACGGCAGCATTGAAAACGCCTATGCCCATGCGGATGAAATTAAGCCGAAGCGCGCAAAGGAAAATTTAAAAGCTCATTATGATTTGGCGGAACTGTCAAAAAGCCTGGCAGCCATTCATACGGACGTTCCGCTTGCATATGATTTTAAGGAGGCGGAGATTTCCGACTTCTATACGGAGGAAGCCTATCTTTTGTGCAAGCGTCTGGAATTAAAGAATATTCTGAAACGTTTTGAATGCAGTGCCCCAAAAAACGGCGTGGAAGAGTTTTTCCGGAAAATTGAGGATTTTTCCGGGGCGGAAGATTATCTTTTGCGGGCGGAAGAAAGCGGTTTCTTTGGAATTGTCCCGGTGGCGGCCCAGGGGACGCTTCTTGGCGCGGCGTTTAGCTTTGGAGAAAAAGATACGGCGTTTCTTCCGGTGGGCGGCTTTTTGACGGAAGGCTATCTGAAAGAACGTATCCGGGGCATGATTTTAACGGGACGCGCTTCCTTTTTGGATTTAAAAGAATGGATAAAATTCTTTCGGCTTAAGACGACGGACAAAGCTTTAAGGAAACGGCTGTTTGACTGCGGCATTGCGTCCTATCTGCTGAATCCTTTGCAGAATGAATACGCATATGAGGATATTGCAAAAAATCATCTGGATTTGATGGTTCCGTCACAGGCGGATCTTCTTGGAAAGACGCCTCTGGCAAACGCCTTGGAACAGACGCCGGATGCGTTTTTGAAATGCGTCTGCTATATGGCATATACGGCTTTTCTGGCAAAAGAAAGGCTGACGGAGCAGTTAAAAGAGACAGATATGCTGTCTTTGTATGAGGAGATTGAACTGCCGCTTGCCTATGTCCTTGCAGATATGGAAACGGAAGGGATAGCGGCGGACAAGGCGGCTCTTGCGGCGTACGGAGAAAGCTTAAACAGCCGGATTTTAGAGCTTGAGCAGAGCGTTTATCAGAAGGCGGGAGAAGAATTTAATATCAATTCACCGAAACAGCTCGGCATAATTCTTTTTGAAAAATTAAAGATGCCTTACGCAAAAAAAACAAAGACCGGATATTCCACTGCTGCGGACGTGCTGGATAAGCTTGCGCCGGATTATCCGCTTGTCGCCGATATTTTAGAGTACAGGCAGCTTACGAAATTAAAGTCTACGTATGCGGACGGGCTGGCAAACTTTATTGACGATACGGGGAGGATTCACAGCACATTTCACCAGACGATTACGGCGACCGGGAGAATCAGCAGCACAGACCCGAACCTGCAGAATATTCCAATCCGTATGGAGCTTGGGCGTCTGATCCGCAAAGTGTTTTTTCCTGCGCAGGGATGCATTTTTGTGGATGCGGATTATTCGCAGATTGAACTTCGGGTGCTGGCGCATATGTCGGACGACGGGCAGCTGATTCAGGCTTACAAAGAGGCGGAGGACATACACAGGATAACGGCTTCCCAGGTATTTCACGTTCCGCTTTTAGAAGTCACGGATTTACAGAGGAGGAACGCCAAAGCCGTCAATTTCGGGATTGTCTACGGCATCAGTTCATTTGGGTTAAGCCAGGATTTAAGCATCAGCAAAAAGGAAGCGGCAGAATATATTGAACGGTACTTTGAGACGTACCCGAAAATCAAAGCGTTTTTGGACGGACTGGTGGAGTCGGCAAAGGAAAAAGGCTATTCGCTTACAATATTCCAAAGGAGGAGGCCGCTGCCGGAAATTTCTTCCAGTAATTTTATGCAGCGTTCTTTTGGAGAGCGTGTGGCAATGAATGCGCCGATTCAGGGCACGGCGGCGGATATCATAAAGATTGCGATGATACGCGTGCATGACAGGCTGGCGGAAGAAGGGCTTTCGTCAAAGCTGATTCTGCAGGTGCACGACGAGCTTTTGATTGAAGCGAAAACGGAAGAATTAGAACAGGTAAAGCGGATTTTGTCAGAGGAGATGCGGGGAGCGGCGAAGCTGTCTGTGGATTTGGAAATTGATTTGCATACCGGAACCAACTGGTATGAGGCAAAATAGGTGACAGTATGAAATTTATTGGAATTACAGGAGGAGTGGGAGCCGGAAAATCCGAAATCCTCCGTTACATAGAACGGGAATACCAGGCGTACATTCTTTTGGCGGACGAGCTGGCGCATGAGCTGATGCAGCCGGGGACGCCCTGTTTCAGACAGATCAGAGAGCGTTTTAAGGGGGAGGACATTTTTCAGGAAGAAGGCGGGCTGGATAAAAGAAAGCTGGCCGGGATGATTTTTTCCGACGAAAAAAAGCGGAGAGATTTAAATGCGATTGTACATCCTGCGGTAAAGCGTGAAATCTGCCGCAGGGCAGAAGAAAAAAGACGCGAGGGACAGGTTTCGTATTTTATTCTGGAAGCGGCTCTTTTGATTGAAGAGGGATATGGCGGCATATGCGATGAGCTGTGGTATATTGACGCGTCGGAATCAAACAGGAGAAAACGGTTAAAGGAAAACAGGGGATATTCCGATGCAAAAATCGACGCGATATTTGAAAGCCAGCTTACAAAACAGGAGTGCAGAGACTGCTGCAGGACAATAATAGACAATAACGGAACGCGTAAAGAGGCGTTTTTACAGATTAGGGAAGCGTTTGCCAAGGGACAGACAGAAAAAAAGAATGGTTAGGAGATGGGAAGATGGAAAAGAGGGAAATTGGAGAAGAGCTTGTTTTTGGCCTGGATATCGGAACGAGAAATGTCGTTGGGACGGTTGGGTATAAAATTGGCAGGGAATTTGTCGTAACGGCCCAGCATTCCATTGAGCATGAAACGCGCACGATGATGGACGGACAGATTTACGATATCGGAAAGGTCGGCAGTACGATTCGTATGGTAAAAGAGGCTTTGGAGAGGCAGACGGGACAGACGCTTTCTTCCGTATGCATTGCCGCGGCCGGACGCGTGTTAAAAACAATGACGGTAAACGTAGAGCATGAGTATGAGACGGAGAGCGTAGTGTCGGCGGATGACGTTCATACGCTGGATTTGCTCGGGATCGAAAAGGCGCAGTCTGTTCTGCAGGAAGAAAACGATACAAATTATAAATTTTACTGCGTCGGGTATTCCGTCATCAGGCATTATTTAAACGGCGACGAATTTGCCAGCATAGAAGGCCACAAAGCGGAAAAAATCGGAGAGGACATTATCGTTACATTTCTTCCGGAAGATGTAATTGACGGGCTGTATGCGGCGGTTGCGCTTGCGGATCTGACCGTGTCCAACCTGACGTTAGAGCCGATTGCGGCAATCGACATTGCAATTCCTGAGAATTTCCGTATGTTAAATATCGCTCTGGTAGACGTGGGGGCGGGAACGTCCGATATTTCCGTGACAAAAGACGGCAGCATCATTGCGTACGGCATGATTCCCCTGGCGGGAGATGAAATTACGGATCTGATCGCGCAGCATTATCTGGTGGATTTTCAGACGGCGGAGAAGATTAAGATTGCCTCCACGACGGAAGATGAAATTGAATTTATGGACATTATGCAGATTCCATATAAGATTCCGGCGCAGGAAATTTGGGATCTGACGGAGGAGCTTGTCGGAAGCATTGCTTCAGACATTGCGGATAAGATTCTTGAGCTGAACGGCAATGAGAGCGTCAAAGCAGTCTTTATTGTCGGCGGCGGCGGGAAAGTCCACGGATTTGAACAGACGCTTGCGGATAAACTGAAGCTTCCGCCTGTGCGCGTTGCGCTGAGAGGGGAAGAAGTGCTTAAGTCCGTAACCTTCGAGCAGTCGGACATAAAAAAGGATCCGCTCCTTGTAACCCCGGTCGGCATCTGCCTGAATTATTACAAGAAAAAGAACCGCTTTGTTATGGTGCATTTTAATGGAGAGAGGATCAAGCTGTACGACAACAGTAAGCTGACGATTGTAGACGCAGCTCTTCAGGCGGGATTTCCGAACGAAAACCTGTTTCCAAAAAGAGGAAGGGAGCTTAATTTTACTCTAAACGGAAATCCGAGAATTGCAAGAGGAGAAGCGGGGGAGGCTGCCGTTGTAAAGGTAAACGACAAACTGACGAATATCAATGCGCCTCTGACGGCAAACAGCTACATTACGATAGAGCCGTCGACAGCGGGAAAAGCGGCTGCGGTCACAATTGCAGACGTTGCCGGGGATGTGGATGAGACGGTAAGCTTTGCTGTAAACGGCCAGAATATCTCCTGTCCGAAATATGTGGAAGCCAATGGAAAGATTGTGGTGTCTTCTTACAGGATTAGAGAAGGCGATAAGATAGAAGTGAAGAATTATTATACGGTTGCGCAGCTTGCAAAGTTTATGGATGTGCAGTTGGATCGGAATCATACCATTCTTGTCAATAACCGCCCGGCCGATATGGATACGCTGGTGTATGAGAATTTTACGGTTGAATGGACGACGAAAACGGCGGAGCCTGTCGAGACAATAGAAGAGGTTTTTGAGGAAGAAAAGAAGAGCAGGTATGCAAGAGCAAAAGAGACGGCGCCGAAACGCATGACGGAGGAAAAGAGTCCGAAGAGGGAGACGCGGCGGCTCCTTCCAAAAGAGGAACCAAAGAAAGAAACAGAAGAAAACCCGGACGATTTGGAACCGGCAGTGAATGTGATTGTAAACGGCGACAGGGTACGGATGACGGGAAAACCGAATTATATCTTTGTGGACGTCTTTGATTTTATTGACTTTGATTTAAAGGCGTCCAGAGGACGCGCCATCGTGATCAAGGTGAACGGGGAATATTCGGATTATGTAAAGCCTGTCAATGAGGGCGATGTGATTGAAATTTACTGGGAAGAGAAGTAAAAGAGATGGAATTATGCAGCATTGCGAGCGGAAGCAGCGGCAATTGCATTATGGCGGGGGAAGGAAACAGCCATTTGATGATTGACGCGGGCATCAGCGGCAGAAAAATTGAGCAGGGATTAAATTCAATGGGGTATCAAACCGCCGATATGCGGGGCGTTTTGGTGACGCACGAGCATATTGACCATATTGCCGGGCTTGGCGTTATCGCCAGGAGACACGGCATCCCCATTTATGCGACGCAGGGGACGAAAGAGGCGGTTTTAAAGATGAAAACAGTTGGGAAAATCGACGAGTCATTATTTCATATCGTCGTTCCGGGCGAAAAGTTTTGGATTGGGGAGCTTGAGGTTGAACCCGTCGGGATCTCCCACGACGCTGCGGAGCCGACGGCCTATATAATCAGAAGAGGCCAAAAATCGGCGGCAGTCATTACGGATCTTGGTACATATGACGATGAGATTGTAGAAAAGTTAAAAGGCGTAAACCTTTTGCTGCTGGAAGCGAATCACGACGTCAATATGCTGCTTGCCGGTTCCTATCCGTATTTTTTGAAACAGAGGATTTTAGGCAGGCGGGGACACCTGTCCAATGAGCTTTGCGGGCAGCTTCTTGGCAGCGTGCTGCATGACCGCTTTGGCGCAGTAATGCTTGGGCATCTGAGCAAAGAAAATAATTTTCCGGAGCTTGCATATGAGACGGTGCGCCTTGAAATTACGATGGGGAGCTGTCCGTATACCGGAAATGATTTTCCGGTATATGTGGCGGAAAGGGACTGTGTGACAAAACTTCCGCCCGTTTAAGCAAAAATTGCAGAGCTTACGGGCATATGGGAATGGATGTGGTTTGAATAAAAGAGAGAAAAGAAGTCCTGGAATATGGCCTGACTTTTCCGGACGTATATCAGGACGCGCCGTTCCATGACGATAACTGGGTTCTTTTGCGGTGCAGGGAAAATAAAAAGGCGTTTGCATGGACGTATGAAAGAGACGGGCATATATGGGTAAATGTGAAGGTTGACCCCCAGTGGCGCGACTTTTGGAGAAGCGCCTATCCGGCTGTGCTGCCCGGGTATCATCAGAACAAGGAACACTGGAATTCCGTCCGTCTGGACGGGACGGTGCCGGATAAGGAAATTAAGCGGATGATTGCGGAGAGCTATGATCTGGTTCTGGGAAAGAAAAAAACAGAAAGGTGATTGATTCAGATAAGAGAATCAATCACCTTTTTCTTTTTCCATTAATATGCTCAGGTTCTTTGCCATTTCGATCAGGACGGCTTTTTTATCATCCGGACAGGAGCGGTATAAATTGATCAGCACGCAGGGGATTAAGGAGGGTTCTTCATCGCCTTTGAGCAGATAGTCAAGGCTCGTGTCAAAAAGGCGGGACAGAAAAATCAGTTTTTCCACAGAAAGCCCTGTAATGCCGCGTTCCACTTCGCTGTAATGCTTGACGGAAATATCAAGGATTTCCGCCATTTTTTCCTGCGTAAGATTCGACTGCCGGCGGCAGGCACGTATGCGTTTTCCCATATCCGGCTTGTAATCATTGATAATGTGGTCATATATATTCATAGCGTACCTCCTCGTACATTGCCTGTATTTTATTATAGGTTACTGATATTCATATCGAAATAACCCCGTAAGTAGGATGATAATAAACGAAAAAGGTTTTAAAATATACAACTTAAAAAGTTACCTTCAGCGGACAAGGGAACATATGGTTTTGCATTGCAGATATTTATAAAAAATATATTATTAGTCTTTTTTATCTGGTTGATTTTATGCGCATTTTATTTTTTATAAAATTTTCTGGAAAATTTATGCAATAATACAACGAAAAAGGTATTGAATAATACAACTTAAAAGGTTATAATCTTTTTGAGAAAACAAACGAAAAATCAGAATAGAGGATCAAAAATGGAGATAGGAAAGATATGGCCCGGATGGGAAGTAAGCGAATACATAGGAGAGGGTTCTTTTGGAAAGGTTTATAAGATTATCCGGGAAGACTTTGGGCATTTATATGAATCTGCGCTGAAGGTGATTACAATTCCGGCGAATAAGGGAGAGCTTGCTTCTGTTTTAAACGACGGGTTTGATGAAGAAAGCGCAACAATGTATTTTCATGGAATGGTGGAAGACATTGTAGAACGGAAGATGGTTTTAGTATAACGTAAACATCCGCCTTACAACACATTTCCGGCGGAGGAAGAAAAAACATATTTCAATGAAGACCGTTATCACCCGCCGGTTCTTAGCGAGGTATTTTCGAGCTTAGAACCGCTGCGAGGGGATAAGAGCGAAAGCGAGTCTGAATGAAATATGTTTTTTCTTCCCCCGACCTGCCACAGTAAAGAAGCTCTCTCCCAAAATTTCTTGACAAAGCCGAAAGAAAACAATGGAAACTTCCTGTCTTTTTGGTATAATAAAATCAGAAAAAATCAAAAACAAGGAGAATCGGCATGGCAAATAAAGAACTTGCGGAATATATCATGGATCAGCTTGCGGATTTGGGAGAAGTCCGGAACACACCAATGATGGGAGGCTATGCATTTTACTACAGGGAACGTATTTTTGGCGGGATTTATGAAGACGGCTTTATGGTAAAAGTAACGGAGGCGTCAAAAAAGCATATGCCGGACAGCGTGCCCAAACCGCCTTATGCGGGAGCGAAAGAGATGCTTCCCGTAACGATTTTAGAAAACAGAGAGCTTTTACAGGACATGGTGTCTGATATGTATCAGGAACTTCCGGAAAGAAAACCCAAAAAAGCTAGGACAAAAGGAAAATCAGACAACAAGAAAAAGACGGACAGCAAAAAAGAAAGATAATGAAAAAGGAGGTTCACAGATGGGCGTATTGGAAGTAAAGAATGTTTCTTACTATTACAGCAAAGACAGAAAAGTTGTGGATAACGTCAGCGAGAGCTTTGAGAGCGGGAAAATGTACGTGATCCTGGGGCCTTCCGGATGCGGTAAGACGACGCTTCTTTCACTTCTGGGCGGGCTGGATCTGCCAAAGGAAGGGCAGGTTTTATTTGAAGGAAGGGAAATTCAGAAAAAGGAGATGGAAGAGCACCGGCGCAGCCACATTTCTTTTGTATTTCAGAATTATAACCTGATTGATTATATGACTCCGGTGGAAAACGTGGAGCTTACGGCAAAAGAAGACGCCCTTCCCATACTGGAAAAGCTGGGCCTTTCTAAGGATGAGGCGAAGAGGAACGTGATGAAGCTGTCCGGAGGCCAGCAGCAGCGCGTGGCGATTGCCAGGGCGCTGGCGTCGGGAAATCCCGTTATCCTGGCGGATGAGCCGACCGGGAATCTGGACGAGGACATGGCAAAAGAGATTACCGGGATTTTTCAGGAGGCGGCGAAAGAATACGGCAAGTGCGTGATTATCGTATCGCATTCCAGTGAGGTTGCAAAACAGGCGGATGTGGTATTTGAAATGAGCCATGGAAAATTAAACAGGGCGGAAGTATAAAACGAAAAAGAAAAATCAGCGAAAAGCGGACAGGAGGGACTATGGGGACAGGGAGACGCGCATTTCTTTATTTGATGCGGAATAAGAAAAAAACAATGATTTTACTGGCGGTTCTGACGGTGATCTTTACGCTGGTTCTTCTGTGTACTGCCATTGGAAGCGCGGCCGGATCGTCCGTTCAGAAACTGCGCGGGCAGATGGGCGGCTATTTTAAAATTGAACCGGATTTTTCCCAGGGAAAGTTCGGAACAGTGGACGACGCCCTGGTGCAGAAAGTAAAAGATGCAGGCGGAATCAAAGCTGTAAACGGCATGGACATCCAGTATTTTATGACGGAGGATCTGGAGCTTTTGCCAGGACGGTTTACGGAGGAAGGAGACGCAAAGGCAAAACTTACAAGATTTCTTGGAAATACGGACAGCAGCAGGAGCGAATATTTTATGCTGGAATACAATTCCCTTACAAAAGGACGTCACATTGAACCAAAAGACAGCGGAAAAGCCGTAATTTCAGACGCGCTCGCGGAGAAAAACAACCTTTCGGTCGGGGATGATTTTCTGGTCAGGATGAATGAGGAAAATCTGCCGGAAGAGAAAAAGGAGCTTGCCGCTTCCCATACGCTTGAGATTGTCGGCATTTATCATGTAAATTCCGCACAGGTTTATCAGAGCCAAAACGCTGCGGAGTGTGACATGGAAGAAAATTTTATCTTTACAGATACGGCGTTTATCCGAAAGGCGTATGGGGAAGCGGCGGAAACCGAACTGGACAGATATACGGCAGGAGCGGCGTTTTTTGTGGAAAATCCAAAAGAACTGGATCAAATTATGGGGACGGTTTTAGAATGGGAAGATTATAACTGGGAAGACTATGCCGTTATAAAGAACAATAAGACATACGAAGATTCTGCGGAGCCTTTGGAGAAACTGTCCGGGCTTGTTGCGATGATGGCAGCGGTAATTTCCGTTGTCAGCGCAGTGATGCTTTCTTTGATTTTGTTTTTATGGATGCGGGAGCGGGTGCATGAGATTGGGATATATCTTTCCGTCGGCATTCAAAAAAAAGGGCTGCTTGGACAGTATATCCTGGAAAGCCTGCTGACAGCGGCCGCGGCTTTTATTCTGGCTCTGGCAATTGCCTTTGCCGCATCGGGAGTGACAGGGCAGATGATAGGGAAGTCTCTTTCTTCAGAAGGAGAAACGGAAATGTCTTTGGAGCGGGATCAGACGGAGGCGGCAGAGTTAAAGATCCGCGTTGGCGCGGCGGAGACGGCGGAAGTTGCAGGAATCGGAATTCTGATTGTCCTGTTGTCTGCGGGAGCGGCTTCCGTTACGGCGCTTCGGCTGCAGCCAAAGGATATTCTTTCGAAAATGAGTTAGAGCGTATTTTGACGATACGGCAAAGCCGTTGAAAAAAGGAGGGCTGTTATTGCTTATCAGGAAAATTGCAAAAATCGCGCTTGCGGCAGTTTTGCTTGTGCTTGCCGCTGTTGTTGGATATGTGATTTATATGCAGGCCAGTTATAACCGGATTGAGGATTTTACAAAGATCGATACGAAACATCCAAAACAGGAACAGGTAAAAGCAGGAACCCCGTACCGCATTTTAACGTATAACATTGGGTTCGGGGCGTATTCTTCCGATTATTCGTTTTTTATGGACACAGGGGAAATGAAAGACGGCACGAAAACGTCCGGAACCCATGCGAGAGCGGTTTCCAGAGAAGAAGAAGAAAAAAATACGGAGAAAAGCCTTTCTGTTCTGAAAGACCAAAACGCAGATTTTCTGTTTGTGCAGGAAGTGGATGAGAAAGCGACCAGGAGCTATCAGGTCAATCAGCGGGAACTGCTGGAAGAAGGGCTTTTAGATTATGCTTCGGTATTTGCAAAAAATTTTCACAGCGCATATTTGTTTTATCCTTTTTTTGAACCGCATGGCTCTGTGGAAGCCGGAATGCTGACATTTTCGAAATACCGGATTTCGGAAAATATCAGGCGGCAGTTTCCGGTCAGTGACGCTTTTATAACGAAGTTTACGGATTTGGACCGCTGTTTTCTGGTCAGCAGGCTTCCTGTGGAAGGGGAAAAGGAAAAAGAGCTGGTCTTGATTCAGGTGCATCTGAGCGCATATGATGAGGGCGGCAAAATCCGCGCAAAGCAGCTTTCATTGTTAAACGAGACATTAAAAGAAGAACGGGACAAAGGGAATTATGTTATTGCAGGCGGAGATTTTAACCATGACATTGCGGATTCCATCGACAGTTTTCCTTCGGAACAAAAGACGCCGTCCTGGGTGTGTCAGCTTAAAGATGCGGATCTGGCGGAAGGGTTTCGGTTTGTGAGGGCGGAAAATGCAAAGGAAGTCCCTACCTGCCGCGGTGCAGACATTCCGTACCGGAAAGGCGTGACCTATACAACGATTGTGGATGGATTTCTTGTTTCCGATAATGTAGCGGCAGAAGCGGAAAACATAGACGAAGGATTTTTGCATTCCGACCATAATCCCGTTGTGATGACGTTTACACTGGAGGATTTTTAGTCTGTGGAAATATCGTCCAGTTTGTAATTCAAAGCTTTTTTCAATTCACCGAAAGGGATTTCGACCTGATAGCCGATTTTTCCCGCGCTGAAAAAGATAGCGTCACAGTCTGCGGCGGAAGCGTCAATGACGGTCGGAAACGTCTTTTTCATTCCGATTGGAGAGCAGCCGCCGTGAATATATCCTGTGAGTGTCAGCAGATCTTTGGATTTGATCATACGGATATTTTTTTCACCGACCGTTTTCGCCGCTTTTTTTAAATCCAGTTCTTTTAAGACGGGAACCAAAAACACATAGATGCTGTCCCGGCTTCCGGCCGTCACCAGTGTTTTAAATACCTGCGCCGGATTCTGATTTAAGACGTCCGCAACGTCTGCGCCGTTTATGGCTCCGGTATCTGCGTAACAATGACTTTTATAAGAAATTTTTTTCTGATCTAAAATCCGCATGACGTTTGTTTTTTCCATGTTCTTTTTCATATGCTTCCTTTCTGCCAAAAACCCAATTTACCGACAGATTTATTATATCTTAGAAATTCATTTTTGAAAAGGAATTTTGAGATGTTCTTTTTAGGGAGAAAATATCTGTGCCGGACGGCAGGCCAAAACCAGGAAGGAATGTTTACTGCGGATAATTGTTTTGTGGGATAAATTGGTGTACAATATAAGAAGCTTGCCAGTGAAATAAAAGCATTTCTGTAATTTCGGATAAAAATGGATGATATAAAACTTAAAAATAAATTTTGAAAAAAGGAGGAAACCGTATGGTAAGAGAAGAGGCGTGGAATCTGCTGACAGAGTACAATCAGGAGGCGTTTCATCTGGAACATGCGCAGGTTATGGAGCAGACGATGAAATATTTTGCAGAAAAGCTTGGGTATGGAGAGGAAGCGGAATTTTGGGGGATTGTGGGGCTTCTGCACGATCTGGACTTTGAGAAATATCCAAAAGAGCACTGTATAAAGTCGCAGGAAATCATGCGGGAGCATGGCGTTGATGAGAAAATCATACGCGCCGCGGCAAGCCATGGATATGGCATTACAGTGGATATAAAACCGGAGCATGAAATGGAGAAAATTTTGTATGCGACGGACGAGCTGACGGGCCTGATTGGGGCGGTTGCGATTATGCGTCCGTCAAAAAGCGTGCAGGATCTGGAGCTGAAGTCCGTAAAGAAAAAGTTTAAAACAAAGAGCTTTGCGGCGGGCTGCTCCAGAGATGTGATTGAGCAGGGCGCAGAGATGCTTGGCTGGGAGCTGGATGACCTGATTGCGCGGACAATAGAGGCGCTGCGTACGTTTCGTGACTGACGGCGGGGGGAACGGATATGGATTTTCGGGCGGTGATACGTTCGCCGGAATATGATTTTTTAAAGACAAATGAAAGGCTTGGCGATCGCATTATGCTGCTTGGGCCGGGCGGCAGTTATGCGTATGGAACGAATCGTGAAGACAGCGATATTGACATTCGCGGCGTAACGCTGCAAAAGCCCTCGGACTTAATCGGCCTGACCCGTTTTGAGCAGTATGAAGATGAAAAAACAGATACGGTGATTTATGGGTTTAATAAGATGATAAAGCTTCTTTTGGAATGCAATCCAAATACCTGTGAAATATTGGGGTTAAAAGAAGAGCAGTATTTGATTTGTTCAAATCTGGGCCGGGAACTGCTGCAAAACAGCGGCCTGTTTTTGTCAAAGCGCGCCATAAAATCTTTTGGCGGTTATGCGGGCGCGCAGCTTCGTCGGCTGCAGAATGCGGCTGCCAGAGATTCTATGGAGCAGAGCGAAAGAGAACGGCATATTTTAAAATCGGTGCAGAACGCAATGGATGATTTTAACTGCCGTTATGGAAAAAAAGAAAAAGGAAGCGTCCGTCTCTATATAGATCAGGCGGAAACGCAGGGTCTGGAAACGGAAATTTTTGTAGACGCCAATTACCGCCATATGCCTTTGCGGGATTACAGCCAGCTCTTTGGAACGCTGCGTTCTGTTGTGACAGATTATGAAAAAATTGGAAAGCGCAACAGAAAAAAAGACGATAACCATTTGAATAAACATGCCATGCATTTAATCCGGCTGTTTTTGATGGCGATCGATATTCTTGAAAAAAGGCAGATCCGCACATGGCGGGGAGAAAACCTTCCGCTTTTGCTTAAGATCAGAAACGGCGGGTTTATGCAGAGCAATGGGACATTTGCGCCGGAGTTCTATGAGCTGCTGGAGGAATATGAAAGAAAGCTTGAGGAAGCGGCAAAGGCTACGAAGCTGCCGGACAATCCGGATCAAAAAAGAGTGGAAGCGTTTGTGGAACGCGTCAACCGATATGTGGTAAGCGGAGAATTAAAATGAGAGCAATACAGGAAAAAATCGAAGAGAAGTTAAAAGAAATCGAAGAAAAGGAAGGCGTCAGGATTTTATATGCAGTGGAATCCGGAAGCCGCGCCTGGGGTTTTGCGTCACCGGACAGCGATTATGACGTTCGTTTTATTTATGTCCGTCCAAAAGAAGACTATCTTGGGCTTTTTGCGCCAAAAGATGTTATTGAATGGCAGCTGGATGCGGTTTTTGATATCAACGGGTGGGATTTGAAAAAAGCGCTGCGGCAGTTTGCAAAGGGAAACGCGACGCTGTTTGAATGGAGCCGATCGCCGGTTGTGTACCGGACGACGAAAGAATGGGAGATGGCGCAGGAGGCGTCAAATCATTATTTTTCGGAGAAAGCGGCGGTTTATCATTATTATGGAACGGCGAAAAGTACATATATAAATGCTCTGTCAGAAAACGCCGTGGCGTATAAGAAATATTTTTATGCGCTTCGCCCTCTTTTAGCCGCTGAGTACATTGAAACATTCCATGCGCCGCCTCCGGTATTGTTTGACGATCTGCGCATACTTTTGCGGGAGGATTCCCTGAAACAGGAGATAGAGGAGCTTTTGGAGCAAAAGAGGGTTTCCGCGGAAAAAGAGAAGCATCCCCATATGCCCGTTATAAAGAAATTTATTGAAACAAATCTGCAAAGGCAAAAAGAGATTGCAGACGCGCTTTCGGATGACCGCAACAGGGATATTTCGCGCCTGAACCGCTGTTTTCTGGAGATTTTGGAAAAGGAAAAATCAAAATAACAATAAAAACGGAGGAAGCCGGATGTCATTTACAGTTTATGCAAGAATGAAAAAAATCGGGAAACAGAAAAGAGAAGATCTTTCTCCCATACCGTTTGTCCTGGAGAAAAAACCGGAAACGCTCAGGGAGCTTCTGACGCTTTTGACCAGGCTTTTGGTAAAAGAGTACAATGCAAGAAAAGACGAGGGGCAGACGCTGTTGTTTCTGACAAAAGAAGAAATCCGGGAACAGGCCGGACGGGGAAAAATAACGTTTGGGCTGCGCGGCGGAGCGGACGCTTCAGAAGAAGACGCGGTGGAAAATGCGATACAGTGTTTTACGGACGGCATTTACCGGGTGTTTGCGGGAGAGGAGGAACTGACGGAGCTGGAAGCCCCAATCGGCTGGAAGGAAGATTTGGTATTTACGTTAATCCGCCTGACGATGCTTTCGGGGTGGTAAAGAAGGGCTTTCGGAGCAGCGCCCTTAGGGCATACCTGTATGCCATACGGCAGGAAAGGAGTAGCGCCCTTAGGGCATACCTGTATGCCATACGGCAGGAAAGGAGTAATATGTCAGAATTTACATATGAGACGAGAAGAAAATTAAATGAAACATGGGTAAAGGAGATAAACGAGCGCGGAAAGCATCTTTCCAAACGGGAACAGGAAATGCTGCCGGAAGTTTATCTTTATGCGGTTCCGCAGGAAGCCTGCAGGTATATCCGCGGGCTTCTGGAGAAAGGGACGTATGGGACGTTAAGCGAAGTATATCAGAAGGAATTTGAGCAGTTGACAAAAGTCTGCGTTTCGGAGGAATACAGAGAAGAATTTTATTATGCGCTGGATCAGATGAACCAGTATCAGATGACGGCCGGCTGGTACAGAAGAAGCCTGCGTTCCGGAAGCTATGCGCCGTTTGCAGAACAGAGCGTAAAACTTCTGCGGGCCTATGCAAGGCTTGCGTTTTATCATGCGGAGCTTGCGGATATTTTAACCGGAAGCGTTTCGCCTGAGATTTACGACCATGCCAGAAACGAATATTTTTCTTATGCGGATATTTTGGCGGCTCAGATTGACAGGGGAACTGAAAAGACAGTCCGGGCGGTAAAAGACATCCTTCTGGGAGAAGGCAATACGGCGATGATAAGCTATGAGCTGATCCGCGGAATTGTGATGAGCAAAAGCGCGGAACTGTATGATCTGCTTGGCAGGTTTCTGCTGGCGGCAAGGCTGCAGGAAGGGGCGCGTCAGGCGGTTTGTGAAACGATGGACGCCGGACGTCCGGAGGCGTTTCTTTCTCTGTTTTCCGTGATAGAGGAAAACGATCTGATCCGTTATTCCTCCGTTAAACGCGCGGTCAGTACATGGATAGGGATTTTTAATGAAAACAGCGTGGACAGGATTTCAGAAAAACTGCTGCGTCTGATGGGACAGTGCCTTAGAGACGAAAAATTTTGCGAAGCGCAGCTTGCCACAGAAGATTCTGTCGCGATTAGCTGCGCGCTCTGGGCGAAGGGGTTTTATGACGCGGATCACGCCATAGACGCCGTCCGGCGTTTGATTGCAGACGGTACAAGGCATCAGAAAATGACGGCTTCTTATTTTGTCCATTCTCTCGGGAGTGAAAAACAGAAGCTGCAGGCGTCAAAGGAAACCATTCTGCACGGTGCGGACGATATGGAACTTGCCGCATGTTTTCTGCCCGCATTTTTGGAAGGCGTAAATTCGCATTTTTACGGGTTAGCCAAAGAGGAAAACGGCAGCGGGTATTATTCATGCCGCAGCGGCAGGGTGGTAAAACCAAAGCCAATGGAGCCGGAAGAATTATTTGACAGCAGGAGCGAAGCGAAGGCATGTTATCAGGCGTTAAAAGAGATACTGGAAAAGACGCCGAAAAAGGGAATCGTACTTTCTCCCTGTATTTTCCCGTGGCATCAGGTGACGATGAGCCAGTCGGCGGTTGCCGTGCGTATGTGCCTGATTGCCTGGATGCTGCAGGAAGACGGCCTGCTTGACGAAGCGGCTGCGCTGATTCCTTTGATTGGGCAGGGAGAGGGCTATTCGTATTACGGCGCGTCGAGGTCTGCGGCGGCGCGCGTGCTCTTGTACCATCCGGTCAGCGCGGCGAGAAAGAAAGTCCTGTTTGAGCTTCTTCACAACGCGGAGGAAGGAACGAACGAGGCGGCGTACCGTCTGGTGGACGATATGGAACTTTCGCCGGAAGACTTTTTGCTGATTGAAAAAAATGTAAAATATAAAAAAGGAAGGCAGGGCGTGCTGCGTTTGCTGCGAAAACAGGATAAAGACGACATGGCCGCGTGCATTGGACGTCTGCTTTTGGAAAAATCCGAAGAATGCCATATGGGGGCGCTGGATCTTGCATTACAGTTGAAAAAGGAGAAGACTGCGCATTTTGAACAAGTCATTCCCTATCTGAAGGGATTTTCAAATCCGACCGGAAAAGAGCAGGTTCTTTTACAGGAGCTTTTAGGAGAAGGGAGCGCGGCGCAGGATATTTTAAATACGCCGGGATACGGGCTTTATGATGTGGAAAAGGAATGGGTTCTGCCTGAGGTAAAAGCAGATGAAAGCAAAGCGGCGGGATTGTTTGTCTGCGGAGAGGAAGCGTGCATTGCGGTATGCGAAAAACTGGATCGGCTGATTGAAGAAAACGCGGAGCTTTCTTACCAAACGGCATGGGGCGCAGACGAACTGCTTGGGAACAGGCTGGAAAAATGCCGTTATGCGCACAATGATCCGGAAGCGGAACCATTGGACGAGTATCCGTTCCGGACGCTGTGGGAGGAATTTTACAACAGAGAAATCAAAACGCCGCAGCTTCTTTTGGAAACGGAACTTTACTGGCGCTGCCGCGGTCAGAGAAATTTTTATGAACAGAATCAAAAACTGTACAAACAGATATTTGGAAGCGGTATGCTTAAAAAGCCGCCGTTTCAGAATCTTCTGCCCGTCATTTCCCATGCGTCCCAGGTAGGCACGATGCTTTCGGTGTTATTTTCCCAGTATGTGACGGATGATTTAAAAGCGCAGTTTGCTCTGCCTGCGGCTGCAAAATATTTGTCTGTTCTGGATACGTCAAACGATCTTTTTTCTGTTTCCGAGAAACGCTGGAATGGAGAAACAGTCACTTATACGGAGCGGACGTCGGATCTGCCCCTTATCAGGGATGCGATACAATGGCTTTTTCTGGGAAAAAACGACTGGGGAAGCGCATTTACGCTGAGGTTTTGGCTCCAGAGGCATTATCTGCAGCAAAAAAAGAGGGAAGTAAGCAGATATTCTTATACTTCCGGTTCGGGAAACTATTACCTTGATTTGTCTCATTACGTTCAGTGTTATATCAGAGGCGTCTGGGATAAAGATCTGTTTTACAAAGCAGTATTTACGTTTTCTGAGTTAGGGAGCGTGACAGAATCTGTCAGCACAGTGGAGCAGGCAGGCGCGGTATCTTTCAGAAACGCCAGGGTTTACTGTTTAAACTCCTTTTTTGGGAGCGGCAGAATCAAACCTGTGGACGGGAAATACCGCTTTGATACGATAAAAGATATGCCGGAAATGGATTTTGCCCATGAGATTTACAAAGAGCTGATTCCGCTTGTGTTAAGCGTGGAGTTAAAACGAGGGGAGCAGCCGACGCCGTTTTCCTATGTGATTGATAAGATCCGCGCAGTTTACGGGATTGATTATATGATACAGATTTTAACTGCGCTTGGGAAAGATCCGCTGCAGCGGGGATACAGCTATTATACGTCGAACGACGAAAGGCGTCCGGTGTTAAGCCATCTGCTGAAAGTATCCATGCCAAAGCAGGAAGAGACGGCAGCCGATTTAAAAGCCGCTTTAAAAGGAACGGACATTACAAAAAAACGTCTGGCAGAGCTTGCGATGTACGCGCAGCAGTGGATTCCTCTGATTGAGGACTATTTAAAGCTGCCCGGGTTTGCAGGCGCGTGTTATTATTTTATGGCGCATACAAGCGAGGGATTTGACGAACAGCTTATTTCCACAATAGCAAAATATACGCCGCTTTCACCGGAGGAACTGACCGACGGGGCGTTTGACGTCCACTGGTTTTTTGAAGCGTACCGAAAAGTGGGGGAGAAAAATTTTAAACTGCTGTATGACGCGGCGAAATATTCGTCTTCCGGAACCGCCCACGGACGCGCCAGAAAATACGCGGACGCCGCGCTTGGAAATGTAGAAAAAGAAGCGCTAAAAGCGGAAATTGATTTAAAAAGAAACAAAGATCTTTTGATGAGCATCGGGCTTCTGCCGCTTCCAAAGGGGAAAAAGAAACGGGAAGAAGAGCTTTTGGACCGTTACCAGTTTATCCAGAAATTTAAAAAAGAAAGCAGGCAATTCGGCGCGCAGCGCAGGGCCAGCGAAGGACGGGCGGTAGAAATCGCTTTGCAGAATTTAAGCGTAAACGCAGGATTTACGGATGTGACAAGACTCACGCTTAGGATGGAAGGCAAATTAATTGAGCAGTCGAAAGCGTATTTTGACTGGCATACCGTAGAGGAAGTTGAACTGAAAATCGAAGTGGACGAGTACGGAGCAAGCGCGCTGAAATGCCGTAAAGGAGAAAAGCTCTTAAAATCCGTTCCGGCAAAATATAAAAAGCAGGAAACAGCGGCAAAATTTACGGAAGTCAATAAAAAGTTAAAAGAACAGTACAGCAGGACAAAACGGATGATGGAACAGGCGATGGAAGACGGGACGGCATTTGAAGTCTGGGAGCTTCTGGAACTTTATGAGAATCCGGTCGCGCGGCCGATTGTGGAACATCTTGTTGTAAAGACGGCGAAAGAAGACGTAAAACTTGGATTTTTGACAAAAGAGGGGATTACAGATGTTTTTGGAACGGTTGTTCCGGTAAAATCCGGAGATCTTGTCTGGATTGCGCATGCGTTTGATTTGTATGCGGACGGACACTGGCATGAGTACCAGAAGCTTTTGTTTGAAAAGCGGCTCAAACAGCCGTTTAAGCAGGTGTTCCGCGAGCTTTATGTAAAGCTTGGCGAGGAGATGGAAAAAGAAGAATCCATGCTGTTTTCCGGCAACCAGATTCAGCCGAAGAAGACGGCGGGGACGCTTAGGAGCCGCCGCTGGGTGGCCGATTATGAAGACGGCCTGCAGAAGATTTATTATAAAGAGAATATCGTCGCCCGCATTTATGCTATGGCGGACTGGTTTTCTCCGGGCGATGTGGAAGCGCCGACGCTTGAATATGTGGAGTTTTCGGACAGAAAAACAGGAAAGCGGCTGAAGATAAAGGAAATTCCGGATATTGTGTACAGTGAAGTCATGCGGGATGTGGATCTTGCGGTTTCCGTAGCCCATGCGGGCGGCGTGGATCCGGAGACAAGCCATTCGACGATAGAGATGCGAAAAGCGATTGTGGAATGCAGCCTTATGCTGTTTCAGACAAAAAATGTGCGCCTGGAAGGGAACCATGCGCTTATAGACGGGAAACTTGGGCAGTATTCCGTGCATCTTGGCAGCGGCGTTGTGCATCAGATGGGAAACGCTATGCTGTTTGTCATTCCGGTCCATTCGCAGCACAGAGGGCGCATTTTCCTGCCGTTTGTAGACGACGACCCAAAGACTGCAGAGATTGTGTCAAAGATTTTGCTGTTTGCGGAGGATGAAAAGATAAAAGATCCGAATATTTTAGCGCAGATCCGGTAATAGGGGAGAAAGATTCCGAATAAAACAGTTCAGCCAGGAAGAAACGCTGCGGACAGTATGTCCGCGGCATGTTTTACCTGGTTGTTTCCCGGCAGATTAAAACAGGCGTTATGACTTTATGGATGGGTTCTGTAAGGGGAATGGGCCTTCTTTTTTTTCGTTCCGTCATTTGCATGGATAAAAGCTCCATCGCTTCTTCTGCGATGACAGGGATCTGCTGACCAATGGTGCTGGTCGGTATAACGGCCTCTCCTGAAATGGGTGAATTGTCAAAACCAATAATTTTATAATCGTCGGGCAGTCTGCCGTATTTCTGGAACAAAAGGTTCAAAAGTACATTGGCATGGGTATCATTGGGCATGAAAACGCCCTTTTTTTGATTTGGATATTTCTCTGACAACAGTTTAAGGACGTCCTGTAAATGCTTCCGGTTGTCTTCAAACGTATTGCCCAGTTCCTTTAGAATCAGTTCGTGGGGAAGCCGATATTCTCTGCAGACGTCCAGGAACCCCTGAATTCTTCCGTAGGCTGGAACGGATTCAGAAAATACGCCGTTGATATGGATCAAAATATCACAGCGGCATTTTTTCAGAAGGCTGGTGGCCTGTACGCCGCCCATATAATTGTCTGTGCTGACGCTGCAGATGTATTTGTCTTCCCGTTCAATGCCAACGACCGGAAGGTTTAAGGAGGCAAGCTCTTTGGAAGGAATTGTCGGGCTTAAGACAATCATACCTTCAATGTTATATGCAAGAAGCTCTTCGATGTATTTCTTTTCCGCGGATTTTTTTTCGTTGCCCGCAAAAACAAGGAATTTATAGCCGTAAGTCTCATAGGTGGCAAGAATCTGATTCAGCATTTCGGCATAGTAATGCATATACAGATTGGGGATCAGGATACCGACAAATTCTGTTTTGCCGCTGGCAAGAATGCGGGCGACTTTATTTTCCTTATAGTCAAGAGCGGTAAGCGCGGCCGCAATTTTTTCCTGATTTTCCAGAGTCAGGGAATCTGGATTGTTAAAATAGCGGGAAATCGTTGTTTTGGAAAAATTTGTATAGGCCGCAATATCAGCGAATGTCACTTTCTTTTTGTTCATATGCGTCGTTCCTTTTCGTTGTTTATTACACAATACAGTATAACAGATAAAAAATGGAAAATCAACAAAGAAATAACCGGTTACGTAATCGGTTTTGTAAAAAGTGCATAAAGAAAAAACGGGGATTAATTAATTTAGAGATAACATATACATACAGTCTGCTGATACATTGCTTGCAGATGCCCCGCAGAAACCAAACTATACAGAAATGTTGTGGCCACTGCAAACCGACCCGGCAGCGGCGGCAGAGCTTGCAAAGAAACGGGCGTATGCTTCCGAAGCCACCAAGAAATCCCGGCAGAAAATGTATGAGGAAGCCGCCACAGGAAACCCCGAAGCGGTAGAACGCTATGAGAACTCAACCTTTTGAGTATCTACATGACAGGCAGCAAGGAGGGGCTTGTAGTGGCTGTGAACGCCGCTCTGCCCTTAAGTCATGCTGTTTCTGTTTGCCCGGCATTTCTCGTTTCACCTCTCCGGAAATGAATTTACTGTTAATTCTTCGTGCAGAATATTGTATTTTTCGTGCAGATAGCATATACTGTAATCACCAGCAGGAAAGGAGATGGTTATATGGCTGGCTCTACTACAAACATCAGCATCCGCATGGATTCAGACCTGAAAGCGCAGGCTGACAGGCTGTTCGGGGAACTCGGCATGAACCTGACAACGGCGTTCAATATTTTTGTCCGCCAATCTCTCCGTGAGGGACGGATTCCCTTTGACGTTTCCCTCAACCAGCCCAACAGCGAAACGGTTGCCGCTATGCTGGAGGCAGAAAGGATTGCGAAAGACCCGGCAGTGAAAGGGTATACCGATCTGAACGAACTGTTCGCAGACCTGAAAGCATGAGGAACGCAAAATATACCGTCAAGCCCACCACACAATTCAAGAAAGATTACAAGCTGGCAATGAGGCGTGGGCTGGACATCAGCCTGTTGGAGGGCGTGATCGCTGACCTTGCCATGGGAATCCCCCTCCCAAAGAAAAACAGGGACCACGTCCTGTCCGGGAACTGGGCCGGACACCGTGAGTGCCATGTGCTTCCCGACTGGCTGCTTATCTACCGCATGGATGATGATGTTCTGGTGCTGACACTATCCCGAATCGGGTCGCACAGCGATCTGTTCGGAAAATGATCTTTGCCCGCCGCCGTATGGGGTGTTTCCCTGTACGGCGTTTTTTCTGATGCAGGCATGGCCCGGAACGGGATGTAAAAATTGATATTGATGTGTAAAAGAAAATGCCTTATAGCTGGTTGTCCCCCCCCTTCTTTCTAACATGGCTTTGTTGGGTCAGTGACGATATACGATGTTGGAAAATCCTTTGACGTACATTGCATAAGCGACGGTTTCACAAAGAACCGGGTCTTGCCGCTGCCGGAACCGCCGATTACAAGGATATTTTTGTTTCTTGCGTATTTCGGCTGCTTCGGGCGGCTGTTCATGGTGAGCCGTTCCGTCTGTGTTAACGGACGATGCAAAACGGTGGGCAGGCTTAATCCAGAAATACAGCGCCATTGACGAGCTTACCGCCCCACTTTTAAATGAGCTGATTGAGAAAATCGCAGTTCATCAATGGAAAAAAATTCATTGACAAATCAAACAGAATAGAGTATGATTTCCTTAAAAGTAACCGGTTACTTAACCGATTCCGCAATGAGCGTGAATATGGAATTTTGTAAAATCAGGGATAAACAATCTCTGTGTATCGAAACAAGAAAGGGAGGGGCATGAGTGAAAAGAGGCATGAAAAAACGGATGTATTGTATGATGGGAATGCTTGCCGGGCTCAGCGTTTTGGCCGGATGCCAGAAAAAGGAAATCCGGGCGGGAGACGTTGCAGGGTATGACGAGGGAGAACGTTATCTTTCTATATGGGTGCATTCCATTGAGGAAACAGAAGAGGGGCAGGCGTATCAGGCATGCGTTGAGCGGTTTAACGAAGTATATGACGGGACATATTTTGCAGACATTGAATTTATTCCGAGAAATGACAGCGGCGGCGGATATTCGGATAAGATTAACGCTTCCGTTATGGCGGGCGGCTTGCCGGACGTACTTACGGTCGACGGGCCGAATGTGGCTGCTTATGCGGAGAACGGGATTATCGCGCCCTTGGCTGAAATCTCCCAGGAGGAAAAAGACATCTATCTGCCTTCCATTTTAGACCAGGGGACTTATGATGGGAAACTGTATGCGCTGGGCGTGATGGAATCAAGCGTGGGGTTGTATTACAACAGAGATATTCTTAAGGAAGCCCGGATAAAAGTCCCGGACGCGGATCATCCCTGGACATGGAGTGAGTTTCTGGAGATTTTAGAGAAGTTAAAGCCTTTGATGGAGGAGAAAAAAGGGTATCCTTTGGATATGACGTTTCCTGTGGGCGAAGCAAGCATTTATTATTATGCGCCGTTTGTATGGTCAGGGGGCGGAGATCTGGTCAGCGGGGACGGACTTGCGGCGGACGGATATTTTAATTCGGCGCAGAGCGTGGAGGCCATGCAGTATTTCCGGCGGATTGTCGAAAAAGGGTATATGTCGGAAGCGCCGATTGAGCATTTGTTTGAAAGCGGGCGGGCGGCGTTTAAGTTTGACGGCGCATGGGAAGTAAACACGGTTTACGGAAGCTATCCGGACATTCGTCTTGGCGTTGCCCCTTATGTCGTAAACGATCGCTGGAACGGAGAAAAATATACTCCGACAGGATCCTGGGCGTTTGCGGCGTCTTCTGAAACCAAGGATATAGAAGGGGCGACAAAGCTGGTTCAGTGGATGAGCGGCGTAGAAAGCGGCGTCCGCATCTGGGAAATGGCGAAGAGCTTTCCTTCTACTTATGAAGCGTTTGAGCAAATTGAGGCATTTTCCAAGGATGAAAATTACAGCGCGCTGTACAGCCAGCTGAGCAAATATGGGCATCCAAGACCAAAAACGCCTGTGTATCCGCAGGTAAGCGCATCGTTTCAGGAGGTTTTGGAAAGTACGGCGCTTGGAGGAAAAGACATTCAGTCTGAGATGGATAAATCTGTAGAAAGGATAAACGCGAAACTGGCGCGTTATGTGAGAGAAGAATGAAAAGGAAAAATTCAATAATGGGAATGGCGTTTTTTGGCCCAGCTCTTGTACTCTTGACGCTGTTTCTGTTTTTGCCGATGATTTTGACATTTGGGTTCAGTTTTACGGATTATTTTGCGCTCAATCCAAAGCTGACACATTTTACGGGTCTTGGAAACTATATCAGCATTTTTAAGGATGAATTGTTTGTCAGATCGTTTTTAAACACAGTGCAATTTGTGCTGATTATCGTACCCCTGCAGTGCGGCGGGGCTTTGCTTTTAGCTCTGGCGATTAACCGCACTGTGCATTGTAAAAAATATTTCAAAGTAGCGTTTTTTATTCCGGTCGTTATGTCTCTGGCAGTCGTATCTACGCTTTGGATGCAGATTTACAGTCCGGAAGGGATTTTAAACACGCTGCTTGGCGGACTGGGGATAGATGCGCAGCCTTTTATTCATGGCACGAAACAGGCTCTTCCGTCGATTGCGGTTATGAGCGCATGGCAGGGCGTGGGTTATCAGATGATTATTTTTCTCGGCGGCCTGCAGAATATCAATCCTGCGTTGTATGAGGCGGCGGAGCTGGATCGTGCGACAGGCTGGCAGAAGTTTAAGGACATTACTCTGCCGGAGTTAAAGCCTCTTTGCGTTTTTGTCTTTATTACGGTGACGATTGGCGCGTTTCGTATGCTGGTACAGCCGATGGTTATGACGGGAGGCGGCCCGGATCATGCGACGTATACGATTGTATATGATATTTATGAGACGGGAACGGTAAACTGGGAAATGGGCATTGCTTCTACGATGGCGGTTGTATTTACCATATTTGTCGTAATTCTGACGATTGTCCAGAATATGCTGACAAAGGATAAGGAGGAAAAACATGCGGACAAAAAAGCAAAAACGAAATAACCGGATCCTGACGGCTTTTTTACTGGTATTATCTTTATTCTTTTTATTTCCGGTCATCTGGATGCTCGCAAATTCATTTAAGCCGGACGCGGCGATTACAGCGGATATGAATTCCGCGGCGGCGTTCCTGCCGCCGGCATTAAACGGAAGTTTTTTTGAAAACTATAAATCCATTCTTTTTAATACAAATTTTTTGCGCTATATGGCAAATACGCTGTTTTATGCGGCGATTCTGATTGTGCTTGGCGTTGTTGTAAACGGACTTGCGGGTTATGCGCTGGCGAAAATCCGTTTTCCGTTCCGTGACCAGTGGCTTCTGGTGATTATGATGCTTTTGATTGTGCCGACGGAAACGGTCATTACAATTCATTTTTTGATTATTGCAAAGGCAGGGCTTTTGAATACGGTGATTGGATATATACTGCCGATGATTGTCAACCCGTTTAATATCTTTTTGTTCCGACAGGTATTTGTCAGCCTGCCGGACGATATATATGAGGCTGCGCAGCTTGATTTCTGCAGCCCGGTCAAATACTTTTTTACGATGGTTTTGCCGATGTCAAAGACCGTCGTTGCAACCGTCAGCGTATTTACGTTTTTAAACGTATGGAACGATTATCTCTGGCCGTCCCTGGTATTTACTTCAAGCGGCCTTTTGACGGCGCAGATTGGATTGAATTCCATTACGTCAAATGAGAATACGACGATGGGGCAGATTCTTGCAGTCATTACATTAATAACGATTCCGGTAATCATTATTTACGCTCTGTTTTCTAAACAGATTGTAGAAGGAGTTACCTCAACAGGTTCAAAGGAAGGGTGATAGATATGGGTTTTATTGAATTTAAAAACATTTGTAAAAAGTATCCCGGCGCAGATAAAAATACGGTGGACGATTTTAATCTTTCAATTGAAGAAAAGGAGTTTATTGCGTTTGTAGGGCCGTCCGGGTGCGGAAAATCAACGACGCTTCGGATGGTGGCCGGGTTTGAGGAAATCACAGGGGGAGAGTTGTGGATTGACGGCAAAAAAGTCAATGAAACGGCCCCCAGAGACAGGGGCATTGCGATGGTATTTCAGAATTATGCACTGTATCCGCATATGACGGTTGAAAAAAATATCGGGTACGGGTTAAAAAATATGAAGCTGCCGGCGGAGGAAATTCAAAAGAAAGTGGACTGGGCGATTGGCATCCTGGGATTGGAAAGCTTTCGTTACCGGAAGCCGAAAAATCTCTCCGGAGGGCAGCGGCAGAGAGTGGCGCTGGGGCGCGCCATTGTAAAGAACCAGAAAGTATTTCTGATGGATGAGCCGCTTTCTAATCTAGACGCCAAGCTGCGCGTCAGTATGCGTACGGAAATCAGCAGGCTGCACAGAGAGCTTGGAGCGACAACGATTTATGTAACGCACGACCAGGTAGAGGCGATGACGATGGCGGATCGGATTGTCATTATGAAAGACGGAATCGCGCAGCAGGCCGGTGCGCCGATGGAACTTTACGATCATCCGGCAAATCAGTTTGTAGCGGGATTTATCGGTTCTCCGCAGATGAATTTCTTTGACGTGACGGTAGAGGGAGATTGTGTGACATTCTGCGATGGCTGCAGTATCCGGCTTCCAAAAGAGACGATGGAAAAATTAAAAGGCAAAAGAGGGGCGATGACGCTTGGCGTCCGGGGTGAGGATATCAGGCTGGATGAAAAGAGTATGGGAATATACAAAGAATGTGTGAAGAAAGCGGTCATTACAGATACGGAAATTATGGGAAATGAAAATAACCTGTATTTTATGTTTGGTGGAAACCAGACGGTGGCCAGGGTGTCCAAAGAAGAGGCGCATTGGATTGGAGATGAGATTTCTTTTGTGTTTTTGCCTTCCAAACTGCATTTTTTTGACAAAGCTACAGGAAAGAATTATATTAAGGAATAAAAGGAATTTTGGACGGAGGAAGTATGGAAAAACAGAACTTGCATTTAAAGGCGCCGGGGAACTGGATCAATGACCCGAACGGATTTCTGTTTTATCAGGGATACTACCATATGTTTTACCAGTACTTTCCATATGCCCCCCGCTGGGGGACAATGCACTGGGGACATGCGGTAAGCAGAGATCTGGTTCACTGGGAACATAGGGGCGTCGCTTTGTTTCCAACGAAGCGGGAAGATCAAAACGGCTGTTTTTCAGGAAGTGCGATTGCGCATGATCATGCGCTGCATCTGGTTTATACGGGCGTGCGCTACGAAGAGCCGGATCCGGGAGATATTCATGTCAGCAGAGAGGATCGGTTTATATCCGCGCAGATGATGATTTCGTCAGAGGACGGGTTTTCGTTTGATAACTGGAAAGATAAACGGGTGGTTATCCCGCCGGTTACGGACGAGCGCATCGGGCATAAGGCGCATACCAGAGACCCGAAAATCTGGAGGGGAAAAGATGCCTGGTATATTATTTTGGGCAGCAGCGTAAAGGGAAGGCAGGGTGAAGTCCTGTTTTATAAGAGCATAGATTTCAAAAACTTTTCATATGTGAACCGGGCATGGAAAGACGAGTCTTTCGGCTGGATGTGGGAATGCCCGGATTATTTTGAAACAGACGGCGGGCAGGTTCTCCTGGTTTCCGCAATGGGGCTTTTGAAAAGCGGAGAAAAGGAAACGAATCAATCGATTTGCTTTTTAGTGGAATTTGACGAGGCATCCTGTGAAATGAAGCTGCCAGATCAATATCAGTTTATGGATTACGGCATGGATTTATATGCGCCGCAGACGACGTTGGATAAAGAAGGAAGACGCGTAATGATGGCGTGGGTTCGGATGCCAAAACCTGTGGATGCAGGCTGGATCGGGATGTTTTGCGCACCGCGGGTGATAGAGACTAAGGACGGGCATATTTATTTCCATATGCATCCGAATATCAGAAAGGCGTATTACAGAGAAATTTCAAGCGCCGCGGAAGCTTCCGCAGACGGATACATGGTCTGCTGCAGTCTGCGGGACGGGGAAGGAATTAATATCGGAGGATTTCTGATTTTCAGAGAGGGAAACTGTATAACGACAGATCGCAGCGCAGTTTTTCCATATGAAGCAGGAGCGCATTTTGTTTCAGAGACGCCGGAGTTAAAGGACGGTTTTCATCTTTGCATTCTTGTGGATTCCAATTTGGTGGAAGTGTTTGTCAATGACGGGGAATATGTCATCAGCAATGCGGTGTATGGCCTGACACGGGAAATTATATGCACAGGAGACGTGGAGACGGCATTGTTTGCGGCGGAGAAAGGGTAAGATTTTTTCAAGAAGGTTTTTCGATGTATATTTTTGAACAATAGAACAGGCGGCATTGCAAAACCGGAGCGTTTCTGACAGCTCCGGTTTTGCAATTGGTCAGAAAAAATATTTTTGCGCCGGAAACCCAAAGGCTGTCGGTGTTGAATTTTAAAGCGACATATTTTATAATAGAAAAACAGCCGGATTTTTAGAAAGAGGGGGAGCGCAGTTGAAAGCGTACAGCGGTTTTGCCGAAGTATATGATTTATTTATGGACAATGTGCCTTATGAATCCTGGAGTGAGTATATTGCCGGAATTTTACGGGATTACGGCGCAGAATCCGGCATTCTTTTGGATTTGGGATGCGGGACGGGGAAGATGACAAGGCTTTTGGCGAAAGCGGGATATGATATGATTGGCATAGATTCTTCCGAAGAGATGCTTGGGATTGCGGCGGCGCAGGAAACGGAAGGCTCCGGCATCTTATATTTGAATCAGGATATGCGGGATTTTGAGCTTTACGGAACGGTAAGGGCGGTGATCAGTGTTTGCGATTCCATAAATTATATTACAGAAGAGGAAGATTTGCTTGCCGTATTTCGTCTTGTCAATAACTATCTGGATCCGGGCGGTATTTTTTTGTTTGATCTGAACACTCTATATAAATACCGGGAAATACTGGGGAATGCGACAATCTGTGAAAACAGGGAAGAAGGAAGTTTTATCTGGGAAAATTACTATGAGGAAGAATCACAAATCAATGAATATGATATGACTTTTTTTGTGAAAGAAGAAGACGGCAGATACCGCAGATACAAAGAAACGCACTGCCAGAGAGGCTATGCGCCTGAAACAATTCAGGATTTGATCAGACAGTCCGGGATGGAATTTGTAGCGTGTTACGGGGAGAATACCCGACGGCCGCCGAAAAAAGAGGACGAGAGGATTTATATCATAGCGCGGGAATGCACAAAGAAAAGGGAGGTATAAAATGCCAGATTATATGATAAGGGCGACTGCGGCGGACGGCCAGATCCGGGCATTTGCCGTTACGTCAAAAGACACGGCGGAGACGGCAAGAAGGCGCCATAACACAAGCCCGGTTATAACGGCGGCGCTTGGCAGGCTTTTGTCCGGCGCGGCTATGATGGGCGCCATGATGAAAGGGGAAAAAGATCTGCTGACAATACAGATTCGGGGGAGCGGCCCGGCAAAGGCTCTGATAGTTACCGCAGATGCAAACGGACATGTCAAAGGGTATCCTGAAACGCCGGACGTGATTCTGCCGCCGGACTCCAGAGGGAAATTAAATGTTTCAGGCGCGCTTGGCATTGGAATTATGAGCGTAATCAAAGACATCGGAATGAAGGAGCCTTATGTGGGGCAAATTGAACTAAAGACAGGGGAAATTGCGGACGATCTGACGTATTATTTTGCGGTATCCGAGCAGATCCCTTCTTCCGTCGGGCTTGGCGTTCTTATGAATAAAGACAATACGGTAAGGCAGGCGGGCGGGTTTATCATCCAGCTTATGCCGTTTACAGATGAAAAAATCATTCAGAAGCTGGAAGAAAGAATTTCCGGTCTGTCCTCCGTCACGGAATTGCTGGAAAAAGACGGCACGCCGGAGGGGCTGCTTAAGGAAGTCCTTTTGGATCTTCCGTTTGAAGTGACGGATACGATTCCGGTAGAATTTCACTGCGGATGCTCTAAGGAGCGGATTGCAAAATCTTTGGCTACCATTGGAAAAAAAGATCTGGAAGAAATGATTGCAGACCAGGAAGGCATAGAAGTAAAATGCCATTTCTGCAATACCGATTACAAATTCAGCGCAGAGGATTTAAAGCAGATATCTTCCGGGCAAAAATAAGGGAATAAAGGAGAATGGCAAGTGAAAGACGGATATATCAAAGCAGCCGCCATCACGCCGGAGCTTAAGGTGGCGGATACGAAATTTAATACAGACTGTATTTGTAAAAGCATAAAGGAGAGCTGTAAAAAAGGGGCGAAAGTCCTGGTGTTCCCGGAACTTTGCATTACGGGCTATTCCTGCGGGGATTTGTTTTTACAGGAATTGCTGTTAAAGGAAGCCATGGAAGGATTAAAAAAAGCGGCAAAAGCCACGGAGGAAGCGGACGCTATTGTTTTTGTCGGGCTTCCCGTCCGCTATAAGGGAAAGCTGTACAATGCAGCCGCAGCTCTTTGCGGCGGAGAAATTCTTGGCATTGTGCCAAAAACTTATCTGCCCAACTACAATGAATTTTATGAAGCGCGTTATTTTGCAAAAGGGATGGACGAGACGGTATATCTTGACATTGGGGAAGAAACTGTGCCGATGGGGCGTAAGCTTTTATTTGCCTGCGATACGATGAAGGAGCTGGTGATCGGAGCCGAAATCTGCGAAGATTTGTGGGCGCCGAATCCGCCCAGCGTCTGTCATGCCCTGGCGGGGGCGACGTTAATTGTCAATTTGTCTGCAAGCGATGAAGCGGTCGGAAAAGAAATTTACCGGAGAGATCTGGTTACAGGGCAGTCTGCGCGGCTTCTTGCCGGATACGTATATGCAAGCGCAGGAAATGGGGAATCCACTCAGGACGTCGTATATTCCGCCCACAGCATGATTGCGGAAAACGGCGTTTTGCTGGCGGAGTCAAAGCGGTTCTGGAATGAAACGGTTTATACGGAAATTGATCTTTTGAAATTATTGGAAGAGCGGAGGCGGAACAATACGTTTGAGCCGTATGAACGTATGGAAGAATATGAGGAAATTGAGTTTTCCCTGAAAAGAAGCAGGACGGAACTGACCCGCAGAATCGATGCAAATCCCTTTGTCCCGGGAAAAAAAGAAGAGAGGGACAGGCGGTGCGATGAAATTTTAACGATTCAGGCAATGGGACTTTTGGGAAGGCTGCGGCATACGAAGTGCCGGTGCGCCGTTGTCGGAATCTCCGGAGGGCTTGATTCGGCTCTGGCGCTGCTTGTTACCGTCCGGGCATTTGACTGGCTTAAGCTTGACCGCGTCAATATCAAAGCGGTTACGATGCCGGGCTTTGGGACGACAGACCGGACGTATGCCAATGCCGTAAATATGGTGAAATGCCTGGGAGTGACGTTTCTTGAGGTCCCTATCAAAGAAGCGGTGAATGTACATTTCCGGGATATCGGACAGGATGTCTCAAAGCATGACGTGACGTATGAAAATGCGCAGGCAAGAGAACGCACGCAGATTCTTATGGACATCGCCAACAAAGAGGGCGGCATGGTAATTGGGACGGGAGATATGTCAGAGCTTGCGTTAGGCTGGGCGACTTATAACGGCGATCATATGTCTATGTACGGCGTCAATGCTTCCGTGCCGAAAACCCTGGTGCGCCATCTGGTGCGCTTTTATGCAGATGCGTGCGGAGACGGGAAATTAAAAGATGTGCTGTCGGATGTTTTGGACACTCCGGTGAGTCCTGAGCTTCTTCCGCCAAAGGACGGGAAAATTTCACAGAAGACGGAAGATATTGTAGGGCCTTATGAGCTGCATGATTTTTTCCTGTACTATATGCTGCGGTTTGGGTATTCTCCAAAAAAAATATTCCGTCTTGCAAAACTGGCGTTTTTAGGCGTTTATGACAGCGATACGATACATCGGTGGCTGAAAAATTATTATACCCGTTTTTTTGCACAGCAGTTTAAGCGTTCCTGCCTGCCGGACGGGCCGAAAGTGGGAACAATTGCATTATCGCCGAGAGGGGATTTGAGGATGCCTTCTGACGCGTGCGCAAGAATCTGGCTGGATGAATTAAAAGAAATGGAATAGGAGAAAGAATGCAGTATCGGAAAGATAAAAAAGGAAGGGAATTGTCCGTACTGGGATACGGCTGTATGCGCTTTACAAGAAAAGGGAGCGGCATTGATCTGGAAAAGGCGGAGCGGGAACTTATGTATGCGGTAAAATCAGGCGTAAATTATCTGGATACGGCGTACATTTATCCCGGAAGCGAAGCGGCAGTGGGAGAAATCCTGCACCGCAATCACTGCAGGGAAGATGTTTTTCTGGCAACAAAGCTGCCGCATTATATGATAAAATCCATAGAAGGCGCGGAGAAAATTTTCCAGGAAGAGCTGCGCCGGTTAAAGACGGATTATATTGATTATTACCTGATGCATATGCTGACTGATACGGACACCTGGGAAAAATTAAAGAAGCTGGGCATAGAAGAATGGATTGCATCAAAGTTAAGCAGCGGGGCAATCCGCAATATCGGGTTTTCCTATCATGGGCATACGGAAATGTTTCAAAGGCTTTTGGACGCATATGACTGGGACTTCTGCCAGATTCAGTACAATTATATGGATGAATGCAGCCAGGCGGGACGGGACGGGCTTCTCTATGCGGCGGAAAAAGGGCTTCCCGTTATTATTATGGAGCCTTTACGGGGAGGCCGCCTGGTGAACCTTCTGCCCAAAAGCGCGAAGCAGTTGTTTGAGGAGGATGCGCTTTTGCGGACTCCGGCGGAACTGGCATTTCGATGGCTTTATAACCAGCCGGAAGTCACCTGCGTACTTTCCGGTATGAATTCTATGGAAATGATTGCGGAAAACGTAAAAACGGCGGAAAAAGGAACGCCCGGACATTTTTCAAAAGAGGATGAAGCGCTTGTTGAGCGAGTAAAGGCAGAGATAGAAAAGACGGTAAAAGTTGGCTGTACGGGCTGCGGATACTGTATGCCGTGTCCGGCGGGCGTCGATATTCCGGTTACATTCCGCTGCTACAATGAGATGTATTCCGAAACAAAAAGCGGAGCCAGAAAAGAATATTTACAGTGCACCGCATTTCGCAGGAACCAAAGCAGCGCATCGCTGTGCATTGAATGCGGAAAGTGTGAAAAACACTGTCCCCAGCAGATTGAAATACGAAAAGAGTTAAAGAAAGCAGTCAGGGAATTGGAAACGCTGCCTTATAAAGCGGCGAGAAAAGGGATTGCATTGTTTAAACTATGGTAAACAAAGATGAGGAAAGCATATGCTTTCCCCATTTTTTTAGATTGTATAGAAGTCATACGCGCCTTACGCGGTTTTCAAAAGAAGTTTTCGCCGATCCGATGCGTACGGCGGCTTTGGAATAGACCAGCGTATACATAAAAGCAGCGAATACGATGCCGGTAATTACGTCAAATACGGAGTGCTGCTTTAAAAACACAGTGGATAATATAATGCTTATCATTGCAGCCAGGGAACCGTAACGCAGAAAATTTTTCTGTCTGAAATTTTCACAGCGCCAGACGGCGGCGTTTACGCCGATAGAATTGTATACATGGATGCTTGGAAACAGGTTCGTCGGCGTATCCGCATGGTATACCATACGCACCAGATCTGTGAAAATGTTGTCCCGTGCAAATTCGTCAGGTCTTAGGCAGTGGCCGTTTGGATAGACGGTCGAAACGATTAAAAAGACAGTCATCCCGGTAAAAAGAAACGTACAGAGCCTGTAATATTCCATTTTATTTTTGAAAAAGAAATAAGCGACTGCCGCTGCAACATAGAGAAACCACAGCAGATAGGGGACAATGAAATATTCCACAAAAGGGATGACGTCGTCCGCCGCCATGTGTATGATGTGAAAACGGCTGGTCACAGAGCTTTCCAGCCATCCAAACCATGGCAGGTAAATGACCAGATACAACAGTACAGCGCTGTGCGCATATTTCCGGAAAAATGTATAAAGTCTGTTTTTAAAAGCAAGTTCTTTTGGTTTTGTAAAATCCATGATATTATCCTGCCTGACATCCTTTCTTGATTCCGATGCCCTTTTGAACGTGAAAACAGGGCGAAACGCCTTTTTATAAGGTATGCTCATTTTCAGAGATTATATCACAGGAGTTTTTTTGCGGCAATCCGGATTTCAAAATTTAGTAAAATCTTAAGATTTCAAAATTTATCTAAAGCTTAAGAGTTCAAAATTCTTTCGAAATCTTAAGAAAGTACAATTTTATTTGACAAAGAAAAAAGGGACGCTATAATAAAAATGTCAGACATGAAAACAGAGAAGGCAGTGTATAATAACAAAGCAGGCAGGAAAAAGGAGACGGTATGATGAAGCTGGCAAAAGGAAAAAGAACTTATTTGATGCTCACTGGAGCTGTCGTTTTGACGCTTCTGGCTGGCGTCTATTTTTTTATGGCATTTTATTATCAGGGCCATTTCCTTCCTTCCACGAAGTTAAATGGAATGTCTGTATCCGGAAAGTCAAAGGAAGACGTGGAGAAAATGATTACAGAGGGAATCGGCGGATACGATTTAACATTAAAGACGCGCCAGGAAGGAAAAGAAGTGATAAAAGGAGCGGATATCTCACTTGCTCCGAAGTTTGGAGACAGTATTTTAAAACGTCTGAAAGAGCAGAACAGTTTTGCGTGGCCGGCCGCGCTTTTTTCAGAAAGGGAATTAAAAGAGCCTACGATGGTCGGTTTTGATGAAGCGAAACTGGAAAAGCTTTTAGAAGAACTGGACTGTATGCAGAAGGAGAATCAAAAAGAGCCGGAAGACGCGCATTGTTCAGAGTATCAGCCGGGAGGCTATGAAATCGTCCCGGAGGAAAGGGGAAGCGCAATCGATCAGAAAAAGCTTTTGACCGTATTGAAAGATGCGGTAAAGAATCTGAAAAAAAGTGTGTCCTTAGAAGAAGAGGGCTGTTACAAAAATCCGGAGATAACATCGGATAATCAGGAGCTGATCGGGCTTACGGACACTTTGAACCGATACACAAAATCCGCAGTCACATACGATCTGGGTGAAAAGTCGGAAACGCTTGACGGCGAAGTTACGCATACCTGGATGAAAATTGACGGCATGGAGGTTTCCATTGATGAAGAAGCCGTAGCGTCGTATGTTGACGATCTGGCGGCGTCTTATAACACCGTATTCCGCAGACATAAGTTAAAAACAGCTTCCGGCGCAACCGTTGAAATTACAAATGGGGATTATGGCTGGAAAGTGGACAAAGAAGGGGAAAAAGAACAGCTTATCAAAGATATCAAAACGGGAGAATCCATAAAACGGGAAATTACATATGCCCAGAGGGCAAAGAGCCATGGAGAAAACGATTATGGCGATACTTATGTGGAAATTAATTTGACGGCCCAGCGTCTGTACTTCTATAAAAACGGCTCCCTGCTTGTGGAATCCGATCTGGTATCCGGGAATGTTTCAAAAAACTACGATACGCCGACAGGCATCTACGGGCTGACCTATAAAGAGCGGGACGCCGTTTTGCGCGGGGAAAATTACGCTTCTCCGGTTACATACTGGATGCCGTTTTGCAATAACGTCGGAATGCATGACGCTTCCTGGAGGAGCAGCTTTGGAGGAGCCATCTATAAGACAAGCGGTTCCCACGGATGCATTAATCTTCCGAAAAGCGCGGCGCAGAAAATATTTGAAAATATTGAAGAGGGAGATCCGGTGCTGGTCTATACGCTTCCCGGCACGGAGAGCGCGGAGGCGGTAGCGCAGGAAGCGGCGCAGGTTGTAGGCATGATTCAGGCGATTGGAGAAGTGAATTTTGAAAGCGAGCCTGCGATTGCGGCGGCGAGAAAAATGTATGACGCGCTTCCTCCAAAGGGACAGGCCCAGGTGACAAATTACGATCTTTTGCTTGCGGCGGAGGAGCAGCTTGCCGGTTTAAAGGCGCAGCTTGCGGCTTTGCAGCCGCAGCAGTAAAGGAGGAAGTATGCCGGATCAGTTTCAGAGGACAGAAATGCTTTTGGGAAAGGCGGCGATGGACAGGCTTCACGCGGCGCGCGTGGCGGTTTTTGGAATTGGCGGCGTGGGAGGATACGTCTGCGAGGGACTTGTCAGAAGCGGCGTGGGAGCATTTGATTTGATTGACAACGATACGGTCTGCCTGTCTAATTTAAACCGTCAGATTATCGCGACGAAAAAGACAGTCGGACGTTATAAAACGGAAGTGATGAAAGAAAGGATGCAGGAAATCTATCCGGAAGTGTGCGTAAGGACGTACAACTGTTTTTTCCTGCCGGAAAATGCAGAAGAGTTTCCATTTGGCGATTATGATTATATTGTGGACGCAGTCGATACGGTAACTGCTAAAATTGCGCTTGTTATGGAAGCCGCAAAGCGGGGCGTGCCCATTATCAGCAGTATGGGAGCAGGCAACAAACTGGACGGGAGCCGTTTTGAAATTTCAGACATTTACCAGACAAAAGTCTGTCCGTTGGCCAGAGTAATGCGGCGCGAGTTAAAAAAGAGAGGCGTTGACAGGCTGAAAGTCGTATATTCCAAAGAAGAGCCCGTTTTGCCGAAAGAGAAAGGGGAAAAATGCCGGAAAATCAGGGAAATTCCGGGGAGCGCGGCATTTGTTCCGTCTGTGGCCGGGCTTCTGATTGCAGGGGAAGTTGTAAAAGATTTGGGGAAATTTGAAGAAAATTTGTAAAAACTGCTTGTAAAAATGTAAGTATGGGTTATAATCTTAATGCTGGATATTGTTTTAACTGGAACATTATATTTTTTATGGAAAAGGAGACTGCGATGGACATACTAGAACTAAAGAAGACGGCACATAAAGTCCGTGAAGGGATTGTTACGTCGATTTTCAGCGCAAAGGCAGGGCATCCGGGCGGGTCACTGTCGGCAGCGGATCTTTTTACGTACCTTTATTTTGAGGAGTTGAATATAGATCCGAAGAATCCGAAGAAAGAGGATCGTGACCGTTTTGTGTTATCCAAAGGACACACGGCTCCGGGGCTTTATGCGGCGCTTGCATACAGAGGGTTTTTCCCGGTGGAGGATTTGGATACGCTCAGACATACCGGAAGTTATCTGCAGGGCCATCCGGATATGAAATGCGTTCCGGGCGTGGATATGTCGACAGGTTCTTTGGGACAGGGATTATCCACGGCGGTTGGAATGGCGCTTGCGGCAAAGATGGATGCGAAGGATTACCGCGTGTATGCGCTGTGCGGAGACGGAGAGATTCAGGAAGGTCAGATTTGGGAAGCCGCCATGTTTGCGGGACATCGTAAGCTGGACAACCTTGTTGTCATTATAGACCATAATAAGCTTCAGATTGACGGAAGGGTAGAGGATGTATGCTCGCCGTATCCGATTGATAAAAAGTTTCAGGCGTTTCATTTTCACACAATCACCATCGACGGCCATAATTTTGAAGAGATTGCGGCAGCATTTCAGGAAGCGAAAGAGACGAAGGGGATGCCGACGGCAATCATTGCCAATACCGTAAAGGGCAGAGGAGTTTCCTTTATGGAGGATGCCGCGGAATGGCACGGCAAAGCTCCGAAAGAAGAGGAATTTAAAGTGGCGATGGAAGATTTGAGGAAAGCAGGTGAAACATTATGCCAGTAAGCAGAAATTTTGACGAACTGCCAAGAATTGCAACCAGGGAAGGCTATGGCAGCACTCTGGTTGAGCTTGGAAAAGAAGATAAAAATGTGGTTGCCCTGGATGCGGATCTTGCGGCTGCGACAAAGACGTGTATGTTTGCAAAAGAGTTTCCCGACAGGCATATTAACTGCGGAATAGCAGAAGCCAATATGGCAGGAATTGCAGCAGGGCTTGCCGCCAGCGGAAAAATACCGTTTATGAGTACGTTCGCGATGTTTGTATCGGGACGCGCATATGAACAGATACGAAGCTCCATCGGCTATCCCGGTTTAAATGTAAAAATCGGAGCTACGCATGCGGGCATTTCCGTGGGAGAAGACGGGGCGACGCACCAGTGCAACGAGGATATCGCATTGATGCGCTCCATTCCAGGCATGGCGGTGATAAATCCAAGCGATAATATTGAAGCAATTGCTGCAGTCCGGGCGGCTTATGCTTACAAAGGCCCGGTGTATATGCGGTTCGGAAGGCTTGCCGTTCCGGTATTTAATGACAGGGAAGATTATCAATTTGAGCTTGGCAAAGGAATTGTGCTGAGAGAAGGCAAAGATCTGACGATATTTGCCACGGGCCTGTGCGTTGTGGAATCAATTTATGCGGCGGAAATGCTTGCCGCTGACGGGATTGACGCAGAGCTTATCAATATCCATACGATTAAGCCGCTTGACGATGCGCTTGTTGCCGCTTCCGCAGCAAAAACAGGAAGGGTGTTTACAGTGGAAGAGCATTCTGTGATCGGAGGGCTTGGCGCAGCGGTCTGTGAAACGCTTAGTGAGAAATGCCCGACAAGAGTTACCAGAATCGGTATGAACGACGTATTTGGAGAGTCCGGGCCTGCGCTTGAGCTTCTGCATAAATACGGACTGGATGCGGAAGGGATTTATAAGAAGATCAAAGCGGCGCTGTAATACGCGCAAAAAGGCGGGAAATGCCCGCAGCTATAATGAAATCAAAGAAAAGAACCGATATATCTTTTGACTGGATAAATCGGTTTTTTTATTCTGTAAACGGAGTTACCTTTCGTGTATCAAAAAGCATTCAGGGAGGATGATGGGGATATGAATCAAGTGACGCAGGCAGAAGCGGCCGGAAGCTACGCACAGGCTTCCAGGACAAATGCTTCAGACAGGACAAATACAAAGAAGTCGAAAGTGGGCGGAGCGGTTATTGGAAATCCGGAATTAAGCGACAGGGCAAAGAAGTATTACGAGCAGTTAAAAAAGAAATATTCCAATATGGATTTTATTCTGGTCAGTGAGGACAAAAAGGCGGAAGCACAGGCGAACGCAGGGAAATATGCCAATGCGAACCGCATGGTTGTGCTGATTGACACAGAAAAAGTGGAGCGTATGGCAGTGGATGAAGATTACCGCAAGAAATATGAAGCGGTGATCGGAGGCGCGACAAAACAGCTTTCCCAGTTAAAAAACAGTCTGGGATCGAATGCTTCCGCCGTAAAGACATATGGGATGCAGGTAAACGATGGAGGAACGACGTCGTTTTTTGCAGTGATTGACAAGTCTTTGGCGGCGCAGAAGGCGCGGATTGAGAAAAAAGCCGCGCAGAAAAAAGAAGCTCAGAAAGAAGCAAAAAAAGCTGCGGCTGAAAAACAGGCGGAAAAAAAGAAGACAGAAAAAGAACAGGAATCGGAACGCTTAAAACAGGAGTGGGATGAGGAAAACCTGGTAACCGTGACGGCTTCTTCCATGGAAGAACTGCTTCAGAAAATCAATCAGACGATTTCTATGGGAATGAGCGATTACGTACAAACCGAACAGGAGTCCTGGGTAGGAGGAAAGTTTGATTTTTACGGCTAACAATGCAAAAACAGGCAGCCAGAAAACGCTGCCTGTTTGATTGTTATAAAATGATAGAATGCTTTAAGCAATAGCGATTCCATGAGAAATAACTTTCTTTAATGCAAGGGTTTCTTTGTCCAGAAGCAGTAAATCCGCATATTTTCCGGTTTTTATGCTTCCATACTCTTTGTCTTCCCCGATTGCCCGCGCAGGATTGATGGTTGCGCATTTGATGGCGCTTTCAAGAGGAATTTCCATTTGCTGCACAGCGATTCTCATACAGTCCATAAGATTCGTTGCAGAGCCGGCAATCGTGCCGTCTTCTAATGTGGCGAGACGATCTTTCATCTTTACGGCAAGTCCTCCCAGAGAGTAGTCCCCGTTTGGCATACCGGTTGCCATCATGCTGTCGCTGATTAAAATCAGGCGATCGTCGCCGAAAATGGCAAACGCAGTCCGGACGGAAGAGGGATTGATATGAATGCCGTCGCAGATGATTTCAGGCGTCACTTTTTTCGTATCAAATCCGGCTCCGATTAACGCCGGTTTTCTGTGCGTAAACGGAGGCATGGCATTAAACAGATGTGTGATATGGCTTGCGCCTGCCAGAAACGCTTCTCTTGCGGTGTCATAATCGCAGTCCGTGTGTCCGATGGAAATCCTTACCTCGGGTGAAAACTTCCGGATGAAATCAATGGCTCCGTCTGTTTCCGGCGCGATGGTAGTCAGTTTTACAAGGCCGTCTCCTGCGTCAATCAGATGCTGGAACATATCCGGATTTGGCGGGGTGACGTATTTTGGATTCTGGGCGCCTTTTTTGTTCATGGCAATGAACGGGCCTTCCAGATTAATGCCGCAAAGCCTTGCGGACGTTCCAGGTTTCCAGGAATCGCGGTATTCTTTTGCGTTTGTGCAAATATGAACCAGATCCTCTTCGGAGAGGGTCATGGAAGCGGGGCAGATGGAAGTCACGCCGCTTTTCAGTTCATATTCCGCTATGGCAGTGACCGCTTCCTGCGTGCCGTCACAGAAATCATGTCCTACGCAGCCGTGGAAATGGATGTCCATAAGTCCCGGAATCAGATAACAGCCGCTGCCGTCAATTACTTCGGAATCCGAAGCGGTGTCTGCAATGCGTTCCCCTTCCACATAGACGTCTTTTGCAGTAAATTTACAGTCATCTGTGAATACAAGAGCGTTTTTGATAATCATGCATTATCCCTCCATTTCGCTTTTTTGTTTCAGATAAACGGATAAAGCGGCCTCGTCCGCTACGAGCGTAACGTCGGGATGCATTTGCAGAATGGATGCCGGAACTTCCGGAGTTACAGGTCCAAGGAAGGCTTTTGCGATGATTTCAGCTTTATTTGCCCCGCTGGCGATAATCAGGATTTTCTTTGCAAGCATAATAGACTGGATGCCCATGGTATAGGCCTGTGTCGGAACTTCGTCGATGGAAGCGAAGAATCTGGAATTTGCTTCAATTGTGCTCTGCGTCAAATCTACGCAGTGGGTTCCCTTCGGGAATTCATCTGCGGGCTCGTTGAAGCCGATATGCCCGTTTAAGCCAAGGCCAAGAAGCTGTAAGTCAATGCCGCCCATTTCTTTTATAATGTTGTCGTGGTCGCGGCAGGCTTTTGCGCTGTCCGGCTCCATGCCGTCCGGAACGTGCGTTCTTGTTTTGTCAATATTGATCTGATCGAACAGGTTGGTATTCATAAAGTAGCGGTAACTCTGATCATTGTCTGCCGGAAGCCCTCTGTATTCGTCAAGATTGGCAGAGGAAACATCTGAAAAATCCAAATCCCCTTTTTTGTACCAGTCAATCAGATTGGCATATGTGCCAAGAGGTGTGGAACCCGTCGCAAGGCCGAGCACACAGTTTGGTTTCAGAATCACCTGTGCAGAAATAATGTTTGCCGCTTTGCGGCTCATGTCGTCATAATCCTTTGCCTGAATCAGTTGCATAATAAAAATTCCTCCTTCTTAATATACTATAACTCTATTATAGTACATTTTTGAAAATTCTCAATCCTAAGTTTGGAATTTTTTGAAAATTAATCGGATTTATGTTGTTGGAAAAATACTTGCATTTCATTGTGCGGACAGATATACTAGAAGCACGTATAACGTTTGGAATTTTTAAGATACAGGAGGAAATTATGGAACAAAAGGGAAGATTGACACTTCCAACGGATGTGGACATGGTGGAGGAGACAATACGGCTGAAGGAATTACTGGGCGCGGACGCTTTGCGGGATTGTGACGGGACTACGTTTCCGGATGAACTGCTTTCCCAGGATGCGAAAAAATACGCCACGTATTATACAACCAGAAAGGATAATGAGTGGGCGGAAGCGAATCCGGACGAGGTTCAGCAGGAATACTTAATCAGCGATCGCGTAACTGCGCGGGGAGAGACGCTGCGGATTGAGCTGATGAAAGGGTTTCACAGGGAGCAGTTAAAAGTCAACACGATTCATGATCCCAAACGCTGGTGGGAAGTAATTGACCGCACGACGGGCGAAGTCGTTCCGGCGGATCGATGGGAATATGACGAAGCGGCCGGAGAGGTTGAGATACAGACCGTTCCGTACCATGAATATACCGTGAGCTTTCTTGCGTTTTTGATCTGGGATCCGGTGCATATGTTTAATTTCATTACGAACGACTGGAAGGATGCGCCGCACCAGATTACGTTTGACGTCCGTCTGCCAAAAACGCAGCAGCACGTAAAAGAGAAGTTAAAGAAATGGTGTGAGGACAATCCGGAGATTAATGTAGTAAGGTTTACGACGTTTTTCCATCAGTTTACGCTTACGTTTGACGACAAGAAAAGAGAGAAATACGTAGACTGGTTTGGCTACAGCGCCAGCGTAAGCCCCTATATTCTAGAACAGTTTGAGAAATGGGCGGGTTATAAATTCCGTCCGGAGTTTATTGTGGACGAGGGGTACCACAACTCCATTTTCCGGGTTCCAAGCAAAGAGTTCCGGGATTATATTGAATTCCAGCAGATTGAAGTCAGCAAGCTGGCCAAAGAAATTGTGGATATTGTGCATTCCTATGGAAAAGAAGCCATGATGTTCGTCGGCGATCACTGGATTGGGACGGAGCCGTTCGGCAAATATTTTGCAAATATCGGACTGGACGCCGTAGTTGGCTCTGTTGGCGACGGCGTTACAATGCGTATGGTTTCTGACATCAAAGGCGTGAAATATACAGAAGGAAGGCTTCTGCCTTATTTCTTCCCGGATGTGTTCTGTGAGGGAGGAGATCCGATCAAAGAGGCGCAGGAGAACTGGCTGAAGGTGAGACGTGCGATTTTGCGTTCTCCGTTAGACAGGATTGGATACGGCGGATATTTAAAACTGGCTTCCGGATGGGATGGATTTATTGACGCGATTCAGTTTGTAATCAGTGAGTTCCGTCTGATCCATGAAAATATGCAGGGACACAAGGCGTATACGGCTCCGTTTAAAGTTGGCGTCTTAAGCTGCTGGGGACCGCTGCGCGGCTGGATGTCTTATCAGGTGCATCATTCGATCTGGCACAGAGAAATTTATTCCTACAACGGAGCGCTTGAGTGTTTGAGCGGAATGCCGTTTGAAGTGGAATTTATTGGTTTTGACGACGTTAAAAACGGAATTTCCGATGACATTAAGGTTATCATTAATTTTGGCGATGCGGAAACGGCATTCAGCGGAGGAGAAAACTGGCTGGATGAAGAAGTTGTTGCCGCAGTCCGCAGATTTGTGGACAATGGCGGCGGTTTTATCGGCATTGGAGAGCCGACGGCGCACCAGTCTCAGGGACGTTATTTCCAGCTTAGCGACGTGCTTGGCGTAGACCGTGAGATGATGTATTCGCTGAGTACGGATAAGTACAACGAGCTGAATCCGGATCATTTTATTTTGGAGGACATTGAAGGCGAGATAGACTTTGGCGAAGGAATGAGCCGGATTTATGCGCAGGGTGAAAATTACCAGATTCTGAATAAGGATGGGGAATACAGCCGTCTTGTGGTAAATACGTATGGAAAGGGACACAGCGTTTATTTTGCCGGACTTCCCTATTCTCCGCAGAACTGCCGGATTTTGCTGCGGGCAATTTACTATGCGGCCGGAGAAGAAGCGGAAATGAAGAAATTCTATGTCACAAACGTAGATACGGAACTTGCGGTATTTGAGAATACGAAAAAAATTGCCGTAATTAACAATGCGAAAGAGGCAAGGGACACAGAACTTTACATCAATGGAGAGTTTGCCATGAAACTGGAGCTTAAGCCCATGGAAATGCGCTGGGTGGATTATACGGCATAAGAAATGCGCAGGACAGGCGTACAGAGTCAATATGAAAAAAGAAGGAGCAAAGCCTTTGGAAATGCAAAAGGGGCTTTGCTCCTTTTTGCGGAAAATGCCAGATGATGTCGGAGACTTATCAGACTGCTGCTCCGGGAGGTTCGGAGCATAATTCAACCGCTTCGTATGTATGGCTGTAACGATAGCCAAGTTTTTTTGCAAGCGCAAGGGAGGCGGTGTTTTGTGCGTCCCAGCTTGGGTATAAATTGCGTTCCAGGCATTCCAGAATCAGTTTTGCCCCGCAGATCAGGGCAAGTCCTTTCCTTCGGAATTCTTTGTGCGTGTCGATTTCAATTTCTATTCCATGCCGGTATCTGGAGTAAGAAGACGCGCCGGAAACGATCCGGCTGTCTTTTTGAATGACTGCGCCAAGGCCGAGCTTTTGGTAATCTTCATAACGCGGAAACTGGGAAACCAGATCGGCGCTGAAGGTTTCGGCTTTGCATTGTTCATACAAAGGCCGGTTTATCCTATTAAGTTCGTATCCGTCCGGCAGCAAAGAGATGATTTTCTTTAATTTTTCTTTGTCAAAGATGCCCGGTTCCTTTTTCGTTGCATAACGGGAAACGATTTTGGCGCGGTCTTTGTGGCAGGCCAGAAGCGTCTCTTTCCATTCTCTGTTCTGCGGAATCATAATGGAGAACCCTTTTTTATTTTGAGGGGGTTTGTAAGCGGCCAGTTCGGCGGATGCTTTTCCGGCAAAGAATGCAAAATCCCCAAGCGCAGCCATGGCGGAGACGGGATGCTTTCTGTCGTTTATATACAGGGCGCCCATAATTCCCTGCAAACAGGACCACAGAATGGTTTCTTCCCATCCTTCGAACAGGGCGGCAGTCTGTTTTGTGGCTTTTTTTATGCGGATCATTTCAATCCCTCCATTTTTCCGGCAGTTTTTGTCTGGTTTTATTATACGGCATTTGTCTGCGGGAGGGAATATATTTGAGAAAAAAATCGGTTTGCGTTGACTTTCCGGAAGTCTCTGTTATATACTATGACCGATAATAGAAAGAAGAATATCAGCGGCAGAGCACAGGAGGTTTGTATGGATACAAAGCGGTTAAAACCGGTAAAAGAAGGAAAAGTACGTGAAGTATACGATGCGGGAGACAGCATGATTATTGTGGCGACAGACAGGATATCGGCGTTTGATCATATTCTGAAGAATAAGATTACAAAAAAAGGCGCAGTTTTGACAAAAATGTCTGAATTCTGGTTTGATTTTACGAAGGATATTGTACCAAATCATATGATGTCTATCGATACGGAAGATATGCCGGAGTTTTTCCGGACGGAGGAATTTGACGGGAACAGTATGAAGTGCCAGAAGCTTGCAATGCTTCCGATTGAATGCATTGTAAGAGGATATATTACCGGAAGCGGGTGGGAAAGCTATCAGAAAGACGGAACTGTCTGCGGCATCCGTCTGCCGGAGGGATTAAAGGAGTCCGACCGCCTTCCAGAACCGATTTATACGCCGACCACAAAAGCGGAGCTTGGCCTGCACGATGAACACATTACATTTGAGGAAAGCATAGATATTTTAGAAGAGATTTATCCCGGAAAAGGGGCGGAATATGCCGGGAAAATCAAGGACTGCACGCTTGCCCTGTATAAAAAGTGCGCAGAGTATGCGCTTTCAAAAGGAATCATCATTGCAGACACCAAATTTGAATTTGGCCTTGATACAGAAGGAAACGTTGTCCTTGGCGATGAAATGCTGACGCCGGACAGCTCGCGTTTCTGGCCGCTTGACAGCTATGAGCCGGGAAAATCTCAGCCTTCGTTTGATAAGCAGTTTGTCAGGGACTGGCTGAAAGCAAACCCGGACAGTGATTATATGCTTCCGGATGAAATTGTGGAAAAGACGATAGGCAAATACAAAGAAGCGTATGCGCTTTTGACAGGGACGCAGTTTGCATAGAGGAACCGGGCAGAGGGGCGCTTAAGCGTCGGAAAGTCTTTTGCTTAGGAGGCTTCTGTCAGTGAGAGCGCTTTTTTGCGCATTGAGAGGAATTGAAATTAAGAGAAAAGGAGACAGCCTATGAGTACGGATAAATATATGAGCCCGCTGTCGGAAAGGTATGCCAGCAAAGAAATGCAGTATATCTTTTCGGCGGAGATGAAATTTAAAACCTGGAGAAAACTTTGGATTGCGCTTGCGGAAACGGAACAGGAACTGGGTCTTCCGATTACGGACGAGCAGATTGCAGAACTCCGGGCGCATAAGGACGACATTAATTTTGAGACGGCAAAAGAACGTGAAAAACTGGTCCGCCATGACGTGATGTCCCATGTTTACGCGTACGGCGTGCAGTGCCCGAAAGCAAAAGGCATTATTCATCTTGGCGCGACGTCCTGTTATGTGGGAGACAACACGGACATTATGATTATGGCGGAAGCGCTGGGGCTGATTCAGAAAAAGCTTGTCAATGTCCTGGATGAGCTGGCAAAATTTGCCGGAAAATACAAAGATCTTCCGACGCTTGCCTTTACGCATTTTCAGCCGGCGCAGCCTACGACCGTGGGAAAGCGGGCAACGCTTTGGATGCAGGAATTCCTGATGGATCTTGAGGATCTGGAATATGTTGCAGGAAGCCTTAAGCTGCTGGGCTCAAAAGGGACGACGGGAACGCAGGCGAGTTTTCTGGAACTTTTTGACGGAGATCATGAGAAAGCGGATCGGATCGATCCGATGATTGCCGAAAAGATGGGATTTGAAAATTGTTATGCCGTATCCGGGCAGACTTATTCCAGAAAAGTGGACACGAGAGTGGCGAACGTCTTAGCCGGCATTGCTGCAAGCGCGCATAAGATGTCAAACGACATACGCCTTCTTCAGCATTTAAAAGAAGTGGAGGAGCCGTTTGAAAAAAATCAGATTGGCTCTTCTGCCATGGCTTATAAGCGAAATCCCATGCGAAGCGAGAGGATAGCGTCGCTTGCCCGTTACGTTATGGCGGATGCGCTGAATCCGGCAATTACTTCTGCAACGCAGTGGTTTGAACGCACGCTGGACGATTCCGCCAATAAGCGGATTTCCATTCCGGAAGCGTTTCTTGCAACGGACGGCATTCTGGATCTGTGCTTAAACGTTGTGGACGGCCTTGTCGTTTATGAAAAAGTCATTACAAAGCATCTGATGGCGGAACTGCCGTTTATGGCAACGGAAAATATTATGATGGACGCGGTGAAAAAAGGCGGCGACCGTCAGGAACTGCATGAAAAGATCCGAACGCTTTCCATGGAAGCGGGAGTCTATATAAAGCAGGAAGGAAAAGAAAACAATCTGCTGGAACTGATTGCGGCAGATCCGGCGTTTCATATGTCTCTTGAAGAACTTCAGGCGGCCATGGATCCGGCGAAATATATCGGACGCGCGCCCCGGCAGGTGGAGCGGTTTTTAGAAGACGCCATTCGTCCGGTTCTGGAAAAAAATCAGACGGTTTTAGGCGTAAAAGCGGAAATCAACGTTTAGCATTGGTGGTGTGTGTGAAAAAATATATAAGTGTATTGTGCATTCTTCTGGCGATTTTTCTGTTTGCATACGGCATATTTTTTAAACCGGAAGAAACGGAAAAAAAGAATCCGGAAGCGCCAAAAGCGGTTTCGGGCGATGGACGCGCCGGCATATGCGCAGCGTTTGAGAAGAACATTTCCGATATGGGGATTACAGGCTCTGACATACAGGCGGTCAGCCTGACGCCGGAAGAGAGAGTGACAGGAGTGTATACGTTTTTGCAGGGGCCAAAGTCATATGGCGAAGGGCGGCCATGGTCTGGCTCCTGGTGTGAAAAAACCGCAGGGTATCATTCGTTTGGCGGATTCGGCTGCGGTTTATGCTGTATGGCGAATATTTACAGCACGCTGACGGATTACGAATGCTCTCCCTGGGATATGTATGAATTTGCGACGGCCGTGTCGTCTTATTATCCCAGCAAAGAAAGCGGGGCAATTGGATGGGAAGATATGAGAACGACTTTGAGCGCAGCCGGGTTTGCGTGCAAGCTGCGCAGGAAACCAAAAACGTATGCGGCATTCAGAAGGCAGATCAGGAAAGCGGAATCTGCAGTCGTTCTGATCAGCAGCGCAAATGATGATTCTTTCTGGAAGGATACGCCGGGGCATTATGTCAATATCTGGCGTTACCGGGAAGATACGGATGAAGTGTTTCTTGCAGAGCCGGGCGATCCGGAGAGAAACCGGACGTTTGTCCCGCTTCGTTTTGTATATGACGCTTTAAAAACGGTCAGCCAGTTTCAGTATCTGACAGTGACGTCATATTCAGAAGAAGGGAATATCTGGAAGAAGAATGGGATTGAAGAAGACTGGAATGGAAAATTTTTTGGGATAAATTAGGAATTTATCTAAAGAATGCGAAAAATCAGACGATATATAAAATAACAGATAATGAAATATGCATCCAGGGAGGGATAAGCCGCATACGGATATGAGGGATATTTTAAGGTTTCATCTATAATGATTATCAGCGCCCTGTCTGACAGAAAGCCGGGAAACAGACAGGAGAAGAAAAAATCCGGCAGGCAGAAAAGTTTCGGACAAATGCTGACAGAACAGACGGAGCGTCTGTTTGCAGGCGATTTGGAAGGGAAAATGGTCGGTTATGCCAGAAATGGCCAGGTGTATTTTGGCCAGGCAATGCAGAGGACGTATAATTAGTCCTGAAATGAGGAGTGCCTCGGTGTTAAAAGTACGAAAAACACCGAGGCAATTATGAAGAAATTTATCAAATATATATTATATAACCAAATTTAAAAAGAATGAAAAACAGGGTAATAATTTCCTATTTCTTAGCAACTAATATGATTTTAACAATCATTTGTGAATAAATTATGAACAAATATGGAACATATTGTAAAAGCAACAAAGAAGTCAGTAATAACAAAATATTGTTTGTGCAAAACAACGAATTTCTTTGAAAACATGATTGAAAGAAGAGGGAAATTTTGTTATTATTAAAAAAAGGCTAATCAAAGGAGTGATTTTATGTCTATTTCAATTTCAGCTAACGCAAGGATGGTAGGCGGTCTGTTTTCCAGCAATTTTCAGAACAATAGTTTTTCCGGCGGAGGTTTGGCGGGAGGATTTAATTATTCGGATTATGCCAGCATTCGGAATGGATCCTATCATAAGCTGCTGAGTTCCTATTACTCGCTGGATGATGTAAGGACGGCAAGCAAGTCGACAGACGCAGTCAGCCGGACGGGAGCCGGATCGACGTCAAGAACTTATAATTACTGGACGCCGGAGGGAAAGGTTCAGAGGACTTACGATACCAGCCTTGTGACGTCAAAGAGGCCGGTTTCCAAACCAGAGTCTTCTTCCAAGGATACGGCGACATCGAAAGAGCCGACTTCCAAGCTTGGAGCGATTGAGGCGGATGCAGAGAAATTAAGCAGCGCGGCGGACGCTCTTTTAGCACAGGGAAGCAAGTCCTTATTTAAACAGGTGACGACGACAGACAAAGATGGAAATACTGTCAAAGGATATGATACAGATAAGATTTACAAAGCGGTAAATTCATTTGTAACGCAGTACAATGCGCTGACTAAGAGCGCAGGAAGTTCCAATGTAATGGCAATTCGCACTTCTTCTGATTCAATGGGATATTACTCCGCACAGAATGCAAAGAAACTTTCTTCCATTGGAATTAAGTTTGACGCAGGGACAAACAAGCTGTCCATTGATGAAGAGATATTTAAGAATGCGGATATGGATACGGTGAAGTCATTGTTTTCAGGCAGCGGTTCTTATGCTTACCAGGTGTCTGCAAAGGCGTCCCAGATTGATTCCCATGCACAGTACGAAGCTTCCAGAGCGAATACGTACAACAGTGTCGGAGCCTATTCATACAATTATTCTTCCGGAGATTTGTGGAACAGTATGTTTTAAAATTACATATTCAAAGAAGATCAAAAAAGAATCCTGTCTGTTTCAGGATTCTTTTTTTTAAAAATTTAATTGTCTTCTTCTTCATTCTTTGACATGGAATAAACGGAACGTTTTCTTGCCATTTCATCATTTGCAAGATATTCGTCGTAAGTCGTAATTTTATCAATGACCGTTCCGTCCGGTAAGAATTCAATAATCCGATTTGCCGTTGTTTCCACAACCTGATGATCCCGTGAGGAAAACAGAATAACGCCGGGGAACTTAATCAGCCCGTTGTTGAGGGCCGTAATGGATTCCATGTCGAGATGATCTGTCGGTTCGTCCAGAATCAGCACGTTGGACGCTTCAATCATCATTCTGGAAAGCAGTACGCGCACGCGTTCGCCTCCGGAAAGCACACGCATTTTCTTTACGCCGTCGTCTCCCGCAAAAAGCATTCTTCCCAGAAATCCCCGCACATATGTGGCGTCTTTGATTTCAGAATATTGTGTCAGCCAGTCTACGATGACAAGATCGGTATCGAAGATTTTTGTGCTGTCTTTTGGAAAATAGGACTGTGTGGTCGTTACACCCCATTTATAGGTTCCTTCGTCCGGTTCCATTTCTCCGGTAATAATTTTGAAAAAGACGGTTTTGGCAAATTCATTGCTTCCAACAAAAGCGACTTTATCATCATGCCCCAGAATAAAAGAAACATTGTCCAGGACTTTTACGCCGTCAATTGTCTTGCTGATGTTTTCCACAAGAAGAACTTCATTTCCGATGTCTCTTGCCGGGCGGAAATCAATGTAGGGATATTTCCGGCTGGAAGGCCGGATTTCATCCAGTTGGATTTTTTCCAGGGCGCGCTTTCTGGAAGTCGCCTGTTTGGATTTTGATGCGTTTGCGGAGAAACGGGAAATAAATTCCTGAAGCTCTTTGATTTTTTCTTCTTTTTTCTTATTGGCTTCTTTCATCTGACGGATCAGAAGCTGGCTGGATTCATACCAGAAATCATAGTTTCCGGCGTAAAGCTGGATTTTTCCATAGTCAATGTCTGCAATATTGGTACAGACTTTATTTAAGAAATAACGGTCGTGGGAAACAACGATAACAGTATTTTCAAAATTGATTAAAAATTCTTCCAGCCAGGCGATTGCATCCAGATCCAGATGGTTGGTCGGTTCGTCCAAAAGCAGAATGTCCGGGTTTCCAAAAAGGGCCTGGGCTAACAGGACTTTGACTTTTAAGGAACCGGGAAGATCTTTCATTATGGTCGTGTGTTCTTCCGTGGGAATCCCCAGCCCGCATAAGAGCGTCGCGGCGTCGCTTTCTGCGTTCCAGCCGTCCATATCCGCAAATTCAGCCTCCAGTTCGCTGGCGCGGATGCCGTCTTCGTCGGAAAAGTCTTCTTTCATATAGATAGCGTCTTTTTCCTTCATAATGTCATAGAGCCTGCGGTTCCCCATAATAACGGTATCCAGAACGGAATATTCGTCATATTTAAAATGATCCTGCTGGAGAAAAGACAGACGCTGTCCGGGCGTAAGGATGATATCGCCGTTGGTCGGCTCCAACTGGCCGGACAGAATTTTTAAAAACGTGGATTTTCCCGCGCCGTTTGCGCCGATTAAGCCATAACAGTTGCCCTCTGTAAATTTAATATTGACTTCTTCAAACAAAGCTTTTTTTCCGAGCCTCAGTGTAATGTTGCTTGCACTTATCATTTATAGCACCTCTGTTTTTTTATTTTCTGAAATACACTCTCTTTATTATACATAAAACCTTTTCTTTTTCAAGATAAAGAAAGAATATTCGGTGTTCTGTTTCGCAATTACAACAAGTAATTATTTTCCCGGTTTGCAATCTGCAAACCGACTAATTTATAGGTTGCATATCCTCCCACAACCAACGGCTCCAGCCTGCAAATTTCTTCCGCTTCTTCGCGGCTCTCCGTTTTTAGGATGTACATGCCCGCCATTCCCGGATAGCCTTTAAAGACGCCGCAGATTTCCAGCTTTCCTTCGTCGTCCAGCTTTCTTATATTTTCAACGTGTTCCGTAACTGCCTGTTTTGTCAGTTTATTGTAGGTCTTGCTTTTCTGAATCATCATCATGTACATTTGTTTTTCCATATGGTTTTCTCCTTTTTATTTTATATGGTTCTACTTTCCAAAAGCAAATCTGCAGTCTGTGTCAGAGACCGCCGTTATGCAGACTGCGTCTGCTGCATATCCTCCGGCGGCGCCACAGGCGTTCCGACTTCAATCAGGTGGCCATCCGGGTCATAAAACCGGATGACTGTTTGTCCCCAGCTATGCGTCATCCGTTTGCTGACATATTGGATCGGTTCATGGTAATGCTCCAGTTTTTCCGCAAATGCTTCAATATTTTTTTCTTCAAAATATAATTCGCAGGAGTTGCTGTTTGGGATGATTTCCCGGTTTAAAAAATTTTTCCATATCTTTGCGTCCTGCAAAACCAGACCTTCTGTCAGGATGACGTTGCCGTCCTGGTCCAGGATGACTTCAAGTCCAAAAATATCCCTGTAAAACGAGACGGATTTTTTGATGTCGTTTACAGCGATCAATATGTTTTTCAGTTTCATAGAAGCTCTCCTTTTCCCGTGCTGAAAATTGCTGTTCTGTTTCTCGTATCGCGTCAGATGCGGGCTGCCGCTCCTTTTGCGTGGCAGCGTCTTAGTGTTTGCCCGAAACGATTGATTTGGATTTTACAGGTATTTCAATCTGCACGAGCGCATCCGCTGCCCGGTCAATCACATTTTCATTGATAATGACTTCATAAGAAAATCCAGATAATGCAAGACCGTGTTCTCTGACGTATTCAAATATCTTTTGGTAACACAGTACAGGGCTTTCCGTTGCATCTTTGTAAAACGCCCGCACATAATCTCCGGCAGGCTGTATGTGCAATCCATCTTTCTTTATGGGAAACGGGATTTCAATAAAAAGTTTGGAATAATCCTCAAAGTTCCCAATTTGCAGACTGTCTACCGCAATCATCGTCCCATAAGAGGCATCGTGCAGACGGCGAAGCTGATATTTTTTCGTTTCGGCGGTAATCATCTCTGCCTGCTTATCAAACGCAGTGTCCGGATGGATGTCTACAGTAACTAAACTGCGCTCTTTCTTCTGTACGATGCTGATTTCCGATAAGTCCATCGTCAATAATGTCTGCATATTCTGACAGTGGTAAGACAGCGTTTTCCGAATCGCCCTCAGATGCGCCATGCTGCGGTCTAAATCATTGATTTTCTCCTGTAAAAGCTGTTTCATGCTGGCGGCGGAACGGTTTCCCATAAATGCCCGGATTTCATCAATCGGTACATTCATCTCCCGCAGCAGCAGAATCGTTTCCAGAATGGCGCTCTGATAGTAGCTGTAATATCGGTACCCATTTTCGGGATGGATCAATGATGGATGAAACAGGCCGATTTCATCGTACCACATCAGAGTTTTTTTGTTGATGCCATGCAGGGCCGCAAATTGACCGATTGTGAGCAGCTTCTTTTTGTTCTCCATTTTTAAAACACCTCTTGACTGTACAGTTACTGTACGGATTATGATAACTCATATACCGGAGAAAAACAAGTAAAAAAGGAGAACAATAATGGAAAATCAAAATGCTTACAACAAGCCGGTCACACTGAGGAACATCCTCAAATTTGCGGTTCCTACCATTGCAATGTCTGTCTTTATGTCTTTTTACACCATGGTTGACGGTCTGTTTGTATCAAACCTGATTGGTATGGGCGCGCTGTCTGCAATCAACCTGACGGCCCCGGTGATTCAAGTGGTGACAGCAATTTCTGCCATGCTGGCGACCGGCGGGAGTGCGGCCATTATGAAAAAGATGGGTGAGCAAAAGCCAAAAGAAGCCAGGGAAGATTTCACGTTCCTGATTTTGGTGAACGTGGTTGCCGGCCTGGTTATGACTGTGCTCGGATACTCCCTGATGGAAACTGTTCTTGGGAGCATGGGGCTGTCTGTGGAGGTTGCGGGATATTGTGCCTCGTATCTTGGCCGTTATCTTTTCTTTACGGTTCCAATCCTGCTGATGAACAATTTCACTCTCTATATGATCGCTTCTGAAAAAGCAACCCTGTCTTTGATTTGTTCCGTGTCAGGCGGCGTGTTGAACATTGCGCTTGACTATGTGTTTATCGGCATTCTGAAGATGGGAATCAGCGGTGCGGCCATTGCCACGGGCCTTGGCTACTCTGTGACTGCCGTTGTTGGCCTGTTTGTGTTCAGCAGCAAAAAGAGCCTCCTTCACTTCACAAAGCCCGCTTTCCGTTTCAGAGTTCTCGCAAATGCGGCGGCAAACGGATGCTCTGAAATGGCGACGGCTCTGGTCACAGGCATCATTACGATGATGTTCAACTGGACGATGCTCCATTATGCCGGTGAAGATGGCGTTGCGGCCGTGACCATCATCATGTATGTCCTGATGTTTTCAGGTTCCCTTTACACGGGGTATTCCTATGGCGTCTCTCCCATGCTCAGTTACTATTATGGCGGGAAAAATCAGGAAAAGCTGAAGAAACTGGTTTCCATCAGCCTGAAAGTAATTGCCGTCATTTCCCTTGTGACAGTGGCAGCGTCCTTTGCCGCAACAAAGCCTCTGGTGTCCGTTTTTGCACGGCCGGATAATCCGGTTTATAATCTGGCGGTCACCGGAAATCGAATCTGCACCCTGGCGCTGTTCTTTATTGGCTTTAATATTTTTGCCAGCGGGATGTTTACCGCATTGTCAAACGGCATTGTCTCTGCGGTTCTCGCTTTCTCTCGTTCCTTCGTATTTATGCTGATTGCCATGCTGGCGCTGCCCGCAATTTTAGGGGTAAATGGCATCTGGCTGGCTACGCCGGCAGCGGAGCTTATGGCTCTGGCTCTGTCCGCATTGATGTTTGTGAAATATCGGAAACGGTATCAATATTAATGGGGGCCAGAAATTTTCAGTAAAGCCGGTTTTCCTCCTTAAACGGTAGAAAACGCCGATTTTTTATGTTATTCTTGACAGGAATAGAGTAGAAAGGGAAGAGGAGGAAGCGATGAAGAAAAAAATCATTGCGCTTATGACAGCGGGGGCTGTGGCTTTGTCCCTGTGCGGCTGCGAAGGCGTCCGTCTTAAAAAAAGTTTAAAAAAAGAAACGGAGGCGTCCGTAAAAACAGATTTCAAAGAAGAGCAGACGGAGAGTCAGGATAAGGAGGATATGTTTTCTTTTGAACATTTGAAGAACAGGAAATTTTATTTTTCCAGTGGAGCGGGCGGCTGGGGAACGTTTCTTTTGATTCGCGCAGACGGCAGCTTTTCGGGCGAATATGTAGACGACGATATGGGAGACGTCAAAGAAGAGTATCCAAACGGGACGAGGTATCAGGCGGAGTTTTACGGAACATTTTCGCAGCCTGTAAAAGTAAATGATTACACATATTCTATGCAGATTCAGAAGATAAGTTACCGGAATGAACCGGAAACAAAGGAGATAAAAGACGGCGTGCGGTATTGCTACAGCGAGGCATATGGCCTGGATCAGGCACGGAATATTCTGATTTACCTGCCGGGCGCGCCTTTGTCAGAGCTTTCGGAGGAATTTAAAAGCTGGATTGGCTTTGGCGCAATGATGGATTTGGATACGGACAGGCTTCCGTTTTACGCTTTAAATAATGAGACTATGCAGTATGGATTTTTCAGCTCTGATATTATAGAGGACGCAAAGCAGGCAGTGGCTTCTGCAGAAGAACAGGCGGCTGTTTTGGAAGACTCCGTCAAAAACGATCCGCTTACCCAGACGGAATGCAACGAAAAAGCAAAGCAGATATATGACCTTTGGGATTACGCGCTGAATATGGTATGGAAGTCGTTAAAAGAGACAAAGGAAGCGGATGAAATGGAAGAGCTTACCGTACAGGAACGGGAATGGATTGCGCAAAAAGAAGAAGAGTCAAAAAAAGCGGGCGAAAGTTATGAGGGAGGGACAATGCAATCTATGGCTGTCAGTCAGAAAGCAGCAAAGATGACGAAAGTCAGAGTGTATGAGCTTTTGGAATTGTTGGAATCATAATCGTGTAATAGTTTTTTTTAATAATAACATATACTAATAAATAAAATAAGATATATTAATTGTACTTATTGAACTGAAGGCGCTATGATAATTTCAGACATATAAAATCAGAAAAGCATAGAGAAAATGGAGGAAGATCTATGAGCAATGTGAGAAGAATCTATGTAGAAAAAAAACCGGAGTTTGCGGTACAGGCAAAAGAGCTTTTAGCGGAAATTAAAAGTTATCTTGGAATCGAAGGCGCAGAAAGCGTGCGCACGCTGATTCGTTACGATATAGAAAATATTTCCGACGCGACGTATGAAAAAGCAGTCCGCACGGTATTTTCTGAACCGCCGGTAGACGATGTATATGAAGAGACGTTTGCGTTAAACGGCGGGAAAACGTTCAGCGTGGAATATCTGCCGGGACAGTTTGACCAGAGGGCCGACTCTGCGGAGCAGTGTGTGAAGCTGTTAAATGAGGACGAAGAGCCGGTAATCCGTTCCGCAACGACATATGTGATAAACGGGGATGTAACGGAGGAACAGCTTCAGGCAATCAAGGCGCATTGCATCAATCCGGTGGACTCCCGTGAGACAGATTTAAACAAGCCTGAGACTTTGGTTGTTGAATTTGAAGAGCCGGAAGACGTTCCTGTTCTTGACGGTTTTACGGGAATGGCGGAAGGGCCTTTGAAAGAGTTATACGATTCTTTGAATCTTGCGATGACATTTCGGGATTTCCTTCATATTCAGAATTATTTCAAAGAGGAAGAAAGACGCGATCCGTCGATGACGGAAATCCGCGTGCTTGACACTTACTGGTCAGATCACTGCCGCCATACGACGTTTTCCACAGAATTAAAAGACGTTGCGTTTGGAGAAGGCGATTATAAAAAACCGATGACGGAAACGTATGAAGATTACCTTGCCGCCCATAAAAACATTTATGAGGGCAGAACCGATAAATTCGTATGCTTTATGGATCTTGCGACAATGGCGATGAAGCGTCTGAAAAGAGAAGGAAAGTTAGACGACCAGGAAGAGTCGGACGAGATCAACGCCTGTTCAATTGTCGTTCCGGTGGAAGTGGATGGAAAAACGGAAGAGTGGCTGGTTAATTTTAAAAATGAAACACATAACCATCCGACGGAAATTGAGCCGTTCGGCGGCGCGGCGACTTGTCTTGGCGGCGCGATCCGCGATCCGCTGTCGGGACGCACGTATGTCTATCAGGCCATGCGCGTTACAGGCGCGGCAGATCCGACCGTATCCGTAAAAGATACGATGAAAGGAAAGCTTCCCCAGAAAAAGATTGTCAGAAGCGCAGCGCACGGATACAGCTCTTACGGCAACCAGATTGGACTTGCCACAGGATATGTGAAAGAAATCTATCATCCGGATTATGCGGCAAAACGGATGGAAATCGGAGCCGTGATGGGAGCCGCTCCAAGACGTGCGGTACAGCGTCTGACTTCGGATCCGGGAGATATCATTATCCTGCTTGGAGGCCGTACGGGGAGGGACGGCTGCGGCGGCGCTACCGGTTCTTCCAAAGCACACAACACGGCGTCGATTGATACCTGCGGCGCGGAAGTGCAGAAAGGGAACCCTCCGACGGAGCGCAAAATCCAGAGATTATTCCGGAGGGAAGAGGTCAGCTATATAATCAAAAAATGCAACGATTTCGGCGCCGGCGGCGTATCTGTCGCAATCGGAGAGCTTGCGCCGGGGCTGAGGGTGGATCTGGATAAAGTTCCGAAAAAATATGCCGGACTGGATGGGACGGAAATTGCGATTTCCGAATCTCAGGAGCGTATGGCGGTCGTCGTTGCGCCGGAAGATATGGAGAAGTTTCTGGCGTATGCGAAAGAAGAAAATTTAGAGGCTGTTCCTGTCGCTGTCGTAACAGAGGAACCGCGCCTTGTATTAAGCTGGAGGGGAAAAGAGATCGTAAATATTTCCCGCGCTTTTTTGGATACAAACGGAGCGCATCAGGAAACCTGCGTTGCAGTGGATATTCCATCAAAGAAGGACTGTTATCTTGACAGGACTGCAGTTTCCGCGGTACAAAAAGCGCTGGAGCGCCGGGACAGAAAAGCCGCATGGCTCGCTATGCTTTCCGATTTAAACGTGTGTTCTCAAAAGGGACTTGTGGAGATGTTTGACGGTTCCATCGGAGCGGGCAGCGTCTATATGCCTTACGGCGGCCGCTATCAGCTTACGGAAACGCAGAGCATGGTTGCAAAGCTTCCGGTCGCAGACGGAAATACAGATACGGTAACGATGATGAGTTATGGATTTGATCCATATTTATCTTCCTGGAGCCCTTATCACGGGGCGGTTTACGCCGTGCTGGAATCGGTAGCCCGCATTGTGTCCGCAGGAGGGGATTATAAAAAGATCCGCTTTACGTTTCAGGAATATTTCCGCAGGATGTCAGAAGATCCTTCCCGCTGGAGCCAGCCGTTTGCCGCGCTGCTTGGCGCATACAGCGCACAGATAGGGTTTGGGCTTCCTTCCATTGGAGGAAAGGACAGTATGTCCGGAAGTTTTAATGAAATTGACGTGCCGCCTACGCTGGTATCCTTTGCCGTAGATGTGGCAAGAGAAAAAGACATTCTGACGCCGGAACTGAAAAAAGAAGGAAACAGCCTGCTTTTGTTTGCCGTTGACAGGGATAACTACGATCTTCCTGTCTACGCGCAGGCGATGAAGTTATACGACTGCATTGGAAGATTAAGCGGCAAAGAAGCGATTGTGTCAGCTTACGCGCTGGACGGCAAAGGACTCGCGGCTGCCGTAAGCAAGATGGCGTTTGGAAATAAGCTGGGCGTAACAGTTGAAGAGACGGTAAGCGATCAGACGTTATTTGCGCCGGGATTTGGAAATATTGTGGCGGAAGCGCCGAAAGAGAGGGTAAAGGAAATCCTGGAAGCGGTTAAAGAGGCCGGGCTTTCGGAATTTGTCTCTGTTGTGGGAACGGTAAACGGCAGTCAGGAATTTATCTGCGGGGGCATGAAAATTTCAATGGAGGAAGCGCTGCAGGCATGGACGGGCACATTAGAGGGCGTATTTCCGACCCGCGCTTCAAAAGAGACGGATTCTGTAAATACAGATGTATATCAGACAGATAAAATTTATGTCTGTAAACATAAAGTGGCGAAGCCGACCGTATTTATTCCGGTATTCCCCGGTACAAACTGTGAATACGACAGCGCAAAGGCGTTTGAGGCCGCCGGAGCGAATGTGATTGTAAAAGTATTTAAAAATCTGAGCGCAGAAGATATCAGGGATTCCGTAAAAGAATTTGAAAAGGCAATCGGACAGTCGCAGATGATTATGTTCCCGGGCGGATTTTCCGCCGGAGACGAACCGGAAGGCTCCGCAAAGTTTTTTGCGACTGCATTCCGCAATGAAAAGTTAAAAGAAGCGGTAAGCCGCCTGTTACAGGAAAGAGACGGCCTGATGCTTGGCGTCTGCAACGGCTTCCAGGCGCTGATTAAGCTTGGCCTTGCGCCGTACGGCGAAATTGTGGAGCAGGGGGAAGATTCTCCGACGCTGACATATAATACAATTGGGCGCCATATCAGCAAGATGGTCTATACAAAAGTTGTGACAAACAAATCGCCCTGGCTGGCAGGGGCAAAAACGGGAGAAGTTTACTGCAGCCCGGCTTCCCATGGCGAAGGTCGGTTTGTTGCGCCAAAGGCATGGATCGACCGGTTATTTGCAAACGGCCAGGTGGCGACGCAGTATGTCAATGAAGCCGGAGAGCCTACAATGGACGAAGAGTGGAATATCAACGGCTCCTACGCCGCCATTGAAGGCATCACAAGTCCGGACGGACGTGTGCTTGGCAAGATGGCTCATGTGGAAAGGCGGGGACGCTCTGTGGCGTTAAATATATACGGCGAGCAGGATATGAAGCTGTTTGAATCAGGCGTTATGTATTTTAGGTGAGAGGTTGAGCGACAGGAGCATTATGAACGCAAAAAAATATGAATTTGACGCAGTAATCCATGAAGTGAAGGAGAAAGGCGGAGCATACGTGGCGTTTCCTTATGACGTAAGGGAGGAATTTGGCGCAGGCCGTGCAAAAGTCCATGTGGAATTTGACGGTGAGCCGTATGACGGAAGCGTTGTCAATATGGGCGTGAAAAACCAGGACGGTTCGGTCTGTTATATCATTGGAGTCCGAAAAGACATCCGGGAAAAGATTAAAAAACAGCCGGGAGATACGGTGCATGTTCTCGTCCGGGAAAGAAGCTGACTCTGCGCCTGTTTGGAACGGGCGCAGACATATCACAGTATGCTTTTTATATGGAAATGCTTGACTTTTGCGCTTTTATGGCATTATAATTTAGAAAGAGCAAAAGGTTTGGTTTTCTATAAAAGAAAGGGATGGCGAGTATGAAAATACGTTCTTTATTTACAGTTCTTTTGTCTGTAGCGGTCGTTGCCGGCGCAGTCGTTACACTGGATGCTCTGGCGGCAAATTCCGAAGAGGGTTCCCGTGTGGAAGAGGCGTCTGAAAAAAAAGATATAAAAGCAAAAGAACAGATTCAGTTTGTCTGTGAAGCGGAAGGGTGCATAAGAACAGGCGTACATGAACCTTCACTTTGTTCATTGCCGGACTGTACAGCGGCGTCCGTCCATATCCATGACGGAGTTTGTTACTATGCGCACAGTCTGGATGACGGCCATGCATATCATGTCTGCGGCGTGGAAGGCTGTACGCTGGCAGGCAGTCATACGCATAATAGCTGCGGGGTAGAAGGCTGTATGCTGGCAGAGGAGCATGTGCATAACAGTTGCGGCGTAGAAGGCTGTACGCTGGCAGACAGTCATACGCATAATGCCTGTGGGGTGGAAGGCTGCGCACAGACGGGAGAACATACACACAACAGCTGCGGAGTGGAAGGCTGCGCACAGACGGGAGAACATACACACAACAGCTGCGGGGTGGAAGGCTGCGCACAGAC
>CAJUIS010000002.1 GCA_910586645.1 uncultured Lachnospiraceae bacterium | reverse complement strand
ACAAGGGATACAGCGATTTTTCTGATTTTCAACTGTCAAAGATGGGATTATACACTAGGGTCGCTTGTTTTTCAAGCGGCTATTTTTAAGTTTTATCTATCTTTATCTCATTTTATCACACAATGCCAAAAGTTGAGTCAAAAATTGAGTCAGGGCTTGACATTTTTCCATATTGCTTTATAATAGAGCATCGGAAAAGTCCATAAAATGAAGGTTTTTCCAAAATAAAACGGTGAGTTCGAGACCTTCCTCACCTAAAACAAAACTAAAGGAGAGAATTGAATATGAGAGACAAAAAAGTACTGTTTATCACTCAGGCGGCTATGATCGCCGCATTGTATGTCGTGCTGACTATGATTGCCCAGGCGTTGGGGCTGGCAAGTTATGCCATTCAGATTCGCTTCTCTGAAGCGTTGACGATTTTGCCATATTTTACCTCTGCGGCTATACCAGGGCTTACAGTTGGATGCGTAATTGGCAATTTGCTGACGGGCTGCCTGCCGCTTGATATTGCGTTTGGAAGTCTGGCGACACTGCTTGGAGCCATTGGAACGTATTGGCTTAGAAAGTATAAATTGGCGGCGCCGATTCCTCCAATTGTGGCAAATACGGTGATTGTTCCGTTTGTGCTGGCATATGTTTACCGGTTTGAGGGATCTGTTCCGTATTTTATGCTGACAGTGGGGATTGGAGAAATTATTTCCTGCGGTGTGCTGGGGATGATTCTGCTTGTCGTTTTGGATAAGTATCGGAATGTGATATTCAGGCCTTATGAAGTGCAGAAAGCAACACGCGGTCATTGAGTTTTCAATAAAAGAAAAGCGGCATCAAATTCATCTGAATTGATGCCGCTTTTAAACTATGCTGTTCATTGGATTGTACCTCCATTTTTATTTCCCATTACCAAATCCATGAAAAGAATTTCTGATTTGATTCCCCGAATCTGTTCTCTGGGATAAAAACCTTATGATAAGGATTTTTGAGGTGAAACATTAAGTGTTTGGTGGATTGTACCTCCTGTTCTTTTGATAAATTTATTATATCTAAAGAATCAAAAAATGTCAATGAAAAATTCGACAGATACTAATTATTATCTCTTATGATTGAAATTTCATTTATAATATTTTGAATAATCAGAAAATAAAACCGGAAACAATCATTTATTTTCATAGTCTGCTTACAAGTTTTGCGCAAAAAATCTGGTTATATTGAGAAAGGCTTGATTTATGGGCATATGAACAAGAATTTCACGCTAAACTTTTTTGAGGAAGAGCCCCGATATGCCGTCAGGAACTCTGTCAGTCCAAACGACAGAGCGCAGCATAAAGAAAGAATCAAGGAAAGCTGAAACAGCGTTAATGTATACGGGCGGCTATCGTGTCAGAAGGGCAGATGAATACGCCGCCGGCTGCTCATTTGCAGTATGTGCAGCAAATGAGAGGCTGTTTAAAAATATGAAAGCGGCAGCAGGATAAAATGGAATTAGCGTTACAAAGGAAGCCGAACCAAACATCTATAAAAGTTTGAACGGGGAGATGATTTCCGTTCTTGAATTGGTTAATTCGTCGCCTGATGACAGGCTTTAGGCAAGTTATTGTCGAGTTGTTGTAAGATGTAAAACTGGAAATGTCAAAAAAGACTTAAAAAAACAGGGTATTTATGGGGTAGAATAGGAATGCAACAAAGGTCAATTTCCAAAAAAGGCAATATATAGTTCCCGTTGGATTATCCTAAACGAGAAAATGCAGCAAAAGGACAGTTAAAAAGGGAATAAATCATCTCCGATTCATTCCCTTTTTGTTCAAGATCCTTTCAAGTTTTTTAAAAACAGGCGTTTTTCTTAGCCAAAGTATCTCTTAAGAAGACCCTCGAATGCCTTGCCGTGTCTGGCCTCGTCACGAGCCATTTCATGTACGGTATCATGGATGGCATCCAGATTCTGAGCTTTTGCTCTTTTCGCAAGGTCGAATTTGCCGGCTGTAGCGCCGTTTTCTGCGTCGACTCTCATTTCCAGATTCTTCTTCGTGCTGTCTGTTACGACTTCACCCAGCAGTTCTGCAAATTTTGCAGCGTGTTCAGCCTCTTCCCATGCAGCTTTTTCCCAATATAATCCGATTTCAGGATAGCCTTCTCTGTGAGCGACTCTTGCCATAGCAAGATACATACCGACTTCGGAGCATTCTCCTTCAAAGTTTGCTCTTAAATCAGCTACAATGTCCTCGCTTACGCCTTTTGCAACGCCTACAACATGCTCGGCAGCCCAGCTTTTTTCACCTTCCTGTTTGGTGAATTTGTCTGCGGGAGCTTTACAAATGGGACATGATTCCGGAGCGGAATCTCCTTCGTGAACATAACCACATACAGAACATACAAATTTTGCCATAATAATGATCTCCTTTTCTTTTAAAAAATTTTATTGTTTATTACATTCCGGACATAGCCCGAAAAAATGTGCAGAATGACCCGTAATTGTTCCTGCGAAGCTCTCCTCGGCCATTTCGTCAAGCCGTATTTTCGGATTGATGTCAATGTCGGAAAGTCTGCCGCATTTGGTACAGGTAAAATGATAATGAGGCGCAGTGCAGCCGTCATAGCGATCCGGTCCGCTGTCGGAAGAAATACGCAGAATCTCGCCTAAATCTGTAAGACACTTCAAATTCCGGTAGACAGTTCCCAGGCTGATATTGGGAAATTCCTGTTTCATATCTAAATAAACAGTTTCCGCCGTCGGATGTGTCCGGTGGGTATTCAGATAATTTCTGATAAATTCGCGTTGTCTGCTGTATTTAAGCATTTTGTGTTCCTTGCCTTTTTAATAATAGTAATCATTATCAATTCCTTTTTTACTATAATACAAGAGCGGAAGCTTGTCAATCTTTTTTTCAATATTTTTCGGGTATATTTTACAATGGCCTGCATACAATGCAGTAAAAGCGTAAAAAAGGGGCAGTATGGCAGGTTTACAGCGGTTTATTACCTATATTCATAGATATAAAAATAATGAAAAAATGGAAAACGCCGGATTTGCAAAAATTGAAATCCGGAGCGGCATATGCAGAATGGAAGTGCATATTCGTAATGTAAGTATAGAACAGCCGGAAGCCACAATCTATTTATTTGCAGAAAGCCGGAATATTATGCAGGCGGTTCCGGTTGGAAACTTCACTTCCGTAAGAGGGGCCTGGGACGTCCGCTGCGCATTTGACATGAAAGAACTTGCGGATTTCGGTATGAAAATGGGCGATATGGAAGGAATTTATATTCCTTTTGGAGAAGAGGGATTTCTTGCAAGCCGTTGGAAAGAAGGAGGAATCCTGGGAAAAGAGTTCCGGATAGCGGAAAAAAGAAACGATGAAAGTTTAAAAGAGCCAGTCCTGCCGGAACCAAAGGCGGATTTGAAAGCGGAACAGGAAGTCCCAAAAAAGACGGAAAAAGCGGAGTCAGAACAAACGAAGGAAGAGAGAGAAAAGGCGGAGCCGGAACAAACGAAGGAAGAGAGAGAAAAAGGGGTTTCAGAAAAAAATGGGGATGAAATCCCGGAAGAAACAATACGGGCTACGGAGCTGCCGGAAGAAGAATTTTTCGCAGAAGCAGGGTGGGAAAGGATTTTTCAAAAATTCCGCCTGAAATTAAATATATGCTTCCCGTTTGAAGGAAAGGCTATCGAATGCGTCCGTATGCAGTTAAATGATTTGAAAGAATTTCCGCAGAAATACTGGTATATTGGGAATAACAGTTTTCTCTTGCATGGATTCTTTAATTACCGCCATATTATTTTCGGAAAAATGGAAGAAGCGGGAAACATAAAATATTTTATCGGGGTGCCCGGTGTATTTCAGAATCAGGAGCGGATCATGGCTTCCATGTTTGGATTTCCGGAATTTCGGACGGCAAGACATACGGAATACAAAACAGGAAATTTTGGATACTGGTACAGAATTATCTGAGCCTGGCAAACAGCATATGATCTTCCCAGTTTCCGCAGATGCGGATAGACTTTCTTAAAGTGCCTTCATATTGAAAACCAAGATTTTTGAGCAGACGGATTGAAGCGGCGTTGTCCTCCATAACGTAGGCTTCGATGCGGTGCAGATTCAGATCCTGAAACATCAGGGAAATGCCAAGTTCCATAGCTTCCCTGGCATAGCCTTTGCGCCAGTGGACAGGGTCGAATTTGTATCCGGTTTCACATCGGTCGTACATCAGATGTGTAATGTTATAAAAACAGACAGTGCCTGCGATTTGTTCCGGATTTTCTTTTTCATAGACCCAGAAACGAATGCATTTTTTCCGGACAGCGAGATTATATTCTTTTGTTAAAATGAGGCTTTGATGTTCCCGTGTATAAAAATCAGCAGACCGCGCCGCTTCGTAACGTTCGAAAAGGGTGCGGTTTTTATAATAAAAGTCGAGGGTTTGCAGTGCGGCCTGCTCGGAGGGCTTTAATATTTTAAGGATCAGACGCGGAGTTTCATAGTTAAAGTTCATGTGAAATCCTTTCTCTTTATATTTTATATTGTGCCGTCGTGACAGAACCAGTATACTATAGGGAAGAAAAATAAGAAAGAGGAAAAAACATGGCCGATTTGGAAGCGAAATACATGAAGGCGGCAATCCGGGAAGCAAAAAAAGCGTACAAACTGGAAGAAGTTCCGATTGGATGCGTAATTGTCCGGGAAGGAAAAATTATCGCGCGAGGTTACAACAGGAGAAACACGGACAAAAATACGCTTGCGCACGCAGAGCTGACGGCGATAAAAAAAGCCAGTAAGAAATGCGGCGACTGGAGGCTTGAGGACTGTACGATGTATGTCACGCTGGAGCCGTGCCAGATGTGCGCGGGGGCGATTGTGCAGTCGAGGTTGAAAAAAGTAGTCATTGCCGCTATGAATCCAAAAGCCGGATGCGCGGGATCGGTTTTGAACTTGCTGCAGATGCCTGGATTCAACCATCAGGTGGAAATTGAGACAGGAACGCTGGAAAAAGAATGTTCGGAACTGTTAAGCGCATTTTTTCGGGAACTGCGTGAAAAAAAGAAGAAAAATTTATAAAATCTTAACAAAACTCAAATGAAATATCAACATAAAACAGCCGCCGGGCATTTATAATAAATGCATCACAGAAATTTGGAAAGGCGGTTTTGGTATGTTGGCACAGAAAAACGAGCTGCAGTTGATATGCCTGGAACGGGAAGGCTGTGCACATTTGAAAATGGAACGGAAGGCTTCCATAAAAAGCAGGCGGAGAAAGAGAAGAATACGGCGGAGAATATGCTTCGGACTGATGGTTATCTGTATGGCGCTGCTTGCGTCTGCCTGCCTGAAGCTAAATTGGTTTGCGAATCTGCAGGCGGCGGGAGCGGATGAGGGACAGGCGAAACGGCTTTGGGAGGAAATAGCCGGGAAGGAAGATGAGTATCCGGCTGAATTGGCTGAACTGTTGGAACAAAATGAGGAAACGCAGGATTTTGTCGAAGATTATCCGGAGCGAAGGTCCTACATTGGCGGGGCAATTGATCTTTCCGGAGAAATAAGAGGGGACGATGTGCCGCTTCTGATGCAGTGGGACAAACGGTGGGGTTATGATTTGTACGGGGATTCTATGATTGGGATTGCAGGCTGCGGCCCTACCTGCATGACAATGGCATATTTGTACCATACAAAAGATGCGGAAATGAACCCGAGAAAAATGGCTGAATTTGCGCAGGACGGAGGTTATCACACAACTGAGGGGACAAGCTGGGATTTTTGGATCACAGGAGCTTTGGAGCTTGGGCTGTACGGAGAACAGATTTCCCTGAATGAAAATACAATGAAAAGTGTGCTTGACTGCGGCGGCGTAGTTGTCTGCAGTATGGCGCCGGGGGATTTTACGACAAAGGGGCACTTTATACTTCTGAGGGGATATGATGAAAACGGTTTCTTTGTCAACGATCCAAACAGGAAAAGCAACAGTGAAAAGCAGTGGGATTTTGAAACGCTGTCTTCCCAGATTAAGAACTTGTGGGGAATTTATAAGGCATAGAAAACAACCATTACAGCCCTTCTCTTTTCAGCATCTGAATGTAACTCTTGCAAGATGAAAGAAAGATTGCTATTATTATATTCAGAGCGTGTTTGAAAATTCATTCCCGCCAAGCGATCCGCACATCTGACAGGAATGAATTTTCAAACATGCTCTGGTGTAATGCCGCACTGGCTTATAATGTATATTGAATTGATTGGAGATGCTTATGAGAATAAGGGCATTTTGGGAGTATATTTCTGCAAAGGCGAGTTATGCACTGTCTGCAAAACAGGTTATGGCGCTGATTATGCTCGTGCTTGGAATTTTTAATACAGGTCTGCTGGTTTTTCATTTTGCTTATGCCATTTATCCTATGTGCGCCATTAACGCGGCAAGCGTGGCGCTGTATCTGTTCTGCTATGTCAAGGCAAAAAAGGGAAAGAAGCTTTTGAGGATATTTAATCTTTCCTATGCGGAAATTATGATACATGCAGTGGCGTCAGTGCTTCTGCTCGGGGTGGACAGCGGATTTTCGCTTTATATTATTGCTATGCTCCCGCTTGGATATTACGCTTCTTATAACTTTAGTTCGGAAAAAAGACAGGTAAATCCGATGTTTTATGTAATTGTTTCCATAGCGGCATTCTGTTTTGCGCGAATTTCCGGAAATTACATAGAGCCTCCGTATTCGTATGGCAATAAAATCACGGACAGAACGATGTATATGGTGAATTTTTTTGTCGCTGTGATAGCCATTGTGTTGTTTTTCAGCACGCTTTTAAATCAGATTAAGTTTTTGGAAAGCCAGCGTTTGTATCAGAATAAAAAGCTTGAAGAGCTTTCGAAAACGGATTCCCTTACAGGGCTTGCCAATCGGAGAAGCCTGCAGGAAAGGTACGAGGATTTATCCCTGATCCGGGAGGGATATGCAGTAATTATGGGAGACATTGACGACTTTAAAAAGGTGAACGATACATATGGACATGACGCGGGAGATCAGACGCTCAAGGCGGTAGCTTCCGTTTTTAAGAAGGCTGTGCGTGGAGAGGACATCGTCTGCCGCTGGGGAGGAGAGGAAATACTGGTCTTTCTTCCAAGATGTCCCCTTGGCAATGCGAAAAACAGGGCGGAGGATATATTAAAAGATATCCGGGGTCTTGATTTGAGGACGAAAAGCGGAAAGCGGTTTCATATTACAATGACGCTTGGCGTGGCGACGTCGAAAGAAGGGGCGGATTTTACGGAAGTGGTAAAAAAAGCGGATGAAAGACTTTATGATGGAAAGCACAATGGAAAAGATCAGGTCGTGTGAATTTTTGTATAAAAAGTTGTGCTTCTGAGAGAGAAAAGTCTCTGGAATTGGCAATTTGCACAAATTCCGGAGGCTTTTTTTGTGATATGTATCAGTGAAAAAGCTTTTCAAATCTGATAAAATTAAGTATAAGATCAGTCTTGTCTGTAAGTGGAATTGTTTAGAGATGATATGGCGGAAGGGAGGCAGATGCGATTGTCTGCAGAAAGTCTGGGATTATGTACGAAACGGCATCGAGCGGAAGGATGGATGCGATCTGCTCACATGGATGTGAAAAATGGAATTTTCAGAAAAGGAGAAATGTGATTTATGAAGAGAAAGAAAGTCATATCAGGCGTATTGACATATGCTATGGTGATAAGTTCAGTTGTCTCCTCTGCGCCTTTGTCAGCGGCTGCAGAAGAGAATCAAGCATTGGAGGTGCCGGGACTTGTCTATACGGCTCCGATGGAAGGCGAGACGGCAAAACAGTATCCGGAGGTCGGTTATAAAGTCAGGATGACAGAGAATATAATCGAAAGACCTTCTGCTCAAAAAGGAGTTGTTGATTATAAAGCCGGGGAATGGGGATTTAACGGGATATATGAAGATAATGAACTTCCGGCAGGTGAAGGGTTTGGAGATGTTTATTTTGGACATAATTCACCGCTGGTAATGTCCTTCCGAATGTATCTTCCGAAAAAAATTGACAATTCGAACAAGGAAACGGATTTTATAAAAAAAGGAAATCAGTATACGTTCACCATTAAGGGAGATAAAGCGAATGGAAATTGTCTCACGGCATGGTATTATGGAAGCAGCGGCTACTCCAGCGATGCATATTACAAATATAGTGAAGCGGACGGAGATTTTTTTGGAAAGTGGCATGATGTTATGATTGTTTTCGGAGAAGAAAATAATAAAAGCCGTCATATGATTTTTGTAGACGGCAACAGAGGCCATTGGGGAAATGGTTCAACGGAATCCGCTCCAAAAGATACGAATGTAGCGCATGCGAACGACCGTCTTATCATTGGTACGAGCGATTTTGCGGATATGGGAGGACTCATTTCTGATTTTAAAGTGTATAACGGCGAAGGGATGACGGATGCGCAGAAAGACGTTTTCGTGATGAGCACAGTGGAGGGAACTGAGATCAAGAATGTACTGGAAGAAATTGAGCCGAAAGCGGAAATGGGACTTGAGCCGACGCCGCAGTTTGGCATAGAGTCACAGTGGTACAAAAAAGATGCATCCGGCGCAAATATTACGATGGAATCTCCGGACAAGTTTGCGTGCGGAACCGGATATGAAGCAATGACTACGCTGATCGCGCCGGAAGGCTATGCATTCCCGACTACAGATGCATACAAAAAAGCCATTGAGGACAAGATTGACGCAGGAAGAGACAGCGCCGGCATTACAAAAGACGTTAAAATTTCCGAAGACGGAAAGAATGCCAGCATAAAGGTTAATTATCCGGCAATGAACTGTAATATAAAGGATATTGAACTCCCGGCGAAGTTTAATGCGATAGCGGAAGGCGAGTCCGTAAAACTGCAGCCGTTGTCAGTTCCGATGGGTAGCTCTCCGGATCATGCGGTTACAGAAGACTGTACATATGATTTTGAAGTGGCAGAAGGCAGCGATTATGTATCTGTTACGCGCAGCGGGCTTCTGACGGCGAAAGCAGTCGGAAAAGCAGTAATCAGAATAACCGCCAGACCAGGAGACGCCGCTCCGGCCTATGCGAAAGAATTTAGTATAGAAGTTATAAGTGAAAATACGGCAATTACACCAGGAACGACTTATACAAAACCGGTTGCAGGAGAAAAACCGTCAAGTCCGTCCGTTGACGTGACAGAGCGAAAGATGCTGGTAAATACGAAGAAAGGAACGACCTTAAATTCATCTGACGATGGTGAGGTTGTTGTAAAAGATGGCAGAGAAGGATTTACAAATGTGTTTACGTCTGCTGCAACTAATGATGATTTTGATATTCAGGGGCATACGACCATGGTAGTTTCCATGGATGTTTATATTGCTCAGAAGCCGTCAAAAGAAGTATTCCTGTTTTCAAAAGGAGGAAGGTCTGACGGGGAGCATCAGTATTATCTGAATTATGTAAATACAAGCAATTTGTTCCAATTGTGGGGGCAATATGACAGTTGGCCCAATGCATCAAAAAACGTAACGGATTCATTCTTTGGGGAATGGCATAACTTCGTAGCTGTTTACAGCGGCGGAAAAGATGAGCTTTATATTGACGGAGAAAAAGGAAGCCGAAGAGATAAAAATGTAAATCCTCAACATAAAGAATTTCCATTTATAATTAGCAGTGCAGAATTAGCAGAGTTTGGCGGCTGCATTGCCAATTTCAAGTTTTATAATGGAAAGTATTTTCCGAACAGCCCCTTGGATATTTCAGGGAACAACTCAGCGTACGCTACAGTTGCAAACTGGATGGAGGGAAAAACTCCTACAGCGAGCATTTCTCTTCTGAAGCCATACGAAGAAACGACGGTATGGAGTGTGATAGGCGGCGATACTTTAGACGAAAACGACACATTTGACGCATCAAATATTTTGGGCGGAGATAGCACTGGCGCAAAAGGCTATGTTGCAACCACGACTCTGACTGCTATTGGCGGATATGAGTTTTCGGATGCGGAAACGATACAGGAAAAAGTTGCAGCCGGGACGTCAGAAGGCGAAATTTCCCATGTGAAAGTCAATGTCTCCGAAGACAAAAAGACGGCGGTAATCCGGGTTTATTATGGAGAGCCTTTGACAATTGGAGAAGCGGATATTGCTGATGTTGCGTATACTGCTCCGGCAAACGACGCGGCCGCTTTAGAACCAACGATTACAGTGCCGGAAGGAGCTCATTATGAAACAGGGTCTTTCTGGATGGAAAATGGTTTGGATATGGCGGAAAATGCGGTGTTTACCGCTGTTGACGCTAATTCTTATGTGGTGAAGACAATTTTTTCCGCGACGGACGGCTACATTTTTGAAGAAGGCATTGAAGATGCGGTAAAAGCAAAAGTAACGGCAGGTGCAGACAATGCGCAGACAAGCGTTGTGATTTCCCCGGATGGGACGACGATGACGCTGACAACGGTTTATGCAGTGAATATCTCAAAGAACAGGCCGGTTACGGCTTTGTATTCGGAGGAAGGCAGACCGGCAAGCCTTGTAGTGGACGGTTCGGATCCTGGCGACGGCGAAAACAAATACTGGCAGTCCGGTTCTATGCTGGACGGGCAGTTAAATCACAGAAATGAGCCGCAGTGGCTGACGGTTGATTTGAAAGCAAGAGAAGCCGAGGTAAGTTCCATCTATCTGTCTTTCCAGGCAAAAGCATGGGGAACAAAATACAAGATTGAGACAAGCGATTCCGCGGAAGGCCCGTGGAGACAAGTGAAAAATATCGACCGGGCTGATGCAGACAACACTTCCGGTCAGAAACAGACGTTTTCGGCGCAGGATTTGGATACGACCAAATTAAAAAGATATGTAAGATTCTGGTTTGACCAGATGAACGGCTATGCGACAGGGATCAGCAGAATCGCGATAAAAGAAATCACGATTACAGGTGTGAGAAGTGAATTGTATTATGATGTAAACTTTGAGTCAAACGGCGGTTCCGCAGTGGCGGCGCAGAGCATTTTTGCAAACGACAGAGCAGTGCGCCCGGCAGTTCCGACAAAGGATGGATATACGTTTGATAACTGGTATACAGACGCGGAACTTACGACGCCATACAATTTTGAAAGCCCGGTAAGAGGAGATCTTACGTTATATGCAGGATGGCAGGCGTCCGTAACATTTATGAAAAACGACGGGACGGATACGGTTGTAAAGACGGAAAAAGTAACGGTGGGCGAAAAGGTGAACGCTCCGGCGGATGTTTTAACGAGAACAGGATATGATTTTGCCGGATGGTATGCGAATGCCGAAGGTACCGGAGATGCGTTTGACTTTAATACGCCAATTAACAGCAATACCATATTGTATGCAAAATGGACGCCGAAAGAGTATACGGTAACGTTTGATACAAAAGGCGGTTCTGAAGTAGCGCCGGTAAAAGTTCTGCACGGAAATACGATAGCGCGTCCGACCGAGCCGACAATGACGGACAAAGGATTCGCAGGCTGGTATAAGGATGCTGACTGCACGGCCGGACAGGAATATAATTTCAGCGCGAAAGTTACGGAAAGCTTTACCCTGTATGCAAAATGGGTGGATGCAGCCCAGATGGTTACGATCACATTTGACAGCCAGGGCGGAAGCCCGATTGTAAATATGTCGGTTGAAAAAGGACAGAAAGCGCCGAATACACCGGCAAATCCCCAAAAAGACGGATACACGTTTAAAGGCTGGTTCAAAGAAGCGGCTTGTACGACGCAATTTAATTTTGCTTCGGATATAGTAAATGAAAATATCACGCTGTATGCAAAATGGGAGAAAAATCCGGTGCCGCTTACAGGCATTGCACTGGATAAGACAGAGCACACGTTTACTTCTCTGGACGCTCCTTTGACAGTAAAGGCTATATGCAGTCCGGCGGACGCTGACGATATGGAACTGGAATGGACGTCAAGCGCGGCAAGAGTGGCGACGGTTCCAAAGACAGGTACAGCGGGAACGGCAGGAGAGATTACGAATGTGATTACCCCGGTTGGAAACGGAAACGCTGTTATCACAGTAAAAGCAAAGAACGCATCAAACATTAAAGCGGAAATTAAGATTAAAGTAGAGCTTCCGGCTGAGGAATTTACGGTAAGCTTTGTAAGCAACTGCGACACTGAAGTTCCGGCTCAGACAATTGCAAAGAACGGAAAAGTTACAGAGCCGTCCGGACTGACAAAAGACGGATATACGTTTGACAAATGGTATACGGAAGAAACGTTTGAAAATGCATATGATTTTGACGCTCCGGTAACGGGAAGCTTTACATTATATGCAAGATGGATTGAAGATGAAGCTCCGGTTGAGAAAACTTATCAGGTTACATTTGAAAGCAACGGCGGTTCCGCAGTTGCGCCGCAGGAAGTGAAGGAAGGAGAACCGGCAGTGCGTCCGGAGAATCCGGCAAGAGACGGATATACGTTTGACAACTGGTACAGTGACGAAGGGCTTCAGACGCTGTATGCGTTCGACACTCCGGTAACTGCAGATATCACGCTGTATGCAAAATGGACGCAGAATACGGCGCCGGGACCGGGACAAAATCCAAACCCGAATCCAAATCCAAACCCGGCTCCGGATCCGGGACAGCCAAAGCCTGTTGTGAACGGCCAGAAAGTGACTAGTGGAAAGAATCAGTACAAAGTGTTGGATGCGAAAAAGCGGACGATAGCGGTTTCAAAGGGAATGGCTTCGAAATCAGCGAAAGTAAAGATTCCTTCTAAGATCAATGTGAACGGCACATCGTTTACTGTAATCGGAATTGCAAATCATGCATTCAAAAATTACAAGAAACTGACGGAAGTGACAATTCCGGCATCGGTGAAGTCCATTGGTTCAGGTGTTTTTATGAACTGTAAGAGTCTGAAGAAAGTTACGATTCAGGGCAAGTCCTTCAAGGTAGGCAAGAATTCCTTTAAAGGCACGTCGCCAAAGCTGAAAGTAAAAGCGAAGAAGATGACAGCAAAACAGCGTAATACACTTCAAAAGAATATCAGAAAGAAAGGAAATAACAAAAAGGCAAAAGTAACAAGATAAAAAGCAGGAAAACCGCAGCGTATGCTGCGGTTTTCTTTATCGGTTCACCTGCGGCATTGACTTGTGCCAGAACGTATGTTACCCTCAATATACAAATTTATAAAAAGGAAATCAGGAAAAAGACAATGGTGTATAAAGAATCAGACTTAATCAGGATTGCAAAAAGAGAAAACAACAAAAAGAGGAATTATTTGATTGTAAACAGACTGCAGGGAAAGCATATGCCGGTGTCTCCGGGAAAGGCGTTTGAACTTTTTGACGCACTGGCGGATGTGGTGAAAAGGGAATATAAAGAGGAACGTTTGCTTTTGATTGGATTTGCAGAAACGGCAACGGCAATCGGCGCACGGCTGGCTGTCAGATTAGATTCCTTTTATATGCAGACAACAAGAGAAGAGATACCAGAAGTAAGATATTTGTATTTTACGGAAGATCACAGTCATGCGTCTGAACAGAAGCTGGTCAGAGACGATATTGAGGCGCTGGCGGATCAGGCGGACAGAATCGTATTTGTGGAAGACGAGGTCACTACGGGCAATACCATATTTCATATTATAGATATTCTGGAAAAAAATTATCCCGGAAAAATGCGGTTTTCCATTGCTTCTTTACTGAATGGGATGGATGATGCGGCTGTTGAAATATGCGCGGCCCGAAACGTCCGCCTGCATTATCTCCTGAAAACCAGGCATGAAAAGTATCCCGGCATAGCGCAGATGTACGCAGGAGATGGAAGTTATATTCCGCCAGGAGAAGGCGGACGGACAGAAGTGATTGAGCTGGACGGTTACATCAATGTGAGAAGATGGACGACGGGTTATGCGTACAAAACCGCCTGTGAAAAATTATGGGTTCAGATCAAAGAGAAGATGGAGGTTTGTCCCGATCAAACGATTCTGGTCATAGGGACAGAAGAATTTATGTATCCTGTATTGGATGTCGGGGCGCATCTGGAAGAATGCGGCTGTACGGTAAAATGCCATTCCACAACAAGAAGCCCTATAGCGGTAAGCAGGGAAAGCGGCTATCCTCTGCACAGGCGGTATGAACTGGAGAGTTTTTACCAGGACGGCAGACGGACATTTCTTTATGATCTTGAAAAATACGACAGAGTTGTTATTCTGACGGATGCTGCAGGCAATCTGGAAAAAGGCGCGTCTTCTTTGCTGAACGCTCTTTTCCTGTGCGGCTGCGACAGAATACAGATATTCCGCTGGGGCAAAGGAAAAGAGAATCCGTGCGTTTCCGGCGTGAATGGGAAGGATACAGGGAGGACAGAATGAGAAGCTCTTACAAAAAAGAAGACGTATGCCTTTTGCTGAAAGACATCACAGGGCTGGTGAAGCCTCAGCCTGCAGAGGAAAGAGAAAAACTGATTCAGTCCGGCAGACATTATTGCGAAATGCTTCCGGTTGAATACATACCCTCCGCACAGTATATGGAGACATACGAAGAGGCTTTGAAAAATTATGCCGCTTCCGCCGCTTTTGCCGTAGGCAGGCTTGCGGATAAAATAGTGGAACAAAAGGGAAGGGATACCGTTCTCGTTTCGCTGGCAAGAGCGGGCATTCCGATTGGGATTCTTCTGAAGCGCTATATTTCAAAAAAATACAAAATCTGTATGCCGCACTATTCGGTTTCCATTATCCGGGGAAGAGGGATTGACGGCAATGCAATGCGTTATCTTCTGGGACAATGCCGTCCGGAGCAGATTTTGTTTATTGACGGATGGATTGGAAAAGGGGCGATTTTGAGAGAACTGCAAAAAGACATTGCGGATTATGCGGGCGTATCGTCTGATATAGGAGTTCTTGCAGATCCTGCAAACGTAACGGAATTGTGCGGGACGCATGAAGATATTTTAATTCCCAGCTCCTGTTTAAACGCCACAGTTTCCGGGCTGATCAGCAGGACTTTTCTAAGGGATGACATAATCGGGGAAAAAGATTTTCATGGAGCCGTATATTATGGAGAACTGGCGGATTCAGATTTGTCTTATTCGTTCATCCATGCGATTGAGGAAAAATTTGTGATGGAAAACCCAAAGGAAGAGCCGTCTTTTGGCGGATTTGGGTATCAAGAAGCGGAAGAGATTGCAGGAGCATTTGGGGTTTCGGACATTAATTTTGTAAAGCCGGGGATTGGAGAGACGACGCGCGTCCTTCTCCGCCGCATACCGTGGAAAGTTCTGATCAATCAGCGGTATGGGCGGGATAAGTCGCTTGCGCATATTATCCGGCTTGCGGAGGAAAAAAATGTCCCGGTGGAATATTATCCGCTTAAGCATTATAAAGCGTGCGGCATCATCCGAAAGCTTACGGATGTATAGCGTCTTTGCAGCCGTATGCCATAGACAGAAAAATAATTTTTTCCGCCCAGTTTGCATGGGTTTTATATTCGTTCATACGCCGCTGCGCCGTATTGCCGGATACGAAAGAAGCGGCGTTTAAATCCCAGTTTAAAATGGCTTTTGCATCATTTAAGTCCTCGGCGTCAACTGTGTATTCCTGATTGACAAGGGAAATCTGGTTTGGATGAATAACGGTTTTTCCGATAAAGCCGCAGAGCCTGTCAAGCTGAAGCTCTCTGCGAAGTCCGGTATCCCAGCCTGTTTGGTTATAATATTCCCAGACGGGGCCGGACACGACATAATCGGAACCGAATGCTGTAATAATATCAGAAAAAATGTTTGCGACAGGACGGATGTCGTGGATTGTTTCGCTGCTGCGTCTGCGGAAGCCGAATATATGGCATAAATCGTTGCCTCCGACGCGGATATTCAAAACGGATTCTTCTATCGCCGCCAGGCGTTCTTTTAATTCGGACAACACAAAGGCCCGGCTTTTTAAATCAATGATTGCCGGGCTTTCTAAAATCGGCATAAAATAAAATTTTTTCCCGGAATTTGCGTTGACGCGCGCCGCAGTTTCTATGTATAGATCTGCATTTGACAGATCAAACTTTGGAAGGATAAATCCGCAGAGAAGTTCCGCGGCTTCGCCTAACCGTTCCGGCAGCATGGCAATCTGCGCCGCATTTCTGACGCGGACAAAGATTTTCGGCAGAAAAAAAGAAAACGTCTGCCGCGTTTCATAAAGCTGCCGGAGAGAACGGATCAGAGTGTTTTCCGCCTGCTCTACATAGTTGTCATTTATGGTATCCTCAAGGCACAGGGCGAGAGAATAGGAAACGCCGAATTTCTCATGGATAAGAGATGCGGCAATGTTTTTGCTGTTGGCCGGACAATACAGCAGAGGGCCGACATTATAGTAAAGTGCAGAATTTTTCATAGGATGTCTCCTTTAGCGTCTGATATGGATTGATATATGAAAATATTTGCAGTCATAAGACAAAGCAGCAATAATACAAATATATCATAGGAAGTCAATATTTGGTAGATAAAAAATGAAAACTGTGATAAAATTATTTACAGAAGTTTCATTTCGGAGGAACAAAGGGGTTGTATTTCAATGGAAAACATCATGCGTTTCCGGCATAATGTGATGAATGTGGATTCCATTTTGGCCTTTGAAGGAATCCGCGGCGGAATTAATCAAAATTGTAAAGACGTGTATTTTATAAGGCTTACCGGGGTGAATGATACGCTTGCAGCGGATGTCGTAAGGATGGATGCGGACATGAAGGCTCGGATGGCGGACGGGAGGACGGCATACCGCAGGATTTCGTCCCTGCCCAGGCTGAACGGTTTGGAGGCCGCGGATTACGAGAAATTTTATCAGGCGTTTGCGGCCGGTAACAGGGAAGCTGCCGGGACGAAAATTTTAAAGACGCATACAGAATATCAGAAGCTTTTGGCCGAAGGCGTCAGAAAAGTTTTGGAGCTGTTTTTTGCAAACCAGGCATTCAATGCTTCGATTGAGAAAAGCTTTGTTGTAAAACTTTTGTTTTGGCACGATTATCTGCTTTCCGGCATAAGAACCCAGTGGGACTGCAGGCAGTCCGTCAAACTGGTGATGTCTGATATTATAAAAAAACAGGAGTATCTGTTTGCATATCTGCTTACGCTTCTGGGATGCGATGTGCTTTTGCTGCAGAGCGGGGCCGATATTTCAAAAGAGGAGGAGAAGCTTGGACTGTCGGAGAAAATCGAGCTTGGCAGTTTCGGACAGGTCAGACTGCCGGAATATACACAGGAATCTGCGGCGGCAAGTCCGGTAACGGCAAAAAAGCCCGCGGCGTCAAATCCGGTAACGGCAAGAAAGCCTGCGGCGTCAAATCCGGTAACGGCAAGAAAGCCTGCGGCGGCAAGTCCAGTAATTGTCAAGAAGCCTGCGGCAGCAAATCCGGTAACGGCAAGAAAGCCTGCGGCGGCAAGTCCAGTAATTGTCAAGAAGCCTGCGGCAGCAAATCCGGTAACGGCAAAAAAGCCCGCGGCAGTAAATCCGGTAACGGTAAAGAAACAGGGCGCCCGTACGGAAAAGACATTTGAAGAGCTGGCGCTTCTTGCGTCTTCCGTGGTTTTAATCGGCATCCATGACAAAAAGGGAAATATGATAGGAAGCGGATCCGGGATTATGATAGGAAGGGACGGATACATACTGACAAATAACCATGTGGCAAGCGGCGGTGTATTTTATTCCGTGCGGATCGAAGAGGATGAAACCGTATATTCTACAGATGAACTGATTAAATATCATTCCGTTTTGGATCTTGCCGTATTAAGGATTGACAGGATGTTAAGTCCTCTTCCGCTGTACCGGGGGCAGAACCGTCTCGTCAGAGGGCAGAAAGTGGTTGCAATCGGGAGTCCGCTGGGGTTGTTTAATTCCGTATCGGACGGCATTATTTCCGGCTTTCGTAAAATTGACGGCGTTGACATGATTCAGTTTACCGCTCCCACATCTCATGGCAGTTCCGGGGGCGCGCTTTTGAATATGTATGGAGAAGTAATAGGAATCAGTACGGCGGGCTTTGACAACGCGCAGAACATCAATCTGGCGGTCGGGTATGAAAGCATACTTCCGTTTATCAGAGGATTTTTTTAGATTTTCAGAAATGAGGCAAAAGGACGAGTGCGTCATATGTTTGAACATAAAAAACTGCAGGATTTAAATGATTATTTTTTGGAATTGAAAAACAGAAAAGAGACGGGCGTTTATTTTTACCGGATTTGCACGTATAATGAGCAGATTCATGCGTTTATTCAGAAATACTTTGAAGCTGCAAGAATTTCCGGCGTAATTATTGAGGGAAAGATTGCAAATCCGACAGAAAAAAATCTGGCGTATTACAGTGAAATGATGGGCATGGACTTTCAGATGAGCGTGGGATTTTTCGCATTTCATCTCAAAAAATGGCTGCCCAGGATGAATGACGGCCAGCGGCAGAGCGTAGCGGCCGCTGTTTATGACGCGCTTGACGCGCTGCGCAGGTCAGGAAAAAACGAGAATATGCTGCGGAATGCATATATTAAGTTTATGTGCTGGCTTTACTATAAATTTGAACGGATTGTAAACCGGCTTGGAAAGGATCAGCCGCCCAAGATTTTGTATGAAGGGGACGTCAGCAGCTATGAACGGATGATGCTTTCTATTTTGTCAAATGCCGGATGCGATGTGGTTTTGCTTCAGTATCAAGGAGACGAAGCTTACCGGAAGCTGGATCCAAAATCTATATATTCAGACGAATGGAAGCAGCAGGGGGCGGGAGCGTTTCCCGATTACTTTAACTTAAAATGGATGCAAAACGAGATTTTGGAACAGGCAAAACGGGAGCGCTTATGCGGGCCGAAGCCTTCTGTTGAAAATTGTACGAACGCCTGGATTGCCGGGAAGGGCCTTTTGGATGTTCTGACGCTTCGCGAAGACAGGGGAAGCGATCCGGCGTTTTTCTATAACTGTTTTCTGCAGATCAACGGGGTGGAAGATAAGCTGTCCTGCGTCAGCGATCTGCATCAGTTTTATCTTTCAATCAGAAAAAGCGGCCGCGGGGCTGCGCTTGCGGAAAACGAAATTTCAAAGCCCACGATGGAGGAAATCGGCGGAATCCGGAGAAAAAATTACGATCGAAAGGAACACATGCTGCTGGATCTTTCGGCCAATATTTCATGTTCTTTCAATGAAGAACTGCAGCGTCTGATGAAAAAAGCGTTTGTCGGCGTTTTAGAAGAAGCGTCTTTAGTGCAGGATATGAATCTGAACAAACTGACGAATAAAGCGGTCTGTCTGCTGTGCTGGCTGAAGCGTTTCCAGTCCGGGTTGTTTTCGAAGCAGACGCCGCCGGAAACGGGCTGTTTTATTTATTTAAACGGCTGTAAAAATGAAAACGAAGCGCTTTTCCTGCGGTTTCTGGCAAAGCTTCCGGTTGATGTTCTGATTTTAAACCCCGGCAGGCAGAAGACGTATCCGATAGAGGATCCTGTGTTTTATGAGATCAATTACACAGACGTTTTTGCAATGGATGAATTTCCGTCGGACGGCGTTAAGATACGCATGGGAACGGCGGCGTATCATGCGGAACGGGAGCTTGACGCTTTGATGTATCAGGATTCCGGAATGTACAGGAGCCAGCAGTACAAAAAAGCCGAAGCGGTTACGCTCAGCACGACGTATGAAGAAATTGCCATTCTTTGGGATCAGGAATTGAAGTTTCGGCCGAACTTTAGTACAATGGAGTCTGTGGTCGCCCTGCCTGTGATGTTTGCAAAAGTTTCCGGCGTAAAAGACGCCGATGTGACGCAGTACTGGGCGGGGATAAAGGCCCTGATGACAAAAGACGTTTTTTTGGTGAAAAACGCGCCGTATCTGAAACCTGCGGACGCAAATCCCATAAAAGCCCATGCGGCAGAGTTTTTTAAAAACAGAAAACTGATGCGGGAAAAGATAAAGTCGCACAAATGTTATCCTTACGGCGCTTTGCGCAAAGAAGTGCAGGAGCATATTTTAGATAAGCTTGCGCTGCTGATTCAGCAGAAGACGATAAAAGGAACCTTTTTAAACGGGATGGAATATACCGTTATTTCAACCGTTTTAAATCTGCCGAAGGAGATTGCAAGGCTTTTGCAGAAATTTGATTTTACAAAAAAGAGTCCCAAATTTGTCTATATCAACACAACGGAGGAAATGCCTTCTTTGGAAGACGCAATTTTAGCGGCGTTTTTAAATCTGGCGGGATTTGACGTGCTTTATTTTACGCCTGCGGGGTATCAGGGGATAGAGAGTTATTACAATGAGAACAGCATGGAAGAGCATCAGATTGGAGAATATCTGTATGATCTGTCTGTTCCGGATTTTAACAGGGAATCTTTTGGCGGGCGCTTATCATGGCGTGAAAAAATTTTTAAGAGAGGTAAATAGTATGGGTCTTGATTTTAGCAAAGCGGCAGTACAGAGCCATTCGGTTATGCCGGAGGCAAAAAATGAAATCGAAGTGGTGGAGAGTTATGATATCGCTGCGGACAGGCAGCGGATGAATGCGGATCTTGTCGGTTCTTCCGAAGTGGATGCGCTTGTAAGCACGATCGAGATTGATAATTTGGAGACGATTGTGTCGTTTGGGTCAGAAGCGGCGGAAGAAATTTCAAAAGCTTCCGACATTGTGTTAAACAGCATGAATATGTCGCAGCTTGACGATACGAGCGAAATGTTAAATACACTGTCCAAAATCATGTCAAAATTTGATATCGAAGAGATTCAGGAAAATCCGGGGCTGTTCGGCAAGATTTTTGGGAATATGAGAAAGCAGTTGGATAAAATCCTTTCAAAATATCATACTATGGGGGAAGAGGTTGACAAGATTTATGTGCAGTTAAAGCAGTACGAAGCGGAGATTAAGCAGTCCAACCGCAAACTGGATCAGATGTTTGACGCAAATGTCAACTATTACCATGAGCTTGTAAAATATATACTGGCAGGCGAGCAGGGCTGTAAGGAGCTGGAGACGTATATTGCCCAGAGACAGGCTGATATGGAAGCGTCCGGGGATATGTCCATTCAGTTTGAGCTTCAGAGCTTGCAGCAGGCGCTTATGATGTTAGAGCAGCGGACGCAGGATCTTCGGACGGCGGAAAGCGTGGCGATTCAGTCGGTGCCGATGATTAAGACGATGGAATTTTCCAATATGAATCTGGTAAGGAAAATCAACTCGGCGTTTATTGTAACGCTTCCGGTTTTTAAACAGGCGCTTGCACAGGCGATTATGTTAAAAAGGCAGAGGATTCAGGCGGAGGCGATGTCAGCGCTGGATGAAAAGACGAATGAAATGCTTCTTAAGAATGCAAGAAATACAGTGGAGCAGTCAAAGATGACGGCAAGGCTTGCTTCCGGAAGTTCAATTAAAATTGAAACATTGGAGACAACCTGGAGGACAATCGTAAACGGTATTGACGAGACGAGGCAGATTCAGGAAAATGCGAGGAAGCAGCGCATTGACGATCAGGCGAGGCTTGAAAATATCAAAGCGGAGTTCAACAGGATGTATCATATGCCAGACAAAAAATATTAACAAAAGGAGGAGGTATTTTTATGCCAATTAATTTATCAAAGGGACAGAAAGTAGATTTGACAAAGGGAAATCCGGGACTTAAAAAAGTAATGATCGGCCTTGGGTGGGATGTAAACGCATTTGATTCGGGCGCGGACTTTGATTTGGATGCGGCGGCGTTTATGCTGGGGGACAGCGGAAAATGCCCGACGGAAAAAGAATTCATTTTCTATGGAAATTTAGAGCATGCCAGCGGTTCCGTAAAACATATGGGGGATAATCTTACGGGGGAAGGCGAAGGAGATGACGAACAGATTCTTGTTGATTTGCAGACAATTCCTTCCAACGTATCAAAAGTTGCATTTACCGTTACGATTTATGAATCGGATGTGCGGAGACAGAATTTCGGGCAGGTGTCGAACGCCTATATCCGGATTGTCGACGAATCGAGCGGACAGGAGCTGATCCGGTACGATTTGGGTGAGGATTTTTCAATTGAGACGGCTGTCGTGGTTGGAGAATTGTACCGGCATAACGGCGAATGGAAGTTTAACGCGATAGGAAGCGGCTTCCAGGGAGGCCTGGCGGCATTGTGCGGACATTATGGAATAGAAGTTGCATAGGAGGTGGGAAAATGTCAATCAGTTTGCAGAAAGGGCAGAAAGTAAGCCTGTCAAAAGAAAATGCGGGACTTTCCAATGTATTGATAGGACTTGGATGGGATGAGGCGAAAAGGGATCGGGGGCTTTTTTCGAGAAAGCCGCAGCCCATCGACTGCGACGCGTCCGCGCTTCTTTTAAAGAACGGAAAACTGGCGGAACCGTCGGATGTTGTGTATTTTGGCAACCTTCAGCATAAATCCGGTACGGTACGTCATATGGGCGATAACCTGACGGGAGCCGGCGAAGGGGACGACGAACAGATTCTTGTGGACTTGTCCAGAGTTCCGGCGGAATATGACAGAATTGTAATTGTGGTAAATATCTATGAGGCGTCAAAAAGGAACCAGCATTTTGGAATGATTGAAAACGCGTTTATCAGGCTGGTAGACGGCAGGAACAACAACGAAATGTGCAGATACAACCTGTCTGAAAATTATTCGGGCATGACGGCGATGATTTTCGGCGAGGTTTACCGGCATAATGGCGAATGGAAATTCAATGCGATCGGACAGGCGACAAACGACCCGGGAATCGGGGCGCTTGCCAACCGGTACAGATAAAAGTTTTGGGAAAAGGCACAGCCTGTTCCTGAATTTATGGCGCAGCAAGTGTGCCGCAGGAGGAAAATAGAATGAAATATCAAGGACTTACAGACCAGGAAGCGGAAGCTTCCCGGAAACAGCATGGTTCCAATGAAATACCGGATTCGGAACCGACTACGTTTTGGGAGGAGTTTAAGGAGACGTTTGGCGATCCCATGATTAAGATACTGCTTGCGATTGCGGCTCTTATGATTGTGATGTTTTTCTTTGGCTATGCGGAGATTTATGAACCGCTCGGCACGATAGTCGCCGTGTTGATTGTGGCCTTTGTATCTGCGAAAACAGGCGTTGCCAGCGACACGAAGTACAGGGAGTTAAAGGACAGCACAAAAAAAGAACAGTGCAAAGTGTACCGGAACGGCATTGTAACGGTAATTGACGTAGATGACGTTGTGGTGAAAGACAAAGTCCTGCTGCAGTCGGGCGATAAGATTCCGGCCGACGGCATTCTGGTGTCGGGCGCGCTTTCCGTAGACAATTCCGCGCTGAACGGGGAAGCGGAAGAGTGCAGAAAATCAGAGGCAGAGGAAGGCGTTGAGCTTCCTGAAAATATTACGGGCGATACGTTCGTAGACAAACACTCCCTGTTCCGCGGAGCCGTTGTATTTGACGGGGAAGGGATTTTGGACGTTAGGAAAGTCGGGCTGAAAACCATGATGGGAAAGATGGCGGAGGAGATGCAGGAAGATGAGCCGGATTCTCCGTTAAAGGTGAAGCTTGCAAAGCTGGCAAACCAGATTTCCACATTCGGTTACATCGGGGCAATTGTGATCGCCGTGCTGTATTTTGCCTATTTTATCGTATCGGCAGGCGGAATATCCGAATATTTTGCCATCGGTGCGGAAGGCGTTATCAAAGATATTGTCAATGCGGTATCGCTTGCAGTCGTAATTATCGTGTGCGCTGTGCCGGAAGGTCTGCCGCTTATGATTTCTCTGGTGCTTATGCAGAACACGAGCAAGATGTTGGATCATAATGTGCTTGTGCGGAAAGCGGAAGGAATTGAGACGGCGGGTTCTTTGAATATCCTGTTCAGCGATAAGACGGGAACGATTACAAAAGGAATGCTTGAAGTGGTGGATTTTTTTACCGCAGACGGAAATTCCATTCCGATAGAAGAACTTGGAAAACACAGCGGCGTAAAAGGTCTGGTTGATCTTGCCATTGGCAAGAACACACAGTCTATGTACGACGGAGAACACAGGGTAATCGGCGGAAACGCCACGGATCAGGCGCTGATGAAGTTCATTGGAGAATCCACGTTCCGTGCGTTTGAAGCTGACAGGGAATGCGTAGTTACAAAGGCGCAGAGCTTTAATTCAACGAATAAATTCAGCCAGGCCAGAATTGACAGCCTGGGAAAGACTTTCTATAAAGGCGCGCCGGAGCGGCTTCTGGCAAAGGCTTCAAAATGCCTGGACGGAAACGGAAATGTACAAAATCTGGATCCGGGGGCTTTGAACCGGAAGATAGACGCGCTTGCAGAAAAAGCAATGCGTGTGCTCGCTTTTGGATATTCCGAACAGCCGCTTGCGGAGAACCAGATTAACGACGATATCGTTATCATTGGGCTTGTGGGAATCCGGGACGATGTCAGGGCAGAGGCGAAAGATGCGATTCACCAGGTGCAGAGCGCAGGCATTCAGGTCGTGATGATTACAGGGGACCGTCTGGAGACGGCGGTTGCCATTGCAAAAGACGCGGGGCTTTTAAAGAATGCGTCGGACATTGCGATTACATCCGCGCAGTTAAACGAAAAATCGGATGACGAGGTAAAGGCGATCATACCGAATATCAGAGTCATTGCAAGAGCGCTTCCGACCGACAAATCCCGGATGGTGCGGCTGTGCCAGGAGATGAATCTTGTCGTCGGCATGACGGGAGACGGCGTAAACGACTCTCCGGCTTTAAAACGGGCGGACGTCGGCTTTGCAATGGGAAGCGGAACCGAAGCGGCCAAAGAGGCCGGAAAAATTGTAATTTTGGATGATAACTTCAAGTCCATCAAAGACGCTATCTGGTACGGCAGGACAATTTATCATAATATTTTAAAGTTCTGTAAATTCCAGCTCGTTATAAATGTCGCCGCAGTTATAGTCAGTGCGATTGCTCCGTTTTTCGGAGTGGAAGAGCCGCTTAAGGTGACGCATCTTCTGTTTGTCAATCTGGTAATGGACGGACTTGGCGCGATTATGCTTGGGAATGAGCCGGCGCTTGCGGAATATATGAAAGAGAAGCCGAGAAGAAGAGACGAAAGCATTGTAAGCAAGAAGATGATGGCTCAGATTGTTACGATGGGCGCATGGCTGACGGTTATCAGTTTCCTGTTCTTAAAACTGCCGTTTTTTGCAGAATTGTTTGGCGGATGGGCCACAGACGGCGCCGGAAAGGTCTTAGACGGCGTTCCGAATGCAAAGCATCTGACGGGATATTTCGTGCTTTTTATCGTAAGCGCGCTGTTTAACGGTTTTAATGTAAGGGATGACAGGTTTGCTATTTTTAAAGGATTGAATGAAAATACCGGATTTTTAAAAGTGTTCTTTACGATTATTTTGGTGCAGGCTTTGATTGTAAACGCGGCGCTGGTGCCGTTTGCGGCGTTTACCTGGATTGGCAATATGTTTAGCTGCGTTCCATTTGAAATCGAAGGATGGATTGCGGTCATACTGCTTGCCGTTACGATGATTCCGGTGGATATGGTACGTAAGCTTGTCGTAAACAGGGGAAATTAATTATGAAGCTGTTCCATACAGATTTGGACAATACCCTTATTTACTCCTATAAGCGCAGCATCGGGAGTGAAAAAAGATGTGTCGAGATTTACCGGGAAAGGGAAGTTTCTTTTATTACGGACAGGACGTATGCGCTTTTAAAAGAAATGAAAAAGATTGTTACTGTCGTTCCTACGACGACAAGGACGGTGGAACAGTACAGAAGGATTGATCTCGGAACCGGGCCGTTTTCGTATGCGCTTGCGGCAAATGGGGGAATTTTGCTTGTGGACGGGGAAGAAGACCCTTTATGGTATCAGGAGTCGCTTGCCGCCATATCGGAAAGCAGGGAAGAACTGGTTTTTGGAGAGAGGCTTTTAGAGAAGGATAAAAACCGGTGTATGGAAGTCAGGGATATCCGGGGGCTTTTCGCTTTTACCAAGAGCGAAAAGCCCTTGGATTCTGTGAAGAGGCTGAAGGAATCTCTGGATATGGATAAGGTGGACGTGTTTGGGAACGGCGTAAAAGTGTACATCGTTCCAAAAAAGCTGAATAAAGGGACGGCGGTCCTGCGGCTGAAAGAGAGGCTGCGTCCGGAAGCCGTGATTGCGGCGGGAGACAGTGCATTTGACATTCCGATGTTAAACTGCGCGGATCTTGCCATTGCTCCGGCGGAGCTGTCCGGAGAAAAAGGGCTTTCGGATCAGGTCAGATGTATGACGGGGCGAAAACTTTTTTCGGAAGAACTTCTCGCATATATAAAAAAGTTTCCTTTTTAACTAAGGAAAATGAAAAATAAACCGATAAATAGTGTAAGAGCGAAGAAAAAATAGTTGAACTTACACTATATTTCAGGGAAGAAAGGAGATGCTGTCATGCGTATAGAAACTTACAATCAGGTGGCACAGTTGTATCAGGGCAGTAAGACAGGAAAGACACAGAAGTTATATGACAACGCTGCCGGTCGTGATGAAGTGACCATCTCACGGGCAGGTTTTGATTATCAGACTGCAAAGCAGGCGGTAGCGGAAGCTTCGGATATCAGGGAAGATAAAGTCGCTCAACTGAAAGCAAGAGTCGAGTCGGGGAATTACAGAGTTGATTCCGGAGATTTTGCCAGCAAACTGCTAGAGAAATATAATGCTCTGCGGAAATAAGTGCGGAAAAGTGAGGAAGACCAGTGGCCAGCTTAATGGATAATCTTGTGGAAGTCTTGGAGAAAGAAAACGGCGAATATGAAAAGCTTGTAGAATTGGCGCAGCAGAAGAAAAAGGCGCTCGTGAAATCGGATATCGCGGAATTGGAGCGGGTGACGGAACAGGAACAGGAAGTTTCCGGCGCACTGCGCAATCTTGAAATCCGGAGAGACGCCGTCTTAAAAGATATGTCGGACGTTTTGGGAAAGCAGTTTGAAGAGATGACCATTACCAGGCTGATTGGGTATTTGGAACAGCAGCCAAAAGAACAGGAGCGCCTGTCGAAAGTCCGGGCAAAAATTTTGACTACGGGCAATCGCCTTCAGGAGTCGAACAGGCGAAACGAAGAGCTTTTGAATCATGCACTTGAAATGGTAGAATTCGATCTCACCTTGTTTAAAAGTATGCGGCAGGCGCCTGAGACGGCAAATTACAACAAGGACGCCTATAATACGGGAGATCTGCTGGGGAACAGCGGATTTGACGCAAAACAGTAAAGCTTGACAGGGAGGAAGAATTATGGCCAATTCAATGGGAAGTTTATTTATTGGAGAATCCGGGCTTAAGACGAGTCAGAACGCCATGAATATGACCGCCAATAACTTTGCCAACGTAGATACGAAAGGGTATGTGCGGCAGCGGATTCTGCAGGAAGACAAGAATTATGACACATATAAAAGGACGGCGGCGATTGCTCCGTCACAGTCAGGTCTGGGCGTGTCAATCGGTGACGTGATACACGCAAGAGACATCTTTTTAGATAAAACATTCCGGACGCAGACAGGGCGTTCGGGATTTTATTCTGCCACGTTTGAGGCGATATCCGAAGCGGAGACTTTGTTTCAGGAGCTTGAAGGCACGTCTTTTCAGGAAATCCTGCTTGCGGAAGAAGGCAGTCTCTGGGCTGCGTTTCAGGAATTTGCAAAGAATCCTTCGGATAAAGCCAATCAGAATCTGGTCGTTCAGAAAGCCAGCCTTTTCGAGAGCAGATCAAAGGCGGTATACAATGGGCTTAAGAAGTACCAGTCGAATTTAAATCAGCAGATTTCGGATGCGGTTGACAGGATCAATGAAATCGGAAACAGAATCAGAGAATTGAATATTGAGATTATGAAAGTTGAATCGGCCGGGGTGGAGACAGCTATGAACCTCCGGGACGAGAGAGATCTGCTTTTGGATGAGCTTGCGGAATACGGAGACATTTCTTACAAAGAAGTGGCGAACGGCATTGTGAAAGTTAATTTTGAGAACGTTGCTTTTGTGGATGAGATACACGTATTTGAGATGGGAAAAAAGACAGATAAAGTGACGGGATTTGTTACGCCGTACTGGCCCCAGCTTACGAATGAAGAGAGAGGGGAGTGCTATACGGTCTATAATACGTCCGCGGAAATTTCCCCTTCAAAGAAAAACGACATCGGATCTTTAAAGGCCCTTTTGCTTGCGCGCGGAGATAAGGCTGCAAATTACAGGGATCTGGAAGGCGTTTCCATGAAAGAATACGACGCCACGCTTGGAAATTCCGTTATGATGAATATTGAAGCGGAATTAGATATGCTGATACATAAGCTTGTGACGGGAATCAACGATTTGTATGCAAAAAACACGGCTTCAAAGACTGCGATTACCGGAAAAGATGAAAATGGAAACGATGTGTCGTTTGCGGCCGGGACTTTGATACTGGATGAAGAAAACTGTTACCTTCCGGCGGATGGATCGCTTCCGCCGCAGGAGCTTTTTGTAAGGACGGGATGTTCCCGTTATACGAAGGTTGAAGGCGACGACGGCAAGACGTATTATGTTTATAACGAAGAAGATCCGAACGATACGGCAAAACAGTATACCGTAGGCAGCATTCATGTCAATCCGAAGCTTTTGGAGAGCGAAGCTTTGATGCCGGCATACAGGCAGAATGGCCGGGATGAAGAGCTTCCGGTAGCGCATGATTTGGGCGAAGCCCTGGCGGCTCTTTGGGATGAAGAAGGGATGTTTTTAAGCCCGCATGATACGACGCCATGTACGTTTGGGGAGTTTTATGCGAAGATGACGGGAGAGCTGACGGCGCTTGGGGACGTATTCGGTTCGACAGCGGCGGGCCTTGAGGGCACTGCGCGTGAAACGGATAATTCCAGGCAGCAGGTAATCGGCGTGTCTTCTGACGAAGAACTGACAAATATGATTAAATTTCAAAATGCATATAACGCGTCGAGCAGATTTATTAATGTAATCAGTGAGATGATTGAAACGATTATCTACCGGATGGGTTAGTGAGAGAGGTGAACGGATATGCCATCAACATTTTTTGGATTAAATATAGCTTCCTCCGCAGTCAATGCGTTCCAGGCGGCAATTAATACGACAGGCAACAATATATCGAATGTACAGACAAAAGGGTATTCCAAGCAGGTTGCAAACCGGCAGGCTGGAGAAGCGCTCAGGGTGTATCAGAAATACGGCTCTGTCGGGAGCGGCGTAGTCACGACTTCCATCACCGCCCTTCGAAATTCTTATTACGATACAAAATACTGGAACAACCAGTCTTCCGTAGGGCGTTATGAGATGCGGATGAATTATCTGGCGCAGATTGAACATTATTATGAAGACGACGGAGCCGCAAACCCAGGATTTACCACGATTTTTTCGAGTATGTTCAACCAGCTCAATGAGCTTTCCGGAAATAATGCGGCGGATGAAAATAAGCGTAAGAACTTTATCAGTGAAGCGCAGAAATTCACGTCTTATTTTCAGAATGTGGCGAATGGCCTTGCCAGGCTGCAGAAAGACTGCAACGACGAGATTAAGACGCTGGTGAGCAGCATCAATTCCAGCGCGGAAAAGATTGCGTCTCTGACAAAGCAGATTAACGCCATTGAGATACAGGGCGGCACGGCCAATGAGCTGCGGGATCAAAGGGCTCTTGTGATTGATGAACTGTCCAAGATTGTCCCGATTACCGTAGAAGAGTCTCCGGTGGTAAACAGCAATTATCCCGATATGTACTTGGGGGGAACCAACTATATTGTAAAGCTGGACGGACAGACGCTTGTGAATACGTTTGAATACAGGAAGCTCACCTGTGTGCCGAGAGAGCATAAGGTGAATCAGACGGATGTGGAAGGGCTGTATGACGTAGTCTGGTCGGATACGGGTATGCATTTTAATATGAATTCCAAATCCATGGACGGAGCCTTAAGGGCGGCTCTTGAAATGCGTGACGGCAATAATGCCGAAAACTTCCAGGGACAGGTTCTTGCAGCAGGGCCTTCCACGATAAAAATAAAACCTTCGACGATGACGACAATTGAGTCGATGACGATGGCGGCAGAGGGCGTTATTACAATTAAAAATAAAGAGTATTACTATTCGAGCTTTGACGTGGAACTGGACGACGAGGGAAACATTGCGTCTTATACGTTCCATTTTGATACGGTTTTTGATTCTGCGGCGTCATCCGATCTTGTGGGAAAACAGGCCAGGATCGGAGCCAGCGTGGACGTCATGGGAATCCCATACTATATGGGGCAGATGAGCGAATTTATACGTTCGTTCAGTTCGAGATTCAACGCATGGCAGCAAAGCGGCGTGGATTTGAATGAAGATCCGATGGGAGCGTTTTTTGTCGCAAAGACATATGACGGGAAAGAGCTTGATTTTTCCGATCAGTCGGTAAATACAGACGGCGTGACGGATCCGGCAAAAAGCGTGATTTCCTCCACGTCCAACAGCTATTACCAGCTGACCGCCTTAAACTTTATCGTGGCGGACGAAAGCGTCCGGGATTCCAGGATTTTTGCAACGACAACAATGGACGCCATTCTGGCGGACAAAGAAGACAAGAGTGAAATTGTGGATGCGATGCAGAAGCTGTACGACGAGGTGATTTTATTCCGGGGCGGCAGCGGAAAAGATTTCCTGTCATGTATTTATTCGGATATTTCGATCGATACGAATGAGTCGGATATGTTTCTTGGAAATTTCGTGGATATTTCCGAGGCGATTACGACGCAGCGGCTTTCCGTTTCAGGAGTTGACGAAGATGAAGAGGCTCTGGATCTTGTGAGGTTCCAGAATGCGTATAATCTGGCGGCCCGGATGATTCAGTGCATGGCGGAAATGTATGATAAATTAATCAATGGAACTGGCGTATAACGGATGCGTTTACAGGAGGGAATACGATGCGAATAACAAATAATATGATGCTTAACAATACAACGGCCAATATTAACGGCAACAAAATCAATGTCAATGCCCTGAACCTGCAGATGTCGTCACAGAAGAAGATTCAGCGGCCTTCAGAGAACCCGATTGTCGCAATCCGGGCGCTGCGTCTGCGCAGTACATTGAGCCAGATTGATCAGTATTATGAGAAAAATATTCCGGATGCGATGGCATGGATGGAAGCCACGGAGACGGCGATTAAAAATATGAACAAGATCCTGACGGACGTCAAGGCGGAATGCGTAACGGGGACAAACGACTATCTGACGGCGGAAGACAGGAGCACGATATTAAAGAACCTGACCGCGTTAAAGGATCAGCTTTATTCAGAAGGGAATGCCGATAATGCGGGCAGAACGGTGTTTACCGGTTTCAGAACAGGTTCCAAGCTGACGTTTATGGAAGATGAGGCAAAGACGACGTACCAGATCAAACAGACGTTTTCCTATAAAGATATGGAGGAGTATAATTACTTTGCCGGTTATACAGAGATTCCGACAACAGCGGATGAAGCAAAGAACACCGGAAATATTCCGGATTTTAAAAAGCAGCAGTACGACAGGATCCGTCTTCCGTATGATAATCTTACAGATATCAACAGCCTGCGGCTGGTAGATGAGAACGGCAATGTGATTCGGAACCGTACGATAGAATATTTCGATTCCGAGGAAGACTGGGAACAGAAATATGCGGGAAAGACGATGGGCGCGGGACATGTGTTTGTAATCAAAGACACAGGAGATATTATTTTTGGCTCGTCGATCAGCAAACTGGTGAAGTCCGGTCATGCGACCATTGAAATTGATTATACGAAGACAGGGTTTTCCAAAGGAGAGCTTCGTCCGGAGTATTACTATGACTGTACGGATATCACCGACGCCAATAAACCGATTGAATATAAGAAATACGATGAAAACGGCAAGAAAATAATTGAAGACATTAACTATACGGTTTCCTTAAATCAGACTCTGACCGTGAATCTGCAGGCAGATGAGCTTTTTGATATGAATATTTACCAGGATGTTGTAGAACTTTTGGATACCGTTCAGAATGCGATCAATGCGCATGATAAAGTAGAGCGTCTTAAGGTTATGAAAGGCGAAGCGAAATATGCGGACTGTCAGGCGGATGTGCAGAAATGGATTGACGCGGCCCAAAAAGAAGCGGATTATGCGGACAGCCAGTTGACGCAGCTGTATACGAAGGCAAATGAGAAGTTTGACAAATATATAGAAAAGCTCAACATTGCCTATACGGAAATTGGAGCGAGAGGCGATCAGTTGGAGATGACGGAAGCAAGAATCAGCAATCTGCAGCTTACGCAGGAAGAATTAAAGTCCTGCAATGAGGATAAGGAGCTGTCAGATATCATCATTGAATATACGGCGGCATTTAACGCATACCAGGCATCCCTTCTTTCCGCATCAAAGATTGAAAAGCAGACGCTTCTGGATTACATTTAAAGCGAGGATTGGACATGAAGGCAAAGACAAGACTGTTCGGAGAGATTGAAATTGAAGACGGAAAAATCATAAAGATGGAGCAGGGAATTATTGGATTTCCGGATTTAAAGTCGTTTACTCTGATTTTCGATTCGGAGCGCAGGGAGAAATTCAGCATTATGTGGCTGCAGTCCATGGATGACGGGGACATCGCCATGCCGGTGATGATGCCGTCAGATTTGCTGCCGGATTATAATCCGACGGTAAACAATGAGCTTTTAGCCGGACTTGGAGAATTGACACCGGAGAATACATATGTTCTTGTGACAGTGACGGTTCCGGAAGAGATTGAAAATATATCGGTGAATTTAAAGGCGCCCGTAATTATCAATACAGATACGAACAAGGGCTGCCAGATTATTGTGGAAGACGATATAGCCGTCAGATATAAAATCTACGAATTGCTCAGGCAGGGAAAAGAGAAGGCGGGTGAATAAGCATGCTGGCTTTGACCAGGCGAAAAGGAGAATCTCTCGTCTTAAATAATAACATCGAAGTTACGATACTTGAGATTCGCGGAGATCAGATTAAAATTGGCATTACTGCGCCAAAGGAAGTGCCGATTTACCGGAAAGAGGTTTATCTTCAGATAGAAGATGAGAACAAAGCGGCCTTAAATCCGGATGGAATGGCGGCTTTGAAAAAATTGTTCTAATTTTTTCGGAGCGCCGGACCGATATACAATATAGAAAAAAGGGATGAGTGGGGCATTCCGGACAGGGATGCCATCAAACAAATCACACGGAGGTGGTTAGCAATGGCAATTAAATCAATTCCGGATCCAAAGATGGCATATCAGGGAAGCGTGCCAGGGACGGAAGCATCAGGCAGGATTTCGGCAAAAGTTTCAGAGAGCAGCGCATCTTCATTACCGGAAAACGAACAGTATGGAAAGACAAAGGCTTCCGCTGCAAAAGGGATGGAAGCCGGAACCGGAGAAAACGCAGAACAATCCCAGGAATACGTGGGAAAAGAAGCATTGAAAAGAGCGGTGGAAGAAATCAACCGCAATGCAAAGCATTCAGAAGCCATTTTTGGAGTCCACGACCAGACAAATCGTATCACGATTAAAATTGTGGATAAAGAGACGAAGGAGGTATTGAAAGAGTATCCTCCGGAAGAAATGCTGGATATGATTGCGAAAGTATGGGAGATGGCGGGTCTGATGGTGGATGAGAAGAGATAGGAGGAAGAAATTATGCCCATTAGAATTACAGGAATGAACTCAGGACTGGATACAGAAGCGTTGATTTCAGAGCTGGTATCCGCATATCGCACCAAGACGCAGAAATATACGAAAGCGCAGAAAAAACTTTCCTGGAAACAGGAGATCTGGAAGAACTTAAACAGTAAAGTTTCCAGTTTTTACAGTAAACTTACGAATCTTAAATATTCATCGGCGTATAATATCAGAACGGCGATCGTTTCAGATGCGACAAAAGCAACGGTAAGCGCGTCCTCTTCCGCTGTAAACGGAAGTTATTCCGTGCGGATTGACAAGATTGCAAAAGGCGGTTACCTGACCGGCGGCGATTTGGGGAGCGGCGTGACGGGAGACAGTACGCTGTCGAGCCTTGGCTATACAGGCGGAGAAGGCACCATTACCGTAAATTCCGGAGGAAAGACAACGGATATCAAAGTGGACGGCAATACGAAAATTTCCGATTTTGTCGATTCGCTGAATCAGGCGGGCGTAAAAGCAAGCTATGACGCAACGCATCACCGCATCTATGTCGCGGCTGCAAAGACAGGAGCGGCAGGGGATTTTTCCATCACGGGAACCGGAGCGGACGGAGCGGCTGCGCTTAACGCGATGAAGCTTAGCTGGAGATCTCAGGCGGATGACGCCCTCTATAAAGAATGGGCGGCTTATGCAAAGAATGAGAACGGGGATCCATACATCACCTATGACGCAGACGGAACTAAGCATATAAACGGAACTTACAGCGCCGCCAATACGAAGAGCGCCATAACGGCCATTCTTGCCCAGGTAGAGCAGGCGCCTGTTACGATTACAAAATATACGGCATATCTTCAGTATGCAGATGCGTATAAAACGGTAAAAGATACAGAAAATAAACTTACGGCGGATGAGAACAGGGATCTGCAGAGCCTGGCGAAAGAGGGAAATCTTACGGATGTCTATATCGACCAGAACGGTACGATTTATGACAAGGCTGAGGACGGAACTTACTCGACAAGAGGCGATAATAAACAGACTTATACGGAAGCTGAACTGACTGCGGCAGGCATAAGCGTAACCGCGGGAAAAGACAGACTGGATGAGATTGCAAAGAAAGCCGGTTTTACAAAGCAGGTGGAGACAGAGGATGAAAGCGGCGCGAAAGTGACGACGACCGAAGTTGATGAAAGCAAGGTGAATGCATATAAAGTCGCGCTTTCCACAAAGGAAGCCTATGAATCCGAGGAAGATGAAGACGGCAATAAAGTGCATGGGACGTTGATTGGCGCAGTGCAGCAGGCATATTCAAACGCTTCATCAGACGCAGATCCGGAAGCGGCTTTTAAAGTTTATACAGACAGTTGGCAGAAAAAGATTGATGATTCCCAGGCAACTTTAGATAAGTACGCCCTGTTTGATAATCCGGCATTTGACCCGGATAATGTAACAGAGAAAATTACAAATGCAGCTGGCGTTTTGGATGGCAGCATTACCATTTCAAACAGTGAAGGGGCGACCCGTGTAAACGGGCAGGACGCCGAAATTTATGTCAATGACGCCAAATATGTATCTACGACAAACAGTCTTGTTGTAAACGGACTGACAATCAACGCGCTTGCGGAGACAAAAGGCGATGAAATTACAATTACGGTTGCCAATAATACGCAGGGGCTTTACGATAAGATCAAAGATATTTTAAAAGATTACAACGCGTTGATCAATGAGATGACAAAGCTCTATAACGCAGGTTCTTCCAGAGGATATGAGCCTTTGACAAACGAAGAAAAGGATGCGATGACCGATACAGAAATTGAAGAGTGGGAGAAGAAGATTAAAGATTCCCTGCTCCGCCGGGACGATTCGCTTGGAACCCTTTTAAATGGAATGACAACGGCAATGTTAAAGTCCTACAATGTCAATGGAAAGAATTACAGTCTTTCAAGCTTTGGCATTCATACGCTTGGCATTTTAAATTCTGCGGACAATGAGCAGAATGCATTCCACATTGATGGAAATCAGGACGATCCTCTGACGTCAGGAAATGCAGATAAGCTGATGGCGGCTCTTGTAAATGATCCGGATTCGGTTGTTGAGTTTATGAAGCAGCTGACCGGAGGCGTGTATGACGTTATCAACAAGAAGATGAGTTCAACTTCTTTGAGCAGTTTTAATCATGTATACAATGACAAAGAAATGGCAAGGGAATACAGCGATTATACAAAGACCATTAATAAATGGGAAGAGAAGCTGGAAAAGATGGAAGATTCTTACTACAAAAAATTTGCGGCTATGGAATCTGCGCTTGCCACACTGCAGAGCCAGCAGTCTTACCTTGCAAGTTTATTTGGATAAATTCAGACTCATATGTTGTCATAACAGGGAGGTTACAAAGTGACAAACAAACAGGGATATGCAGCATACGCAAACAATAAAATTCTGACTGCGTCGCCGGCGGAACTGACGCTGATGCTCTATGAAGGTTCTATCAAATTCTGTAATATAGCCATAGATGCGATTGAGCGGAAAGATATTTCAAAAGCGCACAATAACATTGTAAAAGTGGAGAATATCATTGAAGAGTTTCAGGCAACCTTGAATCATAAATATCCGGTGGCAAAGGATTTTGAAAGTGTTTATGCGTATCTGCAGCAGAGGCTGGTAGAAGCAAATATAAAAAAAGACAAGGAAATTTTAGAAGAGGTTCTTGAGCATTTAAGAGGAATGAGGGACACCTGGAAAGAAGTAATGCGGCGCGCCGGAGGAAAATCATAAACAGGAGACGGGTATGGAAGCGGATTATATTAATATAATGACAGAAAGCCTTGAAAAAAAGAGCGGCATTTTGGCGCGTATTATAGAGTTGAACCGCCAGCAGAAGCTCCTGCTTTCGGATCCGGACCTTTTGCCGGAGGATTTTGAGAAGAATGTAGACAGCAAATCTGCGCTGGTGGATCAACTTAATCTTCTGGACAGCGGTTTTGAGAAGCTGTTTGAGAGGGTGCGGGATACATTGAACGCCGGGAAAGAGCAATATGCCGGTGAGATTGCCAGAATGCAGTCTTTGATTAAGGAAATTACGGCACAGACCAACACAATCCAGGCGCAGGAGGCAAGGAACCGGAAAGATGCGGAACTGAAATTTGCCAATGTGCGCAGTCAGGTCAAAGGCGTCCGCAACAGTCAGAAAGTGGTTCGTCAGTATTATCAGAATATGATGAAGCAGAGAAATTTTTCTGCCCAGGTCATTGATAATAAAAAGTAAAAACAAAATTTTTACTTTTTACTATAAAGTATCGTGACATTCGTCCGATATATATTTCAAGTAAACAAGATAACAATTGTTACTTGGTGATGGGATTTGGACTGGAGCGTACGGCCGGGACGATGAACATCATACAACAAAAAACAAGTTTTGCAGCAAGGACGCTGCAGTATATTCAAGGAGGAAAATAATATGGTAGTACAGCACAATCTTACAGCAATGAACTCTAACAGACAGTTGGGAATGATCACAAACCAGCAGGCAAAATCATCCGAAAAATTATCTTCCGGTTACAGAATCAATCGTGCGGCAGATGATGCGGCAGGCTTGACAATTTCCGAGAAGATGAGAAGCCAGATTCGTGGTTTGAACAAAGCTTCTTCCAACGCACAGGATGGTATTTCCTTAATTCAGACGGCTGAAGGCGCTTTGAATGAAGTTCATGCAATCTTACAGCGTATGAATGAGCTTGCAACTCAGGCGGCGAACGATCCTAACACCACAGCTGATAGAGGAGCTCTTCAGGCAGAGGTTGATCAGTTGATTTCTGAAATCGACAGAATCCAGTCTACAACACAGTTTAACACAATGAACCTGTTAGACGGAACTTTCAAAGATAAGAATCTTCAGGTTGGTTCTCTTTGCGGACAGAAAATTGCGATTACGATTGGAAATATGAATGCTAGTACAATCGGCGTTAATGCAATTTCTATCACGAGCTTCACAAAAGCTGGATTGGCAATGTCAGCAATTGCAGGCGCATTGTCAGTGGTATCTGCACAGCGTTCCAAACTTGGTGCATTGCAGAACAGATTAGAGCACACAATTGCGAACCTGGATGTAGCGGCTGAGAATACTCAGGCAGCAGAATCCCGTATCCGTGATACAGATATGGCTTCTGAGATGGTTCAGTACAGCAAGAATAACATCCTTGCTCAGGCAGGACAGTCAATGCTTGCTCAGGCTAACCAGTCTACACAGGGTGTATTATCCTTATTACAGTAATTTCAAATTACATAAAAGCCGGCGTTTTACGTCGGCTTTTTTCATATCATAAAAGGAATTTTAAGGAATGAAATCGGGATATTTCTTTTTTGTAAAAAGAAAGCAGAAAGGAAAAATGAATGGAAATTGAGGCATTACAGAAACAGATTGATGAAATCAGCGTTTTTTTGTATCAGAACAGGGAACAGGAAGCTTTCGGGAAGATAGGAGAGCTTTTGGGAAATTTGAAAAAAGTAACGGATGCTTTGCTTTGCGTGGATAGCGGAAATGAGCAGGAAATCGGTTTGTTTATTTCCAATATGTATCAGAGCATAAATTGTGCATATAAATATAAAGATGTGCTGGGAATGGCAGATTGCCTGCAGGATTATGCGATGCTGGCAACGGAATTATATAAAAAAGGATGTTAGACGGGAAAAGTCATGGAGAGATGGGAAAAAAATGTCAGGGCGCTGGCATATAAAAATAAACAACTGGCTGAAGAGATGAAAAGTCTGATTCTTCAGAATGCGGACAGCCGCGTACATGCAGTGGAAGTCAGTGACAGCAGAAAAATTTTAACGCTTGAAAGAGACGGTTATACATGGCGTTTGAACAGTGGGCTTGATCCGGAAGGAGCAGCGGGGTTATATGCAGAACGTTATACAGTAAAACCTTTTTACAGGTATTTTATATTTGGATTCAGTGATGGACTGGCGGTGCGAAAACTTTTGGAGCGCTGTGATGATACGAATCTTCTGATTATCTGCGAACCGGATAAAGAAATTCTGGCGGAGGCGCTGCGGCAGTATGATCTGGAGGACTTGATTTCGGATCATCGGGTATGGCCCTGTATTTTTGAAATGTGGGAAGACATATGCAGCGCAATTTTCGGAACGGTTGGATATAGTTATATCAAATTACTGGAATTTTGCATTTTACCCGGGTATGATGTGCTTTATACGGAAGAATGCAGGACATTTATGGATGAAGTAATCTGTACCATTACGTATGAGAAAGCCAGAGTGGCAACATTCAGTACATTTAACAGGAATATTCCTCAGAATATGCTGTTCCACATGAAGAATATGATAAAGCAGAGAATCCTTACACAAGCGAAATATGAAATGGAACAGGAAGGGATGGAAGGGGTTCCGGCAATTATTGTCGCAGCGGGGCCGTCTTTGGACAAAAACATAAAAGAATTAAAAAAAGCGGAAGGCAGGGCGGTTTTGTTTGTTGTAGACGCTGCGCTAAAATCTGTAATTCAGGAGGGAATTGTACCGGATTTTGTATGCACGGCGGATCCAAAAGCGCCTGAACGTTTTTTTGAAACGGTAGGAGAACGGGAATTTCTCTGGTGTTGCTGCGGGTGGTCAAATCCGTTTCCAATTCGGACATATGGGAAAAAAGTGTTTTATTATGATACGATTTTTCCATGGTGGGATGAAATCGTGCAAAACGAATTGAAGGATGAAATTCCAATGCATGAATCCGGAGGATGCGTTTCAGCGGAAGCGTTTCAGTTAGCCCGGTATCTTGGATTTCGGACGATTATTTTTGTCGGACAAGATCTTGCATTTACGGGCGGACAGTCGCATACGGAAGGGATTAAAGGCGTGCTAGGGGACAATGAAGATTATATTAAGTCACGGTATTTGATTCAGGTTGAGGATGCTGACGGAAATCTTCTGGACACGGATTTTCAAATGAATTTTTACCGGCAATGGTTTGAAAAGACGATTCGCCTTTGTAAAGAAGAGACTTTTGTCATAGATGCGACGGAAGGTGGAGCAAAGATAGAAGGCTGCGCAATTTTAACGTTAGAAGAAGCGATTGCGCGGGAATGCGGACGTGAAATAAAAATTTATGACAGGCTGGAAAAAATACCGCCTGCATTTGATGATGCGCAGCAGAAGCGCCTGTACCAAAAAGCAGAAGAGATGGAAACCTTAAAAGACGATTTTTCCCGCCAGGTGGAAAAAGGCATCTTACTTGGAACGGCATTGTTAGAAGAAGTAAAGACATTGGATGCAGGACGGCTTTCTGCGAAATTAAAAGAGATTACGGAACAAAATGAGATAATAGAGAACCATCTTTTTGCAAGATGGGCCACTATGTACGCAAAAGAAAATGAGTCGGATCTCTGGGAAGACATTCTTGCAAAAGAAGATATGGAGATAGGAGAGATGATTGGAAGGAACGTCCGCCTGCTTGAGTCTTATCAGGCGGGGATTCCATTATTTGAAGAAGATTTTAGAGAGGCGTTCAGGAAATCATAGAAAGTATGGCATGTACCCTGTGACAGAAGGTATGTGCCTCTTTCATTTTTCCGGCAGCGTTTTCTATTATCTGAATCCGCCTGTCTTCATGGGAAAGGTAGTATTTTATTTTTTTTAAGCAGTCATATTCGCTTTCATAAAATACAAAGTCCTCTTCAGGAAGAAAACAGTCGAGAAAATCAGCCTGATAATTGGTCAGGAGAAATCCGCCTGCGCCCATGATATCCATGCAGCGGAGCGGAATGCCGGAATAAATGCTTTTTAAAGATATATTCAGGTTGATTTTGCTGTTTTTAAAAACAAGAGGCATAACGTCATAATAGTCTACAGTTCCCATGAATTCGGCGTTTGGAATTTGAGGCGCTGGAATATGAGAAAAGAGCTTTAGCTGAAATTGTCCGGATATGTTATCCAAAAGAGAAATCCGCTCATTGCTTGTAATCTTTCTTGCCAGGAAATAATTTGCATAAACATACGCGGCAGATTCCGTCCCGTCTGACATGGGGCTGTAAGGAACAGAAGCCTGCAGATCATTTAAGATATTCGGATGAAGCAGTTCCTCAAGAAAAAAACTGCCGTAAATTTTTTGCTGGGCGGACATGATGGCGTCCAGATATCCTTTGGTATAATCGGAAAGATTCGTCAGGCGTTCAAAAAGATTGTGATCTTCGTTGTATAAAGAACCGACGAAAGACACGTCAGAACAAAGACGCTCTGTCAGTTTTAAAGGCGCTGTCAGGGAACGAAGCCGTTTTACGTTTGCAGCAAGGGGCAGGTAGTATACGTTCGGAATGCCTGCGTTTTTAAAAAACAGATAGGTAGTTTTGTCAAACAGAAAAACATAATTGCAGGGGTTGATCAGCGTACAGGAGTAGAGGGAAACAAGCGGGCTGTCATAAACATAAGCAACGTATTTTATATTATGCCGTTTGCAGCAATTGGACAGGATCGGAAAATAGTTAAAGGAAAAAACAAAGTCGAAGCGTTCTTTGGAGACGGCTTCGTCAAAAGCCTGATCATAGGAGCTGTTTTGACGTTCGTTATAAGCTTCGTGGAAAAACAGGCTGTACGAAACGCCGCACTCCAGGAAGGCTTCCAGCATATCCAGTTTTGCAAAAGCGGGTGAGTCTAGAAAAAGAATTTTCATAATTTGTCCTGCCTTTCTGATTTCAGGAATTAAAAACGGAAAATGCAAGAGAGAGCATTTCCGTCAGCCGTATCGGGTATGTGTGGTATTTTTTTACTGTTTCATAACCGTTTCTGGCAATTTCTTTTCGGATTTGTTCATGTGTAAGGTAGTATTCTGTTTTTTCTAAAAGCTCTTCTTCGCTTCCATAACAGTCCAAATCTGTGCCGGGCGTAAAATAAGAAGCAAGCTCTGTCTGATAATTGGTCAGAAGAAATCCGCCGCAGCCTAAAACGTCAAAAATCCGAAGCGGAAGACCTTCCCGGATGGCTTTGGCGGTAATGTTTAAGTTGATTTTACTGTAATGGAAAATCAGGGGCATTTCCGTCAGAGTTTTGACAAGCCCATGATTTTGAACCGGAATGCCTGACGTATCGCTTCCGGTATATAAATCAACAGAGAAACGCCGGCCAAGAGACGTCATGGTGCGTACGCGTTCCATAGCGGAGATTTCAGAACAAAGATAAAGCCCCGCCATAGCGGCCCGGTCATTGCGGACGGCTTTTTCCGGCGGCAGGTAAAAACCGGGAAAATGTTCCCGAAATTCCCTTACGGCTGCGTCGCTTAGAACTTCTTCCAAAAAATAATATCCGTAAATTTTTTGCTGGGCGTCCATGATGCCCTGAAGGTAGCCTTTCAGATAGTCAGAGGCAGGTTGCAGGCGGCCGTAGGAAGATTTTTCCGTATACAGGGAACCGACGAAAGACACGTCGCCGCTGTATTTTTGAATGGAAGACGCGGGGGCGTTTTGTATTGCCTGGTTCCAGCGGTTTGGATTGGTAGCCAGAGGGAGATGGAATATGCATTCCGGATTTTCAGAAACGGTGTCGCGGTACTGCGCCATATCAAAGAGAAAAATACGATTGCATTTATTTCTGACAGAAAAGGACAATAATTCCATAACGGGACAGTCCACAGTCCAGCAAAGATAAAGAAGGCCGTATATATTGCATACTTCAGAAATAAAAGGATAAAAGTTGACGCTAAAGACAAAGTCAAAGGAATGCTCCATCAGTTTTTGGTGAAGCAGGCGGATTCTGGTTTTGGAAGGGACGTCTTTTTTTGTAATTTCCAGAGTCATTTTGTATACTGTATGGCCGAGTTCTTCGAAACCCGCAATGATGTCTGGTTCACAAATGCTTCCGTATTGATAGAATAATATCCTCATAAGAAAAATCCTTTCCAAAAATTGATGTTGTAAAAAATCTACTGACATTATATACTAAGTAAGATGGTGTAAACAAGTCTAAAAATGGGGAAAACAAAAACCGATATAAGTATCGGGGCGCATGGAGGCTGCCGCAGAAAAACAGGAGGTTACAGGGATAAATGTTAAACGGAAAAACGATTTTAGTGACAGGGGGCACAGGTTCTTTTGGCAATGCATTTACACAATATGTCTTAGAGAACTATGAACCCAAAAAGATTATTATTTATTCCAGGGATGAATACAAGCAGTTTGTTATGGGGAATAAATTTAGAAAATATAAGGAAAAGCTCCGTTTTTTTATCGGAGATGTAAGAGATGGAGAGCGGATGCGCAGGGCTTTTGACGGAGTGGATTACGTCGTGCACGCGGCGGCTTTAAAACAGGTGCCGGCCTGCGAATATAATCCAATGGAGGCGGTCAAGACAAATATCAACGGAGCGATGAACATTGTGGATGCGGCTCTGGACTGCGGTGTAAAAAGGGTCGTGGCGCTTTCTACGGATAAGGCAGTGAATCCGATTAATCTGTATGGCGGAACAAAGCTTGTTTCTGACAAACTATTTGTTGCCGCAAATGCGTATTCCGGGGCGAAAGACGTCTGCTTTTCCATTGTAAGATATGGAAACGTGGCGGGAAGCCGGGGATCGGTCATTCCGTTTTTCCGGAATATGATTGCAGAGGGAAAGACAAAGCTCCCGATTACAGATTACCGGATGACGCGTTTCTGGATTAGCCTGGAAGAAGGCGTGAAGCTGGTGATAAAGGCATTGTCGGAAGCAAAAGGAGGAGAAACGTTTATTTCGAAAATCCCTTCCTTTAAAATTACAGATTTGGCGCAGGCGATTCTGCCGGGATGCGAAATGCCGGAAGTGGGAATCCGCGAAGGGGAAAAGCTGCATGAAATTATGGTGACCCGGGAAGATTCCATGTTTACGTATGAGTATGAAAACCATTTTATCGTGTATCCGCATTTTGAATGGTGGCAGGAGAGCAGGGTCCAGGCAGGAGGAAAGCTGGTTGAGCCTGGATTTGAATATAGCTCCGGAACAAATACGGAGTGGCTTTCTGTGGAGGAAATTGCAGAGAAGTTAAAGACAGTTTCCATACATTAGGAAGGAATGTTATGAAAATCATAGACGTACAGGAATCGGAAGCGGAAAAAGATAAATGGTTTTTTAAGCTTTTGTATGATGAACGGCTGGCAGAGGATTTCATCTGGATTCCAAAAGCGGTGTTTTGGGACGCGGGAGGACTGAACTGCAAAATAAAAGCGAAACAGAAGTATGAATTGCTGCTCCGTCTGGCGGAACGCAATTCGATTGCAATCAGGGAATGTTCCGAAGAAAAAGCATTTTCAGACGAATATGCGCTGCTGGATCTGCCTGAGACAAAAGATCCGTTTGAAGGGATTCGTACAGACAGTTATATTATATCCAGATATAAAGACAAGCTTTTAAAATACGGATGTTTCGATGAAGTTGTGGAGAGTTTTTTGCTGTCTGCCAAAGAGAGCGGTTTTCAGAAAGAAGCGGCGGAGCTTCTGGAGAGAATGCTTGGGCGTCAAAAAGAATATTATGACATCGACGACGCTGTCAGGCCGGTTTTGATTTATAAAGGCGTCGATATCTGCTATAATGTACTGAATATTTTTGCGGAGCAGTTTGGAGCGGCTTTGGAGCGTATGGGGGCGAAGGTTGAATATTTTGATCCGGAAAAAGAAGACGTCCGTTTAATGAGAAACGCAGTCGGAAAGCGGTACCGGGCAATTATTGGCTGGCAGACTTATATGTTCAGCATAACGATGCGGAACGGGGAACGGTATCTGCATGATGCGATTTATGCCCCTAAATTCAATTTTATTTTTGATCATCCGGTTTGGGTCAGGCAAATTTTAACAAGGTCGCCGCAGACAGTCCGGATTCTGACGCACGATCCCGCTTATGTAAATTTTTGCAGCAGATATTATAAGAAAGAAGCATATCTGTTTCCTCCGGCGGGAACCCTGCCCTCTTCAGAGGAAACTGAAAAGAAGTATGACATATCATTTGTCGGTTCTTATGAAGACTATCGGAGGGGGATGGTTTTAATTCACCAGATGGAGCGGAAAACCCGTTTTCTGGCGAACCGTTTTCTCTTAAAACTGAGAAAGCAGCCAGGGCAGACGGCGGATGAAGCGTTTTATCAGGCGCTGCGGGAGACGGGGGAAACCTATACGGACGAAGAATATCTGGAAAAATTTTTCCAGTGCAAAAGCGCGATTTTCTGTGTGATGCATTATTACCGTGCAAAGGTCATAGAAACGCTTTTGCAGGCGGGATGCCGGGTGGATGTATTTGGGAATAGCTGGGAGGGCTGCGCTCTGAAAAAATATCCGGGTTTTATCTGTCATTCGGATCTTTTAGGAGAGGAATGCATGAAAGTGTGGCAGCAGTCCAGACTTTCTTTGAATATTATGTCGTGGCATAAAGGCGGGTTTACGGAGAGGATGGCAAATATTATGCTGTGCAGAGCCGTTCTTGTCACAGATTATACGACATATCTGGACGGAAAGTTTGAGCATGGAAAGGATGTGCTTATATTTCGCCTGGACGCTTTGGAAGAACTGCCCAAAATGATAAAAGAGCGCCTGAATCAGCCGCAGAAACTGGAAAAAATTGCGCAGAGCGGATTTGAAAAAGCAAAAGAGCGCCATACCTGGGACTGCAGGGCAAAAGAATTTTTGGAGGGGCTGTAATGGACAGGATCTTTGTGACGCAAAGTTCCATGCCGCCTTATGAAGAATATATTGAGATGATAAAACCTCTGTGGCAAAACCATTGTCTGACCAATATGGGGGAATACCACAGACAGTTGGAAGAGGAATTGAAAATATATCTGGGAGGGCGCAGGGAAGTATCGTTGTTTGTCAATGGACATATGGCGCTGGAGATGGCAATTCAGTCCATGGGTTTTCCAAAGGGAGCGGAAGTAATTACAACGCCGTTTACGTTTATATCCACAACGCATGCAATTATCAGAAACGGGCTGACGCCGGTATTTTGTGACATTTCTTCAGACTTTACAATTGACGTCTTAAAACTGGAAGAGCTGATAACAGAGAAGACGGCGGCGATTCTGCCGATGCATGTTTATGGAAATATATGCAATGTAGAAGAAATAGACAGGATTGCCCGCAAATATGGGCTGAAAGTTATTTATGATGCGGCGCATGCGTTTGGAGAAACCTATAAAGGAAAAAACGCTGCTGAGTTTGGCGACTTATCTGTATTTAGTTTTCATGCGACAAAAGTGTTTCATACGATAGAAGGCGGCGCAGTATGCTGTCCTTACAGGGAACAGTATGATACGCTGTATAACCTGAAAAATTTTGGCATACGGTCGCAGGAACTGACGGTGTCTATTGGCGCAAATGCAAAAATGAACGAGTTTCAGGCAGTTATGGGACTCTGCAATTTAAAATATATAGATCGGGAAATACAGAAACGAAAAAAAGTGATACAGGCGTATGAGGAAATCTTATCAGAAGCGGAAACGATAACGTTAAATGTCAGGAAGAAAGAAGTCTTTTGTAATTACGCATATTTTCCGGCGCTGTTTGAAAACGAGGAAAAAAGGGATCATATTTATGACCGGCTGATGGCATACGGCGTATACAGCCGTAAATATTTCTGGCCGATTACGGCAGACGCGGCCTGTTTTAAAAACAAATATAAAAGGGACAGACTTGAGAATGCCAGGGATCTTTCAAAAAGGGTATTGGCGCTTCCGGTATATGCAGATCTGGATTTAAAAAAGGCAGTTTGGATTGCAGAATTTATCAGGAAAGAAATTTGACGTGGGGGGATTATGTGAAAAATTTAGAAATGTTTAAAGATTTTTTGCAATGCGTTCTTGACAGTATAGCGCAGTCTGACTGCAAGGGAACGGAAGGGGAAGAGGGGGAAAAGGTAAAGAAGAAATACCAAAGGATTGCGGAGCTGGGAAAAGAAGAGGATTTTTATGATTTTATTGAAACGAACTATGGCAATGACAGGGAAGTGCAATTGACATTTTTACAGTATATATACGAATTGACAGGGTTTATGGAGCCTTATACAGAGTTTTTGAAAATAAGGCTGAAGCAGGAATTTTCGGAGCAAGACGATTTGTTTTTGGAGTTAAATTTACAGGCTCAGCTTATGAGCAACTTATTTTATTTAGGAAAAACGCTTTCTTTTCGTGACGAATGGGAGACGAATGAAAAGATTTCCAGAAGAATGCAGGAATGGTTTGCGTTTTCCTATGAGAAGGTTTGCAAAGAAGAAAGACAAAAAGATTTTGTTGTGGTGATGGTAAGCCAATTGCTGGAAATTATACATTCCCCAACAAGATTGATATTGGAACTTTGCAGGATTATTCAGAAATATTTAAAGAAAAGAGTTTTAATTGTAAGCAATGTGTTAAGAGCTGATTCGGAACTGTTAAAGCAGGCGGGAGTTTTTGGAGGGGTTTTTAACGTCAATTACAGGGAAGAAAGAGGTTTCTTTAAGATAAATTACAGAGATGAGAGTTTTGACGGATATCAATTGATGTTTGAGAAAGACAATGTGAGGGAAATAAAGCAGTTTATAGATAAAATTTACAGATTAAAGCCGTTTTGCGTTTGGAATATGGCTTCTGAACCGGCTTTGGCCGTTGTGATGAAGCAGTTCACGGACAGTGTCTATATGTGGATGAGCCAGGGATATCCGCCGGTAAACGCAGATTTTATTGTCAATTACATCCCTGTCTGGGAAGAGAAGGATAAAAAGAACAAGGAATTTCTGATTCAAAATAATATCAAAGTCCTGGAAACAGAATTTCTGTTTCCGTATGATAAGCCCAGCGGAACAGTGAAAAGAAGCGATATCGGTATACCAAAGGATGCGTTTTGCATAGGAATCATAGGAACAAGGCTTTGGGGTGAATGCACAGATGCGTTTTTAAGGATTATAGATGAAGCCGTAAGCCGGGATAAAGAAATATTTGTACTATTTCTGGGATTTTTGGATGATGTGATCCTGAAGTTTGAAAAAAGGCTGAGGGATTATAAAAATATTTTTGAGAGGCATACGTCTGTTGGAGCGAGGGCAGATTTGGTAGAGTGCTTAAGGCTGCTCGACATATTTGTAAATCCGCCCCGTATAGGCGGAGGCAATACCGGGGCAATGGCAATGAGCATTGGAATACCGGTGATTTCACTGAAAGCGGGAGACATTGCGGCAGTTGCGGGAGAGGAATTTACAGCGGAGACATTAAGCGATTATCCGGAATTAATTTTAAAATATAAAAACGATATTGGATTTTATGAAAAGCAGAGCAGGATGGCCGAAGACAGAATTTTGGAAAAGACGACAGACGATGAAAAGCTGGCTGCTATTATTCAAAAGATATTTGACAGGATTGAGCAGGCGTAATATGAAGAGTATAGGGATTATGCAGGCATATTTTATGCCTTACATCGGATATTTTCAATTGATAGAAGCCGTGGATGAATTTGTGATTTATGACAACATACAGTATACAAAAAAAGGCTGGATTAACAGGAACAGGATTTTAACAGGGGGAACGGACAAATATATTACGCTGCCGTTAAAGAAGGATTCGGATTTTCTGGATATACGGGAAAGACATTTGTCAGATACGTTTGATCCCGAAAAGCTGCTGCGCCAGATTGAAGCGGCATACTGCAAGGCACCGTATTTTCAGCAGACATATGAATTTTTAGTTCCGGTCATTCGGTATGAGGACACAAATTTATTTCAATATGTTTATCATTCCGTCAAGCAGGTCTGCAGGCATCTGGATATCTGTACGCCAATTATTGTTTCATCCCGGTTAAAGTGTGACGCTGCTTTAAAGTCACAGGAAAAAGTGATTGCAATATGCAGGGAGAGACGATGTGAAAGGTACGTCAATGCGATTGGCGGTATGAAATTGTATCATGCGGATGACTTTGCAAGAGAACAGATAGAATTGTGTTTTATTCAAACAGAATGCGGAGAATATGCACAGTTTAAGAATGACTTCATTCCGTCATTGTCCATTATTGACGTCTTAATGTTTAATTCAAAAGAAGAAGTCAGGGAAATGCTTAAAAGTTTCCGGCTTATAAAGGGAGGCGTCAGGGATGCGGTTTGAAAAGGTAGATTCTGCGAAAAAGCTGCTTGAGCTTCTGGTTCGGCATGACGGCAGCGCGGCGAGAACGATTTCTTCAAGAGTGGGAGATTTAAAGCAATATTCGGAAAAGCTGTTTTTGTATGCGGAAAATTTTACCGTGTCTGATGGAGCGGGATTTTTTTCTTTTTATGGAAATGATACATCCAATCATGTCATTTATTTGACGCTGATTGCCGTAGATTCTGAATTAAGGGGGCAGGGGCTTGGAGCGTCCATGTTAGGACATCTTGAAGCGTTTGGAAAACAAAACGGGAGAAACAGAATAAAACTGGAAGTGGATAAAAAGAATCACCGTGCGATCCGCTTTTACAGGAAAAATGGATTTCAAAGAATGGCAGACGCTTCTGCAGAATCTTTTTTTATGGAAAAGGAGATAGAAAGGGATGTTTCACTGGGAGAAAAGAGGATTGGTTTTTAATCCGTCAGAGTGCAAAGAACGTCCGTTTTGGAGATGGAACTTTGCGCAGGGAGAAAATGCGCTTTTATTTGACAATTTTATCCGGGTTTATTTTTGCTGCAGGGAGAAGCCGACGGAGCGGGGAGAGACAGTCAGCAGGGTGTCCTACGTGGATTTGGACAAAGATAATCCCATGCGGATTTTAAAAATATGCGACAGACCGGTTTTAGATCTTGGAGAATGCGGTACGTTTGACGAATTTGGAACATATCCGTTTTCTGTGATTCGAAAAGATGAAAAAATTTATGGCTATTATGGAGGGGTAACAAGATGTGAGTCCGTGCCGTTTCAGGTTTCCATTGGATGCGCCGTGAGTCAGGATGGCGGGGAATCTTTTCAGAGGATTGGGAAAGGGCCGGTTTTGACGTCTTCTCTGTACGAGCCTTTTATGATATGCTCTCCAAAAGTCAGGATTTTTCATGGAAATTGGTATATGTTTTATTCTGCGGGAACAGTGTGGACAAAGGAAAATGAACGGGCGGAAATTTGTTATAAGCTGCGCATGGCTCAGTCGGAAGACGGGATAAACTGGAAAAAATGCGGCAGAACGATTTTAGAGGATAAGCTGGGGCCTTTGGAATCACAGGCTTGCGGAGATGTGATTTTCTGTAATGGAAAATATCATATGTTTTTTTGTTACCGCAATCATACCGATTTCAGAAGAAATCCGGAAAATGCGTACAGAATTGGCTATGCCAGCTCTTACAACCTCTTTGACTGGACAAGGGAAGACGGGAAAGCCGGCATTGACATTTCAAAAGACGGGAAAGACTGGGACAGTGAGATGGTCGCTTATCCAAATGTGTTTTCGTGCAACGGGAAAATTTATATGCTGTATCTTGGCAATGAAGTCGGGAAAATGGGATTTGGGCTGGCGGAATTAAAAGGAGAGCTTACATGAAATGGAAACGGTATGGAAAGATATTTTCTCCTCAGGAATATGGATTGGAGTACGCAAAATCGCCACAGGCGGTTGTATTTGAGGAGTTTATCCGCATATATTTTTCCGCCTGTAAAAAAGACGGGGATAAATTAATAAGCTATGTTTGTTTTGCCGATTTTTCTAAAGATTTTAAAAAGACGATCCGGGTTTTAAAACAGATCCTGCCGGACGGAAATCCTGGCTGTTTTGATGAACATGGAATATTTCCATTTAGCCCGATGGAATACGAAGGCAGGATTTATGGTTATACGAGCGGATGGTCCAGAAGAAGATCCGTTTCGGTCGATACCGGAATCGGGCTTGCGGTGTCTGACGATGGCGGGGAAAGTTTTGTAAGAGTGGGGGAAGGGCCGGTTCTGACAAGTTCTCTCGATGAGCCTTTCCTGGTCGTGGACGGATTTGTAAGAAGATTTCAGGGGCAGTTTCATATGTGGTATATATACGGGCAGAGCTGGAGGGTGTTTGAGGAAGGCGCGGAGCCTGACCGGATTTATAAAATTGGCCATGCCGTGTCAAATGACGGGCTTATATGGAAGAAAGAAGGACGGCGGCTCATACCGGATCGTCTGTTGGACGAGTCGCAGGCTCTTCCATGTGTCGTTTTTTATCAGAATAAGTACCATATGTTTTTTTGTTACCGGAGCTCTTATGATTTCAGGACAAACAGAGAGAGAAGTTACCGCATAGGGTATGCCGTTTCAGAAGATTTAAAAACATGGGACAGACGTGATGAAGAGCTGAATTTTACGGCGCCTGAAACAGGATGGGACGGACAGATGAATTGTTATCCGAATGCTTTTGTGACAAAAGGCGAGCTGTATTTGCTTTACAATGGCAATCAATTTGGAAAGTATGGATTTGGAATGGCGAAATTGGAGGGTTTTTGAATGGGACGGGATTACAATAGGGAAAGCAAAGATAATGAGGGCAGGAAGTATGCGTATCAATTTGATTTTGATGTGATGCATCCTTATATGCTGCAGTCGTTTGAACCGTTTTTAAAACAGAAGAAGGCTCTGGAACTCGGCTGTTTTCAGGGCGCTTTTACGGAACGCATTGCAGGGCGGTTTGAAGAGATTACCTGTGTGGAGGCTTCAAAAGAGGCTTTGGAAGCTGCAAAGAAGAGGCTTGTGAAATATCAGAATATAAAGTATGTGGAATCCCTGTTTGAAAACGCTGAATTGGAGGATACCTATGAAAATATATTTTTGATTCACGTATTGGAACATATTGACGACAGGACGGGCGTTTTAAAAAAGATCAGAGACGAGTGGCTGGACGATGACGGGACGCTGTTTGTGGCATGTCCGAACGCAAATGCGCCGTCCAGGCAGATTGCAGTTAAGATGGGTCTGATTGAATCGAATGTGTCTGTGACGGAAGCGGAGAAAAAGCATGGACACAGAGTTACATATACCCTGGATACGCTGGAGACGGAAATAAAAAGAGCGGGTTTGAGAATTACCCATAAGTCAGGCGTGTTTTTTAAAGCGTTTGCAAATTTCCAGTGGGACAGACTGCTGGAAACAGATATCATTTCAAAGGAATATCTGGACGGATGTTACTCTCTGGGGCAGCAGTATCCGGACTTGTGTTCCAGTATTTACTGTATCTGCCGGAAATAAGAGGACTTAAAAGGAGGAGAAAATGCCATATATCAGTGTAATCATTCCCTGTTATAATGCGGCCAATTATGTAGAACGCTGTATGGAAAGGCTGCTGAGCCAGACAATCGGTTTTGAGAATCTGGAAATTATTTTTATTAACGATGGATCTTTAGACGCGACGCTTGGAAAATTGATGCAGTATGAAATGAAATACCAGGATCAGGTAATTCTGATTAACTGCGATAAAAATTATGGTCAGGGAGCGGCCAGAAATACAGGTTTAAAATATGCTTCCGCGGAATATATCGGATTTTTAGACGTGGATGACGTGATTGCGGATACCTTTTATGAAAAACTGTACCGGAAAATAAAAGAAGGGAATTTTGACTGGGTAAGCGCAAAATTTGTGCATTTATTTTCATGGGAACAGCCGGATTTTACAGAGCCGGCTCAGAAAAACGACAGGGAATATCATTGTGAGACAATTGGAGGCCTGGCGTTTCAGACATTGGATGAGGATATGAAAAATGGAGAATTTGGCGTTCTTCCCTCGCGCGTTTTTCGAAAAGATTTTATTCTGGAAAATGAAATATGGTTTCCGGAAGGGCTTAAATATGAGGACAATTACTGGGGTACGAAGTGTGAGGTTTTTTCGAAAAATGTTTCTATTATAGATGAAGTGCTGTATTGTTATTACAGGAACGAGAATTCTACCGTTTCATCTATAGATATGTATCATTTGGATCGTATGCAGATAGAAGAGATGGCAGTAAATTTGTTTAAAGAACAGGGATTGTTTGAGCGGTATTATGAACAGATAGAAGCGCGTTTTATAAGGATGTATTATTGCGGCACATGGTTTGCAATATTTTTAAAAATGAATGTGATACCAGATGTATTGCCTGTCATGCGGAAAAGGATTTACGAATGGTTTCCAAATTTTATGGAGAATCCGCTGATAAAGGAGTTTCATCCATTGGATCAAATGATGCTTAGGCTTCTGGAATCGGAAGACGGGTATACGATTCAGGAATTGGAGTGCATAAAAGAGGGATATGTGAAAGACGCCTCGCGTTCATACAATAATATGATGGGTATAGGCGAAGGAGAGCAGGGATGACAGATATCAAAATAAGCGTTATTCTCCCAACATACAATCGGGCGGAACTTTTAAAAAGCGCGATAAAGAGCGTGCTGGCGCAGACGTATCCTTATTTTGAACTTATTATTGTGGACGATGGCTCAGAAGATCATACGGAAGAGGCCGTACGGACTTTTAAAGACGGGCGGATACGTTATTTTAAACTTCCCCAAAACGAAGGGCAGGCGAAAGCCCGTAATTATGGAATTGAAATGGCGGCGGGGGATTATATTGCATTTGAGGATTCAGACGATATCTGGCATCCGCAAAAACTGGAAGTGCAGATGGATTATATGGAGAAATCGTCTCCCAAGACAGGATTTGTCTACCATAAGATTCGGTATGATATGGGAAATAACTGTTTTGCAGTTCTGCCGTCTGAGGAGATTGACCGGAAAAAGAAATCCGGCGATATTTACGCACAGCTTCTGTACGATAATTTAGTGCCGTGCCCTTCCATTCTTGCGAAAAAAGAATGCATTTTAAAGGCGGGCGGATTTGATACGGGAATGAAAGCGCTGGAGGATTATGATTTGGCGCTTAAAATGGCAAAGAATTTTGAGGCTTTGTTTGTAGATAAAGTATTGCTGGACGCTGCGTATTCCACAAACGGCGTATCGGGACAATCCGTCAATTATCTGGTGGCAAGCTGTTATCTGGTTCAGAAGTATAAAGAGGATTATCTGAGCACAGATACATTGAATCACAGAATAGAAGTGATACTGAGGGATGCGGACAGGATTGGCATGAAGGCGGAGTTTATCCGTCTGACAGAGCTGAGCCTGCGGTAAAAGGAATGGTGGGATTCGGATGAATGAAAAACAGATTGCGTTTATTGTTTGCGTCAATGATGAAATGAAATATTCAGAATGCAGATATTATCTGGAGCGTCTTAAACTGCCGCAGGGATATGAAAAAGACATTATCACCGTAACGGAAGCGCCTTCTATGGCTGCGGGCTATAATGCAGGGATGCAGAGTTCCGATGCAAAGTATAAAGTGTACCTGCACCAGGACGTTTTTATTGTAAACCGCGATTTTATTTGCGGGATGCTGGCGGTGTTTGCGGAGGATGAAAAGATTGGGCTTCTTGGAATGGTGGGAACAGGAAATCTCAGCGCGGACGCTTACGCGGTTGCATCATGGGACTGCGGAAAGATTTCGGACAATTGCGAGCCGCTTCCTGATTTTCCGGTTCCGGGTGGTATGTTTACCGAGGCAGAAGCAGTGGACGGGCTTTTGCTGGCAACCCAGTATGACATTCCGTGGAGAGAAGATATTTTTGACGGATGGGATTTTTATGATATATCCCAGTGTATGGAGTTTAAAAGGGCAGGATATAAAGTTGTGGTTCCATCTCAGAAAGCGGCGTGGTGCTGCCATGATAACGGCTATAACAATATGGAAAAATATGAGGTTTACAGGAAGCGGTTTCTCCTGGAATATTTGGAAATGGGAGATTTCCGGATAAGAGAATGCTGCCTGGATGTCGGCTATGATGAATATCAAAAAATATATGAAAAAGTCAAAAAGCTTTTTGAAATGGGAAGGATGGAGGAACTAAGGAACTTATTTTTAAATCCAAAGCGTCAGGGGATTCGGATTTTAAGGGAGTATGAAGCCATAGTCTGCATTGACTGGACGGAAGATAAGAATCAGTCAGAGGCGCGTTTTTATGACGGCGGCGCCAGGCCTGGGCAAATGCTGGAGAAACTGCGCATGTTAAAGTACGCTTTGAAAAGGATAGAATATCAGGCGGACGATATGGATGAGAGCAGGATTTTTCTGGAGAAAAATTATTCAAAATACGCCATTATGGATGTCTTAAGCCGTTATGTTAAAAATAAAAATGAAGTTTGCATGAAAATGGGACATTATCTTGCGGATGCGGAAGGCAGCGAGCAGATTCGGGACTGGATTTTTAAAGGGCTGAAAGAAAATTATAAGGACTATGCGTTTTATTATCTTCTGGGGCTTTGTCTGAAAAACAGGAATGTAAATCAGGCGTTTTTATGTATGGAGAATGCGGAATTTTATTGCGGGGATGAAGAACACAAAAAGCGGATTCAAAAAGAACGCCAGGAACTTATGCACAGGGAGGGCTTTTCGGTACGGCCTGTTTCCATTGTAATTTTATCTTACAATTTAAAGGAAATTTGCATCCGGTGCATTGAAAGCATCCGGAAAAATAACCGGCCGGATACTTACGAAATGATTGTCGTTGACAATGCTTCCACAGACGGCATTTATGAATGGCTGCAGGAGCAGGGCGATATAAAGCTGATTCGCAATGAGGAAAACGCCGGGTTTCCAAAAGGCAGCAACCAGGGAATAAAAGCGGCGGGCGGAAATGACATTTTACTGCTGAATAATGATACGGAGATCTGTCCCAATACGATATTCTGCCTTAGGATGGGGCTTTATGAAACAGGGAAGACCGGCGCAGCGGGATGCGCTGCAAATTATGCTGGAAACGGACAGGCGGTTGACAGGGAAGGATATACGAAAGAGGATTGGAGAAATTATGCGCGGGAATGCAATGTCCCCTGTAAAAATCCTTATGAACGAAAAGCATATTTAGCGGGATTTGCATTGCTTTTGCGGCATGGGATTGTTGAGCAGACAGGGATGTTTGACGAAAGGTTTTCGCCTGGATATTATGAGGACAACGATCTGGGATTTCGGATTGCGGCGGCCGGGTATACGCAGGTATTGTGTAAAAACAGCTTTGCGCTTCATTATGGAAGCGCCAGCTTTAAACAGAGGGATATTGAAAAACTGTTAGAGGCCAATAAAAAGAAGCTGGCGGAGAAGTGGGGCTTTGATGCGGAATATTATGGCGAGATTCGAAAGGATATGATAACATTCATAGAAGAGAATGAGGACGCTCCGCTGCATATTTTGGAAATTGGATGCGGATATGGAGCGACGCTGGCTCATATAAAGGCGCATTGGCCAAAATCTGTTGTAAAAGGAGTTGAACTTTCGGGAGACGTTGCCCAAATAGGAAGAACCCTGGCGGATATCTGCCAGGGAGATATAGAATGTATGGATTTGCCGTATGAAAGAGGATATTTTGATTATATTCTGTTTGGAGATGTTTTGGAGCATCTGAAGAATCCGGGACAAACACTGCGCCGTTTAAAGCCGTTTTTAAAGAAGAACGGCCGCATAATTGCCAGCATTCCAAATGTTATGCATATGTCGGTTATTGTGGGCCTTTTGAAAGGGACGGCGGCATATCAGAAATCAGGCATACTAGATGAAACGCATTTGCGGTTTTTCACTTTTAAAACAGCGCTTGAGCTGTTTGAGAAAACCGGGTTTCAGATTGAGAAAACAGAGGGGATATTGGATAACGGATGCCAGGCGGAAGAGGAAAAACTGATAGAGGAGATTTTGAAACTGCCGGGAACGGCAGAAAAAGAAACTTTTTTTACTTCACAGTTTTTGATCAGGGCAGTCAATACGTCAGAAGGATGAAGAAAAATATGGCGCTAATGTTTTGAGCGGGGAATGTCGATACATATAGCAGTTATTAAGGGGAACAGTCTGTCATGGATGATGGAGCGGATACATGGAAGTAAGGAACAGAATTTCTAAAAAAGATCCATGAAGAATTTCTTTAGGGATCTTTTTTATTTACAGAACGGACAGGGTACAGATAAGATGCAGAAAAAAATCAGACAGGCGGTAATTCTTGCGGGGGGATATGGAACGCGTTTGGCTCCATTTACGGACCATAGTCCCAAACCGATGTATGAATTTTATGGGAAACCATTCTTGCTATATTTAATTGAACAGATAAAGGCGTTTGGGATAGAGGATATTTTAATTCTTCTTGGATATCTGCCGGATAAGATTATGGATTATTTTGGAGACGGGGAAAAATACGGCGTGCATTTAAGCTACCGGGTCACTCCACAAGAGTATGAAACGGGCGCGCGCATCAAAGACGCCGGGGAGCTTTTGGCGGAAGATTTCCTTCTTATGTATTGCGATAATTATTGTCCGGTTGACTTTAAAAAACTTTGGAACAGTTATTGTGAAAAAAATGCGGAAATTCAGATTACCGCATATGCCAACAGAGACGGCTATACAAAAAGCAATCTGATCGTTGGAGAAGGCGGGCAGGTATTGTGTTACGACAAAACGAGGAAAACGCCGGAACTGTCGGGTGTGGATATTGGATATGCGATTGTTTCCAAAAAAGCGCTGCGGTATCTTCCGGAAGAAAACTGTAATTTCGAAGCGGCAGTGTATCCAAAACTGGTCAGACAGGGCGCCATGTATGCGGCGGAGACAGAGCACAGATATTATTCGATTGGTTCCTGGGAGAGGATTGAATTGACAAAACAGTTTTTTTCACCTGTAAAAACAATATTTCTCGACAGGGACGGTACGCTGAACGTCCGGCCTGAAAAAGCATGTTATATTGAACGGGAAGAGGATTTTGTCTGGCTGGAGGGTGCAAAAGAGGCGGTTTGTATGTTAAAGAGGGCAGGATGCCGGCTGATTCTGATTACAAACCAGCCCGGGATTGCGCGGGGCAATTTGTCTCTGGGGACATTGGAGAGGATTCACGAAAAAATGCAGAGAGAACTGGAAGAAGCCGGAGGCGGAATCGATGCTGTTTATTATTGCCCGCACAACTGGGACGAAGGATGCCTGTGCCGCAAACCAAAGCCCGGAATGTTTTTTCAGGCGCAGAAGGACTTTTCACTGAACCTTTGCGATTGCATTATGATAGGGGACGATGAACGGGATATGCAGGCGGCCATGGCGGCTGGATGTGAAGGGATTCTTGTAAATGAGGAGTATACGCTCCTTTTTGCGGTCAGGGAGTTATTGGGCAGAGAGGTATGGGAGTAACGGAAATATGATTCGTTTTTTTGACGCGGAAGCAGTGAGCATTGAGTTAGAACAATATGACAGAGATGAATTTTTGCAGTATTTTCTGAGAGGAGGCATAGAGCCTGTTCTTATTTATAATCAAGCGGAGTATTATGGCCTGGCGACTTATAAAAGCGTACTGAAAAGATCGGGAGAAAACGGGATTTTATTGGAAAAGTATGAAATGTGTCCCAAAAGCGATCTGTTCTCAGATTTGTATGCTATATTTAAGGAGACGTCTTCTGACATTGAATATATTCCGGTTTTTCGTGCGGATATGCAGTTGTTATATTTTGCATATGAATTTGATATAAATTTAAACGGTATGGAAGACGCTATATTTACATTTTTGGAACATGAGCGGGAGTGTTTATTTTTAGAAGATTTGTACCCTCAGATAAAAAAGGTATGCATTTATGATTTCAATGAATTTGCATTTCGTTTTTATAAAGTTTTGAAAGCAAGGAATTTTCCGGTAGAAGTTTTTGGGGAAAAATGGCAGCTTTTTTACCCGGAGCTTTATGAACGGGAACAGGTTCGGTTTGGAACGGCAGTTTATGAGGGAATTATGAATATTTATGCCGAGGGAACAGCGGCTGTGCCAAAGAAGCGCGGCGCAGGAAAGACAGGGTATCAGATTGGAGAGACATGGGAGTTTCTGTGGAATATCGTAACGGCAAATTCATTGTTTTATGTGGAAAAGTTAAAAAGATATCTGCGTGAAAAAAAGGTTCTGGCATTTACCATGCTGTTTCCATGTTTGGAAGAGCTGGATGACTACAGTGTGGATGAATATTACCGGCATACACAGCGTATCGATCCGTACAGCATTGGTCTGCGGCAAAACCGCAGGGATTTGGAACAGATCAATAAGTGTTGGTGTGACAGTGAGGAAAGCAGCATTGACGACAAGATACGCAGGCTTGAGGAGAGAGAACAAAAAAGCGTATGGGAATCAGGAATTGCGATAGAAGATACAAAGGTAGAATATAAAGATTATGGGACGGGAACGCATATATTATATGTAATCGGTCCATGCATTGTGCGCGGATTGTATGTGGATGCGGAAGATGCGTTTGGAAATTATCTGTACAAAGAAATTCAAAAATATCAAAAAGATTACCGGGTGCGCTGCATTGCAGTGAAAAGAGGGGCAATGCTCCTTTTGGAGAAGACAGTAAAATCACTGACTCTGCGGGAGGGGGACATTGTCATTCTGGTCGATCATAACCGGGGATACCAGTGCAGTATCGGAGAAAAGATAAGCGGTTATCCGGGCGACGTGGATGTAAAGGGAATACTGGCGCGCCGGAAAAGCGACTGGTTCTGGGACTGGCCAATTCATACAAACCAGAGGGGAAATATAAAGATCGCGCAGGCGCTGGCGGAAGAATATTTGAAGGAACATTTGTGGGAAGACAGTCTTTCCCGGGAGGAACCCCGGATACTTCAGGCAGGGCAGTGCTTTTTGTCAGAAACTCTGGAGGAGGAAATCCGGCAGTATATAGAAGAAGTAAAAGTAAAAGTTCTGGATTCTGCGCTTCAGATAGGAGCAGTGGTTATGAACTGCAATCCCATGACGAAGGGACACCGGTATCTGATAGAACAGGCATTGCAGTATGTGGATTTTCTTTACATTTTTTTAGTGGAAGAGGACAGGTCGGAAGTCGCTTTTGCAGACAGGCTGGAAATGGTGCGCGCTGTAACAAGAAAATATAAGAATGTGAAAGCAGTTCCCTCCGGCAGATTTGTTTTATCGTATGAGACGATGCCGATTTATTTTGAAAAGGCAGAGAAACAGGAAGAAAAGCTGGATGCGGCGCAGGATTTGAAAATTTTTGGAGAAAAAATTGCTCCAAAGCTGGGAATCAAAATCCGTTTGGTTGGAGAAGAGCCAAAAGACAGGATAACAAAGCAGTATAATGAAGCGATGAAAAAGATTCTGCCGCTTTATGGCGTACAGTTAGTGGAAATGCCAAGAATAGAGATGGATAACGAGGCAATCAGCGCGTCCATAGTCAGAAAGCATTTGCGCAGAGGGGAACTGGACAGAGTGCGGCGTCTCGTGCCGGAAGAAGTATATCAATATCTGATAAAGCGCGGGACGGACATATTAAGAAAATAAAAGTGATTCAGCAGAAGAAGCGAAAGGAAAGAAATGATATGATAATTTCCAAGACGCCGCTCAGGATGTCTTTTTTTGGAGGGGGGACAGACTTTGCGGATTATTACCAAAACAGCAGGTACGGGTATGGCTCTGTCATCAGTACGGCGCTGGATATGTATGTTTACATCATGGTATGTAAAAGGTTTGATGATAAAATCCGGGTATGTTATACCATAAATGAATTTGTGGATTCCGTAGATCAGATTCAGCATAATATTATCCGGGAAGCGTTAAAAATGCTGGGTGTAAAGAAAGGGATTGACATTGTTTATTCGGCGGATATCCCGCTTAGTTCTGCTGGGATCGGCCTGGCTTCTTCAAGCGCTCTGGCGGTTGGCGTACTGAATGCGCTTCATGCTTATAAAGGGGAGCATGTGTCGCCTGAGGTTCTTGCAGGAGAGGCGTGTGAAATAGAGATCCGACGCCTTGGGAATCCGATTGGCATGCAGGATCAGTATGCGGTTGCATACGGGGGATTCCGTAAATATAAATTTCATAAGAATAATGTGGTAACGAATGAGATGGTGATTTGCCGACAGAGCGTTATGAATAAATTTTGTAAGAACCTGATGCTTTATTATACGGGTCTTACCAGGATATCTTCTGTGATTCTCGCGGAACAAAAATCAAATATTGCAGATAAGCGGCCCGTTTTAGATGAAATGGCCGGGATGGTTGATCAGGCGGAACGGGCTCTGGCGGAGGGCGACCTGGAGGAAATCGGAAAGATGCTGGATAAAGCATGGAAATTGAAACGGCAGATGTCAAGCGGCATTTCAAACCCGGTCATTGAAGAAATGTATCAGAAGGCGAAGACGGCGGGTGCGCTTGGCGGCAAGATTTTAGGCGCTGGCGGCGGCGGATTTATGCTGCTGTATGTGCCTTGCGACAGACAGGCGGATGTGAGGAATAAAATGCGCGGATATAAGGAGACGCCGTTTGCATTTGAGACGGAAGGCTCCCGCATTATCTTTAGTGAGAAAAACAGAGGAGAGGGCTGGGGAATGTAAACCATGATATCTGTAATTATGCTGACATATAACAGAGAGCGGTATGTGGCAAGAGCCATTGAAGCCGTGCTCCGGCAGACGTACCGGGACTTTGAATTTATTATTATAGACAACGGTTCTTTAGACAGAAGCGGGGAAATTGCAGAAGAATATGCAAAAAAAGACAGCCGGATTCTGACAGAGCATATTAAGGCGGGAAGCATTGGCCGCGGGCGGAACGCAGGCGTTTCAAAAGCCAGAGGGGAATATGTTGCGTTTGTTGACGACGACGACGTTGCGGCCTGTGATATGCTGGAATTTTTATATGGCTTGATTACAGAGAATCAGGCGGAGATTGCAATTTGCGGAGCGCAGAAGAATGTAAATGGGAAAATCCTGCCTCACAGTATGTGGGAGGAATCCTGCGTTTGGGATGCAAATGAGGCGGTTGCGGAGTTGTTAAAAAGAAAACGCAATAATGCTGGTATGCCGACAAAATTGATAAAAAAAGAATTGCTTGACAGGGAACCGTTTAAGGAGAACTGCCATTATGAAGATATCTGGGTCTGTTATAAATATATGGCAATGGCGGATAAAACAGCGGCATATGGTTTGCCCAAGTATTGTTTTACAAGGCATACGGGAAATAACAGTTCTTTTACGCAGGATGCAAGCCGCTGGAGGCCGGAGCAGATAGAAGAATATCTGGCGGCTTTCCGGGAAAGGACAGAATACATAAGCACTGAGCTTCCGGGGCTGACAGATATGGTGCGTTACAGTGAATGGTCGTATATGATCAGTATGTGCGATAAAATAAAAACGTATCGTCTTACGGGCTGCGGGACAGTGTTTTCACAAATGGCTGATGCATTGAGAAAAAACAGGCAGGAATTTATGGATTCGTCCTATATACAGGAATTTGAGAAGAACTGGATGGCGGAATATGGTTTTTTGGAAGGATAGGGTATGGCGTACGATAATATTATAAAATCCTACAGTAAAGACAGGCATATATTGGGAGAAGAGCTTCCGTTGGACACTCCGTATACAATATTAATTGATATCAGTGATATGTGCAACCTTCGGTGTAAATATTGTTTCCGGTACGACGAAAGCATAAAGGCGGAGGATTACCGCAAAAACAGGCTGATGGACTGGGAGACTTTTCTCAGGATTGTGGAACAGATGAAAGAATTTCCGGGACAGTTTAAGCGGATTGCGCTTTCTCATCATGGAGAGCCGCTGTGCAACCGGCTGCTGCCCCAAATGGCCTCATATGTAAAATCAGCAGGGCTTACGGGAAAGACGGATATCCATACAAATGCGCTTCTGTTAGACGGGCAGTATGTGGAGGAATTGTGCGAGGCAGAGTTAGATCGTATCGTAATATCAATACAGGGGTTAAATGAGAAAAAATATCTGGAAGAATGCGGGGCCAGGATTGACTTTGGCCGTTTTTACCAGACGTTAGAAATGCTTTACCGGAAAAAAAAGAAGACGCAGATTCATATCAAGACTGTGGACGAGGCGGTGGACGGAGAGAAGGAGGAATTTTATAAGCTCTTTTCGCCGATTGCAGACCGGGTTTTTGTGGAATCTGTGGTTCCGCTATGGACGGGAGCGGATATGAAAGAAGATGAATTTGAAAATAAGTATGGCGACGTATTTCAGATACAGAAATGCTGTCCGCTGGTTTTTTATACAATAAATGTGCTGCCGGACGGAACCATTTATCCCTGCAGCCATATCAGGCCGCCGTTTCGCCTTGGAAATGTGCATGATACAACGCTGGCGGAGGCATGGAACAGTGAAAAGAAAAGAGAGTTTTTAAAACAGATGCTTCTTTGCGGAAGATTTGACGCCGGGGAGTGTAAAAACTGCTATATACCGCAGAATGCGGTGATGACGCGTGAAGACAGCATAGACGGATATGCAGAACAGATTTTGGGGAGGATGCTTCTGCAGGAATCATAAGGAGAACATGATGGGAAATGAAATAAATTTTGCATGGCCGGTTACGACTGTCTGTAAATATGATTTAAGCGCTTTTGAAAATTTTCTGCAGCAGTACGGCGGGCTTTTGAAAGGGAAAAAAATTGTCATATTTGGAGCGGGGATCCGGGGAACGCAGTATTCTCTGTTTTTAAAGAGATTTGGATACCGCGATATTCTTTTTACGGACAACAATATGGAGAAGGTGGGCGGGCGCATCAATGAATTTCCGATTATACCCGCGGATGAAGTGGCCGGGATGAAGAATGAGATTGTAATACTGGTTTCTCTGGAAAACGGGACTGCAATTTGCCGGCAGTTAAAAGAAATGGGCTTTGAAGAAAACAGGCAGTTCTTTTATATTGACAATCATTTATATGATGCATATGAAGAGAAGTTTTGCCGCAGGCGCAGGACAGATATACTGCTGTTTGGAGACTGCGGGATGACAGATTTGTCGGTTTGGGATAAAGAATGCACAAGTCTTGGGGAAATGCTTGAACAGGAGCTGGGAAAAGAGCGTTTGAAAGTTCTGGCAATTCATGCAATGGGGATGCGGGCGTATTATACCATTTTTAAAGCGCACTGTCTTCATATATATAAGCCCAGAGGCGTGGTCTTAATGGCCAACCTGGAGGTCTTTACGGGAAAACAGCATTTGCTGCCACGCTCCCAGCATGCCGGCTTAATGGAAAGGCTCGACAGGGCGGTCGGCCATAAAGAGCCGGAACTGGAAGAATATGCGCAGATTACAAAGGAACGGTTTGCAAATTTTACAAACGACTATTTTACATCTTCCGACAAAGCGTTAAAGGAAATGGGACAAAAAACAAACGAAAAGATGATTATGAAACTGAATTATATGTTTCGCATGGATATGGAAAATGAGTGTATCGTTTATTTGAAAAAATTTATCCGTTTTTGCCGGGAAGAAGAAATAAAGCTTCTGTTGTTTATCCCTCCCGTCAATTATGAATATGCGCAGGAACTTTGGGGAGACGCTTTTCGGGAAAAGTATGAGAAAAATGTCAATGCTTTGGCAGAGCTTGCAAAAGAAAGCGGGACGGCAATGAAAGATTTCAGCTATTTTTTGCCGCGAAGCGGATTTGCGGACGTCTGTACGATTGACGAGACTTTAAACTGGGAAGGCAGAAGAGCGCTTGCAGACAGTTTGAAAGAAAAAATCAGGGAAGAAGGCATGATATAGATGAGAAATGTGGTGGAATATCTGCTGGACAGCGCAGAGTCGCATCCGAAGAAAACGGCATTTGCATCCGCGGAAAGGGAAATTACATTTGGACAATTGAAAGAAGCGGTAATTGCAGTGGCGGAATGCATACAGGAGCGCCTGAAAGGGCGCTGCAACCAGCCTGTCGCAGTCTATATGGAGAAAAGCGTGGACTGTCTGATTGCTATGCTGGGAGTTGTCTACAGCGGAAATTTTTATACGCCTCTTGATAAAAATTCTCCGGCGGAGCGCACAGATAAAATTTTAAAAATACTGGAGCCGGCCTGTGTCATATATAAATCACAGGAGGAGTTTTTAGAAGGGGACTGGATCAATCTTAAACTTCCGCAGGATATGAAAAAAGCGGCATATGACGGGGCGTGGTACAAAAAGGTGTGTGATATCGATCCGGTTTACGTGCTGTTTACGTCCGGTTCGACAGGAGAGCCGAAAGGCGTGGTAATCAGCCACAGAGGAGTGATTGACTATGCAGAGTGGCTGAAAGATAAATTTGATTTTAACGACACGACTGTTTTTGGAAATCAGGCTCCGTTTTACTTTGATAATTCTGTTCTCGACATTTATTCGGCTTTAAAAAATGCGTCGACGATGTATCTGATCCCGGAGAGTTATTTTTTATTTACGGGGAAGCTGGCAGGTTTTTTGAAAGAAAAAGAAATCAATACGATTTTCTGGGTGCCTTCGGCTTATATTGCGTTCAGTAATTCGGAGGCGTTTGCAGAGGCAGATCTTACAAAGATAAAGCAGGCGCTTTTTTGTGGAGAAGTTATGCCGAATAAGTGTTTAAATCTGTGGCGGAAGAAACTGCCGGACGCTATGTTTGCAAATTTGTACGGGCCGACGGAGATAACGGACGTCTGCACATATTATATTGTAGACAGGGAATTTGAGGATGCGGAGCCTCTGCCTATCGGTTTTCCCTGTGAGAACACAGAGATTCTGGTATTAAATGAGAAGGACTGCCTGGCAGGGACGAACGAGACGGGAGAGCTTTGCGTCAAAGGAAGCTGTCTGTCTATGGGATACTATGGAAATGCGGATAAGTCTGAACAGGTATTTATTCAAAATCCGCTGAACAAAAAATATGCGGAACGGATATACAGAACAGGGGATTTGGTAAAATACAATTCATATGGAGAGCTGATGTATCTCGGGCGGAAAGATTTTCAGATCAAGCATCAGGGACACAGGATTGAGCTTGGGGAGATTGAGACAGCCGTATGCGCTGCCCGGGGGATAAGGAAAAGCTGTGCGTTATATGATGAAAAGAAGAAGAAAATTATTTTGCTTTGCGAAGGAACGCAAACGGCGGCGTCAGAAAAGGAGATTTACAGGGAGCTGAAACGGAAACTGCCGCAGTATATGCTGCCGTCGGAGATTTTGCTCAGGGAAGAGCTTCCGTTAAATGTCAATGGAAAAATCGACAGGGCAGCGCTGATGCGGGAGGTGGCAAATGGATAGATATATAGAGACGGTTATAAATATTTTAAAAGAAGTGAACCAATATGAGGAAATCTGCGCAGATACAGATTTGATGGAGGCCGGGATTTTAAATTCTCTGAATCTGTTATATTTGATAGAAGAACTGGAAGACAGGTATCAGATCACAATACCGGAGGATGAAGTGAAGCCGGAAAATTTTCAATCAGTCAGGCAAATTGCGTCATTGACGGACAGTTTGATAAAGAAGGGGAACAATCCATGAAATATGCGAATATTGGATGGCAGGAGACGGTGCGTGGAAAGAAAGCGGCCGTCAATCTGGGAGATAATCTTCAGTTTTTAGCGATCGATTATCTGTATCACAAAATGGGGATAAAAGATATTACGTATTTGAATATGTCTCAGGCGGCGTCTTACCGGGGGGAGAAATTAACGCTTCCATTGAACTGGACGCTTTTTGACGCAAATTATATGAGCGGGGAGTTTTTGAATATATCAAAAGATATCCAGCCGGTTTTTCTGGGGATGACAATCTGCAGCAGGGAGGAAGAGCGGTTTTTCAATAAAGAAAATATTGCTTATCTGAATGCGAATGGCCCGGTCGGCTGCAGGGACGCGTATACATATCAAAAACTGAGCCAGTATGGAATCAATGCGTATTTGAACGGATGCGTTACAATTACGCTGCCCAAGAGAAAGAAGCCGGGAAAGAAGCTGTTTTTAGCCGATGCGCCGATAGAGTTAAAGTCTGCGGTGGAAGAGCATTTGGGAACGGAATATGAATGTATATCGCAGCAGGTTTATCTGGAGCTGGAAGGAGACTGCACAAAGCCAGGGGAAATAGCCGCCAGGCATTATCGTTATATCCTGGAAAATGCGGCGGCGGTAGTGACCTCAAGGCTGCATATAGCATCGCCCTGCGCTGCGCTCGGTATCCCGGTTCTTTTTGCCAGGAAAAAATTGGATATTCGTTTCGGATGGATTGACAGGCTGATAAAATTGTATGCGGAAAATGAGTTTTCCGGAATTGACTGGAATCTGAAGGCGGCGTCCTTTGAGGAGGCCAAGCGGATGATTCTGGAAAATGATATCAGAAGGATTGACGGCGGCAATGACGCAGGGGAGAATGAAAAGATCAGCCGTTTCTTTTCGGAGCGAATGCGCCGGGAATACGACTCTTTTTCGAACAGCCTTGCGGATATCGATAAGCTGAAAGAGTATATTCACAGGGAATGGGATAAAAAGAGCAGGATAAGATATGTTTTGTGGGGGCTGAACGGGACGGCGGAAAAAATTTATCATTATATTGCAGAAGAGTTTCCTCTGGCGGAAATAGCGGGAGTCATAGACGATTATAAGGAGGAGGAGTTTTATGGCGTGCGGTGCGTTGCGCACAGAAAAGCTGAACTGGACGATGCATGTTATGTGCTGGTGACGGCCGTGGCGGCCTCCAATGCGGCGTATGGTTTTTTTGGTGAAAGGGAGCGTATGTTTTTACTTGGAGACGTATTTGTTCAGGGAAAATGAGGGAAGGGGAATAAAGAATGGAAAATATAGCGAAAATGATTAATGGGAGGATTCATACAGCCGGATGCACTTTGAGCTGTGATTACTGCTGCCTGGCCCAGGTAGAACATAAGAATGACAGGGAAACGTATGCGTTAAAGTATCCTCTGGAAACGGTTTTAAAGGCATGTTCGAAAGAGCGGCTGGGGGGAACGGCTTTTATTCAGATTATCGGAGACGGAGAGACTTTGCTGCCAAAAGATGCAGTCCCGCTAATACATGGATTGCTGAAAGAAGGGCATTTTGTACAGGTGATAACGAATGGGACGCTTGGAGACAGAATCCGGGAACTTGTTGAAAAAGCGGAAAAAGATAAATTGAAAGATCATTTACTGATTTCATTTTCATTGCATTTTCTGGAGCTGGAAAAACGGAATTTGCTGGAAAGCTATGCTGAAAATGTAAATTACGTAAAAGAACAGGGAGTGTCTTTCAGAGTTTCCATCGTGTGCGGAGACGGGTATCTGGAGGCTGCGGACAGGATACATAAATTTTGCAGAGAGAAGCTGGAAGGGATAACGCTTAATGTAGGAAGCACAAAAGAGTTTGACAAAACAGGAAACTGCACAGGAATATATTCAAAATATAGCAAAGAGGTTTATTATGAAAAAGTGAGGGAAAGCTTTTCGTCGCATAATTTTGAGTATATAAGTGATTTAGAGGAAATGGACAATCATAAATTTTGTTATGCCGGGAAATGGTATTTTCAGTTGGATTTTACAACCGGGATGTATTCACAGTGCTTAATGAATGAGGGGTTTTCGCATAATTTTTTTGAACATCTGGAGGAAGAGCTTGAGACAGAACCTGTGGGAACGGGATGCAGGGCGTCTTTTTGCTGGTGCGGCTGGGCAAAAAAATTAAATTTAATTCCGGGCGAATGCGGTTATGTGGAACCGGAACAATTTGCGTCTGAACCGGAAAACAGGTTTATTGCAAAAGACGTATTTAACGCCGGGTTTGCAAATCTGGCGGAAACAAACCGCCAGTATTCGGAAGAGGAAAAAGAAACGCACAAAAAAAGACGGATCCTAGATACATATTTCAGCAAACAGGCAGAGCTTCTGAAGTTTGATTTTAAGGATGGGAATTATGCAAAGTTTGCGGCGGAGGCGGAAAAGCTGCTGCAAAATGATTTGAATCCAAGACTGCTTTATGCGGTGGAACTGACGGTATGGTACGGGTATGCACTGCTTGCGTTAGAAGAATGGGAGCGCGGTCTTTATCTTTCATCCTGTTACGAAAGTTTGCATTATAACGCGGATTACTGTATGGTTATGGGATTGATTTATATGAAAAACGGGAGGATAGAAGAAGCGGTTCAATTATTTTTGGAAGCCACGGAAAGAAAATTTGCAATAGAGGAAGGCGCAAACAGCTATCTGCCATATTACAATCTGGGCGTCATTTATGAGTGCCTTGGCAACATGGAATCAGCAGAAATTTACTATCGTAAATGCGGTTGTTATAAGCCTGCACAGGAACGTCTGAACTATTTAGGGGGATAGGGCATTATAGGAAGAATGGAGGGCGCTATGGATGATTTGCTGCAGGAATTTAGAGGATATGTGGAGAAATTTGATAAGCTGCAGATGCGAAACAGCAAAGAAAATGAAAGGGGGGGGGTAGAATCCGTAAAAGAACTGTATGAATGCGCAGAGAAATTTATGGCGCATTTAGTGCGGGATACCGTATGGGACGTTCATCAGAAGGCGGAAGCAGTCTGCGCGCTGTTTGAGGGTGAGATATGGCGCCGCCTTAGAGAAACGTATTGGGACTTTGAAAAAAAGACGGTATATCTGCGTTATGCCGCATGGTTTTTTATGCAGGAGCAGGACGATGCTGTGGAGGAGTGCCTGAAAAAGATGGTTTCGTTTATAATTCCTGATTTGATGGGATATATAGAGGAAGAGGAGCTTCTATATCTTATAAGACAGAAAAGCATTCTGTCATGCCTGCTGCTGGAGGAATATGATTTGGCAGGCAGAATGGGAAAGGAGCTGCCGGAAGAAGGGACGCTGAATCAAAAACTGTTTTCCTATATAGAATCAGAAAAGGAAAAACAGAAGGACAGCGCGATATATCTCAATGATATAATTGTTGATGGAAATAAAATCTATTTTGACTATCAGGTGAAAGGGTATGTATGGAGGTTTTTTCGTGCAGATAGACTGGTTCTGGAATATGAAAATGCGGGAGAGATCAAAACAGATAAAAGCATGCTGACGGCTGCGCTGCTTGGAAGCGGCATGTGGCTGATTGCGCTGATTTTTCATGCGGATATTTATGTAGGGGAAATAGATAAAGACTTTCTTGAGAGCCTGGAAGAGATAGCGGAGGGATTTCGGAAAACGTATCCGGAGCTGGATTTACACTGTGATATAAAATATGACAGGGCAGTTTCCAATAAAGCGAAGGAAGGAACGATTTTATTTTTTTCCGGAGGCGCAGATTCCACATATGCCTTAAGCCAATGTTCTGGAAAGAGGCCCGTTTTGGTTACGCTGATAGGCGCAGATATGAAATTAAATGCCTGCGGCGCAGGCGTAATAACGGAAGACACAAAGAGGGCGGCAGAGCAGGGCGGCGGTTTGGAATACAGGATTATCAAAAGCAATATGCGGACGGTGTACAATGAGGAGACATTATCAGAGGAACTGCATAAAAGAGGAGCGCCGGAGGATTTATGGTGGTGGGACGGGTTTAATCATGGCATGGGAACGATTTCAAGTATATTGCCATTGATGAAACAACTGGGGAATGAAATTATTTTTTCTTCTACTTATTCGGAAAGAGACGGAAAAGTGCAGTGGGGAGGGCAGCCTCACCTGGATGGCGGTATGAAAGCCGCCGGAGGCCGGGTACAGTACAGTGGTTTTCGGCTGAAAAGGATTGAAAAAATAGAGAGCCTGGTTCAAAAGAGGAAAGAAGAGGGACGCGTATACAAGCTGAGAGTCTGCGCTTCTGAGACGGGGCAGAATTGCTGCAGGTGTGAAAACTGCATGATGGCGATGCTGACATTGTATGCACTGGGAGAAGACGCGGACGTATGGGGATTTCATAATCTTCGTTTCTTTGAGGAAATGTTAAAAAAGAAAGAGCGGGCAATCGCGGTTTCTGAACGAAAAAAAGTGTTTTGGGAAGAAATTGTGGAAATAGGCGAAAAAAACAGAACTCTAAAGAACAGCAGGATCGAGGGAAATCATTTCAGGTGGTAATTATTCTATGAAATCATTGATAAAAGCAGAAGATTATTTTGAGAAAATACGAAAAAACGGGGCGGTATTATTTGGAGCCGGAAGCAAAGCAAGACAGGCGGCAAAACTGCTGCGTGAAAGGCACATAGATATTTTGGCGGTATGTGACAATGATCGGGATTTGTGGGGAAAAGAGATTTTTCCGGGAATTGTGATCGAAGATTTTCGCGAAGTGTCAAAGAAATATGGGAAATTTACGGTTCTGATTACGGCGGCAGTGAATAACGCTGTTTCTATTAAGGCTGAATTGGCGGAAGGATTTGAATGTTATCAGTTCTGCAATCCTTTCAAAGTAGAAGAATGCCTTTTGACAGATGAAGAAATAGAAAAAAATCAGGATTTGATAAAAAGGATTTATGACTGCCTGGAAGACGAGCTGTCTAAAAATATCTTTTCTTTGAGTCTGAATTATAAACTGACCGGAAATATGCTTCCATTAGCCGATCTGGCGCATGAAAAAAACAGTGTCTTAACGTATTTTGACGAGGAGCTGTTTGACAGGAAGAAAAGACATACTTTTATTGATATCGGAGCATATACGGGAGACAGTATAATGAGTTTCCTTATGGCGACAGGCGGAAATTATGAAAAGATAATTGCATATGAAGCGGATGAGGGCAATTACGCTTCCTTAAAGAAGTTCCTGGATTGCGCAAGAGTTCCGGGAATAGAGCTGTTACATACAGCATTGTGGTCAGAGTGCAAAGAAAGGACATTTTTTACATTTGAAGATAATTACAGAGTAAATTACGACAGCCCGAATTTTCACACAGCAGTAGACAGCATTGCAGACAACAAAATTTTAAAAGAAGCGCACGGGAAAAAGATAGCGTCCGGCTGTCGGCGGATGTATGTGCATACGCTGGACAGCCAGGCGAAAGACATGACTCCGACAGTGATAAAAGTCAACGCCATGGCAGATGATTTTGAAATACTGAAAGGCGGAAAGGAACTGATAAAACGCTGGAAACCATTTCTGATATGTGAGTTCGGGGTAAGGAAAGAAGATCTTTTTACGATGATTCCATGGCTTAAAGGTCTGAATCCGGAATATAAGTTTTATTTGCGGGAGAAAAAGATATTTCACGATATAAAGACGATATTGTATGTGAAATAATCGGATCGATGCATGAGAGCGAAAGAGAGACGGAAATATGAATGTGGCAAAGGTGATTTTAGGCTCTGTTCAGACGCTGGGGTGTAATCTGGAGTGTGATTACTGTTATTTGAAACAAAACGAACATATCAATGCAAAAGACAGAAAAGCGCTGCGGTATCCGCTGGAAACAGTATTGAAAGCGTGTTCAAAAGAGCGTCTGGGCGGAAATGCTTTTATAGAAATAATCGGCGACGGAGAGACTCTGCTGCCGGATAATATAGAAAATCTGATATGCGGCCTGATTGAGCAGGGGCATTATGTAAAAGTTATTACAAACGGGACGCTTACAAGACGTTTCCATGAAATTTTGGAAAGGCTGAAAATAACGGGTGTAGAAAGGCGTCTGTCTTTTCTTTTATCGCTGCATTACTGTGAATTGAAGAGAAAAAATATGCTGGACGTATTTGCGGAAAATGTGTCGTATTTAAAGAAAAACGGAATATCTTTTTATGTCGGCGTAACATTTGCCCCGTCTTACTTTGCATATGTGGATGAAATTATGGATTACTGCAGCAAAAAGCTCGAAGTAAAGCCGAGCGTGAGCATTGCAAGGGAGCATGGAAACGGAAACCAGAAATTAATGACAGGGACAAAGAGCGAAGACGAGTATTGGGAGACTGGAAGGAAGTTTCAATCATTATTTTTTGAGAGGTCAAGGCAGAGGTATTATGAGAGAGACGTGTCCGGACAGTTTTGTTATGCCGGCCGATGGGCATTTGGACTGGATTTTACGACTGGAATGTATTCACAGTGCGGAGGGGACGGCGTTTGTTATAATTTTTTTGAGCATTTAGAGGAACCAATTCTATTAAAACCAATGGGATTTTCCTGTAAACAGCCATACTGCATTGCGGATTACCGGAGGAAATATCATTTGGTTCCCGAAAATGATTTTTCTTTGGAGAGCTCAGACAGCTTATGGGCAAGAGAAGATACGGGTATTTTGGGAATTGATCTGGCATTGACGAATCAGGAACGCATAGAGGGAAAAGAAGCGGAACAGGAACACGTGGCAAATCTAAAATATGAACTGCTTAGAAAAAGGCTGGAATTTATTAAAATTGATTTCAGCAAAGGAGATTACGCAGGCGTCGTTGATAAAATGCAGGATATACTGGCAATGGATTTGGAACCCAGAGATCCAAACGTTGTGGGAGCGATTGTCCAATATGGATATGCTTTGCTGAAAATCGGGGAACAACAGAAGGCGCTTGATTTGGAATGCTGTTACAGAGAACTGAAATATAATGGGGACTATTGTTTTTTAATGGGCAATATTTATCTGGAGAACGAATTGGCGGAAAAAGCGGCGGCCGCATTTGAAGAGGCGGCGCAAAGCAGATCCGCTTTGGAAGAGGGAGTAACTACTTATCTGCCCAATTATAATCTGGGGGTTATATATGAGTGTCAGGGGAACAGACAGGCGGCTGAAAAATATTATACAAAATGCGGCTGCTACAAACCTGCGCAGGAGCGATTGCAGGCTTTGAACGAAGCGTTTAAGGATGGGGAAAAGGTATGGTAACGATTTATACACAGGCTTATAATGTGGAAAACTATATTGTGCAGTGCATAGAAAGCGTATTGGGGCAGTCGTACGGAGAATTTGAATGGATTTTGGTGGAAAATGGGTCGCAGGATCGTACGAGAGAGATCATTCAGATCTATGAGAAAAAGGATGCGAGGATAAAATGCATTTACCATGATGTAAATCAAACAGGGTTCGCGCAGGATTATATTTGCCAATATGCGCAGGGAGAGTATATTGCGAAGCTTGACAGCGACGACTTTTGGGGGAGCCGGTATCTGGAAAAGCTGGTAGAAGCAATGGAAACGCAAAAAGCGGATTTGGCATGCTGTAAGGCCGCGGTTCTTGACGAAGCAAATGATAAACGGCACTGCCACGGTTTCCGTCAATATGAGGGTCTGGTTACAGCGGAAAATATTGCGGGACTTTACAGTGAAATTGAGGTTGATATGAATACGTACTGGGCCAAGCTGATGAAGAAGGATTTATTCTTAAAGGCGGATTATGCATACAGAGAACTGCACAGAGAAAAGAGCGGGGCAGGGTATGCCGGGGATACGATATTTATGTACTGTTATTTAAACGAGTGCCATAAAAGCGTGTTTCTTACAGATGTATTGTATTTTTACCGTCTCCACAGAAAAAATGCGTCCAAAACGGCAATTGATGTAACGATGGCGGAGGACTGCAGGAGATCCTTTGATGTGAAGAGGGAGTTTTTGCAAAAGTGCGGAGCCTGGAATCAAAAGAATGCGGTTTTGGTTTATCAGGCGTTTTGGAGAAATATAGATGAGCTGTTCAGAAAAATTGTAAAGAGCGAAGGGATGGACAACCAGCAGAAAGTAAACGCGGTTTTGGGGATATTATCCGGCAGAAACGCGCTTGAGCTTCGCAGGGAGTACTGTGATTCTTATATCCGGCAAATTCTGTCCGCCCACATTGCATGGTGTTATGTCCATGCCGGAAAAGAGTCTGAAGACGTATTTAGAAAAGCTCTTGTAACGTTAGAGCCGGATCTGTTTTCTGAAATGACAAAAGAGCAGTGTCGTTTTCTGATGTCAGAAAGAGCGCTGCTGTCCCTGATGATTCTCGGAGAGTGGGAAGAAGCGCAAAGACGCCTGGAAGGGATTGGTCTGGAAGGCGGTATGGGTCAGGAATTGTATGCTTGTTTTTACGACAGGCTGCTGCTGGATAGGGCATAACAGAAACAATATCAGGAAAGGGATGATGGGGTGAAGGATTTTTCATGGCCGATATCGGCGTTTAATGAGACGGAATTTCGGAAATTCGTTTCAAAAGCGGAGGAAAACAGCGCCAGTATGCGCGGCAGGGAAGTTTATATTTTCGGGTCTGGAATCCGGGGATGCTGTTTTTTGAAATTTTGTGAAATAAAAAAGATAGAAGTGACGGGCTTTATTGACAATGATCCAAATAAAGAGGGAGGATGCATCGGCAGATACCGTATTCACAGTTTTGAAGTGATGGCAAAGCGGAAAGAGCCGTATTATGTGATTGTATCGCCAGAGAATGCGGAAGAGATTGTCAGGCAGCTTACGGGAAACGGTCTGATGCAGGGAAAAGACTTTTTTTCTGTGGAAGCCGGATTATACGATGAGTTTGTAAAAAAATTTTTTCGAAAAGACGGGTATTCCTGTTTGTTTTTAGGCGACTGCATATTTTCACAGGTGGGAATCAAAGATGAGCGCTATGATTCGTTTGAGAAAATGCTGTATGATGAGTTTGGAAGGGACAAAGCGAATGTGCTTGGAATGCATGGGATGCCAATCCGCACATTTTATCATCTGGTGAGACTTTTTTTTTCAAAATGTATGCGGGGGGGGGTAGAATTCCAAAGAAGATTATTCTGGCCGTCAATACAGTGATGTTTACAGGAAAGAAGAATCAACTGCCAAGGGCGCAGCATACGCCTCTTTTAAAGAAAATATCAGACAGGCTGGGATTTGAAGACAGTGAATTTGAGGATTATATCAAATTGACGGAAGAGCGGATGGAGAGGTTCCAGACGGATGCGTTTGTAACAACAGACAGTAATGTCCAAAATAGAAATTCCATGCGAATTGCGGCGTTAAAGATGAAATTAAACTATATGTATTCGCTGGATGAGACGGAAGAAGGGGTTGTTTATCTGAAAAAACTGGCTTTGCTGTGCAAAGAGAACCAGGTGGAATTTGTGCCGTTTCTGCCGCCTGTCAATTATGAGTATGGAGAGAGCCTGTTTGGGGCGGAATTTCACGCGTGCTGCCGGGCGAATGCCAGGAAACTGAAAGATATGCTGGAACAAGAGTGCGGAGTGACGCTTTGGGACGCCGGATACCTGCTGTCAAAAGAATATTTTGCGGCAAGCGATACGATTAATGAGATTACCAATTATTCTGGAAGAAAAAAAGAAGTTGCGTTTTTGAAAGCGGCGATGGAGGAGGGAATATATGGAAAATGAGAAGTTTAAATTACAAAGGACATTGCTGGTAGTTTCATTTGTCTGTAACAACAGGTGTAAATTATGTGGCGTACTTTCGCCGTATTATGAAAAGCCTCCGCATTTTACTGCGGAAGAACTTTGCAGAACGGTTTCCCTGTATTTTAATACTGTGTCTTATGTTGAAAAATTTACACTGTCGGGAGGAGAGCCATTCCTGCATCCGGAATTGGCAAGCGTTGTACGCCATTTAAGAAAATATGAGCGTCAATTTGGAAAACTGGAAATTATTACGAATGGAAAGCTGATGATGAAATCAGAATTAGAACGTGAGCTGGTTCAACTGAAGAAGGGGCAGTTGTTAATTGATGATTATGGAATCAATACAAAACAGTGCCGTAAGCTGGAGGAACAGGCAAAAGCGGCCGGGATTGAGGTAAATTATCGTATTTATTATGGAAAGAACGCTCATATGGGCGGATGGTTTGATATGGGGGATTTTTCCAAAAGGGACAGAAGCGCAGAAGAAACAGAAAATGTTTTTAGAGAGTGCGGCGTGACAAAAAAGAATCATTTTGGCCTGTTTGTTGTTGGAACAAAAGGTTATGTCTGTTTTCGTTCATGGAGAACAATGGACACCGGCCTCGTCAGTAAAGAGGATTGTCAGGATGAATATATTGATTTTGCGTCAGAAGAATCAGTGGAAGAAAAAAGAAAAAAAATAAAAGGGATGCAGGACAGGGAAAAGGCATATGGAGCTTGTTATTTTTGCTGGGGGCAGGGCCAGGGCCTGCGCCGATACCCGGCAGGAGAACAGATATGATAAAAAGCATTTATAGTCATATTGTTGTGCTTGGAACCGGTAAATTAGCATTTTATTGCGGAAAGCTTATTCGTGAAAGATGTGGACAAGAGATAGGAATGATTGCGTATAAACCGGAGGAGTCAAGCGGTTTGTCGAGACTGTGCATCAAAAACGGGATAAGTTATGAGGAATATGAAGATAAGGAAAGATTGAAAAACAGGCTGCAGGCAATAGAGGGAAAAGCGCTGATTGTCAGTGCGTTTAATACTTATATTTTTCCCAGAAGTATCACCGAAAATGAAAAATATACAGTTATTAATTTTCATCCGGCATTGCTGCCCAAACATCCGGGACGGAACGCAGAGGCATGGGCGATTTACGAAGGGGATGTCCTGACAGGAGTGACATGGCATAGGGTAAAAACTTCTATAGACACAGGAGACGTGCTTATTCAGAAGGGAATCCGCATTGATGAAGACACTACATCCTTAAGATTAATGATTGAACAGCAGAAAATAGGGATAAATAGCTTTGAAATGATAGCAGATGATGTTTTGCAGGGAAAAGAAAAAGGTGTGCCGCAGGATAAGACAGAAGCAAAAGTGCATTATTCTTATGAGACGCCAAATGAAGGAATTTTAGATGAGAGATGGGATGCAAAGAAAATATCAGCCTTTTTAAGGGCGATGGATTATGGGAGAATGCATATAGTCGGGATACCCAAAATAAAGAAGAATGGAGTATGGCATACGTGGGATTCTTATACTATTAGTAAGAAAAATTATGTGGAAATAAATGTGAAACAGGAAGATTATATAATCAAAAGGGAAAACTGTGTAATTGTATTGCAGGGCATGAAGCAGTTAATAGAAAATGGAGAAAATTAAATGCATGGAAGAAGAATGGCGGGATTTTCCAGTTTCGATGATATAAGCGCAACGATAAAGACGCTTATTTTGGAGGATCCAGACAGGGAATTTGTCATTTACACATATGGAAAAGCCGGGATGAATACGAAAGAGATTCTCAATAAACGATTTGGAAGAACGGAAAAGTATATTATAGATAATAGTCTTTGCATGGTGAATCCCAAAATCTGTTCAAAGGAGGCTCTTAGAGCAGAAAAAGATAATGACAGGCTGTATATCCTGGTTACAGCTCTGGGTCATCAGGAGATTATTGTAAAACAATTGATGGATATTGGAATAGCGGAAGAGCGGATTATTGTAAATAAGATTCAGGTTGGACGTATGACAACAGGGGATTTGACAGAATCCGCATCCGGCATGGTGGAGAGGATAGGGGCGTTTTGTTCTTTTGCATCAGGCGTAAGCATTGTAACGAATCATGCGGTTGATATTGTTTCAACACATTCTTTTTTGTCAAATGACAGTCTTGTAAAACGGATTTGGAAGGATGGCAAGGCAAAATTGTCCAGAGAAATGATAAATAAACCGACAGTTATCGAAAATGATGTATGGATAGGAAAAGATGTAAAGATATTGAGCGGGGTGCATATTGGGAACGGCGCAGTTATTGGAGCTGGCGCTGTGGTGACGCGCGACGTTCCGGATTACGCAATTGTGGCTGGCGTTCCGGCCAGGGTTATCAGGTATCGGTTCAGTCGGGAGCAAATTGAGAAATTGCTGAAAATAAGATGGTGGGACTGGGAAGATGAGAAAATAAAAGAGAATTATGAATTATTCTATAATATAGAAGAATTTCTGAAAGAACATGAAAAGGCAGGTGCGTAAAATTGGATCATGAAATAAAAAAACTGTCAAAGATTTTGGAAGAAATGAATCCGTATGAAGAAATTTTTCCGGATACAAAGCTAATCGAAGAAGGAATATTGGATTCGCTGACGATGGTACTGCTGATAGGCTGTATAGAAAAAGAATTTGGAATCAAAGTTCCTGAGGATGAATTGAAAATTTCTAATTTTGAGACAATGGGAAGCATAATGAAAATGATTCGGATTCTGAAATGACAGGAGAATATATATATGAATAAACCATTGGTGACAATTTTTACACCGGCTTATAATGTGGAAAACTATATTACGGTATGTATTGAAAGTGTACTGAATCAAACATATAATTGTTTTGAATGGATACTTGTTGATAATGGCTCTACGGATGACACAAAAAGTATTATTCAGGAATATGCAAAGAAAGACAAGCGGATTAAGCGGGTGCGTTTTCCAAAGAATACGGATGGATTTGCACAGGATATGATTACCAGATTTGGGAACGGCCGTTATGTTGCCAAACTTGACAGCGATGACTTCTGGGAAGATCAGTATCTGGAGAAGCTTGTAAATGCGATGGAGGAAAACGAAGCGGATTTGGCGTGCTGCAAAGCAATTGTTCTGGATGAGATAAGGAATGAGAGGCATTGTCACGGTTTTCGAAAATATGAGGGCCTGGTTACGGCGGAAAACCTTGCGGAACTTTATGCTGAAATTGAGACTGATATGAATACATATTGGGCAAAGCTGATGAAGCGGGATTTATTTATAAAGGCGCACAACGCCTGTAAAGAATTTTACCGTGTAAAAGACAGAGTCAGATATGCCGGGGACACGGTATTTATGTATCATTATTTGAGCGAGTGCCGTAAAAGCGTATTTCTTACAGACAAAATGTATTTTTACCGGCTTCACAGGAAAAATGCATCCAAGAGGCTGGCAGACATAGGCGTGGCAGAGGACTGCGCCAGTTCTTTTGAGGTAAAGAGAAGCGTTTTGGAAAAATATGGAGCGTGGAATCCCAAAAACGCATCGTTGGTTTATCAGGCGTTTTGGAGGAACATAGACGAATTTCTTCGAAATATTGTGAAAAACAGTGAAATTGAAAATTGCCGTAAGGCGGAATTGATAGGCGAAGCGTTATCAGGCAGCCGGACAGTCAGGATTCGCAAAGAGTATTGCGATGAATATATCCGGAATATCCTGTCCGCCCACACTGCGTGGTGTTATATGAATGCAGGTCAGGAATGCGGTGATGTATTCCGGAAAATGCTTGTAACGTTAGATCCGGATCTGTTTTCTGAAATGACAAAAGAGCAGTGTTGTTTTCTGACGTCAGAAAAAGCGCTGCTGTCTCTGTTCATTTTGGGAGAGAGGGAAGAAGCTTTGAACCATTTGGAAAAGTTACATGAGGAAGGCGGCGGCCGGGAATGTGGGATATACTCGTATTTTTATAAGAGGCTGATCGAAAAAAGAGAAGGAATGCGGTATGAATTATGAGAGAAAATCGGGTTGCGTTTATTGCTGCGGTGAATGACGAGCAGTATTTTGAGGAGTGCAGTTATTATATCAGCCGCCTTAAGGTTCCATGCGGTTATGAGGTGGAAGTGATTGGAGTGCGCCAGGCAGAGTCTATGTGCGCGGCTTATAATCTTGGAATGCAGAGTACCGAGGCAAAATATAAAGTTTACCTGCATCAGGATGTTTTTATCAGAAATGAAAAATTTATAGAGCGGATTTTAGATATTTTTCAATCCGATTCCGAAATTGGAATGATTGGCATGGCGGGCTGCATCGGGATGCAGAAAACAGGGGTGCCTGTGTGGAATGCGGCAGGCGCGGTGGACTGCAGGGAACCGGATATGGCATATCGGCTGATCTGCGCGCGGGAAGAGACACAGGATATGTATGTGGAAGCAGTGGACGGGCTGTTGATTGCAACACAGTATGACATTCCATGGCGAAAAGATTTATGCCGTTATTTTCATTTTTATGATATATCACAGTCTTTTGAAATGCGGAGAAGAGGATACCGGATTTTTGTGCCGCATCAGGAAATTCCGTGGACAGTCCATGCCTGTGGTTTTGCAAATATGGCGCATTATGAAGAAGGAAGAGGCGCCTGTCTGAAAGAATATCCGGAATTTTTCTATGCGGACGGGGGATTTGAACTGGATTATGACGCAGAATGGGATTTACTGAGCGCCCAACTGGCAAAGCAGATAGAAAGCCTGATGGAACAGGGGGAATGGAAATATGCAGCGGATGTGATTGACGAGTACCGGAAAGGAAAAAGAAAAGATTCCGATCTGGAGAGGCTTGGAATTATGTCTGACATAAAACGCCAGGAAGAAAAAGCCGGCGTTTTGAAACAATTTTTTGACGGACTTGGCAGTTATTCTCAAATGCATGAAAAATATATGCGGATCCGTTTTTTGTTTTTCAGAATGGAACTTAGACTGCCTGAGAGCGAGTTCAAGGAACTGGTTTGTGCGGTTACAGATGGAAGCCTTTCCTGTGAAGCTGCAGTTTTGTTTGTGCTGCATGCGGTAGCTGACAGAAAGTATGTGTTGGAGAAAATAAAGAAACTGTATCAGAATGCCGGGGAGAAACGGAAAGAGGAATATATTTCCAAATTCTATGAAGCGGTCAGGGAAAAACCGGTTCCGGTTGCATATACGAAAATACCAAGTGAGCGGCGCATAGAAATCGGATAGCGTACCGTATCATATTATGCACGTGGCGTTTGAGAGTAAAGAGAGGAGGATATGGGTGTATCCGGAAGACAGTATGGAACAGGTAACAGTTATTCTGCCGACTTATAACAGGGCTTCCTCAGTGGAAAAAGCGATTGAGAGCGTGCGGAAGCAGACGTATCCGGCATGGAAGCTGATTGTCGTAGATGATGGAAGCACGGACGGAACATGGGAACTCGTTCAGAAAATAAAAGAGAAACGAATCCGCTATGTCCGCAATGAAAAAAATGGGGGGCCGTCATACAGCAGAAATGTGGGAGCAAAATTGGCGGATACAAAATATATTGCATTTCAGGACAGCGATACAGTCTGGCATCCCAGGAAACTGGAGAGACAGGTGATGGAGCTGGAAGAAAATAAAGATTATATTATGGTATATCATCCGTATCATTTAAGCGGCGCAGCGGAGGGCATATATCCGAAACAAAGCATTCCGATAGAGGAGAAAAGAGGGAACATATATAAAAGCCTTCTTTATTGTTCTATGATAGGCACGCCCTGTATGCTGCTGAAAAGAGACATATTTCTGCAGGCGGGAGGATTTGCGGAAGAACTCAGGTGCCTGGAGGATTACGAACTTAGTCTCAGGCTTGCAAAAATGGGAAGCATAGGATTTTTAGAAGAAGTTTTATTGGAAGCGGAAGACTCTGAAAACAGCGTGGGAAAGAATGTGCGGAATGAGATCCATGCGTTATTCTATATTATGACGCATTATTATGATGATTTGGAGGAGAACCCGTTTGCAAAAAAACTTTTATTTAACCGGATATCGAAACTGGCAGTGGAAAATCAATGTATGGAGCTGTTTTATGAAAAAGCGGAAAAATACCTGTTTGATACGGGACAGAATTTAGAGGATTTGATGAAATTATATCAGGCGCAGTGAAAATTGTCCGTCAGGCGTGCCGGACATGGAAAATATGGGAAAGTTCATAAAAAGGATAAGAAAAAATAAAAAAAAGCCGATATAATAAACATAGTGTGCCAAACATAATAAAGAAGAAAGGGAAGGCCAAGATGGCCGGGTGAAAATCATGGAGGATAACAGAGCGGAACAGAAAGAAGCGCTGGAGGTTTTAGTTGAGTTTAATGACCGCGTGCTTAAAAATATGAACATTGTCGTAAAAGAATTGTCCGGGGAAAGGCTTGAGGATACGAATAAGTTTTTAAAAGGAATTGTAGACGCTATGAACTGGGAAATCCAGGTAGTGAACGGGACAATGGAGATGCTGAACGAAGGAAAAGAGCGTATCAATAAAGAAGAATTTAATACGGCGGCCCTTCGTTTGGGCGATGCGATTAGGGAAAATGAAGACGCAGCTATGGCGGAAGCAATCAAAGCTTTGATTCCAATGTTTGAAAATCTGGGCGCAGCGGCGAGGGAAGTAATCGCATAGAGTAAATCGAAATAAAAAGCCAGCTTTTGAATACAGCAGAAGATGGCTTTTTTGTTATATCATAAAAATTCTTGAATATGTATGGGGAAAACAGAATGAAACTGCTTTTTTTTCAATGGCATTCCTTTCTGAATAAGGGGATGGAACGGGGACTAAAGAAACTGAATATAGAATATGACACATTTTTTTACCAGTTTTCGGACTGGGAAGAAGACGCTGTTTTTACAGAGCGGTTTTGGAAGCATTTACAGAAAACCGCTTATTCGGCCGTGCTGTCGGTTAATTTTTCACCTCTGATATCCGGCGTTTGTGAAAAGCAGGGAATCCCTTACATTTCCTGGGTGTATGATTCTCCGGTGCATATCAGGAATATCCTGCCGATGAAAAATTCCTGCAACCGGATTTACTTTTTTGACAGGGGACAGGCGGAGGAATATAAAAAGCAGGGCATTGATGCAAGGCATATGCCGCTTGCCGTAGATACTGAGATTTTTGAAAAGGCGATTGCAAAAACCGCAAAGGGAAAGTATGAGACGGATATTTCTCTGATTGGAAAACTGTATCAGACCGAATACCGGCATTTTACGGCGCCATTGTCCGGATATTTGCGGGGATATCTGGAAGGAATTGTAAATTCTCAGATGAAGGTTTACGGCGGATATCTGATTCCGGAATTAATTACGGCGGATTTGCTGGAAAAGATGAATGCGGATTATGATAAAGCGTCGTCGGACGGGTTTGTGATGGGAAGCAGGGAACTGGAATTTCTGCTTGCATGTGAAACGACCGGAAGAGAGCGGTATCTGGCGCTGTCTGTTTTGTCGGGGCGTTACCGGGTGGATTTGTATTCTGCGGATCAGGACACGCGCCTGAAGAAAATAAATTTTCGCGGATATGCGGATTATTACGGAGAGATGCCGGCTATTTTTCAAAGAAGCGGAATAAACTTAAATATTTCTTTAAAAACGGTCCGTACCGGGATACCTCTCCGGGTGATAGACATTATGGGGTGCCGGGGATTTACGCTGAGCAATTATCAGGAAGAGCTGATGGAATATTTTGCGCCGGGGGAAGAGTGCGCAGTATATGAAAATCTGGAAGATATGTTTTTAAAAGCGGATTATTATTTAAAACATGAAGAAGAACGGAAAAAGATTGCGGCAGCGGGATTTGAAAAGGTGAAGCGGGATTTTACATTTGCAGAACGGCTTGGAAAAATGCTGTTATAATGGGAAAGACAGAGGAAGTCCATGATTCTGAAAAACAAAAATGACATTTATATTTATTTTGAAACAATCTATCAGACAGAACCGCAAAAAGTTCTGGATATTGGGATGTTTTTAAAAAGAATTGGAAGCGTTTCACGGAAAGTTATGGGCCGGGAAGTTCCAAAAGAAGTTTGGCTTGATGGAATAGACCTGTTTCCGGAAACAAAGTTTTCAGTCTGGAAAAATATCTATGACCGGATTATGGATATGGAAGAATTTCTTCTGAAAGATCCGAAAGAAAGGTATGATCTGACAGTTTTGCTTGGGGCGAAAGAAATTGCCGGGAAAGAATCTTTTTGCCAGCTCATAAGAAGCCTTCCGGAATGTACGCGGTATGTCCTTACGGACTTAAGCGTGGATTTGTGGAGCGAAGCGTGGCCAAACGTTAAGGCGACGGATTTAACGGTAGAACAAGACGTATATTTTTTATTGGATTTTGGAGCGCATTTGCATGGATACGAAAATATTTGTGATGACACACAAAGAAATGAATGAGATCCCGGATAAAACATATCTGCCTTTGCATGTGGGCAAAGCAGGGAAAGAAACGCTCGGTTATACGGGAGACGATACGGGGGATCATATATCAGAGAAAAATCCTGCCTACTGTGAACTGACAGGCGTTTACTGGCTTTGGAAAAATATGGACTGCGATGTGATTGGGATTTGCCATTACAGACGTTATTTGGTAAAAGAAGGAAAACTTTTGGACAGGGCTTATATTGAACGCGTCATCCAAACATATCCGGTTATCATTCCAAACAGCAGCTGCGTCAGCGAAACGGATGTTTATGCGCATTATGGAGAACGGCATTATACAAAAGATTTGGATTTGTGCCGTGAAGTTATTGGGGAAAAATATCCGGAGTATCTGCCGGCTTTTGATTATGCCATGAGGACGATCCTTGTGTCCGTTGGAAATATGTGGATTACAAGAAAGGATATTTTTGACAGGTATTGCGCATGGCTGTTTGACATTCTTTTTGAAGTGGAAAAAAGAATTGATATGCAGGGTTACGACAACTATCAGAGCCGGGTCATGGGATTTTTGGCGGAGCGTCTGTTCCGGGTCTGGCTTTTTTTACAGCCGGAGTCCATTACGGAAGAAGAGATGAAGATGGCGGATCCGTCTGATTTTTTATACCGGGAGAAAAGAACGGAGCTGTTGTATCGATATACAAAATTAAAGACGGAACCCATACGGAGCCTTTATCTGGCGGACGGCGGAAGGAAGCCGTCTGTCCGCCCATTGCCGGGCCAGGATAAACTGGAAGGAAAGATTCCTGTTTTTGTCTGCTGGTGGCAGGGGGAAAAAGAAATGCCGGAATTAATCCGTCATTGCGTCAAACGTATCAGAGAAAATTTTTCGTCGGACCGGACAGAATTTTGTTTGATTACGCTTGAGAATTGTCTGGAATATGTTTCATTTACAAAGACGGTTATTGATAAATTTAACCAGGGAAAAATTTCGTATTCACAGCTCTCCGATATGCTTATGGCGGAACTTCTGTTCCGTTACGGCGGGGTGTGGATCGCGGCTTCTTATTTTGTGACAAAACCGGTTGGCGCTAAGATATTTCAACGGGAAATGTATACGCTTTGCAGCAGGGATCCATTTGGAGAGACGGAATTTTCAGAAAACAGATGGACGTCTGATTTGTGGTATGTGAAAAAAGAAAAAAAACTGTTTGGGTTTTTGATGGAAAGCCTCTGGAATTATTGGGAAACAGAGGAGAAGATGACGGATTATTTTGTGCTGGACGGAATTATTGCGGCGGCAGCGGAGCAGTTTTCAGGGATAAAAAAGGAGCTGGAACTATGCAGAGACAATGCGGATTCTCTGTTTGAACTTCAAAAGTGGATGAACCGCAGATATTTTCCAGACCGGGCGGAAAAACTGATGGCAGAAAGCCTTTTTTATAAATTGGACTGGAGAAAGGACTGCAGAAAAGAGAATTTGGCGGGAGAGAAAACATTGTATGGATACTTACTTGGCGAACAGTGATAAAGCGGCATTCTTAAGAATTATCCAACGTATGCTCCGGCGCATTGATTACGCGCGGTACGGAACCGGATTTTGTGTATAAGAATCAATTTACACCAAAATATGTAAAATCAAGTGGAGAAATAAACTATTTTAAAGGAAAAATAAAGGATGAAATCAGAAGAGATGAAACTTGTATCGGTAATTATGCCCGCCTATAATGAAGAAAAATATATTGGGGAAGCGATACAGAGCGTGATGGATCAGGTTTATACAAACTGGGAACTGATAATTGTGGACGACGGTTCAAAAGATCGGACATTAGAAATTGTCCGGCAGTATTCTGACCGGGATTTGAGAATCCGGGTATATCAGTTTTCAGAAAACCAGGGAGCCTGCGCAGCTTTGAATGAAGCGCTGAAAAGAGCGGAGGGAGATTATATCTGCTGGCTGAGCGCGGATGATAAATACAAAAAAGAAATGCTTTGGTCCGGTGTGGAATTTTTAACAAAATATAAAAAGTTTCAGGCGGTATTTAGCTGTTGCGAATCAATCAATGCGGATTCAGAGCGGATTGGAGAACAGGAGATACTGGACAAATTTCTGGATATTGGAAAAGAAGGATGCGCAGAGCCGTATTATACGATGGTTATGAAAGGGAACCCATTTTGCGCATGTAATGTAATAGCCAGGGCGGAAGCGTTTGCGAAAGCAGGTTTTTTTGATGAAAGGCATCCGTATGCAGGGGATTATCATTATATGATGAAGATGGCGGCTTATGCTGATTTTGGCTTTTTGAATCAGATTACAGTGGAGTCGCGCGTTCATTCAGATCAGGTTACAAATGAAGGAAAGAATGAACTGGACGCCATTTCCGCTTATACGGATATTGTTTTCTCTGACGAACTGAGAAAACGGCTTTATCACAAAGCGGGAATCAAAGATACAAGAGAAGAAATCCTGCAGACTTTTGAGGTAAGAAAAAAATCGTACGAGTATGTGAAGTGCCCAATGGAAATGAAAGCGGCGGAGCTTTCGATGGACCGTTTTTTAACAGAATTTCCTCCGGTAGTTTTGGCGGATAAGATCTGCAGGGAAATAAGCGAATGCATGAATTCGGGCGACTGGGATCGTGCAATCGTGATGATGCAGGAGATGAGGGCGGATTTATTGGACTTTGTCGATAAGGAAACATGGGGAATTTTCATGGCAAATATTCTGGATTACACCAAAGATTACGACAGGGAAAAGGAAATACTGGAACATGTTTTGAATATGAACGAATCCAATTATGAAGCGCATTACATGTACGGAAATCTTTGTGAGAGGGAAAAAGATCTGAAAGAGGCAGTAAAGCATTACCGTTTTTCGGTTCAGTACAGTAAAGACGTAAAGGAAGATTTTGAAATGCTTCTTGGAAATCTTGAAAGATTTTTGAACCAGAGTTTTTAAAAGAAAGGGATCGGAATAATATGAAAAAAGCATTGGTCATTGGAGCGGCGGGGAATATAGGAAAGCCTCTGGTAAAATATTTAAAAGAGAAGAATTATATGGTTCGTGAAGTGGACATTAAGCCGGGCTGGCGCGACGGATACTATGTCGCGGACATTACAAAACCGGCGGATTTGATGGAGCCGTTTGATTTTGAGCCGGATTATGTGTTTCATCTGGCCGCAATGGTCAGCCGGGTGACGTGCGAACAGTCGGGCAGTATGTGCATTGACACCAATTTGTATGGTACACAGAATGTGATTGAGTTTACGAAACGCTGCGGCGCAAAGCTTATCAATTTTTCCACTTCTGAAGTGTATGGGCCGGATATGGAGGTTATGGAAGAGGATGCGGACGTATGTCCGAATAACAGATATGGATTATCGAAACTTCTGGCGGAAAGGCTGGTTGAATATGAGGTAAAACAGCATAATCTGGACGCTGTCACACTGCGGCCGTTTATGATGTATGATGAAAACGAAGACCTGGGCGATCATCGTTCTGCAATGATCCGGTTCGCGTATAATCTGTATCACGGACTTCCGATAGAAGTCCACAGAGGGAGCGCGAGGGGCTGGCTGCACGTATCGGATGCTGTGCGGGCCATTGAAGCGGCGGCGCATGTGGATCATTATGAAGCAATCAACATCGGAAATCCAAACGTGCACTCGATTGAAGAACTGGCTTTTCTGATCTGCAAAGAGCTTAACGCAGATCAGAAATTGATTCATGTTGTGGACTTGCCGGCCAGAATGACGCTTGTGAAACGTCCGACGCTTAAGAAACAGAGAACCCTTTTAGATATCGAAACAAAAGTTCAACTGGAAGAGGGCGTAAAAAGGGTTTGCGCAATGATTAAAAAAAGAGACGGGAAATAACGGAGACGGGATGTATGAAAGAGAGACTGCTTGATAAGATACGAAAAAAGGAGATAAAGGCCGGGGTGATCGGGCTTGGATATGTGGGACTTCCGCTTGCGGTAGAATTTGCAAAAGCGGGATTTGAAACAACAGGTTTTGATATTGTGAAAGAAAAAACGGATCGGGTGAATGCCGGAGAAAATTATATCAGCGATGTTTCGGATGAAGATTTGAAGCTTTTGGTGAGCGGAGGAAAGTTATCGGCAGTCAATGAATTTTCTTTCATTGCGGATATGGATTTTATTGCGATCTGCGTTCCAACCCCGCTGGATTTGCACCAGCAGCCGGATATTACATACATAAAAAATTCGGCGGCAAACATTGGAAAGCATTTAAAGAGCGAAACAATGGTGGCGCTGGAATCTACGACGTACCCGGGAACGACAACTGAAATTGTGCGGCCGATTTTAGAGGAGACGTCCGGGCTTATATGCGGCGGAGATTTTTATCTGGCGTTTTCCCCGGAGCGGATCGATCCGGGAAATGCCGTATATACCACAAAAAATACGCCGAAAGTAGTCGGAGGAATTGGGAAGGACGCCACGGAAACAATTGCGGCGATGTACCGGACGGCGCTGGAGGGGGAAATACTGGAAGTGTCGTCTCCAAAAGCCGCGGAAATGGGGAAAATTCTGGAAAATACATACAGGAATATCAATGTGGGACTGATCAATGAGCTTGCCATGCTGTGCAATAAAATGGACATTAACATATGGGAAGTAATTGAGGTGGCAAAAACAAAGCCCTATGGATTTCAGGCATTTTATCCGGGACCCGGGTTGGGAGGGCACTGTATACCGATTGATCCGTATTATCTGACATGGAAAGCAAGAGAGTACGGCTTCCACACTTCAATGATAGAAAGCGCAATGATGATTAATGACAGAATGCCGGAGTACTGCGTGCAAAGGGCGGAGCACATTTTAAACCGGGATAAGATTGCGATGAACGGGGCGAAGATTTTAGCGCTTGGGATTGCGTATAAGCCGGATATCAATGATTACCGGGAAAGCCCTGCCATTTTAGTCATTCAAAAGTTAAAGAAGCTGGGCGCGCAGGTGGAATATTACGATCCATACATCGAACGGTATGATAAAAACGGAAATTCCTATATAGGCCTGCCGTCAATTGACGGCGCATGCGTAGCCGGATACGATCTGGTCATCATAACGACGGCGCATTCTATTGTGGATTATGAAATGGTGCAGAAAAACGCGGCGAGGGTTTTTGATATGCGGAATGCGATGAAGCAGGTTGCGGCAAGGGATAATATCGAATTGTTATAATGGGAGAATATATGGGAAAGAATTATTTTGCGCATGAGAGCTGCTATATTGACGAGGGAACCGTTATAGGGGACAATACAAAAATATGGCATTTTTCGCATATACAGAAGGGTGCGAAAATCGGACAAAACTGTACGCTGGGGCAGAATGTAAACGTGGGAAATAACGTATGTATCGGCAATGATGTGAAAGTCCAGAACAATGTTTCATTGTATGAAGGCGTTACGCTGGAAGACGGTGTGTTTTGCGGGCCGTCCTGCGTATTTACGAATGATTTGACGCCAAGGGCAAACTATCCAAAGGGCAGGGAAAATTATAAAAAGACGCTTGTAAAGAAGGGAGCGACAATTGGGGCGAATGCGACGGTTGTATGCGGAATTACGATCGGGGCGTTTGCAATGATTGGAGCTGGCGCCGTTGTTACGAAAGACGTGCCGGATCACGCTTTGATTGTCGGCGTGCCGGGAAAAGCGGTCGGATGGGTCTGCGAATGCGGCGGGATTTTAGATGCGTCCGGACATTGCAGAAACTGCGGAAAGTCTTATGAGCTTTTAGATAAAAACGAATGCGGGGTTATGTAATATGAGATATGCTTTGATTGGATGCGGCCGGATTGCGGTCAATCACATTGCGGCGGCAAAGGAAAACGGACTGGATATTGCGGCGCTGTGTGATTTGGCGCTGGAAAAAGCGGAAAAACTAAGAGAAAAATTCCTTCTGCACGAAAATCAGACGCGGGTGTATACGGATTACAAAAAGATGCTTAGGGAGATGAAGCCGGAGCTTGTCGCTGTTGCGTCAGAAAGCGGAAAACATGCAGAGATTGCTTTGGACTGTATCCGGTACGGGAGCAATTTGATTATTGAAAAACCGATTGCCCTGTCCCTTGGCGATGCGGATGAAATTATCCGTCTTTCCAGGGAACAGGGAGTAAAAGTATGCGTGTGCCATCAGAACCGATTTAACAAATCCATTCAGAAGATCAGGGAAGGCATAGAGCGCGGCAAGTTCGGAAAATTGTATCATGGAGTGGCAAATATCCGGTGGAACAGAGATCGTTCTTATTATGAACAGGCCCCCTGGAGGGGAACCTGGGAACAGGACGGAGGGGCATTGATGAATCAGTGCATTCACAACATTGATTTGCTCAGATGGATGATGGGAGATGAGATAGAAGAAGTGATTGGCGTGACAGACCGACTTTTGCATACGTATCTGGAAGCGGAAGATCTGGGAATCGCCATTATCCGGTTTAAAAACGGCAGCTATGGAATTGTGGAAGGGACGACCAATGTATTTCCCCGGAACCTGGAAGAAACGCTGTATTTGTTTGGAGAAAAAGGCACGGTAAAAGCGGGCGGAAAGTCTGTGAACAGGATAGAGGAATGGATTGTTGCAGGGGAAGAAGAACAGGCGGAACAGATAAAGGAGAGATTTTCGGAAACGCCGCCGAATGTATACGGGTATGGCCACAAGCCGCTCTATGCGGATATGGTGGAAGCGGTTGAGACAAACCGGGAACCTTATGTAAGTGCGGAAGACGGAAGAAAGGCTCTGGAACTGGTTCTGGCCATTTACCGGTCGTCACAGACAGGAAAACGTGTGCCGATGCCAATGGCTGACTGTTCGTCAAAGGAATTTGACGGTATGTTTGAAAAAAGCGGAGGAAGGCCATGATTATGCATATCGTAGGGAACCGGCCGCAGTTTATAAAACTGGCGCCGGTTTCAAAAGAGCTTCAGAGAAGGGGATATCGTCAGGTCGTGATACATACGGGACAGCATTACGATGAAAATATGTCGGAAGTGTTTTTTGAGGAGCTGGGAATTTTGAAACCGGATCAAAACCTTGGCATAGGAAGCGGGACGCACGCGCAGATGACAGGCCGGGCGATGATAGAAATTGAAAAAGCGCTGGAAGATCACAGGCCGGATTGTGCGATTTTGTATGGGGATACGGATTCCACTTTAGCGGGAGCCATAGCCACAGTTAAAATGAATGTTCCAATTGTGCACATAGAAGCAGGGATACGGACAGGAAAATTGAAAAATCCGGAAGAGGCGAACCGGATTGTTACAGACCATCTTTCCGATATGCTGTTTTGCTCAGATGCGGCCAGTGTGCGGAATCTGAGGGCAGAGGGCATTGCAGACCATGTGTATCAGGTTGGGGACGTCATGTATGACACGTTTTTGCAGTACAGGAAATCAGAGGGCGGCACAGTATTAAAAAAACATGGTTTAAAGCAGGACGGATATGCGCTTATGACATGGCACCGTCAGGAAAATACGCACAGCAGGGAGAGGATGCGGCAGATCATCGGGTTTTTGAAGAAAACCAGACGTCAAATCGTCTGTCCGATGCATCCCGGAACGCGGGCAAAGCTTGTGGAATACGATTTGATGGAAGAATTGGAGGAACTGCCGGACGTTTTGATTCTGCCTCCGGTCGGATATGCGGATATGATGGAGCTTATGGTGAACGCGCATATTATACTGACTGATTCCGGCGGCGTGTCCAAAGAATCGTATTTTGCCGGAGTGAAATGCATTTTGATGGTGGATTTAAATCTCTGGCCGGATCTGATGAAGGCAAATTGGATTACAAAGCTGGATTTTGACAGCGAGGCAAGCATACGGGACGCGCTTCTTCGGATGGAAGAAAAAAGAGACGGAGAAACCGCCGTTCTGCCGGATATCTATGGCAGAGGGGACGCTTCGGAAAGGATTGCGGATATTTTGGAGCGGGCATATCAATTGTAAGAGAATAGAAAGAAAACATGGAGTTTCGCGATTGGTGCCTGCAGTGAAATTTGAGGAGGAAGAAATTATGTTTGAAGCGGAACCGGTTTGCCTGGCCGTATTAAATGAGACGGAGCTGAACAGTCAGACGAAGCTTTATTTTAGCCAATATCATGTAGTGGGAATTGTCACAAGTTCGGTGGAGAAATTAAAAGGAACGGCGTTTTACAGGGAATGTCTTTGCCTGCGGCCGGAAGTGAAGCTCTATGAATGGGGCGACGTATTTTTTTTGAATCAGAAACTCGTCGTGCTTGATTGGGGCTGGGCGGATGAAGTGCGCATACAGTTTGGAAAGCTGCTGGAACAGGGCGGTTTGAAAATAGGTTTTGATTTTATATATGAAAGTATGCAGAACGGAAAAATTGATACAAATATCGTGTTTGAGCTTACAGGCAGAAATCCAAAGGAGTTTCATCTGCGGATAAGCGGGATTGCGAGTGACAAAAAGCTATGCGTAATCCATGGGAATTGTCAAAGCCATGCCGTCACTTCTATGTTGTGTTCCAATCGGGAATTCCGGGAGCGGTATGTTGCCTGCGTCATGCCTCAGATTTGGGAAGGGGACGAAGAACGGAAACGGATGGAGCTTATGATAGAATCGAAAATATTCGCTTTGGCCGGGTGTTTTATTACGCAGAAGGTGGCGAAGGACAACCGGTTCTGGCATAAGTATGCCACAGAATATCTAAGAAATCTTATGCCGCGGGAATGCAGGACCATCGTCGTATCCAACCTGTTTTTTCAGGGATATTTTCCGCAGTATAAAAAGATGAAATATGCTCCGGACGTGAATTTTTTTCAAGAGAAATTGATAGACGCCACGGAATACACGGATATTAATGTGCTGAAAATGGTTGCAGATGATATGTCTGATGAGGAAATTATTGAGCGTATTTCTTCCGTTTCCTATTACGGGAAAGACGAGGTTGTGCAGAGGATTCAAAAAGAGCTGCTTGATTTTAAACAGAGGGAACAGGATGCGGAAGTCCGGATGGCGGATTATCTTGAAGAGAATTATGATAAGTTTCTGATGTTTGCAACGGCGAACCATCCGACCAGGAAAGTTCTGATTGAATTATCAAGAAGGATTTTAAAAGCTCTGGAGATAGACAGCGGAGAAATTAATTGCCCCAACGATGAGATACAGGCTCCGATGCCAAAAAACTGGAGACACCTGATTTATCCGAGCGTTTTGTTTCATTTAAATATAAACAGGAAAATAAAATATGTTTTCGGAGGATGTTTTTCAGAAAAAGAGCTCGCTGTGATTATGGAAGATATTGAGACGTCAAAGGTGCAGGAAGTCGAAGAAGGCTGGTACCAGGCAATAGCGGAGGTTGATTTTGAGACGTATATGAGAATTTACATCCGGTGTCTTCGGGCGTCTTTGATGCTGTTGTGAATTTGAGGACAAAACGGGCTTTAGAAAGCGCGGATAGTAAGGAGGGTGGGGAATATGCATATATCTGTCTGCATCATTGCAAAAAACGAAGAAAAAAATATAGAAAGATGCTTAAAGAGCCTGCGTCCATATCCATTTGAAATCATTGTTGCAGATACGGGGTCTGTGGATCGGACAAAAGAAATTGCGCTGCGGTATACGGAGCATGTATATGATTTTGCCTGGTGCGATGATTTTGCGGCAGCTAAAAATTTTGCTGTTTCCAAGGCGTCGCGTCCATATGTCCTTGTGCTTGACAGCGATGAATATATTATATCCCTGGATTTTGATGTGTTTTCAGACGTCGTTTTAAAACATCCGAAGGATGTGGGAAGGCTCCGTATTATCCATACCCTGACCCAGAAAAACCAAGTGCAGGAAAAGAAGGAATGGATCAGCCGGATATTTGCAAAAGAGCATTATCATTACGAAGGACGCATCCACGAGCAGTTGGAATCATCCGGCAAAAAGGCGTACCGCACGTATCAGACGCCGCTTGTCATCGGGCATACGGGTTATGATTTAACAGAAGAACAAAAGAGGAAAAAGGCAGAGCGTAATATTTCCCTGCTGGAAAAAGAGCTGCGGTTTCTGGAGGAATCACAAGAAGAGGAAAAAATCCCCTATATCCTCTGCCAGCTTGGCAAGGGGCATTATCTGGCAAAAGAATATGAAAAAGCCTGTGAATATTTTGCCAGGGGGCTTTCGTACGATCTGAATCCGAAGCTGGAATATGTCATTGACATGGTAGAAACTTATGGATACGCGCTAATCAACAGCAGCCAGCCCGAAACGGCGCTGTTTTTTGAAAATATATACAATGAGTTTGGAAAAACGGCGGATTTTCAGTTTTTGATGGGGATTATCTATATGAATAACGCCAGATTTTCGGACGCCATAAGGGAATTTGAAAAGGCTGCCGGGCAGAAGGACTGTAAAACGGCCGGGGTCAATTCTTATGCCGCATGGTATAATATCGGGGTCATCTGCGAGTGTCTGGGAGAAAAACAAAGAGCCGTAAAATATTATAAAAAATGCGGGGATTACCAGCCGGCGCTGGAGCGTCTGCATGAAATAGTATAAGAGAACAAAAAAGGAGAACAGGTATGCTGGATAAAGTGCAGAAAAATCACTATGGTTTCTATGAATTGATTGAAAAGCCAACGGCAGAAAAACAGAAGAAGGACTTTGAAGAAAATTATTATCAGAAAGGGTTAAGCGGTTCTTACGCGCCGCAGTATACAGAAGAGGAATGCCTTTTTCTCTATCGTAAAATAGCGCAGAAGGAAATTTCCATATGGAAATGCATGGAGGGAGAGAAAAGAAAGCTCAGCATTCTGGACATTGGCTGTGGGGAAGGGTTTTTGCTGGACTATTTTCTGAAAAAAGGATGCCAGGTGCGCGGCATTGATTTCAGCAGGTTTGGAATGGAGTCGCAGAATCCGCATTTGCTGCCGTATCTTTATCAGGGAGACTGTTATGAAATTTTACAGGATCTTATTGAAAAGGAAGATTTGTTTGATCTGGTAAATATGGATGCAACGTTGGATATGGTACAAAATCCTGCCCGTCTTCTGGAGCTGATTCATAAAATATTAAAACCGGACGGCCTGTTATGCTGCAAAGTGGCGAATAATTATTCCGATTTTCAGCTTAGGCTGCTTTCCGGCAAAACGCTGACGAAAGAGCATTGGCTGGATGAAGAAGGCCATTCATGGTATTTTAACAAAGACGGATATTTGAATTTTATGGATGCAAACGGATACGAATGCAGGGATTTCTATGCGGAGGGACTGATAGAGTTTTCCCTGTTGAATGAACTGACCAATTATTATGAAAATCCAAAAACCGGGAAGGCGGCTTACTGGCAAAAAATACGTCTGGAAAATATGTGGCATGAAATTTCTCCGGAGCGGACGCATGAGATTATGCGCCAGTTTGGGCAGATGGGGCTTGGACGGGAGCTTGTCGGGATATTCCGGAGGAAGAGAAGTTAAGGTCGGGGAGATAAAATTTGGAGAAAAAAAAGATTATCATGCTGGGGGCTGGACCGCTGCAGGTTCCGGCAATACAGGAATTAAAAAAATTAGGGGCTTATGTTATCTGCCTGGATCAAAATCCAAATGCAGAAGGTTTTTTGTGGGCGGATGAGAGCCGGGTAATCAGTACGCTTGATCTGGAGGCGGTGTGTGAAGAATTTGGGACGCAGAAAGCGGATGTGATTATGACTTCTACAAGCGATATGCCTGTCCGCATTGTCAGCCAGGTGTGCGGACGATTTGATATACCATGCGCGCTGTCTTATGAAGACGCCTGTGCCGTTACAGATAAGAGCAGGATGCGGAAGCGGCTGCAGGAATGGAACGTTCCGGTTCCGGGGTATCAGATTATTCATCATGCAGATGAGCTTAAGGCGGCGTTTTATGAGGTTTTTGGCAAAAAATGCATGATAAAGCCAGCGGATAACGCCGGAAGCAGAGGAGTAAAGCTGTTAAGGGGCAGCTATACGGATACAGAATTGGAGAAGGAATATTTAAAATGCAGGGAGTATTCCCGAAACGGACTGGTTCTGGCGGAAGAAGTAATGTGCGGGCCGGAGGTAAGCGTAGAGGCAGTGACAGTCGAAGGACAGACTTCGATTCTTGCGGTCACGGATAAAATTGTCTGTGAAAAGCCGTATTTTGTGGAAATCGGACATGTGGAGCCGAGCCGTCTTTCAAAGGCAGTGCAGGAAGATATTGTGCGGACGGCAAAAGCGGCAGTCAAAGCGATGCATATTAAAAACGGCGTTTCTCATACAGAAATTATGGTGACGGAGTCAGGCGCAAAAATTGTAGAGATTGCAGCGCGTCTTGGAGGGGATTTCATTACGTCAAGACTGGTGCCTTTGTCCACGGGAATCAATATGGTGAGAGAATCCGTAAAGCTTGCGCTTGGAATGGAAGTATGCCTGGAAAAAACGTGTGAAAAGGGAGCGGCAGTCCGTTTTCTTACAGCGGAAAAAAGCGGGATTGTAGAGAAAATAGAAGGCATGGAGGAAGCCCTGAATCAGGAAGGGATTGTGGAGATTTCTGTCTATGTCAGGCCGGGGGATTCCGTAAACGCTCTGCATTCAAGCAGTGACAGGATTGGACATTTGATTGTTCAGGCAGAGGACGCCGGGAAAGCTCTTATCTATGCCGAAAAGGCGTTTCAGAAGATTCATATTTCAATCAAATAAACGAAGGGGTGCGGAATGGAAATAGGAAGCTTTTATGAAATCGATTCACAGATAATTTCCGGCGCTTTGCCGCGCTGTGATGGATTTTGCCTGGATGGAGTGGAAAGGTATGGAAAGAGAAACACTGTTTTTACAGCATCCGCAAGAGAAGCTGTCCGTCTTGCGTTAAAGAGTATGGGCGGGCGGCGTTCCAATGCAAAAAGACGCTGCCTGATGCCGGCATATATGTGCGACTCCGTGTTTTTACCCTTTTTTTTGGAGGGGTGGGAGCTTGTTTTTTATCATCTGGACCGGAATCTGAAACCGGATTTTGAGGAGTTTGCCCAGCAGACGGAAAGAGTTCGTCCGGAGCTGATTTTTATCCATTCTTATTATGGCGCCGATACCTGGAAAGATGCGAGAGGGCTGTTGGCGAAGTGGCGCAGAGCGGGCATAAAGGTTATGGAGGATGTGACGCAGTCTTATTATTTAAGCTCTGCGGGACAGGAAGCGGATTACATTATCGGAAGCCTGCGAAAATGGTATGCGATACCGGACGGGGCTTTTGTGGCGGCAGACGGGCCTTTACGCTGCGGCTGCATTTCCGAAAGCGACGCTTTTGCATCAGAAAAGCTTGAAGTTATGCAGGAAAAATGGAAGTATTTGAACGAAGGCGGACAGAATAAGGACAATAAGGCGAAATTTTTACAGAAGAACAGAAGGCTGGAAGAAGAACTGGATGCCGTGGGGGAAATCCGAAAGATGTCTCTGGCGTCAGAAATTCTTTTATCCCGGACAGAGGAGGCAAAAGCCCAAAGAAAAAGAAGGGAAAATGCAGAGTTTTTAAAGAACAGGATTTTTGAAGATTCGGGAATTTCCTTTGCGCCTTCCGGAGGGGCGCCTTTGTATCTTCCGGTTTATGCAAAAGACAGGGATCAGGTTCAGGCATTTCTGGCTCAGCGGGGGATTTACGCTCCGACGCTCTGGCCAGTCGGAGCGGCAAACCGGGAATTTTTAAATGAGGATGAAAAATATATTTACAGCCGTATCCTTGCCCTGCCGGTTGATTTTCGGTATGGCGGGCAGGAAATGCGCTATATTGCGGATACGCTGAATCAATGGAGGGATCAGAATTGGAACAGGAGTTAAAGTGCATTGCGATTATAACTGCCCGCGGCGGCAGCAAGAGGATACCGAAAAAAAACATTAAAAATTTCTGTGGAAAACCAATGATCGCCTATTCGATAGAAGCTGCTGTAAAGAGCGGGCTTTTTGATGAAGTAATGGTATCAACGGACAGTGAGGAAATTGCGGAAATTGCCGGACAATACGGCGCAGATGTCCCGTTTATGCGGAGTGAAAAAACGGCGGGAGATTTTGCGACGACTTCAGATGTCATTTTGGAAGTGCTGGAGCGGTACCGGGAGATTGGAAAAAAATTCCGTTATATCTGCTGCATTTATCCCACGGCGCCTTTTATTACTGCAGAAAAGCTGAAAGAGGCGATGGATCTGATGGAAATGCACTGCCCGGTCGGGGTTATGCCCGTGACGGCGTTTTCTTATCCGCCTCAAAGATGTTATGTCGTGGATAAAGAAGGAATGCTGACATTTAAAAATAAAGAATATTTGAATACGCGTTCTCAGGATCTTGAGGTGTGGTACCATGACGTCGGACAGTTTTATTTTTATGATACAAAACAGTTTCTAAAACTGAACGGAGACATTTCAGAACAGATTCTGCCGGTTTTTGTTTCGGAGCTTGAAGTGCAGGATATTGACAATGAGGATGACTGGAAGATTGCGGAATTGAAATACCGTCTTATGAATGGAAAGAAGGATTAAGAGTGTATATACCATATGGAAGACAGAGCATTGACGAATCAGATATCCAAGCAGTTACGGATGTGCTGCGGAGTGATTTTTTAACGACAGGGCCAAAAATCGAAGAATTTGAAAGAACGGTGGCGGATTATGTGGGGGCAAAATATGCGGTTGCGGTTTCAAACGGCACGGCGGCTCTTCATGCGGCCTGTTATGCGGCTGGAATTGGGCCTGGCGACGAAGTGATTACGACGCCTCTTACATTTGCCGCATCGGCAAACTGCGTACTGTACTGCGGAGGCGTTCCGGTTTTTGCAGATGTGGATGAGAAAACATATAATATTGATCCGGAAGATATCCGCCGAAAAATTACGGACAGGACAAAAGCGGTTATTGCCGTGCATTTGGCGGGACAGCCCTGTGATATGGATGAAATCCATGCCATAGCAAAAGAATTTCGTCTGACTGTTATTGAGGATGCGGCTCATGCGCTTGGATCTGTGTATAAAGGGAAAAAAATCGGGTCTGTTTCGGACTTGACTACGTTTAGTTTTCATCCTGTAAAACCTGTTACGACAGGGGAAGGCGGAATGGTTGTTACAGACAATGAGAAATTTTATCAGTCGCTTTGCCTGTTCCGAAGCCATGGGATTACGAGAAACCGGGATCTTATGACAGGAAAAGAGGCCCCCTGGGTTTACTGTCAGCTTGATTTGGGTTATAATTACCGCATCACAGATATCCAGTGTGCGCTTGGCGTCAGCCAGATGAAAAAGCTGGATTTTTTTATCAGGCGCAGAAAAGAGCTGGCGGAGCGCTATGACAAGGCTTTTTTTGACTGTGAAAATATTATTGTGCCGTACCAGATGCCGGAGACAGAGAGCGGCTGGCATCTGTATATCATTCAGGTGAAAAACTGCGGCAGAAAAGAAGTTTTCGAGATGCTTCATGCGAAAGGAATCGGTGTGAACGTGCATTATATCCCGGTTTATTTTCATCCTTATTATCAGGAGCATGGGTATAAAGCCGTGCATTGTCCGAAAGCGGAGGAGATTTATTCTCATATCATCAGCCTGCCGCTGTATCCCGGATTAAAAGATGCGGAACAGGATACGGTGATAAGCGCGGTGAAGGAATGTGTTCTTTTTCAGGAAAGAAACAGGTGAGTGAAATGAATATGCAGTTAAACGATTATATGAACCGGGCGTTTGACCATGAAGAGCGCGGAGCTCTGGAAGAAGCTCTGCAGTTGTGCAGGAAATGCCTGGAAGAATTTCCGGAATATCAAAATGAGATTGAGCTTGAAATTGCGAAAATGAATTACAGGAATGGGCGGAAGGAAAACGCGCTGCTTCAATTTCTGCTTGTATATTTCAGAACAGAAGATGAGGGTTTATGCGGGCTGATTTTAAATGCATATTATGAGAATCGGAAGGAAGAATGGGACGGGCGTTATCAGGAGAATTACAGGCTACTGGAGAATTACGCATATTTTTATGGAGGGGAAAGACCCAAAGAGCCCTGCTGCTGTCCGCTTTGGATGGGAGAAAAATATATCTGGTACTATAATAAACCAGAGAAAAAATTTCAAAGATATGAGCGGTGCGCGGTGAAGATGGAAGAGGAGTCTGACGCCGCCTGTCTGGGCAGCGGTTTGCTGTGGCTGGAAGATATTTATTATCTGGAAAAAATAACAAGAAAAAAAGAACCTTTTCTGGATATGGAAAATCCCCTGCTGCTTGTTTATCAGAGAGAAACGTGGGACCTTTTTCTGCAGGTGCAGGATATAAAAGGATTAATGAAATCAGACCGGATTGTATTTTATGACAATATAAAACGTCTGGAGCCGTCTTTTTGGAAAGACGGCATGAGTACGCCCTCTGTGTTTGCAGGGAGTCAGACAGAGGAATGTTTTTCCGCAGTGCGGCGCTTCTGCAGTCAGTATGCGCAGGAGGTCAGACATAAGAAAGAGCAGGCGGAAGCATACTATAAAGAAAACGGCGAAAAGGTGATGGAACATATCCAAAGCGGCAGGCCGAAACTGTTATTTATTACGTCGCGGTTTACTACGGCAGTACAGTATCATATCAGGGACTGCATGGCAGCGGCAAAAGAGCTGGGACTGGAAACAGAACTGGTAATCGAAAAAAACAGGCTGTGCAGGACGGACACTTCCGATTTGATTTTAAGAAAGATTACAGAATTTCATCCGGATATTATTTTTATTATCGATCATTTCAGGCATGAGGAGCCCTGGGAGTTTTTAAAAGGCTTAAAATCTATCGTATGGATATGCTGGGCGCAGGATCCGCTGAAGGAGATTTTTTCAAAACAATCCGCGTTAAAACAGACAGAACGCGACGCAGTCATCAGTGAATTTTATAGCTGTGATGAATTTTTAAAAGCGGAATACAGAAAAGACCGTCTGATGTATTATCCGCTTGTAGCAAGCCATAAGATTTACCGTTCTTATGCATTGAGCGAAAAAGAGAAAGCTGAGTATGGAAGCGACATTTGCCTGATTTGCCATAAAGGATCTGCGGAAAATTATGCGAAACAGTATGCGGATAATTTTCAGGGGACTGTCCGGGATTTTATTTATGAGCTGTATTCCAGTTATATCGCATATGTCAGAAATACAGAAAATGTCCTTATGAAGCCGGAAGAATACAGGATTTTTATACAGGAGTATGCAAAATTAAATTGCCAGGGTGCGCTTGAGGATGAAGCGGCAGATCTCATTGTTGAGGATATGGGCAAACATTTTAAATGCCTGCTTTACCGTGAACAGATTGCAGACTGGCTGATTGACGCCGGATATACCAGTCTTAAATTGTGGGGAAACGGATGGAGCGAGACGGAAAAATACCGCCCGTATGCAATGGGGGCGGCGGAAAACGGAGAGGTTATGGCAAAAATACTGCAGTCTTCGAAAATCGTCATCGGCAATAACGCCTATCTGACAGGGCCTGCGCGGGTGGCGGAAACTATGCTCAGCGGAGCTTTTTATCTTGGAAACGCCATACCTTCAGAAGTGGATGCAAGCGACATCCGGGTTTATCTCAAAGAGGGAGAAGACGTGATTTTGTGGAAAGATAAAGAGGATTTGCTGGAAAAGGTAAAATTTTATCTGGAGCATGAAGAGGAGCGGGGCAAAATGGCTGCGAGGGGACAGAGAAAAGCATTGGAGCTGCTTACATATCAGAAATTTATGGAACATACACTGAGGGAAGTGACAAGTATGTTTTCCTAGAGCTGTTTTGAATGGAATGGAGGAGCGTATGGAAAGCCCATATATCAGAGAATTGATTGCAACATTAGAACAGACGCAGATTTGGCGGGGAGGGAGCCTTCCGGCAAGGCGCGAAAGCTACGAAGAGGGAATCAAACTGCTTCTGGAGGTATTTACAGAACATAAAAGAAACAATTCGAACCTGTTTTTTCTGGGGAACGGAGGAAGCGCTGCGATTGCAAGCCATATGACGGCGGATTTTATGAAAAACGGAGGTATGAATACATATAACTTATATGACTGCGCCGTTACCACCTGTATGGGAAACGATTACGGATATGAATTTATTTTTTCAAAACCGATGGAGTTTTTGGTCAGGAATGGGGATTTGGCTGTGGCAGTCAGCAGTTCCGGAAATTCGCCCAATATTATTCGTGCGATTCAGACGGCGAAAAGCAAAGGTGCGGACGTAATTACTTTTACCGGGTTTTCGGAAGATAATCAGGCAAAAAAGATGGGGGACGTGAATGTATACGTGCCGTGTCATAAATATGGAATTGTCGAATCGATTCACAACCTGATTTTGCAGCAGATTGTGGATATGATTCTGGAGCGGGATAAGACGGGGGTTTAAGATGGGGGACGCAGACAAAAAGCCTGCGGTTTTTCTGGACAGAGACGGGGTTTTGACGAAAGAAAAAAGCTATGTCGTTTCCACAGATGATCTGGAGATATTCCCCTATGCGAAAGAATGTGTAAAACGCATACAGGAAAACGGATTTTATGCCATTGTGATTACAAATCAAAGCGGCGTGGCGAGAGGGATGTTTTCAGAAAAGGAACTGAGAAAAATGAACAGCCGCCTGATTTTGCAGACAGGCGTGGACGCCGTTTACTATTGCCCGCATCATCCGGAGGGAATCATTGAAAAATACCGGAGGGCGTGCCGCTGCAGAAAACCGGAAGCCGGAATGATTACTGAGGCATGTCTTAAGTATGGAATTGACAGGAAACGTTCTTATATGGTTGGAGACAGGGCGTCTGACATTCTGGCCGGACAGAGGGCGGGAATAAAAACGATACTTTTGGAATCCGGGTATGGCACGGCGCGGCTGGAACAGGATGTATATGCGGATTATGTTTTGCAGGATTTAAAAGATGTGGTGAATTTGCTTGAATGCAATGATAAGGAGGAAAATCTATGATTTCACTGGTGACGGGAGGATGCGGCTTTATTGGTTCGCATATGGCAGATCGTTTATTAAAAGAGGGACATGAAGTAAGGGTAATTGATAACTGGACGACAGGAAGGCCGGAGAATTTAAAGCATCAGGAAGGAAATCCCAACCTGACGGTTTATCATATGGATATCAGAAACAAAGAAGAAATTGAGCCGGTGTTTCAGGGCGTAGATTACGTATTTCATTTTGCGGCGCTGGCGGATATCGTTCCGTCTATTCAAAGGCCCTGGGATTATTATTCTTCTAATGTGCTTGGAACATTTCAGGTTGTGGAATGCGCAAAAGGCGCCGGGATTAAAAAACTGGTCTATGCGGCTTCGTCTTCCTGTTACGGAATACCGGATGAATATCCTACGAAGGAGACGGCGGAAATCAGGCCGCAGTATCCTTATGCGCTGACCAAACGCCTGGGAGAAGAAACTGTGCTGCACTGGGGACAGGTGTACGGCCTTCCTGTGGTGACGCTGCGTCTGTTTAATGTGTATGGGACAAGGTCGAGGACTTCCGGCACCTATGGGGCGGTGTTTGGCGTGTTTCTGGCGCAGAAACTGGCGGGAAAGCCGTTTACCGTAGTGGGGGACGGCTGTCAGACAAGAGATTTTACGTATGTGACGGATATTGCGGATGCATTTTATACGGCGGCAGTATCGGATATAGAAGGAGAGACGTTCAATGTCGGAAGCGGAGGGACATATTCCGTCAATCGTCTCTGTGAGCTTTTGGGAGGAGAAATCATTTATATTCCCAAGCGGCCGGGAGAGCCGGACTGCACGTATGCAGACACGTCAAAAATAAAAGCGCGCCTTGGATGGAGCGCAAAAGTAACATTTGAAGAGGGCGTACAGAAAGTGCTTGACAATATTGATTATTGGAGAGAAGCTCCGGTCTGGACGCCGGAGAGCATTGGGACGGCGACTGAGGACTGGTTTAAATATCTTGGCAAAGAAGAGAAAAAGTAATTTGACGGGAGGAATATGCTGTGCATTCAAAAATGATATCAAAGGAAGAATTTAAAGAAAAATTGAGGCCGGAATTTGCCAGAGAGAAAAAGACGGTCGCTCTTTGTCACGGAGTGTTTGACCTGGTTCATCCGGGGCATATCATACATTTGCAGCAGGCAAAAGAGATGGCGGATATCCTTGTCGTATCCATTACATCGTCCAAATATGTGCGGAAAGGCCCCGGGCGGCCCTATTTTGACGACGCGGCGCGTATGAACGTGCTGGCGGCAATTGAATGCATAGACTATGTCCTTTTATCGGAGAGCTATACGGCAGATGATATGATAGAAAGCGTTGAGCCGGATCTTTACGTGAAAGGGGCGGAGTACGAGAAAGAGGAAGACGACTTAACCGGAAAAATCGCACAGGAAAGAGAACTGGTTGAACGGCACGGCGGAAAAATTGCATTTACCGGAGGGCAGGTGTTCAGCTCTACGAAGCTGATCAATACGGCAATGTCCGGTCTGCCCGAGGAAGTCGTCCGGTATATGCGGGAATTTAAAAAGAAGCATACAATGCGGGAAGTCAGAGATTATGCGGAAAAAGCCGGAGATCTCCGGGTTCTTGTAATTGGGGATTTGATTATTGACAAGTACAGTTACTGTAATATACAGGGGCTGATGTCAAAAGACATGGGATATTCGGCAAGAATGTTTTATTCAGAGGAGTATCTGGGAGGTTCCGCTGCAATCGCAAGGCATCTGTCAACATTTACAAAGCAGGTGACGCTGATGTCAGTCATCGGGGATGAAGAGAACAGGCGGCTTCTGGCCTTTGATGAATTGTCGGACAAAATGCAGTTAAAACTGTCATACAGCCATAAGTTTCCAACGATTGTCAAACACAGGTATTTAAGCAGAAACCAGAAACGGGAAGAATACAAAAAAGTCTTCGTTGTAAATAATATTCCGGAAAAAATGGAGTATGAAAAAGAAGTTCATCAAAGTTTTAAAGACAGATTGAGAGAAGAAATCGGAACGTATGACGCAGTTTTCTTATGCGATTTCGGCCATGGGCTGATTGACAGGGAGATGATTGACATTGTACAGAACGGGGCGAATTATCTGGCGTTAAACTGCCAGACAAATTCGACCAATAAGGGATTAAATGTCATTACAAAGTATACAAGGGCAGATGTATTTTCACTGGATCAGCAGGAATTAAAACTGGCGTTTCCGGAGCTTGCGCTTGATGAAATGGAAGGACTGTCAAGGCTTTCCGGGCATTTGAGAGGAAGCGGCTGGCTGACGAGAGGCTCTGCGGGGGCATATGGAATCTGCAGCGGGCAGATACAGGAGAGTCCGGCGTTTACTTTAAACGTAAAAGATACGATTGGAGCGGGAGACGCATTTTTTGCTGTGGCCGGGATATTTGCGGCGGCAGGCGCGCCGGTTGATATGAGTACGTTTGCCGGAAATATCGGAGGGGCGCTCGGAGCGAACATTATAGGCAATAAAGAAGATGTGGAAAAAATCAATGTGCTTAAATTTGCAAATACATTGATGAATATATAAGATAGGAAAAGAGGAAAACGCGGGAGGCATGGCATGAAAAATGCATACAGTTCGGTGAAGATATTTCATCATAAAGAAGCATTGGACAAAATTGGACAGGGAAAAGGAACGGCTCCGTTTTATGTCAGAATAAAGCCCACTAATTTTTGCAATCATCACTGCGCATACTGCACGTATGGCTCCGGTGATACAAAAAATAAAACGGAAAACAGAGATAATATCCGGCACAAAGATATGATTCCAAGGGATAAAATGCTTGAAATCATAGACGATATGGGGCATATGGGAGTAAAAGCAGTGACGTTTTCAGGAGGGGGGGAGCCTTTGACATATCCTTATATGAAAGAGGCGCTGGCAGAGCTGAAAAAGAGAAATATTGAGTTGTCGTTAATCAGTAACGGGCAGCTATTAAAGGGCGAACTGGCGGAGGCGTTTTATGGTGCAAAATGGGTCAGAATTTCGTTCGATTCGCCCAATGCCAGGGAGTATGCAAAACTGCGCGGCATTTCCGAGCAATCTTATGAAGAAGTGATTCAAAACATTTCGGATTTTGCCAAAAAGAAAAACAGCGGATGCGTGCTGGGCGTGAATTTTGTTATCAGCAAATCAAATTACAAGAGGGTTTATGAAGCCGCGGAGCTGTTAAAGGGTCTGGGTGTAAACAATGTGAAATTTGCCGCGGTCATTTCAAATGAGGAAAAGTATCACGAATCCATAAAAAACGAAACGCTGGAACAGATTTACAGAGCCATACAAGAGCTGTCCTCCGGTGAATTTCAGATTATTAACAGTTATGAAAATGAGTGTACGGACAAGAATTTTTCCATGCAGCCGTTTTCCACATGCTACACATGCAGGCTTGTTACCGTAATTGCGGCAGATCAGAAAATTTATTTCTGCCATACAAGGGCGTACGATTCAAACGCCGTTCTTTCAGATCTCAGAGGGATGAGCTTCCGGAAAGCCTGGTATGCGGAAGAAACGCAGAAAAAACTGGCGGGTCTGAATCCGCAGCGGGAATGTAAAAATTTTTGCGTATATGAAGAAAGAAATCAGTTGATACAGGCTTATTATGACGTAAATTATGATCATATTAATTTTATATAGGGGGTGCGGGAATGGAAAGTTACCTGGCAAAGACAGACTGGGAAGAGCGGCTCAGGCAGTATGGCATTTATAATGTGGCTTTGTATGGAGCGGGAAAGTATGGAAGGGCCGCTCTTGAAAATATCAGAAGATATATGCCGCAGCTTAGGATTGTTTGTTTTCTGGATGATAATAAAATACGAAACAATGCCGACATAGACGGAATCGAAGTGATGTCATTAAAAGAAGCTATGGAGGAAAAAGAAGATTTTCATATCCTGATTACCAATTATTACGTGCTTTCCACATTGGAGAAAATAGAGAAAAACGGTTTTGACATTGACAGGGCGTTTTTCTGGGGCGGGCTTTTGATTGAAGATGTCGGGCCGGACGTTTTGGAAGCAAACAGAGAAAACTTGAAACAGGCGTTTGAAAGCCTTTCGGATTATCAGTCGAAGGCGGTTTTCCGGAATATGGTGGAATCAAGATATACGAAAAACATTGATCTGCTCGGCAGGACGTGCCAGGAAAAGCAGTATTTCCCGGAAGATATTTTTACGCTTGGCGCAGAGGAAGTGTTTGTGGACGGCGGAGCGTTTGACGGAGATACGATTTGTCAGTTCCTGGAAGAAACTGGCGGAAAATTCAGGCGGATTTATGCGTTTGAGCCAGATATGGAAAATTACAGGAAATTAAAGGAAAACTGCCGGGATGAAAGGATTGTGCATTACAACGGAGGGCTGTGGAACGAGACGGCGGAGCTTTCGTTTTCAGCAAATAAGGGCGGTTCTTCCAAAGTTGAAGCGGAAGGCGGGAACAGGATACAGGCTTATAAATTTGATGATCTGGACAGTTCGGATGAAAATATTACATTTATTAAGATGGATATCGAAGGCGCGGAATTAAACGCGCTTTACGGCATGGAGCAGACGATAAAAAGATGTAAGCCAAAGCTTGCAATCTGCATATATCATAAGTTTGAAGATTTGTGGGAGCTTCCGTTATATATCAGGAAACTTGTGCCGGAATATAAATTGTATATCCGCAATTATACGACCTATCTGGATGAAATTGTTTTATATGCAGTTTTATAAACAGGAGAAAGAGAAATGATGGAGAATCAAAAGTTGGAAGAACTGGAGAGGCTGTGTTTAAAAATCCGAAAAGAGATTGCGGGATATGGCTGTCAGAGCGGAAGGGGACATATCAGTTCGGCTTTGTCCATGGTTGAAATTCTTACGGTATTGTATTTTGGCATAAATATGGATTTGCAGAAAATAAAGACCCGGTCGATGGACAGGGACAGGGTCATATTGAGCAAAGGGCATGCGGGGCTGGCATTGTATACGGTTCTTGCAAGCGCCGGTGTGATAGAAAAGGAAGCTCTGGATGGGTTTGCGTCAGCGGAAGGCGCGTTATCCACGCATCCGGTGTTTGGAACTGCGGCGGGAATTGAAATGAGCGCAGGTTCCCTTGGACAGGGACTGGGGTTTGCATGCGGGGCTGCGCTTGCAGAAAAAATGCGCCGGAGAGGATATCAGACTTATGTCATTACAGGAGACGGGGAACTTCAGGAAGGTTCAAACTGGGAGTCTATGCTGTTTGCGTCACAGATGCAGTTAAACGGGCTGACGCTGATTATTGACAGGAACGGGCTTCAGATTACGGGAAAAGTAGACGACATTGTGTCTGTTTCACCGCTGAAAGAAAAACTCACTGCGTTTGGATTTTATACGCTGGAAATTGACGGGCACAGTCTGCAGGAAATAGAAAGCGCGCTGAAGCAGAAAAGCGGGCGGAAGCCAAAGGCAATTATTGCAAATACGGTAAAAGGAAAAGGGATTCCTTTTATTGAAAATAAAGACGGCTGGCATGGAAAAGGCCTGACGCTTCAGCAGTATCAGGAATATATCAGCGGATTGGAGAGATGACATATGGTAAAGGCGTTGATCGAGGAACTGGCAAAGCTGTGCAGTGAAAATCCGAATGTCGTGGCGCTGATCGCAGATGATAAGGAAGTGTATGACGCATTATCAGAAAAATATCCGGATCAGACGGTTAATATCGGGATTTCCGAATGCAACGCTGTCAGCGTTGCGGCAGGATTGTCCGCCTGCGGCTGCATACCCTATGTGGTTGGGGGAAATACATTTATGGCATATCGCGCATATGAGTTTATCCGAAACCAGATGTGTATGCAGAACAGAAATGTGAAAGTGATCGGAGTCGGCGCAGGCATGGCAATCAGTGTTTTGGGGAATACGCAGCATGCGACGGAAGATATGGGAGCATTGCGGGTATTGCCGAACCTGAAAATTATGACGCCGGCAACTCCGACAGAAGTAAAAAAAGTCATAGCGCATTCGATGGAATTTGAAGGGCCTGCGTTTATCCGGGTCGGCCGCGGATGCGGAAAGGATTTTTATCAGGACGGCATCAAATTCCGGCCGTATCAAATCCAGGAAATCAAAGAAGGGACGGACATAGCCGTTTTTGCGTCGGGAAGCATTGTATGCGACGTTATGGAGGCGTCCTGCATTTTAAAACAAAAGGGAATTGAAATTGGCGTGATGAACGTGCATACAATCAAACCCTTTGATGTGGAAACAGCGGAAAAATTAAGCCGGCGCTATAAAAAATGGATTTCAGTTGAGGAGCATAATACGATTGGAGGGCTTGGAAGCGCGCTTGCGGATGCGATTGCTGAAAGAAGGCTGGATGCCTGGCTCTGTAAAATGGGGCTGCAGGATACATTTGCACAGGGATACGGCACGTATGACGATATAAAAAAGAAGAACCGTCTTGGAGTTGACGATATCGTCCTGGCGTGCATTCATATGAAGGAAGTGTGAAAAAGAATGCGTATTTTAGTTACAGGAGCAGGGGGAAACGTCGGACAGTCTGTTGCGGCAGGACTGGTTTCTGCAGGACATGAAGCAATCGGGATTTGCAGAAACCATATGCCAAAAAATGCGCCGTATCCGGTTATAAGGCTGGATCTTTCCAGAGAGCGTCCGGATATACAAAACGTGGACGCAGTGATACATATCGCGGCGGCCCTCAATGGGACGGCAAAGCAGTTAATCTATGACAATATAAAGGCGACGGAAAATCTGATATCCTATGCGGAACAGATGGAAGTAAAACGTTTTGTTTATTTGTCTACTGTTTCGGTGCATGGCAGGTCAGACGGAGAGCTGTCAGAGGAGAGCGGCAGGAAAGATGCGGAATTATACGGAGTGACAAAATATCTTTCTGAATGCCTGGTCGGGGAATCTTCCATTCCGGAAAAAATTGTGCTGCGTCTGCCAAGGATGCTTGGGCCGTTTACCGATATGAAACATACAAAAGGATCCGGATTTTTGACAATGGCAAAAAAGATTATAGACGAAGAAGATGTAACCTGTTTTATTCCCGGGATAAGGTACAATAATTTTCTTCATGTGGAGGAACTGGAAAAGTTTTTGGAAATTCTTCTTACAAAGCAGGAATGGGAAGGCGCACAGATATTTTTGCTTGGAGCAAAAGAAAGATTAACGATGCTGGATGTTTTGAAGATAATGAAAGACGAGGCGGGCAGCAGCTCCAAAATTCTGGCAGAAGAGAAAGAGGGGACAGTTCCAAACTGTTCGCTTATCAGTACAGAACGGGCGGAAGCATATGGCTTTTCTCCGGACAGTGCAGAACATATGCTGCGCAGATTTGTGCGGGACATTTGGAAACAGAGAAAGGAGCCTGTAAATGAACCTGTATAAAAAGATGGAAACCGGTACATATATCATTGCCGAAATGTCGGCAAACCATGCCGGAAAGATAGAAAATGCGTTTCAGATTATAGAGGAAGCGGCAAAAGCCGGAGCGGACTGCGTGAAAATACAGACGTATACGGCAGATACGCTTACGATTGACTGTGATAAGGAAGCGTATCAGATCAGGGGCGGCCTTTGGAATGGATACAATTATTACCGTCTTTATCAGGAAGCGTATACGCCGTGGGAGTGGCAGCAGGCGTTAAAGGACAAGTGCAGGGAATCGGGCGTTGATTTTCTGTCCACGCCGTTTGACAAGACGGCGGTGGATTTTCTGGAAGGAATCGGGGTCGAATTTTATAAAATCGCATCTTTTGAACTGGTAGATCTCCCACTGATTGAGTACACAGCCTCCAAGGGAAAGCCAATGGTGATTTCCTGCGGCATGGGAAACGTGGAAGAAATAGAAGAGGCCCTAAACGCCTGCAGACGGCGGAACAATGAACAGATTGTACTGTTAAAATGCTGCAGCCAGTATCCGGCAAAGTATGAAGATATGAATCTATCGGTAATACCCGATATGAAAACGCGTTTTGGCGTTCCCGTCGGGCTGTCGGATCATTCGATGGGATCGCTTGCGCCTGTCGCCGCCGTGGCCCTTGGCGCAAAAGTAATTGAAAAACATGTCTGCTTAAACCGCAGAATCGAAAATCCGGATTCCGGATTCTCCATGGAGATGGAAGAATTTGCAAAAATGACAGAAGACGTCAGAAACGCGGAAAGGCTTTTGGGAAGGGCGTCTTATGAACTGACGGAGCAGGAAAAGAGCGGATTGTCATCCAGACGTTCTCTGGCAGCGGTAAAACCGATTGCAAAGGGAGAGGTTTTCACGCAGGATAATATAAGAAGCATCCGCCCGGCAATTGGAATCAAGCCGAAATATTACGAGACGCTATTGGGACGACGGGCGAAAAAGGCGTATGAATTTGGCGATCCGGTCAGTATGGAAGAGCTTATAGGAGAAACAGAATGAATAATTATTTAAGAACCGCCACGAAGGCAGACATGGATTTGTTATTTGAATGGGCAAACGATCCGCAGGTTCGGAAAAAATCTTTTTCAACACAAAAGATTTCTTATGAAGAACATAAGAAATGGTTTGAAGACTTGCTGAAGGATAAAAAGAGAAAGCAGTATATTTATATGGTTGACGGGAAAGCGATTGGTCAGGCGCGCGTGGGACTGGATAAAGGTACGGCTGAAATCAGTTACAGCATTTGCGCGGCTAAACGCGGCCTGGGATTTGGCAGGAGCCTTTTGCGTATGGTATGTTTACAGGCAAAACAGGACTTTCCGGAAATTTTAAAGTTTATCGGAGAGGTAAAGCCGGAGAATGAAGTGTCTCAAAAGGCGTTTTTGAGCGCAGGATTTCAGGCAAAGAAATATACGTATGAGGCGCTGGCGGAAAAAATTGTCTCAAAAATCTATTGGGGGGGGGTAAAATTTTCAATCAATTCACGCAGTTGCACTGCTTTTGGGCGCATGGTTGAAGGAGCGGCGTCTATTCGGCAGGCCGGATAAAGCAGGACGCTGCAGAAAAAATTTAGGAAGAGATGCATTATGTTGTATATAAGAACGGATATGAATGAAACGGTGGCCACAGGACATATGATGCGGTGCCTTGCCATAGCGGACGCGGCAAGAGAAGTCGGAGAGGATACGCTGTTTATTGTGGCTGACGAGCAGGCGGCGGGGCTTTTGGAGGAAAAAGGCTATTCTTACTGCGTATTGGGAACAAAGTGGGACGATATGGAATCAGAACTGCCGGTTTTGAAAAAGCTGATCGAAGAACGCCGGATACAAAGAATTTTAATTGACAGTTATCAGGTTACGGCGAATTATCTGAAACAGTTGACTGCAGTGACAAAGACGGCGTACATGGATGATTTGAATGCCTTTTTTTATCCGGTTGACACCCTGATTTGTTATGAAAATTATTGGGAGCAGTTTAATTATCCCGTCAGATATCCCGATACGAAGCTGTATCTTGGCCCGGAGTATGTGCCGTTAAGAAGGGGCTTTTCTAACTGCGGAAGAAAAAACATCAGGCAGAAGCCCGGGAATCTTCTCCTGATGTCCGGCGGGGCGGATCAATACGGCATATTGAAAAGGATCCTGGAAAAATTAGACAGAAAAGCTTTTCAAAGGATAGATGTGATTTGCGGCAGATATAATCAGTTTTATGATGAATTAAAAATCAGATATGAACCGGAACCTGCGGTTAAGATTCATACGGTGGTTGATAATATAGAGCGTTATATGCAGGAGGCGGATCTGGCGGTTTCTGCAGGCGGGGTAACGGTGTATGAGCTTTGCGCCGTTGGCACGCCGGCGATTTCTTATACAGTTGCAGACAATCAGATGGGCACGGCAGAAAAATTCAGCCGGGACGGGATTATTGATTATGCCGGGGATATCAGAAGCGGGGATATGATCGGCCGCCTTCTTCGTCTGATTGACGCATACTGCAAAGACTTTGCCCTGCGCAGGGAAAGATCCGGGAAGATGCAGGAAATTGTGGATGGGAACGGCGCGGCAAGGATTGCAGACATCCTGAAATCCATTTGACAACGCCCGTTTCCTGTGATACTCTGAATAAAACAAATCAAAAACAAAATAACATCTTCAGGGCAGGGTGACTTTGTGCAGTCCAAAGCAAAAGAATTCCCTACCGGTGGTACAGCCCACGAGCCGCAAGGCATGATTCGGTGACTCATGTCAGACCTGTCAGGTCTGGTATGCCAGAATTCCGAAGCCGACAGTACAGTCTGGATGAAAGAAGATAACGACCGCTTAACATTTTGAACGGCAGTTTTGTAAAATATGAAAAAAGGCGGCAATATAAGGCCCTGGGACAGATTCTGTTTCAGAGCCGTTTTTTGATTGTGTTTTTGATCTGGGAGAAAAGGAAGTGAATGAATGAATCACGAAGAATATATGAGGATTGCCATAGCAGAAGCAAAAAAAGGCGAAGGATTTACAAACCCAAACCCCATGGTGGGCGCCGTAATCGTAAAGGACGGCAGAATTATCAGCAAAGATTTCCATCATCGTTACGGAGAATTTCACGCGGAGCGAAACGCCATTTTAAACAGCAAAGAAGATGTGACGGACGCGGAACTGTACGTTACGCTGGAGCCCTGCTGCCACAGGGGAAAGACGCCGCCCTGCACGGAAATCATAATAAAGAGCGGAATCAGAAAAGTATATATAGGCTCCATGGATCCAAATCCGCTCGTTTCCGGGAAAGGGGCGGAAATTTTAAAAGCTTGCGGCATAGAAGTTGCGGCGGGAATCTGTGAGGCGGAGTGTCTTGCGCTGAACAAAGTTTTCTTTCACTACATTCGCAATAAAACTCCCTATGTCGTGATGAAATACGCCATGACTGCGGACGGCAAAATTGCGTCAAGGACAGGAGAGTCAAAGTGGATCAGCGGCGAAGCGTCGAGGGAGCGGGTGCAGAGGAGCCGTCATAAATATATGGGAATTATGGCGGGCGTGGGCACCGTCCTTGCGGATAACCCAAGTCTGACCTGCAGGATAGCCGGGTTAAAAAGTCCGGTGCGCATTATTTGCGATACCAAACTCAGGACGCCGCTTTCGGCGGAACTTGTGCAGACGGCAGGAGAAGTCCCTGTGATTCTGGCCACGGCGGTTTTGGATGCGGAAAAAATAAAACGCTACGAGGAATTTGGCTGTGAGGTTGTTGCGCTGCCGTTGGAAAACGGGCACATTGATTTAAGAGAGCTGATGAAAGAGCTTGGAAGCCGGGGGATAGACAGTATTTTGCTGGAAGGCGGCGGAATGTTAAATTACAGCGCTTTAAGCAGCGGAATTGTCCATGCGGTAGAAATGTATGTGGCGCCGAAAATGTTTGGCGGCATTTCCGCGAAAACTCCTGTGACGGGAGAGGGCGTGGAGCGGCCAGACCAGGCGTTTCCTTTGAAAAATCCAAAAGTCCGGAATGTGGGAGAGGATATTTTAGTGGAATGGGAGGTGGAGCATTGTTTACAGGAATTATAGAAGAGACGGGAAAGGCGCTTCGCGTGGAGCATGGAGGCATCTGGATTCAGGCGAAGAAAGTTCTGGAAGGGACAAAAACCGGAGACAGCATTGCGGTAAACGGCGTCTGCCTGACAGTCGTAACAATCAAAAGCATGGAATTTATGGCGGATGTAATGCCGGAAACGCTAAAGAGGAGTTCCTTAGGGCAGCTAAAAGCGGGAAGCAGGGTAAATCTGGAGCGTGCGATGGCGGCGGACGGACGGTTTGGCGGACATATTGTTTCCGGCCATATTGACGGGACAGGAACAGTTGCGTCCATTACAAAAGACAGCAACGCCGTCCGGTTTCAAATTTTAGCGCCGGAAGAAATCCTGCGGGGAATTGTCGAAAAAGGCTCCGTTGCCATAGACGGAATCAGCCTTACGGTGACGGCAGTGGAAAAAGACAGGTTTGAAGTGTCCGTCATCCCGCATACGCTTGGAGAGACGGTTCTTTCGGACAGGAAAAAAGGCTCCGTGGTAAATTTGGAAAATGACATCATTGGGAAATACGTGGAACGGCTGCTTGCGTTTGAGAAAGAGAACGCGCAGAGCAGGCCGGCTTTAACGAAAGAATTTCTGATTCGGGCCGGATTTTAAGGGCGTTTGCGTATAGAATATAGAGTATGCAGGAAAAAGGGCATATGCAGGAAAAAAGGAGGGCGACAGAGATGTTTGAATACAGTTCGGTAGAGGAAGCGGTAAAAGAAATCCGTCAGGGAAAAATTGTGCTTGTGACAGACAACGAAGACCGGGAAAACGAAGGGGATTTTATCTGCGCCGCGGAATTTGCGACGACGGAAAACGTAAATTTTATGGCGGTGCACGGAAAGGGTCTAATCTGTATGCCGATGGGAAGGGGCCTTGTGGAAAAACTGATGCTGCCGCAGATGGTGTCGAATAATACCGATAACCACGAGACGGCCTTTACCGTGTCGATTGACGCGGCGGAGACGACGACGGGAATCTCCGCTGAAGAGCGGGGGATTACCGCAAGGAAATGCGTCAGTGACGATGCGGAACCGGAAGATTTCAGAAGGCCGGGCCATATGTTTCCGCTTTTGGCAAAAGAAAACGGCGTATTGGAACGCGAAGGGCATACGGAAGCGACTGTGGATTTGATGCGTTTGGCCGGATTAAAAGAGTGCGGCCTGTGCTGCGAGATTATGAGGGAAGACGGAACAATGATGCGCACGCCCGAACTTATGGAGCTTGCCGGAAAATTTCAGATTAAGATGATTACGATCCGGGCGTTAAAAGAGTACCGCAAAGTGCATGACGCGCTGGTGGAATCGGTTGCCGTGACGAAAATGCCGACCCGGTACGGGGAATTTAAGGCGCATGGATACATCAATAAACTAAACGGAGAACATCATGTGGCGCTTGTAAAAGGGGAGATCGGCGACGGCCGGGACATCCTGTGCCGCGTACATTCCGAATGCCTGACAGGGGACGCGTTTGGATCGATGAAATGCGACTGCGGGCAGCAGCTTCAGTCGGCTCTGCAGCAGATTGAGGCCGAAGGAAGGGGAATTCTTCTGTATCTGCGTCAGGAAGGAAGAGGCATCGGGCTTATCAACAAGCTGCGGGCGTATGAACTTCAGGATCAGGGGATGGATACGGTAGAAGCCAATCTTGCGCTTGGATTTCAGGAAGATTTAAGGGAATATTATATCGGAGCTCAGATTTTAAGGGATCTTGGGGCAAAGAGCCTGAAGCTTCTGACGAATAATCCCAAAAAAATAGACGGACTGGCGGAATTTGGACTAAGCATAAAAGAACGCGTGCCGATTCAGATGGAGCTGACGCCGTTCGACGCATATTATATGAAGACAAAGCAAAAAAAGATGGGGCATATGTTAAGCTATTAGGCGGCGCATAAAAGCGGGGACAGGAAAGTTTTCCGGAAATAAAAATTATAAATAAGACAGGGAAAGGAAGAAAAAATATGAGAACATTTGAAGGAAATATTGTGGCAAAAGACGTCAGGATTGGAATTGTAGCGGCAAGGTTTAATGAGTTTATTACGTCAAAGCTTCTGGGAGGGGCTCTTGACGGATTAAGAAGGCATGAAGTGGAGGAAGAAAAAATTGACGTGGCATGGGTGCCGGGGGCGTTTGAGATTCCTTTGATTGCGCAGTCCATGGCGGAAAGCGGAAAATATGACGCGGTGATCTGTCTGGGAGCAGTCATCCGGGGGGCGACTTCGCATTACGATTATGTATGCGCAGAGGTGTCGAAAGGAATTGCCCAGGTTTCCCTTAAGACGGGGATTCCGGTAATGTTTGGCGTGCTGACGACGGACAATATTGAGCAGGCGGTTGAACGCGCCGGAAGCAAAGCTGGCAACAAGGGGTTTGACTGCGCCGTGGGAGCGATTGAAATGATTAATCTGCAAAGAAAAATTGTACAAAAGTAAAAATATGTATCAAAAAAAAGGTAAATGTGTTAAAATAGAGACAGTATAAAATTCAGAAAAGGAGGAAGGTATATGAAAAATATTTTGAAAATTATACTGTCTGCCGTTTTGACGGTAGGACTTGTGGTGGGAATGCTTCCGCAGGAAGCTGTTTTTGTGCAGGCGGAAGAGCCTGTGGAAGACGGCCTGACGGGTTTTTGGACGTTTGACGGGGCGTCCGAGGCAGAGCAGCTTGAAAGCCAGGCGGGCGTTTCGGGCATTGCGGCGGAAAAGACAGGGAGCGGCGTGACGCTTATGGCAGAAGGCGGCATATCAGGAGGATGCGCATATTTTAGCGGAAACAATGCCTCCTGGCTTACGCTAAACCTTGCGGATGCGCAGAAGGGCCTTGCAGCAAGCCAAAACGCATTTACGATTGGGGCATGGGTAAAATACGAAGAAGTTATTGTTTCAGGAAATGCAGGCACAAGTATTTTCCATCAGGACGGGCAGGCTCAGGGACGGGCGATTCTGACGATTGGGAAAAACGGAGGGAATACCGTTTACGGCACATATCTGGACGGGACAAACCGGTACAGCGGGCAGATAATTGAGACGGGGCAGTGGCATCATGTTATGATTGCCGTTGAGGAAAACAAATCTTCCAGGAAAGTATATATTTATGTAAACGGAGAACTGACGAACGGAACGGGACAAACGTTTGCCAGTGCCCTGATTGACGGAAGCGGCAATATCCGGGTTGGGGCGCACAGAAATAACGCGGACAATCCGGCAATGAAAGGGTGGATGGACGAGATTCGCTATTATGACAGAGTTCTTTCGGCGGAAGAAGTAAAAGAACTCTATGACGTCTATGGCAGAGAAGAGCAGGAAGAGCCGGTTTCCGTTGCAGTGAACACAAAGGAGACGCTGCGGGAAGTTCCGGCTGCGATGTTTGGAATCAATCACCGTTATCACAGGGACGCATACGGAACCTGGGATGCGGAGGAGAATCAGGTATACGGGGCATTTACGGAAATGGCAAAAGAAGCGGGATTTGGCTCTGTGCGTTATCCCGGCGGGACAGTTTCAAACCTCTTTACATGGAAAGACACCATTGGACCAAAAGAAGAACGGACGCCTACGATTGCCGGGAACAACTTTTATTCCACTGCGGGTGAAGTTCCGGTAGAGCCAGGATTTGGCACGGACGAGGCAATGCAGTGGATTTATGACGATTTGGGGGCGGAAGCCGTATTTGTCTATGGGCTTGGCCGTGGAAACCCGTCAGACGCAGCGGATCTGGTGGAATACTTAAACGCGCCCAATGACGGCAGCAATCCAAACGGCGGCGTTGACTGGGCGGCGGAGCGTGCAAAGAACGGGCATGAGGAGCCGTATGGCGTCGTTCGTTTTGAACTGGGCAATGAATTCGGCGATGTTGGGCAGAATTACTGGATGGCGGGAAAGCCGGCTTCCCAGTCTGTCGTGGATGCGTATATCAATGGCGGGACGATGACATATACGCATAATATGCCAATAGACTATTACCAGAACTGCGGATATACGGTAAAAAAGGGAGACTGGAGGGCGGCGGCTTCGCTTAGTGAAGGAAAGCCGGATGAAGAGCGCTATGTGTGCTATCTCCCGATTACAGAAGGCAGTGTGAAAGTATATGTGAACAATGAAGAATGGGAAATCCGGGATTCTCTTTTAGAATGCGGAGCGGAGAATGTCTGTACGTTTGATTATGAAACGGGGAAAATCACGTTTGGAGACGGCGTAAACGGGAATATCCCGCAGGCGGGCAAAAGGATTACCGTGGATTACCAGTCTGTCCAGGCTGGATTTGCAGATTATTATGATGCGATGAAAGAGACAGCGGAAAAGATTGGAATTGAAATTGAGGTTTATTCCGGCATTGGCAGCGGACACCAGAGATCGTTTATTTCTAAAATGAATGAGTGCGGATACAACGACAAATACGACGGCGTGATCCTTCATCCTTACAGCAGCGGAGTGACAGGCTATAAAGAATCCCTGGCAAGGGCTAAAAGCCATACGAACAATGTGGCCGCCCATAAACAGGCGATGCTGGAGACTACACAGGACGAGGATAAAAAAGTGGCTGTTTCCGAATTTGGCATTTTAAGCGTCAGTCCGGACAGCTCCTATCAGTCTTCTCTGGGACATGCAATTTACATAGCCAATCATATGATTGACGCTGTAAATGCCGGAGCGGCGTATCAGGAGAAGCACTGCCTGGTGGATTTTGCCGGGGCGAGCGACAACCTTGGAAACTGGCAGCAGTGCGTCATTCAGTCCCATGCAAAAGAAGACGGCGGATACGACTATGTGTCTACGCCTTCCGCACGCCTGTTTTCCATATTCCGGAATATGACGGGCGATACACAGGTAGGACAGACGGTTACCGGAAACAAATCCTTTAACGGCGAGGTGCAGAACGTCAATGTATATTCCACGACGGATGACGGCGGCAATACATATGTTATGGCGGTCAATAATAAAGAGAACGATACGGTCAGCTTCAATTTTTCCATAGATGAACGTGATTTAACAGGAGAAGAGATTGAGGTCTGGTCTTTGGGCTCTGAAAATGTTACGGATATAAACACGAAGGAAGATCCGGATAAGGTTGCAGTGCAAAAAGAGACGGTGACGGCAGAGGGAAGCAGTTTTTCCTGCGAGCTTACGGCGCATTCTGTATACAGTTTTAAAATTCCGGTGGAAAAAGTTACGATAACGGCACAGGCCAAAGAGGGCGGGAGCGCAGAACCCGCAGTGCAGAAAGTGCGCCCGGGCAGCAGTGTGACCGTTACGGCAAAACCGGACGACGGATATGAATTTGCGGGATGGTTCAGCGGGGATCAGGAAGTGTCCGGAGAAAATCCGTATACGTTTGATGCGGCGGAAGACACCGGGCTTACCGCAACATTTAAGAAAAAAGAGCCGGAGGATGTCACTCCGCCGGATAAAGAACCAGGTGGGAATCCGGATAAAGAACCAGGCGGCAATCCGGATAAAGAACCAGGCGGGACGCCGGATACAAAACCAGGGGGGACGCCGGAACCAAAACCAAATCCTGTGGTTACAGAAAAAGATAAGAAGCCGCCTCTGGCCCCTGCCGGAGTAAAGGCTCAAAAGAAGAAAAAAGGAATTCTTTTAAGCTGGAAAAAAGTAAAAGGGGCGAACGGATATGCCATTTACCGTTCCTATAAAAAGAAGACCGGGTATAAAAAAGTGACTGTAATTTCAAAAGCCGGTACAAAGCAGTATCTCGATAAAAAAGGGAAAAAGGGAAAGATGGCTTATTACAAGATCAAGGCTTATAAAATTTCAGACGGAAAAAAAATATGGGGCAAATATTCAAAAATAGTAAAGAAAAAGAGATAAATGTAAAATATTACTGCATTTCACTGAAAAATCTGATACAATAACAATATATTATGCATACAAGAAGGAGGAGGTTATTTTGAACAAACCGGTATTAGTTGTTATGGCGGCAGGTATGGGGAGCCGCTACGGGGGATTAAAGCAAATGGATCCAATGGATGACGCAGGCCATGTAATCCTTGATTTTTCTGTTTATGACGCTATGCTTGCGGGATTTGAAAAAGTTATTTTCATCATTAAAAAAGAAAACGAGGACGTATTTAAAGAATGCGTGGGCGACCGGATTGCAAAGCGTATGAAGGTAGAATATGCGTATCAGGAGCTGGACGCTCTGCCGGAAGGCTTTACGGTTCCGGAAGGAAGAGTGAAGCCGTTTGGGACGGCGCATGCGGTGCTTTCCTGTAAGGATAAAGTGGACGGTCCTTTTGCCGTAATCAATGCGGATGATTTTTACGGACGCCATGCGTATGAAGTGATTTTCGATTATCTGAGCCAGCCAAAGGCAGGGGATACATACCAGTATGTTATGGTCGGCTATAAGATGGAAAATACGCTTACGGAGAACGGACATGTGGCGAGAGGCGTCTGCCGGATTGACGGAGAAGGGCATCTGGTGGAAATCCATGAGCGTACGCGCATTGAGAAGAAGGACGGAGGAATGGCCTATACGGAAGACGACGGCGCGACATGGGTGACGATTCCGGAAGGAAGCATTGCGTCTATGAATATGTGGGGATTTGAAAAGAACTTAATGGAAGAGCTTAAAAAGCGTTTTCCGGCATTTTTGCAGGAGAATTTAGAGAAAAACCCGCTGAAATGTGAATTTTTCCTTCCGTCTGCGGTGCAGCAGCTTATGGAAGAAAAGAAAGCGGTAGTCACCGTGCTTAAGTCGGAAGACCGCTGGTACGGCGTAACCTACAAAGAAGACAAGGAAACGGTAATGAACGCGATTGCCGATTTTAAAGCACAGGGCGTATATCCAAAATATTTATGGGAAGAATAGGAGAGATTTGCAATGGATAAGAAAGATATTTTCGCACAATTTCAGGTAGACGGGGACGCAGTTTCGGTTGAGCCGTATGGCAGCGGCCATATCAATCATACTTATCTGGCTGAGACGGCAGAAGGAAAGAAATATATTCTGCAGGGGATCAATACGACGATATTTAAGAATACAGACGAACTGATGGAGAATATTTTAAACGTGACGTCTTATCTGCGCAAAGAGATTGTGCGTACAGGAGGAGATCCCGCCAGAGAGACGCTGACCGTGGTAATGACAAAAGACGGGAAATCTTATTTTACGGACGAAGATGGAAGCAAGTGGCGCGTGTACGATTTTATTGAAGGCGCGCAGACGTTTGACGCAGTGGAGAGCAAGGAAGATTTTCATCAGAGCGCTGTGGCGTTTGGAAAATTTCAGGCGATGCTTGCCAATTTCCCGGCGGATACGCTGCACGAGACAATTCCGAATTTTCACAATACGGCAAAACGCTACCAGGATTTTGAAAACGCAGTGGCGGCGGATGTAAAAGGACGCGCCGGGGAAGTGGAAAAAGAGATTGCATTTGTAAGGGAACGGGCAAAAGAAGTGTCAGAGCTTCACGATATGCTGGCAAAAGGCGAGCTTCCTCTCCGGGTTACGCACAATGATACGAAATTAAATAATATTATGATTGATTCTAAGACGCATGACGCAATCTGCGTGATTGATCTGGACACGGTAATGCCGGGGCTTTCCGCGCATGATTTTGGCGATGCAATCCGTTTTGGCGCGAATACGGCGGCGGAGGATGAGCCGGACGTATCAAAAGTATCCCTGTCATTGGAACTGTTTGAAATTTATGTAAAAGGATTTTTAGAAGGATGCGGCGGCAGACTGACGCCGAATGAAGTAAAAGCGCTTCCAATGGGCGCGAAAATGATGACGCTTGAGTGCGGAATGCGTTTTCTTGCAGATTATCTGGAAGGCGATGTTTATTTCAAGATTTCAAGGGAGAAGCACAATCTGGATCGCTGCAGAACGCAGTTTGCGCTGGTGGCTGACATGGAGAAGAAATGGCAGCAGATGTGCGAATTTTGCCGGTAAGCGGGACAGAATGAGCTATGATAAAAGGAGAGCTGAATAAAGACAGTGAACTGGTGCTTGGCATCATACATACAGTCGGAACGAATTCTGCAGAGGTTATTCGTTGTATTATAGACAGTTTAAAAATGTTTCGCTATGAGAGCGAAATTATAAAGGTGTCAAAAGAAATATTGTCAAAATTTGTGGCGGAGCTTCCTTATTTTTCCAGAGAGTATGAGCGTATTAGTTTCTTTATGGATAAAGGAAATGAAATCAGAAAAAATACGGAAGACGGAGCCATTCTTATGAAAGGGGTTTGTGCTTGGATTTATAACAAATACAGGCTGGAACATGGAGATGCTCCGCAATCAAGGCGAGCTTATATTATTGATTCCATTAAGCATCCGGATGAAGTTGAATTTCTGAGGCGCACATATGGAGACGGGTTTCATTTAATCGGGATTTCATCTGATTATGAGCGCAGGAAAACTTATTTGATGGATCGCAAAGAATTGACGGAAGAAGAAGTTGCCAAGATACTGAACAGGGACGATAATGAAAAAGAAAGCAATGGACAACATACCAGGGATGCGTATCAGCAGGCGGATTATTTTATCAATGCCGGCGATAGCCTGGATAAAATGAGAGAAAATGTATTCCGTCTTTTGGATTTGCTGTTTGGGAAATCCTTTACGTCACCGACGTTTGAAGAATACGCAATGTTCCGGGCCTATGTTGCATCCCTTAGATCTGCTGATTTGTCAAGGCAGATTGGCGTTGTGGTTACGCGGGATGATGAGATCCTTGCGGAAGGAGTGAATGATTGTCCAAAGGCTTTTGGCGGTTTGTACTGGCCGGTTCAGGAAAAAGGCAAGTATACGGATGTGCCAAATGGCAGAGATTATACGCTGGGATATGATACGAATAAAAAAGAACAGCAGAATATCATCCATAATATTTTGAGAGAATTTGAAATGGAGGAAACAGAAGAGAATATCGCCAGAATAGCAAATTCAGGAATAGGTTCTCTGACGGAGTTTGGCAGAGTCGTGCATGGGGAGATGGAAGCGCTGCTTATGTGTGCAAGAAATGGCATATCAACAAGAGGATGCATGATGTATATGACTACGTTTCCCTGTCATAATTGCGCCAAACATATTATAGCTGCAGGAATTAAAAAAGTTGTATATATTGAACCATATCCCAAGAGCAAGGCGTTGGAGTTTTATCAACGGGAAATATCTCAGAAGGAGCAGGATGAAAATGAGAAAGTGGTTTTTGTCCCGTTTGAAGGCGTAGGGCCTCATCGCTTTACAGATTTGTTTTCCATGCAGTCAATCAGATGGTATGCGCGCAAGAGAAAAGATAAAAAAGGGCATGTCATTGAATGGAAAAGAAATACTGCGAATTTAAGAAATCCTATGGCGCTGTTAAATTATATTGAGATGGAAAAAAGCGCCAGTAAGCAATATGCGGAGGAGATTTTTATCATAGGAAAGGAAGACGAAGATGGAGAAAGCGGCAAGAAATGAATTTAGCAAAAAAAGCTGGAATCCACAGGAAGCTTATGAAAGCGTAAGCAATGCAATTAATAACGAGTGGCCTGACTGGAAAAAAAAGGCATATAATGAAATGTTCGCTGTTTCCACACATGCAAAAAAGATTTTGATTCAAAAATAGAGAGAGGGTCTGAAAGATGAGGCTGCTTTTGATACGGCATGGCGAGCCGGATTATGAAAAAGATTCCCTGACGGAAAAAGGGTTTTTGGAGGCGGAATATCTGGCGGAATATCTGGAAGGTGAAAAAATTGACAAAATCTATGTTTCACCGCTTGGCAGGGCAAAGGATACGGCGGCTCCCACTTTAAAAAGAAAGCATATGCAGGCCGAAGAATGCGGCTGGCTGAGAGAATTTCCGGCACAGGTCATCCGGCCGGACAAAGGCCATAAGATAAACTGCTGGGATTTTCTTCCGCAGGACTGGACAAATGTCAGGGATTATTACGACAGGACTCTCTGGGCGTCGACAGAGCTTATGAAAGAAGGGGAAGTTCAAAAGGAATACGATTATGTCACACATGAGTTCGACAGGCTTTTGGAAAAGCATGGGTATCTGCGGAACGGGAACGTTTATCATGTAAAACGCGCAAACAGGGATACCATCGCTTTCTTCTGTCACTTTGCACTGGAATGCGTGCTGCTGGGACATCTGATAGGAGCTTCTCCAATGGTTCTGTGGCATGGATTCTGCGCGGCTCCTTCATCGGTGACGACCGTTATGACAGAAGAGAGAAGAAAGGGAACGGCGTCTTTTCGGATCAGCAGGTTCGGGGATGTTTCACACCTTTATGCAAAGGGAGAAAAGCCGTCTTTTTATGCGCGGTACTGTGAAACGTTTGACAGTGACGAGCTTCACGATTAAAGAAATTAATCTGGTTTCAAGGTATAAAATTCCTTCACTTACAGATACTACTACCACACAGTAGAAAATGTAAATGGAGGAATTTTTCATATGAAAGCAACAGGAATTGTGCGGAGAATAGACGATTTGGGAAGGGTGGTCGTCCCGAAGGAAATCCGAAGGACGCTTAGAATACGGGAAGGAGATCCGCTTGAAATATTTACAGACCGGCAGGGAGAAATTATTTTGAAAAAATATTCACCGATCGGGGAGCTTGGGCAGTTTGCCGGACAGTATGCGGAGAGCCTTTCACAGACAACGGGGAACCTGGTCTGCATTACAGACCGGGATCATGTAGTGGCCGTAGCCGGGAGCGGGAAGAAAGAATTTGACGGAAAGCCGTTAAGCAAACAGATGGAGGGCATTATTGAGAACCGGGCGGATTTTGTGGCAAATAAAGACGACGAAGGTTTTGTAAAAATTACGCTGGATGATTCCGGAGAGATGTGTTCCCAGGCGGTTGCGACGATTATCTGCCAGGGAGACGCTATTGGAGCAGTCGTCATTTCTGATAAAAATGAGAAATCCCAGATGGGAGATACAGAACATATGCTGGCCGTTACAGCGGCCGGGTTTTTAGGGAGACAGATGGAACAGTAGAAAAAGCGGATCCCGGAGGTTTCTTTTTTTGGAAATTTCCGGGATTTTTCCACGCTGCGGAATATAAATGGAACTTCATCTTAAGTGACGGGCTTTCTTGGGATATGAATTAGGATTTGAAATATTTGCCGGGCAATGTTATGATGGATAAGATTATAGGAAGAAAACTTATGCCGGAGGGGACAGTATGAAGAAGACAGCAGTTTTTATGTTGACTTTTATAGTTATTATGGGGATATTCCTTTTGCCGCGGCCGCTTGCGGCAAAAGAGGGGCAGGTTACGCCGCAGGAGCCGGAAATGACGGTACAGGAAAAGGAGACGGCGGAAACGGAAAGAAAAGACGCCAAAGATTCAAAAGCCGGGAATGACGAAATACAGGTGGAGTTTCAGACGGATCAGGAATATTTAAAGGCGGCTTACTGGAACAGGCAGTATGCATACGCAGATTATATTTATGGCAAATGCATAAACCAGACGGAGGCGGACGTTACGGTTAAGGTGGAAAGCTCAAATACAAACGCTGTGGAGATCACGTCGGACACGGAGTACATGGCGCCGGCAAAAGGGCAGAAGATGTTTCAGATTCGTTACCGGGTAAAAGGGCCTGGGATTGCTGATTTTGTAGTGACGGCACAGAAGCGGGAATACAGGATGCGGGTTTACGTGGTTCCTGAGGAAGTGAAAATAAAGAGCATTGCGCAGGAGCTTCTTACAGACGTTACTTTGCATTGGGAAAAAATGCCGGGATTGAGCGGGTACCGGATTGAGCGGGCGAAGGTGACGGATGAAACGGAATGGTATGGGCTGACGTACCAGACAATTGCTTCCGTATACGGAGCGGATACGGACAGCGTGACAGTTCCGGCGGAACCCAATATAAAGTACAGGTACCGGGTAATTGGTTTTGTTGAAGATGAAAAGCGCAGAGTGGAGGGAAGCGAAGCGGAATTTTCCAACTTTATTCTTCCCTCGATGGATTTTACTGTGGAAAAGATAAGGCCGGAGATTTCTTCCGTAAAAATATCCGGCAAAACAAGACTGCGCATACAATGGAAGCTTGTGGCGGGCGCGACCGCTTATAAACTTTACCGATCCGAACAGGAAAACGGCGCGTATTCCTGCATTTACACGGCGGGGAGCGGCACAAATTCCTTTGAACAGAAGGTAAGCCAGGGGATCACATACCATTATAAAGTGACGGCTGTGTTTCCGAAAGGAGAAAGCTATTTTTCAAAATCCGTTTCACAGTTTATCCCTAAAAAAGGGAAGAAAAAATCCGTATCTGCGCAAAAGCTTGGCAAGCAGTACATAAACGGGCAGTATTCCGGCAATTGGGCGTATCCGGACAAGACGTATTATTATAAATCAGGCGGCAGACTTTATGCCGTCTGCGTTCAGAAAAACGGAAGCCTTAAAGTTTTTCGCATTACAGATTCGCTTAAGGTCAAGAAAATAAAGACAATAAAACTAAAATATGACGTCTGGGGAGGGTTTTACGCCGGGCCGGACGGGAATTTTTATGTGGCCACAGGCTATCATAACCGGGGCGAAAGCAGGACAAAGACGGTGATTAAAATCATTCAGTATAACAGCAAATGGAAAAAAGGAAAGACGGCTGAAATCAAAGGCGGCGCGACGAATGTATTTGAAGGGATTTATGAGCCGTTTAACGGGGGAAGCTTACGAATGGATATGCAGGGAGATTTTCTTTATGTCGCAACGGCAAGAATCATGTTTCTGCATGACGACGGGAAACGCCATCAGTCCAATATTTCCTTTTTGATCGATACGAAAACAATGCAGGAGAAAAAAGCGGCGCACGCCTATGTCAGCCATTCTTTTAATCAGTTTGTGAAATTCAAGGACGAAAATTTGTATCTGCTGAACCATGGGGACGCTTATCCAAGAAATCTGGAATTGTCTGTTTTTCCGGATTATAGCCCGGATACGGAGCAAAAAGAGGAGGACGGCAGGAATCTGTTTTCTTTTCTGGGAAGCACAGGGGAAAATTTCACGGGCTGCAAAGTTGGAGGAATGGAAATCGGCGCCGAAAATACGCTTGTCTGCGGAACGGCCCAGCCGCACGAAAAGAAAATAAAGGGAGTGTCCGGATATGGGAGCAATTTAAAATATAACGTATTTCTGGCGCGTTCCAACCAAAAGACAGGGAAAGTTACGTTTCAGTGGCTGACAAAATACAATCCGTCGCGCACGTCTGTAAACGTGGGAGAGACGCGGATGGTCAAGCTCTGCGACGATAAGTTTGCAATTTTGTATTCTTCTGAGGAAAAGGGAAAGACAAAGCTGAATTATGTCGTTGTCAATGATGCGGGAAAAAAAGTTTTTTCCAGGAAATATCCGGGAATGGCCTTTGACGGAGATTCCCAGCCCATTTTGCATAAAGGAAAAATTGTCTGGGCCAATACAGTGCGTGACAGCGCATATCGTCCAAAGACAAAGCTTTGCAGCATTCCGGCAGTTTACTAAAAGCAAGGCAAAGGAGAACTATGGGTTTCAGGAAGAAAAAAAAGAAAAAATACCGCGTATTCTGGTTTTTTGTGAAACTGCAGTTTGTTTTGATGCTGCTTGTCGTTGCCGCAGTAGGGGTTTATTATTATGGCGGATACGCTTCCCAGGTGCAGCATATGAAGGAGGAGGCCGCCGGATTTGTGCGCAAGTCTACGGAGGCGACGTTTCGCGCGGCGCAGACCAGCGTGGTTTACGACAAAGACGGAAATACGATTTCTACGTTAAAGGGAGAAAAAGACGTTTATTATCTGCCTTATGAGAAGATTCCGGCGGACGTCTGCGCCGCAATTGTCAGCATTGAGGATAAGAAATTTTACCAGCACAGCGGGATAGATTATAAGGCCATTTTCAGGGCTGTAAAGGCGGCGATTGAAAACGGGGAAGTGACGCAGGGCGGAAGCACGATTACGCAGCAGCTTGCAAGAACAGTCTTTCTGACGCAGGACAGAACCTGGCAGCGTAAAGTGGAAGAGATGTTTCTGGCGGTTGAGCTGGAAAAAAAGTACAGCAAGACGAAAATTTTAGAATTTTATCTGAATAATATTTATTTTGGAAACGGGTATTACGGCATACAGGCGGCAAGCATAGGATATTTTAATGTGGAAGCGGATCAGCTTGATTTGTCGCAGACGGCATTTTTATGCGCAATTCCAAATAACCCTACGCTTTACGATCCGCTTACGAATATGCAGAATACGCTTGGACGAAGGGATCGGATTCTGGATCAGATGCTTGAGGACGGGAAAATTGCGGAGAGTGCCTGCCTGATGGCAAAAGCCGAAGAAATTACGTTAAACCGTCCGGCGCACACAAAAAACAATTATGTGGAAACCTATACGTACTACTGCGCGATCCGGCTTTTGATGGAACGGGAAGGATTTAAGTTTCAGACAGAGTTTAAAAATGAAGAAGAGCGGGAAGCGTATAACGAAAGATATAATGAAAAATATACGGAATGCCAGAAAGAACTGTATACGGCCGGGTACCGGGTATATACGTCAATCGATCTGGGGCTTCAGGCGATGCTGCAGAAGGCGGTGGACGAAAATCTGGCGGGCTTTACGGAAGTCAATGAAGAAGGCGTGTTTAAACTGCAGGGCGCGGGCGTCTGCATTGACAATGAGACGGGATATGTCCGGGCGATTGCGGGTGGCAGGAGCCAGGATTTCAGCGGCTATACGCTGAACAGGGCGTATCAAAGCTACAGGCAGCCGGGAAGCAGCATAAAGCCTCTGATTGTATATGCTCCGGCTGTGGAGCGCGGGTATACGCCGGATTCCATAGTAAAGGATGAACCGATAGAAGACGGGCCTTCGAACGCAAACGGAGGATACAGCGGAGAAATGACCGTCAGGGAGGCTCTGTCAAGATCGAAAAATACAATTGCCTGGAAGCTGTTTGAAGAACTGACGCCAAAAACCGGGCTTTCCTATTTGAAAGCGATGAATTTTGCAAAAATTACGAAGGAGGACGAACGCCTGACGTCTTCTCTCGGCGGCCTGACAAACGGGGTTTCCCCGGTAGAAATGACGGCGGCTTACGCCGCGCTGCAAAATGACGGAAATTACCGGAGGCCGACCTGCATTATAAAAATTACCGATGCGGACGGAGTGGAAATCCTTTCAACTGAGCAGGAAGAGAAAAAAGTCTATAAAACGACGGCGGCGCGTATGGTGACGGATATGCTGGCAACGGCGATTACAGAAGGTACGGGAAGGGGGCTTGGCGTGACGGGAATGCCGTCCGCCGGGAAAACAGGAACGACAAATGACAATAAAGACGGCTGGTTTGCGGGCTATACCCGTTATTATACGGCGGCTGTCTGGGTTGGATACGATATGCCGGCAGAGCTTCCGGGATTATCCGGTTCTACGTATCCGGGCGCAATCTGGCATTCCTTTATGGAAAACTGCCATGCAGGGCTGCCATCCGCGGAATTTCTTCCATATGTGGAAATGGATTTGTATCAGAAAATACGAAAAGACGCCCTGGGAGAAGAAGAAAATATGGATTGACAGCAGACAGGGGGTTTTTTATACTTAAAATATGATATTTTTAAGAAGGAGAAGGAATATATGAAAAAATACGGATTTGGGGTAGACATTGGAGGAACGACATGCAAAATCGGCCTGTTTGAGACGACGGGCGTATTGGTGGAGAAATGGGAAATTCCCACACGCAAAGAAAATAACGGAGAGAATATCCTTCCTGACGTAGCGGCGTTTATTGCGGCTAAGATGGTGGAAAAAGAGATTATGAAAGGGGATATTCAGGGAATTGGCATCGGCGTTCCCGGGCCTGTGACAAACGAAGGCGTTGTCGTGCGCTGCGTCAATCTTGGGTGGGATGTCATCAACGTGGCAAAAGAGATGGCGGAACGCACCGGATTTACCGTAAAAGTCGGCAATGACGCCAATGTAGCCGCGCTTGGAGAAATGTGGCAGGGCGGTGGCAAGGGCCATAAGGACGTTGTGCTGATTACGCTTGGGACGGGCGTCGGTGGCGGAGTCATTATCAACGGAAAAGTTGTAACAGGCAATAAGGGCGCGGGCGGCGAAATCGGGCATATTATTGTAGACGACAGGGAAACGGAATGCTGCGGCTGCGGACAGAAAGGATGCCTGGAGCAGTATGCGTCCGCAACCGGAATTGTCCGTATGGCAAAAAAGAAACTGGAAAAGACAGAAGACGAATCCACAATCCGTGCGCTCAATCTTCTGACAGCCAAAGACATTTTTGACGCCGCAAAAGCAGGAGACGCTCTGGCGGATGAAATTGTGGACGATATGACGAAGATTTTAGGCGAAGCGCTCGCCAATGTGGCGCGCGTTGTCAATCCGGAAGTGTTTGTCATTGGGGGCGGCGTGTCGAAAGCCGGAAGCATTATTACGGATAGGGTAAAAAAATATTACGATAAGAAATCGTTTAGTTCCTGTCTGGACGCGCATTTTGAACTGGCGACGCTTGGCAATGACGCCGGAATGTACGGCTGCGTGCAGATGGTTTTGGAGTAACGGAACAAAGAACTGGCATTTTATGGCGATGGTTCATTTCTTGTGAAAGAAATGAGCCATTTCTTTGGTATAATTTTGGATTCGGGAATAGGTTTTTTTATGTTCGGGGATCCTTTAGGAAAAAGGAGTATGCAGATATGGATATACAAGTGATTTTTGCCCAGATGCTCATGCTGTTTGCAATGATGCTGACGGGGTATTTTATCTGGAAAAAAGAATGGTTTGACGAAGCGGCATATCAGAAATTGTCAAAAATTGTCGTAAATATCTTAAATCCGATTCTGGTTATTCATGGAGTCGTGGGCAAAGAGTCGGGCGGCGATGCGGGGCTGGTTTTGCTGAACCTTGGTTTTGTGGCTCTGTTTTATATTTTGCTGATTTTGACGGGACATTTGTTTGTTCTGGCATTTCGTCCGGCAAAACCGGAACGCCGCCTCTATCGTCTGATGACAATTTTTCCAAATGTCGGGTTTATGGGTATTCCGGTCATATCCGCTGTGTTTGGGCAGGAGAGTATGATTTATATTGTTTTATATATGCTCGGATATAACCTGATCCTGTACACGTACGGGCTTGCGCTGGCAAGAAAAGCGGCCGAAGACGCCGGATCTGTCACAGAACAGGGCGGCAGTCAGTGGAAACGCATGATAAATCCCGGAATGATTGCTTCCGTAGCTGCGGTTGTAATTTTTCTGTTAAAAATACCGCTTCCTGCACCGGCGGTAAATTTTTGCGATTATATGGGAAACGCGACGATTCCGCTGTCGATGCTTTTGATTGGCATGTCGATTGCAAAGGCGGATTTAAAGAAAATTTTTTCCAATGGAATGATTTATGCCTACACGGCAGTCAAAATGCTTTTGCTTCCGGTTCTTATGGCTTTTTTGCTCCGTCCCCTTTCTGTGGAGCCTGTCATACTTGGCGTATTTATTTTACAGCTTTCTATGCCGGTCGGAAGCATTGTGACTTTGGTGGCAAAAGAAAGCGGCGCGGATGAAACGCTTTGTACGAACGGCATTGTGCTCAGTACGTTGGCGTCCATCCTTACGATTCCGCTTGTATGTATGTTTTTATAAATCAGACAGTGGTATTGACGCCGTTGATGGCTGCGTGTTCATGCTCTTCCATAGGGATGACAAGGCATTTTTTGCCGTTGATTATCTGGGATTTGATTTCAGCGGCTTTTTCCGGTTTGACGCGGAGGATTACATCGTAAGTTTTGGGACTTTCCGGAACGTCCTCTTCTGCCTGCAGTCCGGCAAGCATCCGGGCGTCTTTTAATTCCTGTTCCAGTACGCCGACTTTTTGTATCAGTTCTTTCTCCTGTCTCTTTTTGTTCCCGTCTCTGGCGGCTTTTTCATCAATCAGATAGTCAAGGACAGGCATTTCGTCTTTGAATTCCTCCTGATAGGCGTTTTTGATAACGGCTGCCGCAGTCGGCGGCAAAGCCGATTCTTCCAGCAGTTCCCCGATGGCGTCGGGCGTTAAAAAATAGGGTTCTTCCTGTTCGTTTTCTTCCTGCGGCGTTTCTTCCGCGGCAAGATCCGACAACTCCTGCTGGATTTCGCAGAATGCGTCATGGGACGCTTCCTCGTCTCCGCTGTAGGCGTTTTTGATGATAGAGGCAAACGCCAGCTTTTGCTCTGTGGCGGTTCTTTTGGCGTCACAGCCCAGCACGCCTTCCATAAATTCCACATGCGTCTCTTTTGTGTTTTTGTGATAGGTCATAACGGCATGGATATCGGCGCTTCTGTCGGTAAATGCAGGAAAAAGAAACCCGTTTTCCGGAGGGCAGACAATCCAGTCCCGGATTCTTGGCCCAATGCGGTTTTCAGCCTCCCGGTATCCAAGGCCGGGTTTGCTTAAACTGACGGGGCAGATGGCGCAGAGCAGATATTCAAACACTTCTTCCGATTCGTCCAGCTTGCTGTTATCGCTTGTTTTCGTAATAACGTCGTAAGCGTCATGGAAAATAAGAATCAGATAGTTGCCCGGATAGTCGTAATTGTCGATGACAAGGTCATAAAAACGCTCTAAAAGCTCTTCGTTTTGCAGCGCGCTGCTTTTCAGGGCGGTGAGAAAATGCTGTCTGCCGCCGGGCGCTTCTTCTTTTGCCGGGAACGAAAGCTCTAGCAGGTTGTTTCCCAGAGTTCCGGAGAGCGTCTTTCTGGCGATTTCCAGATATTTGAAAAATTCTTCGTCTTCCAGGTTCAGAAACGTTTCCGAGAGCTTTACCACACGGCTGCGTTCGCCGTCCACATAGCAGCCGCACAGCCGCGTAAAGGTGCAGGTTTCTTTTTTCAGGCGGCGTTTGAGTTCCGAAATGTCTTTTTTATTCATGGGATCTTCCTCCATAGGTTTGATTTTGCTGAATATCAAAAAGTTTAGCATATGAAATATTTAATTTCAACCTGGATGCATATGACAGAAATAAAAGATTTTTAAACCAGCCTCTGATTTCTTGAAAGACTGCCTTTCCAAGAAGAAAGAAATTTGTTATGATTGTTATATCAGCAGGCGGAAACCGGCGCTATGGGGAGAAATCCGGGCCGGACGTCTGAATAAAAAGCTCTCCTTTTATCCATAATAATGAAATAAAAAGATGTATGAAGGAGATTTTCAGATATGAAGAAGAACGTAACTTTATGGTTTTTTGCAGCGCTGATTTCCGTGGTTTTAGCGGCAGGCTGCGGACGCAGGGAGCAGGACGGTTCAAACGGGAAGGCGGACGGGCAGACGAAAGGAACAGAAAACAGTCAGGCTGTGGATCAGACGGGGACAGAAGGCGCCATGAATACGGAAGAGGGCACCAGCCAGCTCCAGCTTGGCAGCGCTGTTGAGATTCCGGAAAGCTTTGACGGGAAGCTTGCAGAAACAAAAGCCCATGCGGGTCTGGAACGCGCGATTGCAGATTACTGCGGCGTTGCACAGGAAGATTATCCCAATGTGCGGTACTATTACAATTACGTGGATTTAAACGGCGACGGCAAAAACGAAATACTTGCGCTTGTGCTTGGACAGCAGGTAAGCGGGATTGAAGGCAACGCGCTGCTTTGGCTCCATGATGAAGAAAATCAGGATATGACAAAAGATTCCGTCCGTCAGGCATTTCGCCAGGTAGGCGCTCCGGTTTATATCAGCAACCACATGACAGGAGGATACCGGGATCTGATTATCGCGGACGGACAAAACGGCTCCTTTGGCATGCAGACGCAGGTAAATGAAGGAAATGCCGGGCATACGGCGGAAGGGGAAAACGCGCCGCTGGGAAAGACGGCGGGCCTTGACGATACGACGGGACAGAACGGAGGCACAGTGATGTCCGTGCAGGAGTACACGCTTTTGATATGGACAGGAGAAAAGTATCAGGAAATAGAAGAAGGGACTGCGCTTTCAGATTTGGCGGGATATGAAGGGACTGCGATTTTGACAAATAATATAGAAAGCGATTTTATTAACGACAACTATCATTTTCTTGGAGAAGGCATGAGATAGGGAGAAACGGAAAGGGGAGGTAAGTATGCTGAAAAATTATGAAATTCGTAAATACCAGATTCCGCAGGAGGAAATCAAAGCGCTGATAAAAGAAAAACGGGCGGAACTGGCAGGGCAGCAGATGCTGATAAAGGAACATAAGATTCCGGTATTTGTTTTGATTGAAGGATGGGGAGCCGCAGGAAAGGGGACGCTGATTGGAAATCTGATAAAAGATCTGGATCCCAGGTTCTTTTGTGTGACGACAATGAAAGAGCCAAACGAAGAGGAACGGCGGAAGCCTTTTTTGTGGCGGTACATGGAGACGATACCGGAGGCCGGGAAATTCGTGTTTTTAAATTCCGGCTGGCTGAATGAAACGGCGGACGATGTGGCAAACGACAGGATTGACGAAGAAACTTTAGAGCAGAGGCTGCGTCAGATCCGTACGTTTGACCGTCAGTTAAAAGACAACGGGTATCTTGTGATCAAACTGTTTTTGCAGATTCCCAGGGAAGAACAGAAAGAACGTCTGGACAAACTGAAAGAGGAAAAGCATACAAGGTGGAGGGTTTCGGAAAAAGATATCCAGCAGGTAAAAAAACGCGGGCGGTACGAAAAGATTTATGACAGAATACTGGAAGCGACAAATACGGGATATGTGCCCTGGAATGTTGTGGATGCAGTGGATAAAAAGCAGGCGCTGCTTCAGGCGCTTCATCTTCTGACCAATCAGATCAACCAGGCGGCGGAGAATTTTAAAATACTGCCCGAGATTTTACATAAAGATTATCCCCTGCTTAAAATGCCAAAGCTTGCCCAGACGCCATTGGATCAGGAAATGTCAAAAGAAGAATACGGCATCCGCCTAAAGGAGAGGCAGAAAAAGCTAAGAGAGCTCCACAACAGGATTTATCACAAAAAGATTCCGGTTGTCATTGCATATGAAGGATGGGACGCCGCGGGAAAAGGAGGAAACATCAAGAGGCTGGCAGGGGCCTTAGATCCCAGGGGATTTGAAGTTCATCCGATTGCGTCTCCGGAGCCGCATGAAAAGGCAAGGCATTATTTATGGCGTTTTTATCACAGGCTGCCAAAAGACGGGCATATTGCGATTTTTGACCGCACCTGGTACGGCAGGGTGATGGTAGAGCGTCTGGAAGGCTTCTGCACAGAAAATGACTGGAAGCGCGCATATAACGAAATCAATGAATTTGAACAGGAGCTTTCGGAATGGGGAGCGATTGTAATAAAATTCTGGGTGCATATTGACAAGGACACGCAGCTTGCCCGGTTTACCGAGCGGGAAAACACGCCGGAAAAGCGCTGGAAGATTACGGAAGAAGACTGGCGAAACCGCGAAAAGTGGGATGCATACGAGGAAGCCGTGGATGAAATGATTGCAAGGACGTCAACGGAAAATGCGCCATGGTATATTATTCAGTCAAACAATAAATATTACGCAAGGATTCAGGCGATTGAAATTTTGATTTCGGAAATTGAAAAGAGGCTTTTATGAGACAATTTTCCACAAAACAACTGGTGTATGCGGCGGCAGCGGCGGCTCTGGCAGTGGCGGCGTCTATGATAAAGGTGTTTTCCCTGCCAATGGGCGGGAATGTGACGCTGTTTAGCATGCTGTTTGTTGTGCTGATTGGATACTGGTACGGGCCGGTTATGGGAATTTTAACGGGAGCCGTCTATGGGATGCTGCAGTTTGTCATGGAACCGTACATATTTACGATCCCCCAGGTAATCCTGGATTACCCGCTGGCATTTGGAGCTCTTGGCGTTTCCGGATTTTTCCGCCGCTTCAAAAACGGCCTGGCGGCCGGATATATAGCGGGCGTGGCAGGCAGGTGCTTTTTTGCGTTTTTGTCCGGCTGGATCTTTTTTGGGGCTTATGCCGCAGATTATGGAATGAGCGCCCCTTTGTATTCTTTTGTATATAACGCTTCTTATCTGGGAGCGGAAGCGGCGGTGACGCTTTTGGCAATGCATCTTCCGCCGGTCAAAAAAGCGCTTCTCTATATAAAGGAAACGGCTTCTTAATGATTGCGGTTTTATTATGTAAAAACGGCATTTCGCCAGAAGCGGCGAAAAGCCGTTTTTTGTGTGAGCGATTTAATTTCCCTTGCTGCTTAAAGGGTTGCTTCTGCCTTCAAAAAACGGGCTGTTGTCCGGAACGGGCCGATCGGCTTTGCTGTATATGCTCTGCTGTTTTACAGCTTCGGGCGACGGCGGAGCCTCTTTTTTTCTGCGGACGGCGGACGGCTGTCTGTGACAGTTTGAGTCGGCGCATTTTGTAGGATCTTCCATTGTGACCTCCTTGGTTTGTTTTTGTTAGTTTGCCAGGTTTTTCTGAAAATATGTATTTGCATCACTTTTTTTCCTTCATTGCACAAAAAGAATTGACAAATGCTTCCATCTGTAATATACTTTGCCCATCAAATAGTTTGACTATCAAAATATTTGATTATCAAATTAATATCAAGAAGAAAAAGGAGAAGAACTATGTTGGAAAAATTAAAGGAAATTATTGCAGAGCAGCTTAGCATTGACGTGGATGAAATTAAGGCGGAGAGTAATTTTAAAGATGATTTGGGAGCGGATTCACTGGACTTGTTTGAACTTGTGATGAGCCTGGAGGAAGAATATGACGTGGAGATCCCGTCGGAGGATTTGGAGAAAATCGCAACAGTCAGTGACGTAATGGAATACTTAAAGGCAAAAGGCGTGGAAGTGTAAGCATGAAAACCAGGATTACAGAATTACTTGGAATAAAATATCCGGTGATCCAGGGCGGCATGGCCTGGGTTGCGGAATATCATCTGGCGGCGGCCGTATCGGAAGCCGGAGGGTTCGGCGTCATCGGCGCCGCCAGCGCGCCGCCGGAAATCGTCAGGGAACAGATCCGGAAAGTAAAGGAACTGACCGATAAGCCTTTTGGCGTAAATGTTATGCTGATGAATCCAAATGCGCCGGAAGTTGCGAAAGTCGTTGTGGAGGAAGGCGTAAAAGCTGTGACGACAGGAGCGGGCAACCCGGCGGCTTTTATGGAGATGTGGAAAGAGGCAGGGATTAAAGTGATGCCTGTTGTGGCAAGCGTTGCCATGGCGAAGATGATGGAAAAAGCCGGAGCCGACGCAGTTGTGGCGGAAGGTACGGAGTCCGGCGGACATATCGGTTCTGCGACTACGATGACGCTCGTGCCCCAGGTAGCCGACGCCGTTTCGATTCCGGTGATAGCGGCCGGAGGAATCGGTGACGGAAGAGGGGTTGCGGCTGCAGTGATGCTGGGCGCAGAAGCGGTGCAGATGGGAACCCGCTTTATCGTGGCGGAAGAATCCATTGTACATGAAAATTATAAAGAAAAGGTCATTAAGGCAAAGGATATTGATTCTGAAGTGACAGGAAGAAGCACCGGGCATCCCATTCGCGTGCTCCGCAATAAAATGACGAGAGAATATCTGAAAATGGAAGCCGACGGCGTGGAACTGGAAGAATTGGAACGGCTGACGCTTGGTTCTTTGCGGAAGGCTGTTATGGAAGGCGACGTGGTGCACGGAAGCCTGATGGCGGGGCAGATCGCAGGGCTTGTAAAACAGAAGCAGACCTGTAAAGAAATCATAGAAGAGATTATGGCAAAAGCAGAGGAGCTTTTATCTGGCGGCAGTCAGAGACAGTGAGGTGGAAGATGGGCAGACTGGTATTTATGTTTCCGGGACAGGGTTCCCAGTATACGGGGATGGGGAAGGAATTTTACGATTCCATTCCGGTATGCAGGAAAGTATATGAGCTGGCGGGCGAAGCGTCGGGGCTTGACGTCGCAAAGCTTTGCTTTGAGGAAAATGAACAGTTAAATATTACGGAATATACGCAGATCGCGATGCTTGCAACAGAAACTGCAATCTATGCGGCTCTGAAAGAAAAAGGATTTGTTCCGGATGCGACTGCGGGATTAAGCCTGGGAGAATATGCGGCTTTAATCGCTTCCGGCGTAATGAGTATGAAAGACGCGTTTGCCGTAGTCCGTAAAAGGGGCATTTTTATGCAGAACGCAGTTCCTGTGGGCGGCGCTATGAGCGCCGTGCTTGGCATGGACGCGGAGATAATTGAAAATGTCTGCAGAGAAACCGAAGGAAGCGTGTCGGTTGCAAATTACAACTGCCCGGGACAGATTGTCATTACAGGGGAAAAGACGGCAGTGGACGCTGCGGCAGCGGCGTTAAAAGAAGCCGGGGCAAAACGCATTGTGCCGCTGAACGTAAGCGGGCCGTTTCATTCCCCTATGCTTTCCGCCGCCGGAGAAGAGCTTGGCAAAGCGCTTGAGGGAGTGGAGATTGCGGAAAACTTTATCCCGTATGTGTCAAACGTAACGGCCGATTATGTTACGGAGGCGAAAGACGTAAAACCTCTTCTGATAAAGCAGGTAGCGTCAAGCGTCCGCTGGCAGCAGACAATCGAGAGACTGGCGGCAGACGGCGCGGACACGTTTGTAGAGATCGGGCCGGGAAAGACGCTTTCCGGGTTTATGCGCAAAATCAACCGGAATGTAACCGTATACAACATTGACAGGATGGAGGATTTTTTGGCATATGCTGACAGGTAAAATTGCTCTTGTGACAGGAGCGGGCAGAGGAATTGGAGCGGCAATCGCAAAAGAGTTTGCAAAAGAAGGGGCGTTTGTAATCATTAATTACAACGGCTCCGAAGAAAAAGCGCGGGCGCTTGCGGAAGAGATTACAAACGGCGGAGGAAACGCCGAAATTTACCAGTGCAGCGTCTCGGACTATGCCGCCTGCGGGGAAATGATTCAGGCGGTGATTAAAAAATACGGACGCATTGACATACTTGTAAACAATGCGGGAATTACAAGAGACGGGCTTTTAATGAAAATGCCGGAAGAGGATTTTGACGCAGTTATAGAGACAAATTTAAAAGGCGCGTTCAATACCATCCGCCATATGTCCCGTTATTTTTTAAAACAGAAGAGCGGGAAGATTATTAATATATCTTCCGTGTCCGGAATCCTTGGGAATGCGGGCCAGGCAAATTATTCCGCAAGCAAGGCGGGTGTGATTGGCCTGACAAAGAGCGTGGCAAGAGAGCTTGCGTCGAGGGGCATTCATGCCAACGCAATTGCGCCCGGATTTATTGAAACGGATATGACATCCGCTATGCCGAAGGAAGCGCAGGAAAAAATGACGGAACAGGTTCCGTTAAAAAGGATTGGAACGCCAAAAGACGTTGCGGACCTTGCGGTTTTTCTGGCGTCCGGCAGGTCGGATTATATTACGGGCCAGGTGTTTGCAGTAGACGGAGGAATGACAATTTAAGTCAGGGAAGGAAGTGGGATTATGAGCAGGAGAGTTGTTGTAACCGGAATGGGCGCGATTACGCCAATCGGACTTAGCGTGGAAGAATTCTGGCAGTCTGTAAAAGAGGGAAAGACGGGGTTTGCACCGATTACCAGATTTGACGCATCGGAATATAAATGCCGCATTGCCGCGGAAGTCAAAGGTTTTGCAGGAAAGGATTTTATGGATCCAAAAGCGGCAAAGCGCATGGAATTGTTTTCCCAGTATGCCGTCGCGGCGGCAAAAGAGGCTCTTTGCGATTCCGGAATTGATATGGAAAAAGAAGATCCGTACCGCGTGGGATGCGCTGTCGGTTCCGGAGTCGGAAGCCTGCAGGCAATTGAGCGGGAATACAAAAAAATGCTGGAAAAAGGGCCGAACCGCATCAATCCGCTGCTGGTTCCGCTGATGATCTGCAATATGGCGGCAGGAAACGTTTCCATTCAGTTCGGTCTGAAAGGGAAGAGCATCAATTCTGTGACGGCATGCGCAACGGGAACGAACAGCATCGGCGAGGCGTACCGCGCAGTTCAGTACGGCGAAGCGGACGTTATGGCGGCAGGCGGAACCGAAGGCAGCGTAACGCCGATTGGAATTGCCGGATTTTCGGCGCTGACGGCGCTTTCTACCGTGGAAGATCCTGCAAAATGTTCGCTTCCTTTTGACAAAAACAGAAGCGGGTTTGTCATGGGCGAAGGAGCGGCGGTTGTCATACTGGAAGAATTGGAACATGCGAAAAAAAGAGGGGCGAAGATTTATGCGGAAGTGAAAGGCTATGGCTGTTCCTCAGACGCATACCACATTACGTCTCCGGAAGAGAGCGGATCCGGAGCCGCAAAAGCGATGACAAACGCGGTGGAAGACGCGGGTCTTTTGCCGGAAGATATTTTCTATATCAACGCCCACGGCACGGGAACGCATCACAACGATTTGTTTGAAACAAGGGCCATAAAGCTGGCGTTTGGCAAACATGCGGAAAAGATGAAAATCAATTCTACGAAATCGATGATCGGACATCTCCTGGGAGCCGCGGGAGCGATTGAATTTGTCACATGCGTAAAAGAGCTGGAAGAAGGCTATCTGCATAAAACCGTAGGATATACAGAGCCTGACGAAGAGATCGATTTGGATTACTGCAAAGAGCCTGTAACGGGAGAATTTAAATATGCATTGAGCAACTCGCTTGGTTTTGGCGGACACAACGCAAGTCTTTTAATTGCAAAGTATGAGGAGTAGAAAATGGTACTGAATACGAAACAGATTATGGAGATTATTCCGCACAGGCAGCCTTTTTTGCTGATTGATACAATTGAGGAGCTTGAGCCTGGAAAAAGAGCCGTTGGAAAAAAGTGCGTAAGCTACAACGAGCCTTATTTTTCCGGACATTTTCCGGACGAACCGGTTATGCCGGGCGTTTTGATCGTTGAGGCGATGGCGCAGGCGGGAGCCGTTGCAATTTTAAGCAGGCCGGAAAATAAAGGGAAAACGGCATATTTTGCGGGAATCAGCAGTGCGAAATTCAAACAAAAAGTTCTGCCGGGCGACGTTTTAACGCTGGAACTTGAAATTATTAAGGAAAAAGGGCCGATTGGCGTTGGAAAAGGGACGGCGAAAGTAAACGGGAAACTTGCGGCGTCTGCGGAACTGACATTTGCGATTGGAGGCGGAGAATAGAATATGGCGCCGTTATTAAAACGAAGAAATTTTATCACAATCAAAGATAAGGAAAAAAAGCAGGATGCCGGCGATCTGATTGTGTGCCCTTCCTGTAAAGAGTATCTGATTAAATCAAACGTAGTGGAAAACAAATATGTCTGTTATGAATGCGGCAGCCATTTCCGCGTGCGGACATTTAACAGGATTAAGATGGTAGCGGACGCAAAGAGCTTTACGCCATGGTTTGACGAAATGGAATCGAAAAACCCGCTGGATTTTCCGGAGTATCAGGAAAAAATCAAAGCTGCGCAGGAAAAGACCGGGCTGCATGAAGGCGTAACCATAGGAGAAGCGAAAATTTATGGAGAGTCCGTCGCGCTTGGCGTCTGTGACGCAAGATTTTTAATGGGCAGTATGGGACATGTGGTCGGTGAAAAGATCGCGTCGGCCGTGGAACGTGCGACGGAGCTTAGGCTTCCCGTTATTTTATTCTGCTGTTCCGGAGGAGCGAGGATGCAGGAGGGGATTATTTCCCTGATGCAGATGGCAAAGACCTCCGCGGCCTTAAAAAAACATTCTGACGCGGGGCTTTTGTATATTCCGGTTCTGACAGATCCGACGACGGGCGGCGTAACGGCAAGTTTTGCAATGCTTGGAGACATTATTCTGGCGGAGCCGGGCGCTCTGATTGGATTTGCAGGCCCCCGCGTCATTGAACAGACAATCGGGCAGAAGCTGCCGGAAGGGTTCCAGAGAGCGGAGTTTCAGTTGGAGCACGGGTTTGTGGACGCTATTGTGGAACGGAAAAATTTAAAAAAGACGCTGTATAAGATTTTAAAGATGCATACAGGGAAAGAAGGCTGTGCGAATTTTACAAATGCGTCGGATGTTAAATTTGAGCCAAGCGAGCTTATGAAAGAACGCGGCGCAAAGAGCAAAAGCATGAGCGCATGGGAAAAAGTAAAAGCGGTCAGGAATACGAGCCGCCTTTCTTCCATGGACTATATGGAAGAAATCTTTGATCACTTTATAGAGCTGCATGGAGACCGGCATTACAGAGACGATCCGGCGGTCGTGGGCGGCATAGCCATGCTTGACGGACAGCCGGTTACGGTGATTGGCGTTCAGAAGGGAAAAGATTTAAAAGACTGTATGCGCCATAATTACGGAATGCCTTCCCCGGAAGGATACCGAAAAGCGCTCCGTCTGATGAAACAGGCCGAAAAATTTCATCGTCCGATTATTACGTTTGTCAACACTTCCGGCGCGTTTTGCGGAATGGAAGCGGAAGAGGGAGGACAGGGAGAAGCGATTGCAAGGAATCTTTTTGAAATGTCCGGCATAAAAACGCCCATTCTCTGCCTTATGATCGGGGAAGGCGGCAGCGGCGGAGCGCTTGCGCTTGCAGTCGGAAATGAAGTCTGGATGATGGAAAACGCCACATATTCCATTCTTTCTCCGGAAGGGTTTGCTTCCATATTATGGAAAGACGGAAAAAGGGCGAAAGAAGCTGCGGACGTAATGAAAATTACGGCGCAGGATCTGTATGAGCTGAAAGTCGTAGAAAAGATTATACCGGAATTTGGCGGGGCGGATGAAACGGCGCTGCATGACATTGCAATGTTTATGAAGGCCAATATGCGGGAATTTTTGGAAAAATACAGTAAGATGAGCGGCAGTGAACTGGCGGAAGACCGTTACCGGAGATTTCGTAATTTTTAGTGCGGCTGCCAGGGCGTTTGGAAGTTATGGCATGAACTATATGTCATGGGAGGTTAAAATGAGAACCAGAATATGCGGTACTGGAAGTGCGCTTCCCGGGCGGGAAGTCACAAATGATGATTTAAGCAGGATTATGGATACTTCAGATGACTGGATTAGAAGCAGGACGGGAATCGGAAAGAGACATCTGGCGACGGAAGAAACGCTTGCAGGGCTTGCGGCGGCGGCGGCCAGACAGGCGCTTGCGGAAGCGGAAATGAAACCGGAAGAACTGGATATGATTTTGGCCGCGACGCTTTCCGCAGATAAAATACTTCCGTCGCTTGCCTGTGAACTGCAGCGGGAGCTTGGCGCAGTCCATGCAGCTGCATTTGACATTAATGCGGCGTGCTCTGGTTTTCTGTTTGCGCTTCAGACGGCGGACGCCTATATACAGTGCGGCGTCTGCAAAAACGTCCTTGTAGTCGGCGGCGAGATTTTATCAAAGCTGATGGACTGGAACGACCGCTCGACCTGCGTACTGTTTGGGGACGGAGCCGGAGCCGCCGTTGTGCGGGCGGATAAGGAATTTGGAATTTTAGGCAGCGTACAGGGATCGGACGGGACAAAGGGAGACGCGCTCCTCTGTGAAAACAGGAGAAACAATAATCCTTACGTCAAAAATGATACGGCATTGCCTTACGTGTCTATGGACGGCCAGGCGATTTACAAATTCGCCGTGCGGACTGTCCCAAAAGCTGTTATGGAGGCGGTTTTGAAAGCCGGGCTTGCCATAGAAGACATTGATTTGTTTTTGCTGCATCAGGCGAATATCCGTATACTGGAAGCCGTTTCCAGGCGCCTTAAGGCGCCGATGGAAAAGTTTCCGACCAATCTTGAAAGCTGCGGCAATATTTCCGCGGGAAGCGTCCCGGTTCTTCTGGATTACGTCAACCAAAAGGGCATGATACAAAAAGGGGATAAAATCGTGCTTGCAGGATTTGGCGCCGGACTGACCTGGGGCGCGTCTGTGCTGACCTGGTAGCCGGACGCTTCTGAAATGCAGATACACGGAGGAACGATATGAAGAATAGGCCCAATCCGGATGAGGTTCTGAATGAGCTTTTGGTAAATCTGTTCAAAAGCATTATGGAAATAGAAGAAAAATATCTGATTACGCCGGAATTTAAAGACATCAGCGTAAATGATATGCACATCATAGAAGCCGTTGGAAGAAAGGAACCAAAAAGTATGTCTACGGTGGCAAAGCTGATGTCCGTGACAACCGGAACTCTGACGAAATCTATGGACGGGCTGTCGGAAAAAGGGTATGTCGTCCGGGAGCGGGGCGAAAAGGATAAGCGTGTGGTATTCGTTTCGCTGACGAAAAAGGGCATTCGGGCTTTCCTGCACCATGAATCGTTTCACAGGAGTATGATTGAGCGGATCAAAGACGGCATCAACGAACAGGAAACAACGGCGCTGATTTATGCGCTTGCAAAATTAAACGATTACTTTAACCGGATCTATGCGCTGTAAAACGTTTTATTTTGAAAAAACAGGAAAAAGAAACCCTGGAAACAGTTTTATGTTTTCAGGGCTTGTTCTTTTTTACTGGGAAAATAAGGTTTTGTTTCCGGCTTTTTTCAGCAATGCGCGGATGTTTTATAAAAGTACGGAAATGAAAATAATTGACAGTTGAAAACGACAGGGATAAAATATGGAGGAGAATAACAGAAAGGGGACGTACTATGAAACAATCGACAAAATACCTAAAAATCTTCTGCAATCTTGCATGGGCGCTTGCTGTGCTTTTAACGCTGATTTTTCTGGTTCCCCGCCTCCTGGTGTTTTTTATGCCGTTTGTCGTGGGATTTATCCTGTCTTTGATTGCAAATCCCCTCGTGCGTTTTTTTGAAAGCCGAATGAAAATAAAACGGAAGTACGGCACGATGCTTTTGATTATACTTGTGATCGGGGCGGTTGTGCTTTTGTGTTATGGACTGGTTATGGCGCTTGCGGTTGGGTTCCGGGGGTTTATGGAATATCTGCCGACGATGTCCGCCAATGCGGAAATAGAAATTATGGCGGCGATTGAAAGCATCGAAAAGACAATCCAAAAGATTCCGGCGCTTTCTGATTTCAATGTGGATCAGATGCAGGCCACAGTTACAGATATGTTAAGCGGACTTGTGGTTGGAGAGGACGCCGTCACAATTACGGCAATCAGCGGGTTTGCAAAAAGCCTTCCGAATATGCTTGTCAGCGCCATTATGGGATTTCTGGCTACCTACTTTTTCATTGCGGACAGAGACAGGCTGACAGAGATGCTTACGAGAAACATACCGAAATCTTTCCAGGAAAAGACAATGCAGATGTACGGCCATATTTTAAAAGCAGTCGGCGGTTATTTTAAGGCGCAGTTTAAAATCATGGGCGTCATTTACGTCGTCATTACGATAGGGCTGATGCTGCTTCGGGTAAACTATGCCTGGCTGATTGGCTTTGGCATTGCATTTTTGGATATGCTCCCGCTGTTTGGGACGGGGACGGTTCTTTGGCCATGGGCTGTGATTAAGTTTTTTTCCGGCAGTTACGCGACGGCTCTCGGCATGGTAGTCCTTTATGTTGTGGCGCTTTTGGTGCACCAGTTGATTCAGCCCAAGCTCATAGGATCTTCCGTAGGAATGAATACGTTTGCCACGCTGTTTTTTATGTATATCGGCTATCAGGCGTCCGGGGTGTTTGGAATGATTGTGGCGATTCCGGTGGGTATGCTTTTGATTAATTTTTATCAGGCGGGAGCGTTTGATACGGTTTTGTGGTGCCTGCGTGAAATTATAAATGATTTTAACGAGTTCAGAAAGATAAGATAGACAGAAAAGAGGATCCGGAAATTATGAAGAGACTGCAAATCCGCAATTCGTGCCTGCTGTTTGCCGCGGCGTTTATCTGGGGGACTGCCTTTGTGGCGCAGAGCGTGGGAATGGATTATATCGGGCCGTTTACGTTCAGCGCCGCCCGTTCCCTGATAGGAAGCGCGTTTTTGGCGCCATGTATTTTTATCCTTGACAAGTGGAAAATTACACAGGGGAAAAAGCAGTGTGAAGATAAGAAAGAATTGGTAAAAGGCGGCATCGTCTGCGGCATTGTGATTTTCATTGCGGCAAACCTGCAGCAGGCGGCGCTTTTGTATGCAAGCGTGGGAAAATCGGGATTTTTGACGGCGCTTTATATTGTAATCGTCCCGCTGATCGGCGTTCTGGCCGGAAAAAGGCCGGGGAAAAAACTCTGTGTCTCCGTAGTGTGCGCGGTGACGGGACTGTATCTTTTGTGTATGAAATCCGGCAGTTATGCGCTTGGATTTGGAGATATCCTGCTTCTGCTCAGCGCGGTCATGTTTTCTATGCATATTCTGGTTATCGATCATTATACGCAGCGGACGGACGGGGTAAAATTATCATGTATCCAGTTTTTGGTGGGAGGCGTTTTGTCCGCCGTCATTATGTTTCTGTTTGAAACGCCGTCTTTTGCGGCGCTGTCTGCGGCGAAAGGCCCGCTGCTCTATACGGGCGTGCTGTCCTCCGGCATTGCGTACACGCTTCAGATTGTAGGGCAGAAAGGAATGAATCCCGTTATAGCATCCCTTATTATGAGCCTGGAATCTGTGATTTCCGCGCTTGCAGGATGGGCGGTTTTGGGAGAGAGGCTTTCAGGCAGGGAGCTTTTGGGCTGCGTCATTATGTTTGCGGCGATTATTCTTGCCCAACTTCCGGAGAAACGGAACGAAGAGGCGTGTTGTTAGAAGGAAAGGGGAGACAGAAAGGAGCGGTTGTATGGAAGCATATATGGATGTACTGGTTTGGCTTGGAATTATGATTTTTTTCCTTGTGGTGGAAGTGATTACCGTCGGGCTTACGACAATCTGGTTTGCGGCGGGGGCGCTTGCGGCTGTGGCGGCATGCGCGGCCGGAATCGGCATTGCGGGGCAGGCTGCGTTGTTTTTTGTCGTTTCCTTTGTTCTTTTGATTTTTACCAGGCCGGTTGCTTTAAAATATTTTAATCCTCATAAAATCCGCACAAATTACGAAGACGCTGTGGATAAAACAGTGAAAGTCACGGAACGCGTGGATAATAAAAACGGTATGGGGAAAGCGGTTTTAAACGGGCAGGAATGGACGGCGAGAATGTACAGAGACGACGTCACAGCGGAAGAAGGGGAGATTTTAAAAGTGGCTGCCATAGCGGGCGTCAAGCTGATTTTAGAGCCGCTTTCGGAAGGCCCGGAGAAACAAAAATAAGGCGGAAGAAGCGAAAGGGGAACAGCCATGGAAGAAAAAAAAGAAGAAAAAACAGCGCGGCGCGCAGTCATTTTTGCGGCTGTGCTTGTTCCGGCGCTGACGTCGGCGGCTTTGGCGCAGGCAGAGTTTTTAGGAGCAGCCGGAGCGGTTTGCGTTTCCGCGGTCTTTGCGGCTTTAGCGGCAGTTTTTCTGATGCGCCGGACGGAGGGCGCCGTACAGAAGGAGACGGAGCCGTTTCGGGATTCTTTGCAGAAGGCGGAAGAGACGTATGCGGCTGTAAAAGAAGAGGCGGCTTTGGCAGCCGGCGAGTTTTCGGAATGGGCCGTTTCTTTTCGGGAAGCGTTTTTGGAATTGAAAGGATCAGCGGAAGAAATCCTGCATACGGCGGATGCGTGTCTGAAGAAAGCGTCCGTGCAGACAGAAGATACGGCGTGTGTAAAAGAAAGGGCTGCGTTTGCGGAATCAGAGATGAAAGGCATTCTGGAAGATATGTCCAGGCTGGCGGAAGAAGCGGGGAAAGCAAAAAGCGGCGCGGCGTCACTGGAACATATGATAGAAGGGACAATTGCTTTCTTACAGGAAGAGGAGACGTCAGAAAACAGAAGAAGAGAGCAGGCGGAAAGAACAAAAGGCCAGATAAAAAAATTAAAAGAAGCCATGGAATTTATGACCGGGATCCCGGGCCAGATTGATCTGCTTGCATTGAACGCAGGCATTGAAGCGGCGCGGGCGGGAGAAGGAGGAAAGGGTTTTTCGATTGTGGCCGCAGAAATCAGGGCGCTGGCAGAGCAAAGCGGGGATTCTGTGGAGAAGATTTCAGAAATGATGCGCATTCTGGAAGACTTTGCGGAAAAAAATGTCCGGATGGAAGAAGCCGCCGCGCAGTCCGCCGAAGAGCAGAGCGGAGAGTTTGAGAAGATTTCGGATGCGGCGCATGGGCTTAGTGAAGAACAGTCTTTGAGAGCCGGGGAATTTCTTGCAGTTTTAAACAGGACGGAAGAATTTTTCAGACAGGAGGAAAAGGCGGAGGAAAGAGCCTGTGAACTGGCGGACGCGGCGCCGGAATACAAAGAAGCGCTGCAGAAAATAGCCGCATTGCAGAAAGAATTTGACTGTTTTGCGGGAAAATGCGGGGAGAGCGCAGCGGATTTGGAGCGGCTTTCTTTCAAATGGGAGGAAAATACGAAACAGAAGGTGACACTATGAAACTTGGGATTGTAATGGAAGGCGGCGCCAGCAGAACCGTGTTTTCCTGCGGCGTTACAGATTTTTTCTTAGAAGAAGGGCTGATGCCGGATTATTTTGCAGGCGTGTCGGCAGGAGCCGCCTATGGGGTTTCGTATCTTTCGAAACAGAAAAAAAGAAACCTGAAAATTGTTCTTGAGTATATGCAGGATAAACGCTATATGGGAATGAAATACCTGTTTGACCGTAAACTGAAATCGTTTTACAACATTCCGTTTGTATTCGGAGAGATTCCAAACCGCCTGCTTCCGTTTGACTACGAGACGTTTGCGGCGTTTCCGGGAGAAGCGGAAGCCGTTGTGACAAATATTAAGACGGGACGCGCGGAATACCTTCCGATTCCAAGAGACGACAGGAATTTTGAAGTGATTGTGGCAAGCTGCGCTTTGCCCGTGCTGTTCCAGCCGGTAAAAATCGGAAAGAACTATTACCTGGACGGGGGCGTGGCGGATTCTGTGCCCTATCAGAGAGCGTTTGAGAAAGGATGCGATAAGGTAATCGTCCTTCTGACCCGTGAAAGAGATTACATCAAGACGGCGGAAAAATCAGGAAAGGCAGCGGCGGCTTTGTACCGCCGATATCCAAAACTGGTGGAGCGTTTAAACCGCCGTCCAAAAGATTACAACCAATGCATGAAAGAATTGTACGAAGCGGAAAAAGAGGGAAAAGTATTTGTCATTGCCCCAAAAGATACGTTTGGCACAGGGCGCACCGAATCGGATCCGGAGAAACTGAAAAAGCTCTATGCAGAAGGGTATGAGCAGGCCAAAGAAGAGATGCAGGCGCTGCGCCGGTATCTGGATGCGTAATGGCGGAAAAAGGACGGGACGTTTTGGCGTTTCAGGGAAGATACGGCGCGGAATTTAAGCCGCTGTGGTAACAGAGATTGCCAAGCGAAACAAGAACGCCAGACATTGCGCGGCCATATTCTTCCGGTGAAAGACGTCCCAAAAAAAGCGATTCCGATTCTTTTAATATCCGGCAGTAACGTATCTGCGCTTTTTCGAAAAGCTCATAAAAACTTTCACGCGACATTTGGCCGGGATCCCACGGGTTTGTCCAGAGCCGGCGTTTTAAATTGCAGGGATCTTTATGGAAAATCAGCGTGTCGTTCGGCACCAGCGGAGATAAAATCGGATAGCCGGGGACAATGGATTCCAGACGGCGCAGAAATGTCTTTTTGCGTCCGGTCGGATCGTAGAGAAGCTTTGTTCCCGTCTGCATTGCGCGAATGGCGTGGAGAATGCCGCGCCGTTTGATGCCGAGGTTTGGATAGGCTCTTAAAAAGGCGAAATACAAAAGCGTTGCGACGGTAATTCTCTGTTCTTTGGAAAGCGTGATGCTTTCATTCTGATGGAATTCACTGGGGCGCCTGTGCTGAAAGCGCCACAGCAGAGCCGTGTCGATATCGGTTTCCAGACGGATGTGTTTTCCGATGTAGCCTTTTTTATGGCGGCTGTAGTGCGTTATGGCGTAGATATAAGGGTGGCAGACAGTATCCAAAAGATAGTGCCCCATAAATCCGAGGGCATAAATCCGGGCAGTCTGCCGTTCTTTTTCAGAGGGGAAAATCCGGGGGCCTTCCAGAAGGAAACGGAGAAACTTTCCGGTTTCTGCGGTATGGGCAATGGAACCGGGATTTTTTCTGGCAGAGACGGAGGAGAGCACATCGTAAAAAAAGATGTCCGGTCCCTGCAGGCCGAGACAGTAAACGGTGTGCTGTTTTTGAATGGACTGTTTTAAGTCCGGGTTTTCAAGAAGCTGGTATGTCTGCTGCCCGAACAGATAGTGCGTTGTAAAACCTGGCATATTCGGCTGCCTCCTTTCTTCTTGCCTTATATTATAACCCAAAAACTGGAAAAAAACAGCGTAATGTGATATGATTTTTCGAAATGTGAGGATTTAGTGGGGATCTTCTGCAAACGGAAAGGATAAACCATGAAATTTAAGATAAAGATTACAAAAAAGAATTTGATCTGCACGGCGGCTGTTGCGGCCGCGTCCGCTGCGGCGCATATTATGTCGGGAATTTCCATATTCAATATGCTGATGTTTCCGATTTTCTATTTCGTAATAAAAAACCTTGAAATTGAATTTTCCGAAAAATATGCCGGAATCCTGACGGCTGCCGCAATTTTGGCAGGAAGCGCGCTTACGGCCTGGCTGGTGCAGTATGTTTTGCTTGTGGAGGATCTAAGGGTCAGGATTTCCGATCAGATGTTTTTCCTGAATATCTGCTGTTCGCTCACCGTCTACCTTTTGGCGCAGTTGTTTTTGAATCATGCGGGACGGGCCTGCATTCTCGCCCATACCGTACTGATGCTGCTTGCCGGAGCGAACTATTTTGTCTGGGAGTTTCGGGGGAATGAGCTGACTTTTGCGGATTTGCGTACAATTACGACAGGGCTTAGCGTGGCGTCAAATTACAGGTTTTCGCTCAATGCGCAGGCTGCAAACGCCGTTCTTTTTACCGTGCTTTTGCTTGCCGGAGCCAGAAAGCTGCAGATCAGATGCGGCAGAAGACGGCTGATGCGGTTTGTCTGCCTTTCCTGTATGATACTTTCCTGCGTGTATGTGGCGAGACGGACGGAAGGAAGGACAACAGAGACATGGGAACAGAAAGGCTCTTATCAAAACGGTTATCTTTTGAATTTTGTGCTGAGCATCAGGGACTCATTCGTAGAAAAGCCGAAAAACTACACAAGGGAGTTGATTGCGGAAATAGAAAAGGACTATAAAGGGCAGCAGAAAAACGTCTCGGCAAAAAAGCCGGCGATTATTGTAATCATGGACGAGTCGTTTGCAGACTTTGACGTTTTGGGAAATCTTGAAACAAACCGGGCCGTTACGCCGTTTTTTGATTCTTTAAGTGAAAATACGCTCAAGGGATATGCGCTTGCGTCCGTATACGGCGCCAAGACGCCAAATTCCGAATGGGAATTTCTGACAGGGAACAGTATGGCATATCTTCCGTCCGGTTCCGTGCCTTACCAGCAGTATGTGGAGGAGAAAAATGCATACTCGCTTGTGGATATTTTAAAAAAGCAGGAGTATACCTGTGTGGCGATGCATCCATACTATTCGACAGGGTGGAGCAGGGATTCCGTTTATCCAAAGCTTGGATTTGACGAGATGTATTTTTTAGACGACTTTGACCAGAGCGCTCCAATGCGCAAATACGTTTCGGACGCGGCAATGTTTGCAAAAGTCATTGAACGGTACGAAGCCGGAAAAGGAAAGGAAAACCTTTTTCTGATGGGGATCACCATGCAGAACCATGGGGGATACCGGGATTTTTATGAAAACTTTAAAACAGACGTTTACGGGACGGATATCCGGTATCCGGACGTCAATCAGTATCTTTCTTTGATACATCAGACGGATCTGGCGCTGGAAAAGCTGATTTCTTATTTTTCAGAGGAAAAAGAACCTGTTGTCATCTGCTTTTTCGGGGATCACCAGCCAAGCTTAAACAGTATGTTTTACCAGAGGATGAACGGGAAGGGGCTGTCCGGGCTTACGCTTTCAGAGCTTCAGGCTCTCTATACGGTGCCGTTTTTTATCTGGACGAACTATGAAAGCGAAAGCGCTGTTATGGAACGGACAAGCTTAAACTTTCTGTCCGGACTGCTTCTGGAGCGGGCGGATCTTGCGCTGCCCCCGTATCAGCGGTTTTTATCTGATTTAAGGGAAGTGGTTCCGGCGATGAATGCAAGGGCATACTATTCCAAAAGCTTAAGACGTTATGTGCATTACGGGGAAGGAAGCGCAGAGGACGAATTCTGGATTGAGAAGTACCGGAATCTGCAGTATAACGGACTGTTTGACGATAAAAAGCGCAGCAGTGTGTTTTTTGGGCGGTAAGGCAGATTCTGATTCTGAATGATAAAGAAAGGGAAAGAGACAGAAAAAATGGATCAGAAATTGTTTCAGGAATATCAAAATGTGGTGGAGCGAAACCCTTTCGCCGCAAAAATCGGCATGGAAATCCTGGATATACGAACAGGATATGTGTATGTAAAAGTAAAGAAAAAAAGAGAGCTGGAAAATATATATGGAGATCTGCACGGCGGCTGCCTTTATACGATTGCCGATAATACGGCCGGGCTTGCCGCAGGTTCCTGCGGGTATTATGTGACAACTGTAAACGGCAGCATACAATATCTGAAAGCGGCAAGAAATACGGAATATATTTTCTGTTCTGCGAAAGTGATTAAACAGGGAAAGACGATTTCCGCCGTACACGTAGAGATTAAAGACGAGCGGGGGATGCTTTTGAATACGGCTGAATTTACATTTTTTAATTTGAAAAAGAAGACAGATCAGGAGGAGACGGCATGAACAAAAAAGAATTCAGACAGCTTATCAGCCAGGGGCCGCTTATTTTAGACGGGGCGACGGGCAGCAATCTGCAGGCGGCGGGCATGAAGCTCGGCGTATGCCCGGAACAGTGGATTTTGGAAAATCAGGAAGCCCTCTTAAAACTGCAGCGGGAATATGTAAGAGCGGGGACAAAGATCCTGTACGCCCCCACATTCACCGCAAACAGAGTCAAACTGGCGGAATACGGGGTTTCAGACAGGCTGTATGACATGAACAGGAAGCTTGTGGAGCTGTCAAAAAAAGCGGCGGGGGGAAAAGCGTATGTGGCTGCGGATCTTTCCATGACGGGGCGGCAGCTTTATCCCATCGGGGATATGCAGTTTGAAGAGCTGGTAGACATTTATAAAGAGCAGGTGCGGGCATTGGAGGACGCCGGGGTGGATTTGTATGTGGCGGAGACGATGATGAGCCTGCAGGAGTGCCGCGCCGCAGTGATTGCCGTGCAGGAATGCAGTGACAGTCCGGTTTTGGCCAGCCTCACATATGAAGAAACGGGGCGGACGCTTTACGGAACGGATCCGAAAACGGCAGTTATCGTCTTACAGAGCCTTGGCGCGTCTGCGGTTGGAATGAACTGCTCCATGGGGCCGGATCGCATGGAAGAGCAGACGGCGGCCATGTATGAAGCGGCAAACGTGCCCATTCTTGTCAAACCGAACGCAGGGATGCCAAAATTGTCCGGCGGCAATACGCAGTATGATATGCAGCCGCAGGAATTTGCGGAATCCATGGCAAAACTGGCAGGCGCGGGCGCGCGCATATTCGGGGGCTGCTGCGGGACGACGCCGGAGCATATCCGGGCGATGGCGGAAAAGCTGGCAGACGTTCCGCTTCTTCCGGTAAAAACGGAGCGGAAAAGATTTCTGGCGTCTGAGCGGAGCCACAGGGAAATCAGGCTGGACGGCCCGTTTACAATGATAGGAGAGCGCATCAATCCGACCGGAAAGAAAAAGCTGCAGGAGACGCTGCGGGAAGGAAGCCTTGGCATGGTCTGTGAAATGGCGGTGCAGCAGGAGCAGAACGACGCCGCGGTTCTTGACATCAATATGGGCATGAACGGAATCGACGAAAAACAAATGATGCTGGAAGCTGTTTATGAAGTGTCTTCCGTTACGGATCTGCCTCTTTGCATTGATACAAGCCATGTGGACATTATGGAAGCGGCGCTCAGGATTTATCCGGGACGCGCCCTGATCAATTCCATATCCCTGGAAAAGGAAAAATTCGAACGGCTTCTGCCGCTGGCCGCAAAATACGGGGCGATGTTTATCCTCCTTCCGCTGTCAGACGCGGGCCTGCCGGAGAATACAGAAGAAAAGCACAGAATTATCGACACAATTGTCGAAGCGGCTCTTGATATGGGAATGACAAAAGAAGACGTCGTCGTAGACGGGCTTGTGGAAGCGGTCGGGGCGAACCCGGGCGCAGCGGCGGAATGCCTTGCGACGATTGCGCGCTGCAGGCAAAATAATCTTGCCACTGTCTGCGGATTATCCAATATATCCTTCGGACTTCCGGAGAGAGGGTGCGTCAATACGGCGTTTTTAACGGCGGCGATTACAAACGGCCTTACCATGGCGATTGCAAATCCTGCGCAGGAGGCGCTTGTGGACGCGGCGTTTGCGGCCGACCTTCTGATGAACAAAGAAGGGGCGGATCTTCGGTATATCAAAAGAGCCAGCCGGAAAAAAGAAGAGGAGATTCCGGAAAAACCCGTCGCTGGAGGAACTGTCCGGGAAAGGCTGTTTCAATGCGTAGTGGAGGGGAACAGGGGCGGAATTGAGGAGGAAGCCAGACGGGCGGCAGAGGCGGGAGAAGATCCGGACGCGCTGATTCGGGAATGCCTGATTCCGGCGATTAACCAGGTCGGCAGTCTGTTTGAGCGGCAGATTTATTTTCTGCCTCAGCTTATTTCTTCAGCAGGGGCTATGCAGAAAGCGATTGCATACCTTGAGCCGCTGATTGAGCGGAAAGAAGGCGGAGAAAAAAAGGCTGCGGTTGTAATAGCCACTGTGGAAGGGGACATCCATGATATCGGCAAGAATCTGGTGGCCCTGATGCTGAAAAATTACGGGTACCGGGTCATTGATCTTGGAAAAGACGTCCCCGCGGAACGGATTGTGCAGACTGCCATAAAAGAAGAGGCTGAAATTATAGGTCTTTCCGCACTTATGACGACAACGATGCTGCGTATGAAAGAGGTTGTGGAGCTTGCGGAAAAAAAGGGCTGCAAAAGCCGCATCATCATCGGAGGGGCCGCAGTTACCGAAAGTTTTGCGGAAGAGATCGGGGCGCATGGGTATTCCAAAGACGCGGCGGAATGCGTGCGTCTTGTGGAACGGATTTTAGAGAAAGGCGCTTGACATTATGGACAAAAAGAAGTAAGCTATAGCTATACATTTTGTATAATTTTATCACATCTGCGCCGCAGTATATTTCTTGAAATAAAGATTGAGAAATATATCTTATGCGGCAGATTTTTACAAAAATTCAGGAAAAGGAGGAAAGGTGTCAGACATATATACGAAAGACAGAGGAACCTCAGTAAAGTGCAGACAAATTTATTTTTAAGAAAGGGGATTTAAGAATGAAACTGAAACAATTTTTGGCCGGCGTCCTGACGGGCGTTATGGTAGTGGCCAGCGTACCGGTATCCGGTCTTGAGTCGGTTCTGACATGGGCCGAAGAAACGGACAGCGAGCTGCCGCCGCCGCAGACAATTGAAGGTGCGTACCATTACCATTCGATTGCAGACGGCATAACGGCTACCTCAGACGCTGATTTCAAGAATACGGATGCGGTTACACTGCTTACAGACAGTGGCAATAACGTTGCGCTTTCCCGTTACAATACGGGAGGAATGCCGATTGGCAGAGAGATTAACGGCAAGAACAACATTTACTTTAAACTGCCGTCTGTGAAGAATGTTTCCAATCTGACCTGGTGGACGAAAAACCCGACAGGCAGGAATTACAACAACGGCGCAAACGTAGAGCCGGGTACGCTGCTTCGCTATAAACTCTGGGTGACAAAAGAAACGGCTGCAGACGCGAGCACTTTGCAGAATATGGGCAAAGAGAAGTGGATCGGCGGCGAAGTCGTAGAGGTTGAGCTTGATAAAAAAGAGCAGGACTACAGCGAAGAAGAGAAGGCATTGAAGCGTCTGTCCCATAACGTTGCCATTGCTGAAGTTTTGGGGGAAGAAGCGGCTTTGGGCGTAACCGGAATTCGTCTGGAAGTGCTTAATACGGCAGGCGAATACAGAAGAGAAAGCGGCACGGTAAAGGATCATGCAAATGAGATCGTAACGGGATCCGGCGTGGAGATATTTGAGCAGACAGCCGCGGCTGAAGAAACAGAAGGCGACGCTGCTGCAACGGGAAAAATTGAAGGCGTTACAGTTGCGGCGGAGTTTGCCACAGACGGTGATTCTTTGGAAGTGCTGGTGGATGACCCAAGTAAGAACATAAACAATGACCAGACCCTGCAGGGTTCCGGTCTTCCGGACAATAGTATGGATGCTCAGATGGAATCGACTGCAGGAGAACTGCAGCTTGAAGCGGGAGATGGAAAACTGAAGGCAAACAATAACCTTTACTTTAAGCTTCCGATGTCAAAAGGTTATCAGATCGGACGTCTTACTTATATGGCGGGAACTATTTACGGTTCTATTGCGGAATGTAATATTTATACATCCAGTGATGAGTCTGTGGGTTACGATCCGAGTAAGGGCCCGGAATACATTACAAACTGGGAGAAGGTGTACAGCAACGTACCTGGAGAGCAGATAGGAAAGACCGAATACCTGGACAGCGACGGCGATGTGGCTTATCTGGAGGGAGAAGACATTGAGCCCTGGGATGCGTACGTTCCCAACCCGGCGGGATGGGAGAACGCTCATGTTGCAGTGTTTGACGAGGTAAAAAATGCGACATTCGTAAGAATCGAAGTAATCAAAACGAAAAACACAGAGAGCAACCCGCTGTCTTCTCTGGAGAATAAATGGATCAGCGGAAAAAGCGTACATATCTACGAAGCGGTGCCGGCAATGAATTACGGCGATGTAAGTCGAATAGATCTGAACGTGGCGCATCCGTTTATGAATACGCTCTTGGGAAGGGCCAGTGTAACGAATCAGACAAGCGCTTACATGAGAGGCAATTCCTGGGTATGGAAAGGAGAAGACGGCTCTGTTATTCAGGGAGAGAAAGCCGCATACGCACAGAGACAGCAGTATACAATTGAAATATCGCTGACAGTTCCTTCCGGAGTTCAGATATCCGATAATCTGGCAGTGAATATGCAGCTTATGAACGGAGCTCAACCTATGGGCGACGCGCTTGCTCTTCCGGAGTCGGAAGTTCTGGTGGAGAGAGGGGTTGGGAACAATCCTTCTATGATCAAGGTGACGCATACAATGCCTCAGGTGGAAGATACAAGACAGGCATGGCAGGAACTGAAAACTTATTTTGAAAATACAGCAAAAGCGGCATATGAGCAGGGGAATTTCTGGAAGCCGGGCGAAGTTCTTCCGGATGAAAAAGTAGTAGTGGATGGAAAAGGCCAAAATGATGATTTGTCGCTTACGCCAAGCGCTCTTGGAGCAAAATACGCAGCCCGCGTATATGAAGATTTTAAGGCTCACTGCATTACGGTTGAAAACTGGACAAAGATGCAGTCTCTTCCAGGATTTGATGAAAACGGGAATCCGGTTGAGGGGCCTTCGGACGGCGAAACAGCGGGACCGTCAGGCCGTCATACAATCGGCGAATACGTAGCGGCAAAAGAAGAGCTTGAGAGACTTTTTGAAGGCCTTCCGGATGCGATCCTGTATAGCAGAACTGCAATGGAGGACAACGAAACTTTGGGCGTTTCGGTCAACAGGCCTGAAGAGGGCGAAGTTCTTGGAAAAGCGGCCCTGACGGGCAAAGGCTCACTGGAATCAACAAATAAAGATATTGTATTACAGTACCGCAACGGCGCAGAAGTCAGAGAAGACGGATATATTTACGGTGGCGGAAATGGAATTGCATATGCTGATCAGAGTAATTCTAAGAACGATATTTTTAAGATTTCAGATCAGGAGTTTATGGTTTATTTCAAGCTGAAAATGGATGAAGCTCCGACAGAGAAGCAGTCAATTGTAGGAAGCTTAAACGGCGGATGGGGCGTTCAGTTTGTTCCTGTAGGAACCAGCGTGGATCTGCTTGCATTTGGCCAGAATAAAAGCGGTCTGTGGCCGGAGACAAAAATAACGCTTCCGGCAAACTGGTTCCAGGAAGGCGTGGAGCATGAAATCGTTATTGTTTACAACAATGAAAAGAAATTTGATTTGTATGCCGATGGTGTAAAAGCCACTGAGAAAAGAGGGCATACCGGTCCATTAAAGGTATCAGATGAGAATCGGTTTGCAATTGGATATAATCCGAACACTCCGGATGGCAATACGGCAATGCAGGATAGACCGGGCGAATTCTTCACGGGCGGTTTTAAAGATTTCACGATGTTTATTAAGAAAGACGAGAATACAGTTATGCCGGACTATTCCGCTCTTACAGATCTTACGGGAATAGCGTTTAATGAGAAGCTGCAGGAAATTATGTCTGCTGAAGGTGTAGCGCCTGTCTTGAAGCTGAATCCAAGAGGGGCAAAGTATAATGTTTATGCGACAGAATGGCTGGGGATTCTGGATCGGGCTCCATATGTAGAGGAAGCTGCGAAAGCAACAGACGAAGTAAACAAGTACATGGGATATAAGGTTAAGATTACGGTTGAAGCGCTGCATCCCCATAAATTACCGGAAAATCCAACGTTTGTGCTTACGGGAGACGACGGACAGGTGATAGATGACGTTTCTGTAGAAAGAGATAATGATGGCGTCGGCGCAGTTCTTACCTATGAGTTTGATCCTATAGAGACGCATCCGAAGGATACTTTAAGAGCGTATGTTGAGGGAGATCTGATAGAGAAATTCACAGAAGACGGCGGAGCCGCTGTAGATCGAAATGTTGCGTCAGACGGAGATACCCGTTTGTATACAAGAGCAAGCTGGGAAGCATATAAAAACATTTATTTCAGCACAGGAGATCATGACAGGAATAAGGTTCAGTGGCTTTTAGAGCATCGTAAGAGATACGGCCAGGATGAACTTGCTGCATATGAAACCGTACTGGCCGGGCTTCGTGAAGCAGTTGGAAATCTGGCAGTAGCGGCGGAGACCTGTGAATGTGTAATAGGTGAGCTGTCAGGAGTTGACGCGGGCACAGAAATTGAGCTGTCTATGGGAGCGGAAAGTTCAGCGACGCTTAATCTGAAGACGCATGAACAGTTAGTGCCGTCCGTCACCGGAAGCAGGGGCGAAGACGTTGGACCGAATGGTACGGCTTGTATCAAGCATAAAGATACGGCGGAAGCAGAAATGGATCGCTATGAGTATACGCTTCCGGAAGAGGGAGAAAACACAGCAAATGCGACGATCGAGAACAACGTATTAACCGTTACGAAGAGCGGATATGTAAAAGTAAAACTTACTGCATTCTATGGCGATCAGTCCAAAGAAGTTCTTTTTACAGTACATGCGACGGGCACTCCGGCAACGGATGAACAGAAGAATGCACTGCAGGATTTGATTAATGAAACGAAGAATAAGTATCCGGATTATGAATCAAATGAAGAATTAAAGGCTGCAATTGAAGCTGCAGAAGAGGCGCTTGCAGAAGGCAAAGAGCCTACGGTAGCGGACATTGAAAATGCGAAGAATGCAATCAACGACGCCGTACAGAAGATTGAAGACGAGGCAAATAAGGAAGAGCTCCTTAATAACCTGAATCAGGCAATTACGGCGGCAGGCGCTTACTTAGACAAACAAAATGAATATACTGCAGACAGTTGGAAGATATTTACCGACGCTTATGCGGCGGCAACGGCTTCTGACAGAGATGAGACAAAACTGGCGCAATTGACAAAGGCATTAAACGATGCGATTGCCGGACTTAAGAAAAAGGATGACGGGTCTGGTGACAACAATAATCCAAATCCTCCAAATCCTCCAGGACCGGGCGGACAGACACCGGGGCCAGGACAGACTCCGGGACCGGGCGGGACGCCGGCGCCATCGGATAACTTCAAAGACGGTCTTGTACAGACGGTAGGCGGCATGAGCTACAAAGTAACGAAAGCTGCAAGCCTGGAAGTTACGCTTATAAAAGGAAAAGACGCCAAGACGGTTAAAATTCCTGCTACGGTAAAAGTAGGCGGCAAGACCTGCAAAGTAGTTGCAATTGGCGGAAACGCATTTAAGAACTGCAATAAGAAGCTGGCGAATGTAGTAATTGGCAAGAATGTAAAATCCATGAAGAAAAATGCATTCAACAACTGTAAGAAGTTAGGCAAAATTACGTTCAGCGGCACAACCCTTCCGAAAATGAAGAAAGCGTTCAATAAGACGAAGGCGAAACCGACGATTAAAGTAAACAAGAAGCTCAGAAGAAATACGGCTGCGAAGAAGAAAACGTTAAATGAGTTAAAGAAAGCCGGTCTTAAGAAAATAACGATTAAGAGCATCAAATAGGATTTCATATCCTGTGAAAGAAATTCCCGGGAACCTTTGGTTTCCGGGAATTTTTCTGTCAGATTACAGGCGAACGCTTGATTTTTTTTTGAAAACTGTATACAATAATTCTATCATAGAAAGATAGGAGAATGGTGGATATGGCAATATTAGGATTTGGCGAATTGATTGGGATGTTAAAGAAGAATCCGAAAAAAATTGTGTTTACGGAAGGGACGGATTCACGTATCTTAGAGGCGGCTTCGCGTCTTTTGGCAAGTAATTTTTTAAGTCCGATCCTGGTCGGGGATGAAGAAGAGATTTTTGCGGCGTCGGAAGAGTGCGGATACAATATCCGCGGGGCGGAAATTATCGATCCGAAGAAATTTGACAGAATGGATGAAATGGCGGAGATGTTTTGTGAACTCCGCAAAGGCAAAGGCGTAACGATAGATCAGGCCAAACAGACGCTGCTTCAGACCAATTATTTTGGAACGATGTTGATTAAGATGGGGATGGCGGATTCGCTTTTGGGAGGAGCGACGTATTCCACAGCCGATACGGTTCGTCCGGCTCTGCAGTTGATTAAGACGAAGCCGGGAAGCAGCATTGTGTCTTCCGTATTTATTTTGGTGCGTTCCCGCGCTACGGGCGACAACGAAGTGCTTGCAATGGCGGACTGTGCGATTAATATCCGTCCAACGGAGGACGAGCTGGTAGAGATTGCAATTGAAGCCGCAGAATGCGCGAAAATTTTTGGCGTGGATCCGAAGGTCGGATTTCTGAGCTATTCCACGTTTGGTTCCGGAGCCGGGGAAGATGTGGACCGGATGCGGAATGCGGCGGAAAAGACGAGGTTAAAAGCGCCGGATTTGGCGGTTGAAGGCGAGATGCAGTTTGACGCTGCGGTATCTCCGCGCGTTGCGCGTACGAAATGCCCGGAATCTGAGATTGCAGGCCATATCAATACTTTTATTTTTCCGGATATCAGTGCGGGCAATATCGGCTATAAAATTGCACAGCGTCTTGGCGGATTTGAAGCGTATGGGCCGATTTTGCTTGGCTTAAACGCTCCGGTCAACGATTTGTCCCGGGGCTGCAATGCGGCGGAAGTTTATTCCATGGCGATTATTACGGCGGCTTTGGCATAGGATAAAAAATGTTACAGAAAATGAAAAAATAGCTTGACTTTTTCTGTCGGATAGTTGTATAATATTAGAGCAGGTCAGGTAAGACCTGCCTGATATGGGATCTTAGCTCAGCTGGGAGAGCATCTGCCTTACAAGCAGAGGGTCATAGGTTCGAGCCCTATAGGTCCCATATATTTATGGCGGAATAGCTCAGTTGGCTAGAGCACACGGTTCATACCCGTGGTGTCGAGAGTTCAAATCTCCCTTCCGCTATTTCAGAACTCCGAAAATTTGATTTTCGGAGTTTTCTTGTTATTTACAAAAAGATGTTTTTCGGATTGACGGGCAGGGAAGGGCTGTTTTATATGACGGAATATCTGGCTGCAATGTTTGGGTTTTCCCTGGCGTTTACAATGGGAATCGAATTGGCTGTTGCGCTTTTGTTTGGGCTGCGTTCCAGAAGAGAACTCTGCCTTGTCCTGCTTGTGAACGCGCTGACCAATCCGCCCGCCGTACTGTGCTGTCTGCTCTTTTCCTTTTATCTGCCGGATGTGCCTGCATTTGCGGTGCAGTGCGCTGCGGAGGCTGCGGCAGTGGCGGCGGAAGCTTATATTTACAACGGTTTTTCTGTTCGCCATCCGGCGCTTCTTTCGGTTTGTGCAAATTTTGCCGCATGGTTTTTTGGAATTGTCTTTTCCTGAAAAAGGAGGTATAAGATGAAACGATTTTTTGGCGCATGGCTGGCCTGCCTTTGTATATTTTGCATTGCCAGCGTTGTGAAGGCGGATGTGATATGGGAGCCGGAGGATCCTTTTTTTGAGAAGCATTCGGAGGAATGTGAATATATAAGCCGTGTTTATACGGCGGACGGGCCGAACGGGGAAGTCATTGTTTACAAAACTCCCGAATCGCCTAAAGTAATGATGAAGTTTGAGAACGGAGAGAAAATATGTATTTACTGGGTGTATCGCGATAAGAACGGCATATCCTGGGGAACTGTTGAGGATGAAAAAAGCGGTTGGGTTCCGATGGATTACCTGACGCCCGTCTATGACAGTATTTCATTTCAGGAGGAATACGAGACTGAAATTACAGCTCAAAAAGGCGTCCTGGATGAACAGTATAAGGACAGGGAAATTTATATCTGGGAATACCCTGGTTCTGAAAATGTCTGGGCGTTTGACACTTCCGGTGAAACGGCTTTGCCGGAATACGAGAAAGTATACAGGGATGAAGAGGGAAGGCAGTGGGGAAATCTGGGATATTATTACGGCTATGAGAATGTCTGGGTATGCATTGACGAACCGCTGAAGAATGTTTCGGAGCTTTATCCAAACGGCGCGCCGAAGCATGAAAATCCGACAGGGGAAAAGGATTTTGGAGCGGAACGGATTGTTCCGGTTCCCAATCGGCATACAGTGATTTTTGCGGCTGTGATTGTATGTGTGACCGTACTTGTAACGGTCGTGCTGCTGGCGTATTTCAGGAGAAGGACATCGAAATCAAAATAGGATGTGCAGAAAAAAGGATTGCAGAAATTAACTTTCTGCAATCCTTATCATTTGCTCCAAATCGGAGATTAATTCTCTGGAATAATCCCGGGCTTCTTCGTATAATTTTTCCGCTGCTGCGTAATCCCCTGTATGTAAAGCGTCAAGGACTTTTTCACCATATTTGTGGAAGCGTTCATGCTTGGCGCCAAGCGCGTCCCAGATTGGACGGACTTCAGCAATATCCGGTGTCATGGCGTGGTAAAAATGTCCGAATCCGCATTTGGAAGAGTCGAGCTGCAGAGGCATAATGCTCCGTTTTCTGGCCATATTTTCCAGGTTTTTGAGCCATGTCTTATGAGCAGTCACGGCATTGCGCAAATGTTTGGCAAAATCTGTATTTTCCAAATGGAAAAACGCGTCGCAGGACATAGCCCCCATCTGCTTTGCGGAGTCGTCAAGCGTTTTTTCAATATCCACGACAGGTTCAGTCGCTTTTTTTAACTCATGGCTGACATTGCGCATGAAATTCGTGCTGTTTTTTAACTGTTCTTCCATACTCGCCATGGAATTGTTGATTTCTTCGCTGACAGCCGCTATGGAACCCATGGACTCATTGAGCTGTGAAACATATTGCTGGTTTTGATCATTTAATCCCCATACGTTGCTGATCTTTTCTGTCATGGAACCTAAAGCGCTGATTGTTTCGTTGGCGCTGCCAACGCTTTTTTGCGATGCATTTTTTATTTCATCCACGAAATCTCCCATGTTGCCGTTAAGCTGCTGGGTTTTTTCCGCCAGGGCCCGGATTTCGTCCGCTACGACGGCGAAGCCTCTCCCTGCCCGTCCGGCTCTTGCAGCTTCGATGGAAGCGTTCAATGACAGAAGGTTCGTCTGTAAAGATATGGCGTCGATTCCGGTTATGACTTCATTCATACGGTTGATCACGTCAAACAGGTTATCCATGTCTTTCTGCATTTCAAGAGATACGGAAATTGTCCTGGTGGAAAGCTCTTTGATATCTGTCAGGTTGTTCTGGCATTCTTCGATCTTCCGGTAAACCTCTTTGATATCAGAAGAAACAGAGACAATGGTATTGGCCAGTTCTTCGTGCTGGCTGCCTGAAGCGCCTGCTGAAGAAGTTCCAAATATAGCTTCCGTCGCTCTTTCCACGCTGTTGGAAATATCAACGATTTTATCTGTTTCATGCTGCATCATCAGATCAAGGGAACTGATCTGCATAACGGCTTTGATATTTTTTTCAAAAACATCTACAAACTGTTTTCTCGCATGAACCAGACGCTGATACATTTGGTTAAGTTCCGGTTCCCTGGAATAGTCGGCATTTTTTAACTCGGAAACCGATTTTACAAGATCTGAGTTTTTCTTTCCGATTTGCATTTGATACTCCTTTTCTCTGGTTTTCTGTTTTGGCTTTCAGTTGTTCCCATATTCATCAAATGTTATGTTATGTATATTCAGTATCATAATAAATTTTTCATATTTTTGCAACTGTTTTCGGGGATATTTCATGGAAATCAATATTTGAAATATTTCTTCTGTTTTCTGAATTTAAGATTATCATTTTGGCGTTTTCTGCCGATATATATAATAATGTAATATTTGGTTTTTGAATGGATTCAAGCGGAGTTTCAGGGAGGGAACGAGGTATGGGAGTTACGGTAAATGGCGGAAATACAGGGTTTTCTGCCGGAAATGCAGGAGGGGCTTTGGGCGTGACGGCAGGCAGCGCGGCAGACAGGATGCGGGCGGCAAGAGAGAACAGAAATAAAAAGCCCAGGAAAAAGTTAAATTATAATCCAAGGGAGATTTCCGGACAGTTGGTACGTGCAAAGAAATCGGGCAACGCGTCTGTTGTTCTGATTCGGGCGAAGGGCAAGCTGAGCGTGCTTTATAAAGCCTATGCGTCCGGACAGTACAACAGGAACGAGGTTCAGACTGCAATCGCCCATGCCAGAAGGATGGTGGAGTGTTCCAGATTAAAAGTCCGGAATCTGAAAGAAGAGGAGCTTCTCAAAGGCAGAAATGAACGGGATGAAAGAAACGGGGAACAGAAAAAGAAAAACGAAGTAAGGCGCCGTGTGAAAAAGAGAGAACAGGACGCAAGAGTAAAGATGGCGATTGAAGAGAGCCAGCGGGTTTTGAAAGAAAAGACGAAGCGGCAGATTCTGCTCCAAAAACGTCGTATGCACCGGAATGAGGAGCGGGGAAAGATCAATGAGGCGGACATCAAATATCTGGAGGATCAGTTGAAAAACAATCAGAACGAAAGCACTGACGGGTATACGGCGGCGACCCTGGATTTGAGTATGGAAGCGGCCCAGATGGCGGACTTACAGATGATAGAGCAGCAGATCCAGCAGCAGGTTGAACTTGAAGTGGAAATGGAATGCATTGCTATGGACGCTGCGGGAATGCCTTCTGCCGCAGCGCTTTCCGGCGCCATCGCTCAGGGCGGAGGAGAGGCGCCTGCAGTGACGATCAATCTGACCGTATAATTAAAAAGAGCCAGATGAGGCCGTTTGGCTTCATCTGGCATAGCTGGCGTTATGCCATGGCGTTTGCCTTTTTGTATTTGTAAATCATTTCTGCGTGTTCCTGTTCTTCTGTCTGGATATGGTTTAAAAGCCTGCGGACTTCCCCGTTGCCAAAATGGAAAAGATTCGTGTTGTAGTCTGCGGATACCATCTTTTCGTTTCCGATGCTGTCGGAGCACAGCAGGGCGTCATGCTGTTTGTCCGTCTGGCTGGAACCTCCGGAATAAGCGGCTTTTGGCTGGTAGGAAGCGGCTTTGGAAGCAACGGAGTTTGTGGATTTGTAAGAAGGCATTTCTCCGTTCATCAACTGTCCCAAAAACTGATAATGCTCCTGTTCATCTTTGGCAATCTGGGTGAATAAATCTTTCAGACAGCCGTCTTTTGCGGAGCTGGCGCAGAGGTTATAGTGCTCCATGCAGACTTTTTCCTGCGTCTGCAGGTCTTTTAAAATAGTGTTTTCTTTTTCCGTCAGAATCATAAGGATCTCCTTCTTTCATTTTTTTTGTTCAAAAACAGTATGGGTTATTTTTTTATAGAATATGCATCAATTTGGAGGTTACTTTGGATAAATACCAGATTTTAAAAAAGTACTTTGGATATGACAGTTTCCGGGAGGGACAGGAGATAATGGTGGATGCGTTGGCTATGGGCAGAGACGTCTTTGGAATTATGCCGACAGGAGCCGGAAAATCACTCTGTTATCAGGTTCCTGCACTTTTAAAAGAGGGAATTGCCATTGTTGTCTCACCTTTGATTTCCCTGATGAAAGACCAGGTGGGGACGCTGAACCAGGCAGGCGTACACGCCGCTTTTTTTAACAGTTCACTGACTGCTTCACAGTACAGAAAGGCTCTTTTGCTCGCAAAAGAAGGCAGATATAAGATGATTTACGTTGCGCCGGAGCGTCTTTTGCTGGAAGAATTTATCGATTTTGCGGTTGGGGCGGATATTTCCATTGTGGCGATAGACGAGGCGCACTGCGTTTCTCAGTGGGGACAGGATTTTCGTCCCAGTTATTTGAAAATTGCTGAATTTATCAGGAGGCTGCCGCATCGTCCTGCCGTCGGAGCATTTACGGCGACGGCGACAAGGGAAGTGAGGGAAGACATTCTGGCGGCGTTGGATTTAAACGATCCGGTCACAGTTACAACGGGATTTGACAGAAAAAACCTGTTTTATAAAGTGAGCGCGGGAAAAGATAAGTTTGGGGAGGTTATGGATTATCTGACGGAAAACCCTTCGGAAAGCGGAATTATTTACTGTCTGACAAGAAAGACGGTGGAGGAAGTCTGTGAAAAGCTGAGAAACAGGGGAATTGCCGCTACAAGATACCATGCGGGCCTGCCGGACGCGGAGCGGCGGAAAAATCAGGATGATTTTCTTTATGATACGGCGGCTGTTATGGTTGCGACAAATGCATTTGGGATGGGGATTGATAAATCCAATGTGCGTTTTGTAATACATTATAATATGCCAAAAAATATTGAAAGTTATTATCAGGAAGCGGGAAGGGCCGGACGCGACGGGGAGGAAGCCAGATGCATTCTTTTGTATGCGCCCCAGGATGTGGTTTTAAATCAGTTTTTGATTGAGCAGGAAACCGGGAATGAGGAGCTGGGGGAAGAAGAGAGAAGCCTGGTAAAGGAACGCGACAAAGAGCGTTTAAAGCAGATGGCGTTTTACTGTACGACGAATGAATGCCTCAGGGATTTTATTCTGCGTTATTTTGGGGAATATACGACAAATTACTGTGGGAAATGCTCGAACTGTCTGACTGAGTTTGAGGAGATTGACGTGACGGAGACGGCGCGGGCGATTATAGAGTGTGTAAAAAGCTCCGGACAGAGATTTGGCATGACGGTTATTACAGATACTCTTCGGGGAAGCCAGGCGGCGAAACTGAGGGAAAACAGGATGGCGCAGAATATTTGCTTTGGGAGGTTAAAAGAGGTTCCCATTTACCGGATTCGCCAGGTGATGCAGTTTTTGTGCCATCATGGGTATATTCTGGTGACGGACGATAAGTACCCGGTCGTAAAACTCACGGATCAGTCGCAGGAAATTTTTAAGAATGTTTCGGTCAGGATGAAAGCCGCAAAAGAACAGAAGAAGAAAAAAACGTCTGCCGGGCGCGCAGGAGAGCAAAAGACGGTGCAGGAGGATTTTCTGGATACGGATTATGCGCTGTTTGAGAAGCTTCGAAAGGTGCGTATGGAGATTGCAAAAACGGAAGGCGTGCCGCCGTATATTGTGTTCAGTGACAAGTCGTTAAAAGATATGTCGGCGAAAAAGCCAGGCTCCAGGAAGGAATTTTTAAAAGTCAGCGGAGTTGGGGAGAATAAATGCAGAAAATATGGAGAGCGGTTTTTGACGGCGATTGCGGAATATAAAAAACCCCTGTAGCAGAAAATTTTCTGATACAGGGAAAGGAGAAAAAGTGTGTGATTTATGAAAACCCTTTCGGGATTGCTTTTAGTCGGAGCCGACCGAGCCTCGCAAGACTTTACAACTCCTTGTTATTTGTTAAATACAGTATAGCGGTTATTTGTGTTTTTAATTTGAATAAATTGGAAAGATTTTTTTAAGAATCTAAAAAGAATATGAAGCTTAAAAAGCGGAAAGAGGTATGTTATGTATCAGGCGAAAGAGAGCAGGTATGAAACGATGCGGTATCACCGGTGCGGGAGAAGCGGACTGAAACTGCCGGCAGTGTCACTGGGGCTGTGGCATAATTTTGGAACGGATTCGGACTTTGAGAATATGAAGGATATGTGTGTGACTGCGTTTGACGCGGGAATTACACATTTCGATCTCGCGAATAATTATGGGCCGGTAAACGGCGCTGCGGAAGAGAACTTTGGGAGGATTCTGAACTGGGGGATGCGCGCTTACAGGGATGAAATGGTGATTTCCACAAAAGCGGGACACGAAATGTGGCCTGGGCCTTATGGCGACTGGGGGTCGAAAAAATATCTGGTGGCAAGCCTGGATCAGAGCCTGAAAAGGATGGGGCTTGAATATGTGGATATTTTTTATCATCACCGGCCGGATCCCGACACTCCTCTGTATGAGACGATGCAGGCTCTGGATCAGATTGTACGGAGCGGAAAGGCGCTGTATGTCGGAATATCAAAATATGATAAAGAACAGACGAAGGCGGCGGCAGAGATTTTAAAAGAGCTGAAAACGCCGTTTATCATTCATCAGGACAGATATTCTTTGTTTGAACGGACAATTGAGAAAAACGGAGTGAAAAGCTTTGCGGCGAAAACCGGCTGCGGAATCATTGCCTTTTGTCCTCTGGCACAGGGGCTTTTGACGGATAAATACCTGCATGGAATACCAGAAGACAGCAGGATTAGAAAGGACGGGCGTTTTTTAAAGGAAAGCGCAGTAACGGAAGAAAAGCTGGAACAGATTCGCGCATTAAATGAAATTGCGGCGGGCCGGGGACAGTCTTTGGCGCAGATGGCGTTGTCCTGGGTTTTGCGGGATAAAGAAATTACGTCCGTACTGATTGGAGCGTCAAAGCCGTCTCAGATTGCGGAGAATGTAAAAATGGTGAGACATACAGACTTTACAGAGGATGAACTGAAGGCAATTGACAGAATTTGTCCATAGAAAAAGTACGGCAGGCAGAACGGGGCGTTCTGTCTGCCGTCTGGCTTTTTGTTCGGGTTATTTCTGGGAAAACCTTCTGGTAAACAAATCTTTCCATGCCGCAGGATGGAACAGGATTAAAAGAGGAAAGAGCTCTAATCTTCCCGCCATCATGTCAAACATCAGCACGTATTTGGAAAAAACAGAAAAATGGCCGAAATTTTGCGTAGGGCCTACCAAAGCCAGGCCGGGGCCTATGTTATTAATGGTAGCCGCTACCGCGGTAAAATTGGTCGTCAAATCTTTGCCGTCAATGGAAATTGCAAATACGGATACGGAAAAAATAATCACAAACGTAATCAGGTAAACGTTTGTAGAGCGAACGACTTCATGTTCGACGCACTTTCCGTCCATTTTGATTTTCTTGATGCTTTTTGGATGGATATAGGAGTTCATTTCTTTGATCACCGTTTTCACCAGTATGAGAAAGCGGGAAACTTTAATTCCCCCTCCGGTGCTTCCGGCGCAGGCGCCGATAAACATCAGAAGAACTAAGATGGTATGGCTGGTTTCAGGCCACAGGTCAAAATCTACGGAAGAAAATCCGGTCGTTGTAATAATAGAGCCGACCTGGAATGCTGCGTGTGTCAGCGCTTCAAAAATTCCGGAGCAGGTATTTACAATATTAAAGAAAATAATGGCTGAAGCCGCCAGTATAATGACAAAATATGCGCGCACTTCTTCTATGAAAAGAGCTTTTTTCAGTTTTCCGAACAGAATCAGATAGTAGGCATTGAAATTGACCCCAAAAAGTATCATAAAAATAGTGACAATCCACTGCAGATAAGGGGAGTAGCTCATAAAGCTGTCGTTTTTGATTCCGAATCCCCCCGTTCCTGCCGTACCAAAGCTTGTGGTCAGAGCGTCAAAAAGAGGCATTCCTCCGGCAAGCAGCAGGAGAATTTCAGCCACTGTCATTATAAAGTAAATCACGTACAGGATTCTGGCCGTGTAGCGGATTTTCGGAACCAGTTTTCCTACGGAAGGCCCCGGGCTTTCCGCGCGCATCAGGTTGATGTGGGAACCTCCGCTCAAAGGTATGACGGCAAGCAGAAAGACCAGAACGCCCATACCGCCAATCCAGTGGGTAAAGCTCCTCCAGAACAGGGCGCAGTGAGAAAGAGCTTCAACGTCGCTTAAAATGCTGGCTCCTGTTGTGGTAAATCCGGAGATTGTTTCGAATAATGCGTCCGCAAAGGATGGAATTTCCCTGCTCAGATAAAATGGAAGGCAGCCGAAAAAGCTGAGAAGGATCCAGCTTAAAGCGGTGGTAATGCATCCTTCCTTCAGATAAAACACCTGGCTTTCCGGAGTTTTTCTGGTCATCAGAAACCCAAGGATCAGGCAGACGGCTGCCACGCTGACATAATAAAGCCCTTCATGTTCAAAGTAAATTCCGGATACAATAGCGGGAAGGAATAAAAGCAATCCTTCTATTTTTAATACGTTTCCCAGAATGAAACGGATAATGGAACTGTTCATCATATCCTCCTGTTACTTTAAAATGTCCAGAATATCTTTGAATCCCGTATGGGTTGTAACAATCATTACGCTGTCCCCAACCTGAATGGAATCCTGGCCGCTTGGAATCAGGACGGAGCCGTTGCGGTTTATGGAGGCCACAAGAAGATTTTCCTTTAACGAAAGATTCATAAGGGGGGAGCCCGTTACTTTGGAATCTTCATCAATGCGGAATTCAATGGCTTCCACACGGTGGTCAAACATATGGTAAAGAGTCTCGATATTGCTGTCCATAGAATTTTTCTTTGCGCGGACATAGGCGATAATGGCTTCTGACGTTATGTATCTTGGATAGATTACGCTGCCTAAATCCAGGCGGCTGATAACGCCTTTAAATGCAAGGTGATTAATCTTTGTAATGACTTTTGCATTGGAAACCTGCCTTGCGTGCAGGGTAAGAAGGACATTTTCTTCGTCAACCCCGGTCAGGGCGATAAAAGACTCCATATATTCAATTCCTTCTTCCGTTAAAAGTTCCGGATCGGTTCCGTCGCCGTTTATAATGACCGCTTTTGGAAGGAGTGTGCTGAGCTCTTCGCAGCGCTGTCTGTCGCGTTCAATGATTTTAACGGAAATTCCCATATGGATAAGCTGGACGGCAAGGTAGTAGGTCGCTTTGCCGCCGCCGATAATCATAACGTTTTTCACCCGTCGCGTTTTAAAGCCGATATCTTCCAGAAAATGCTTGCTGCATTTGCGGGTGGCGACAAAGGAAATAACATCGCCAGCTTCCATTTGAAAATTGCCGGAAGGAATATGGACTTCCCCGCAGCGCTCAATGGCGCAGATAAGAATGTCGGGCGCAATATGCTTTCCAAGGTAGGCAATGCTCATGCCGCTTAATACATTTCCTTCCGGGATTTTGAACTTGATAAGCTCCGCCTGCCCGTGGGCAAAGGGGTTGATTTCAAGAGCCGTCGGAAGATACAGGATGCGCGCGGCTTCCCTTGCGGCTTCAAGTTCCGGATTGATAATCAGGGCAAGGCCAAGCCGGTCTCTTAAGTAAGCGGCTTCGCTGCTGTAGTCCGGCGTACGGACTCTTGCAATGGCGGCGCAGTTGCCGACCTGTTTCGCTACGGTGCAGCAGAGCAGGTTCAGTTCGTCTGAATTTGTGACGGCAATGATTAAATCTGCATTTTCAATGCCTGCTTCCATCTGTACGTTATAGCTGGCGCCGTTTCCGGCGAGTCCCATGATGTCGTACTGGCTGGCCACCTCCTGTACTTTTTGGGCGTTATGATCGATAATGGTGATATCATGTCCTTCTTTGCTGAGCTGCTCAATCAATGTGGAACCGACTTTTCCGCAGCCTACGATAATGATGCTCAATCCCGTGTGGATGGGATTTCTGATTTTTGGCATGGTGACATAATCCTCCTCTGTGGATGTACAATCGTATTTTGTTTTGATCCATAATCGGCTCTATTATACCACCCATTTTCGGAAAATAAAATATTTTGCGCAAAAAACAATAAATTTTAAAAAATTTATAATTTTTCCCGAAGCTCTACCGTATCCGCCCAAAAGCGTTTGGGGATATTTTGGATTTGCAGTTTTGGATTTGCGCGGGCTTCTATGGCAATCGTTTCAAAAAATGCGCGCCAGAGCCTGCGAAAGGATTCTTCTTCCGGTGAAAACTCGCAAATGAGATCGGAATTTAAAGAAGACGCGTCCACAATCAGATAGTCTTTGGAAGCGCTGTGGACGGCGGCAGTCTGATGCACGGCGTCATAAATAATAAAGTTTTCCAGAGGCAGCCGGTTGGTGAAGTGATCGGCAAGAATCGGCAGGACGTCGTTTTTGGGATGGATCTGTGCGAATAAAATGCCGTTTTTCAGTTCGGCGAAGCGCAAAAATTCCAGAAGGTGATGGCCTTCGTTCCTGGTCTGGCGGCGAAGCTCAAAAATGCAGGCGATGCAGGGCTCACCCAGGTATTCAAGGACTTTTGCTCCCTCGGGAAGAGAAAGAGCAAGAACGATGGTCTGATAAATGGCGTTTGCTTTGTCCATGGGAAGATTTCTCAAACTTCCGTCTGCCATGGCGCTGCTGCAGACAGTCTCATAAAATCCGGTTCCAAGGCGCAAAATCAGAGTGCGCGAGACTTTACGGCTTTTTTTGAAATCAGTGCATACCGGGATGTATTCGGAAAAAAGGGTAAGATTTTCGTTTTTGCAGGAAGAAAGCCGGATGTTTTTATGGCCCAGGCGGCTGGCCCAGGCGTCATAGACCCCGGTGAAAATACCGTCGATGCTGTCTTCACATTGAAATACGTACATGCTCAAAACCTCCATAGGATATGTCGTCAAAAAGGGAAATCTGACGGTAGTTTTCATTTTTAAGCTCTCTGGGAATCTGTGTTTTGTCGGAGAGGAGATTCCTGCAGATATAATCTTCGTCTATTTTGACCGGATACATCATATGGCCGGAGCAGGTGATAAAGTAGAGCGCGCGTTTTAGAACTACGCCGATTTTCTTCAGATCGGAAAAATCCAGGCGGCTTCCCTGCCTTGCTTTTACGATACGTTTGGCGGATTTTGCTCCGATGCCCGGAACGCGGAGCAGCGTTTTATAATCTGCGGCATTGATCTCTACCGGAAAATATTCCAGATGGCGCAGCGCCCAGTCGCACTTGGGATCCAGATAAATATTAAAATTCGGGCGCGCTTCGGAAAGCAGCTCGTCTGCCGAAAAATGATAATAGCGAAGCAGCCAGTCAGCCTGATAGAGACGGTGTTCCCGCAGAAGCGGCGGGCCTTCGGAAAGCGCCGGAAGGTTTGAATTGTGGCTTACGTTTACAAAAGCGGAGTAGAAAACGCGCTTTAAATCAAATTTCTGATAGAGGCTCTCCGCAACGCTTATAATCTGAAAGTCGCTCTCCGGCGTGGCGCCGATAATCATCTGTGTGCTTTGTCCGGCAGGGACAAACCTGGGAGAGTTTTGAAAAAGGGCCAGTTCGTTTTTGTTCTGTATAATGTTATTTTGAATCTGGCGCATGGGTTTTAGAATCGTGTTCCGCGATTTACATGGAGCGAGTTTTCGAAGCGCGTCGCTGGTGGGAAGCTCTAAATTAACGCTCATGCGGTCAGCAAGGAAGCCGGCCTTTTCAATCAGAAGGGGATCCGCTCCGGGAATCGCTTTGACATGGATGTAGCCCTGAAAACGATAGACTGTCCGCAAACGGAAAAGAACCTGGTAAATTAAGTCCATAGTGTAGTTGGGACTTACGATAATGCCGGAGCTTAAGAACAGTCCTTCGATGTAGTTCCTGCGGTAAAATTCAATCGTAAGGGTGCAGATTTCTTCCGGCGTGAAAGTAGCGCGGGGGACGTCGGAATTGCAGTTATTCTGACAATAGGAACAGTTAAAAATACATTCATTGGTGAGCAGGATTTTCAGAAGGGACACGCAGCGTCCGTCGGCTGAAAATGAGTGACAGATGCCGCAGGCGGACGCATTGCCGATGCCGGTTCCGTCTCCTCTGCGGTCTATGCCGCTTGAGGTGCAGGCGACGTCGTACTTGGCGGCGTCGGTCAGGATGGTAAGCTTCTCCATGACAGATGGGGACAGGCGCGCAGTCGGGGCGTTGGAATATGGAATCACGGTGCGGTTCATCGTATGCCTCCTTTACAAACAAATGTTCTTATGTGAGTATCATAACACAGGATTCCTGCTGATGCAAGAGGGAATCGAAAATTTGTTCCCTTGAAATTGACCGGATGCTGTGCTATATTCAAACTCGCAGGAAAGCGGAAGAGAAGAAGCGAGGTATGTATGGCATATTTGGGAAATCCCGGAAATACGATAGAAGCGCTCCGAAAATATAATTTTAATTTTCAAAAGAGGTTTGGACAGAATTTTTTAATTGATGCGAATATTCTGGAAAAAATTATCCGCAGCGCAGAAGTGCGGAAAGATGATTTTGTTTTGGAAATCGGCCCGGGCATCGGAACGATGACGCAGTATCTTTGTGAAAGCGCGGGCAGAGTGGCGGCAGTTGAAATAGACAGGAATCTGATTCCGATTTTGGAAGATACGCTTAAGGAATATGACAATGCGGAAATTATCTGCGGAGATATTTTAAAGCTGGATTTGGATGCTTTTGTAAGGGAAAAAAATGAAGGAAAACCGATTAAAATTGTTGCAAATCTTCCTTATTATATTACGACGCCGATTGTCATGGGGATTCTGGAGAGCGGCATTCCTGTGGAAAGTATGACGATTATGGTTCAAAAAGAGGTTGCGGGGCGTATGCAGGCGCGGCCGGGCAGCAAGGAATACGGGGCGCTTTCTCTGGCGGTTCAGTATTATGCAGAGCCGAAAGTGGTGGCAAACGTGCCGCCGAATTGTTTTATGCCAAGGCCGAATGTGGGAAGCGCAGTGATTCGGCTGGTTCGGCGTCAGGCGCCTCCGGTAAACGTGGAGGATGAAAGACTGATGTTTTCCATTATCCGGGCTTCTTTTAACCAGAGAAGAAAGACGCTTGCAAACGGGCTTAAAAATAACGGAGGGTTTTCTCTCTCCAGAGAGCAGATAAAAGAGAGTATCCTTGCTCTGGGCGTGCCTGAAAATATAAGGGGAGAGACGCTCTCTTTGGAGCAGTTTGCAGAGCTTTCAAACAAAATAAAATGTTTTTCAGAGGAATAAATGAAAAAAACGCTTCATATATTTAAGATATGAAGCATTTTTTATATCGTATGGTCTGCACAATTGCATTATTTATACTGATTCCGGTCGTGTTTACGTTTCTGATACAGGGAAGCGGGGAGGATTCCATTCAGAATATGGAATTTCTGCCGTCTACAGAGACGGCCGGGGATACCGGATTAGACGAGGGAATCCTGCCGGGCATTCTCGCTAATGAGATTTCGATGAATACGGAAACGGAAGCGATTAAAGCACAGGCGGTCATTGTCCGGACAAACTGTCTTCTGGCGGTTGAACGGGGCGAAAGCCTGCCGGAAGGTCTGACAAAAGGAGAGATGATCCGACTTTGGGGGCAGGACAGTTTTTCGGAATACTACAGCCTGCTGGAAAGCTGTGTGGAAGATACAAAAGGGGTGGCCATGGTGTGCGGAGGGACGTATATACGGGCGGATTTTCACAGGTGCAGCGCAGGATACACCAGAAACGCATCGGAAGTTTATGAAAATGAAGAATTTCCTTATTTAAAAAGTGTGGACGGAAGAATGGATCTTACGTCGGAGGATTTTTTAAAGGTGATTTTTTATACTCCTCAGCAGTTGGTTGAAAAAGGAGGAGAGCTTTTCAGCGAGGAGACGAGGGCTGCCGCGTCCGGCCTCACCGCGGCGGATCTGCTTGGGAAAATTGTGATCAATCAAAGAGATCAGGCAGGGTATGTAACAGAAATTGCAGTTGACGGGGCAGTTCATTCCGGAGAGGAAATACGGCTTTTGTATGGCTGGAATTCTTCTGCGTTTTCTTTGAAAGAGGTAGACGGGGAAATCAGGGTTCTGTCAAAAGGCCTTGGACATGGCCTCGGCGCAAGCCTTTACGGGGCGAATCAGCTTGCGAAGGACGGATTTTCCTATAAAGACATTTTAAAATATTTTTATTCGGAAATAGAATTTGTTACCCGGTATGATTGAATAAAACTCTGAAATACGCACAGACTATAGTCAGCAGCGTTATAAAATTGTAACGTGATACAGCAAATATGACTATGGATGGTGATGATATGAGAAGAGGCAACAATTTTTTTCGGAGAAATCAGTATAAAATAGCGGCGGTATGCATCCTGGCCGCTGTTTTAGGCGTCATGGGCATGTACATGCTTACCGGAAGAGAAAAAAAGGAAGATGTTCCGAAGCAGCAGACAGCCGTGAAGGAGCGGGTGGAAAACAAACGGGAAGAGGTTGCGAAAAAAGAAAAAAAAGATAAGAAGGAAGAGCCGGAAAAAGAAGAGACGCGTAAAGTATCTGTTGTGATTCCGCCAAAAAGGGAAGATGTGATACGGAAAGTGGATGCGGATCCTGTTGTAGAGACGGCGCAGGAGGAAAATCAGGAAGAAGCAAAAGACAAAGAAGAGGCAGTGGAAACAGCAAAGATGCAGAATGCCTCTGAGACGGAGCTTCATTTTGACGCGCAGGCAGGTCTTATGTGGCCTTTGGGAGGTTCTGTTATTTTGGATTACAGTATGGATCAGACGGTGTATTTTGCAACGCTGGATCAGTATAAGTATAATCCGGCTGTGATTATTGCCGGAAATGTCAACGATCAGGTGAGGGCGGCCGCAAACGGAAAAATTACGGATATTTCCACAAATGAAGTGACGGGATGCACGGTAACTATGGATTTGGGAGACGGCTATACGGCAGTTTACGGACAGCTTAAAGAGGTTCCCTATGAGGCGGGGGCTTATCTTGAAGCCGGAAACAGCCTTGGATTTGTCAGCGAGCCTACGAAATATTATTCTCTGGAAGGAAGCAATCTTTACTTTGCACTGCAGAAAGACGGAGTCCCGGTGGATCCGGTGGAATTCTTTCAATAAAAGCTGTTTATAAATTCTTTTAAAAATTTTTCTTGATATTTCCATGGGCACAACGTATAATGAGAAATGGTGTTTATGCAGGAAAGGCGTTCTATGTATGGCATAGAGCGCCTGACCTTTATGAAAAGGTGTTCCTATGAGCGAAGAAATAAATATCAATTATACCTATATTGTAGAGTGCAGCGACGGCACATATTATACTGGCTGGACGACAGATATCAGAAAGCGGATTTTGATACATAATGCGAAAAAAGGGGCAAAATACACACGCGCCCGCACCCCGGTAAAGCTGGTATACTTAGAGCAGGCGGATACAAAGCAGCAGGCAATGCGCAGAGAAGCGCAGATTAAAAAGCTGAGCAGGTATGAAAAGGAACTGTTGATTAAAACCAGAAAGGATGTATATGGAAACAATCAGATTTGATGAACTGGGGCTTATGCCGCAGATTTTACGGGGAATTGAGGAAATGGGGTTTGAAGAGACGACTCCGATTCAGGCGAAGGCGATTCCCGTGGTAATGGAAGGCAAAGACGTCATCGGACAGGCGCAGACGGGGACTGGCAAGACGGCGGCGTTTGGAATCCCGATGCTGCAGAAGGTGGATATTTCCGTGAAAAAAACGCAGGTTCTTATTCTGTCTCCTACCAGGGAGCTTGCAATACAGGTTGCGGAGGAGCTTCGGAACCTGAGTAAATTTATGCATGGAGTAAAGATACTTCCGGTCTATGGAGGCCAGGATATTACAAAGCAGATCCGGTCGTTAAAAAGCGGCGTACAGATTATTGTAGGCACGCCGGGACGCGTTATGGATCATCTGCGCAGGAGGACGATACGCTGCGACGACGTACATATGATTGTCCTGGATGAGGCGGATGAGATGTTAAATATGGGATTCCGGGAAGATATCGAGACAATTTTGGAATATATTCCCGAAGAGCGGCAGACAGTTTTGTTTTCCGCAACCATGCCAAAGCCGATTCTTGAAATTACAAGAAAGTACCAGACGGACGCCGTTACGATCAAAGTCGTAAAAAAAGAGCTTACGGTGTCAAATATCGAACAGTATTATTTTGACGTAAAGAGAAAAGATAAAGTGGAAGTTTTAACAAGGCTTTTGGACTATTACAATCCAAAGGGTTCCATCGTATTCTGCAACACAAAGCGGATGGTGGACGAGCTGTCCCATGAACTGACGCTGCGGGGATATTTTGCAGAAGGGCTGCACGGGGATATGAAACAGGCGCAGAGAGATCGCGTAATGGCAAATTTCCGTTCGGGCAAGACAGATATTTTAATTGCCACAGACGTCGCTGCAAGAGGTCTTGACATAGATTATGTGGAAGCGGTATTCAATTATGACATTCCACAGGATGACGAATACTATGTGCACCGCATCGGCCGGACCGGACGCGCGGGCAGGACGGGCAAGGCGTTTAGTTTTGTCAAGGGCAAGGAAGTCTACAAGCTGAAAGACATTATGCGCTACTGCAAGACGAAAATTTATGCGCAGCCGATTCCTTCGTCCGAAGACGTTGCCCAGATGCGCGCGGAAAAAGTAATGGATAAGATTACGACAATCATCGAAGAAGAAAACCTGCATGAAATGATCAATTTTATTGAGAAGCAGATCAATGAATCGGATTATACTGCGATGGATATTGCGGCCGCATTTTTAAAGCAGTCTCTTGGCAAGACGGAAATGGGGCCGGAAAGCTACGGCGGAGACAGCCGCTATGAATTTGGAGATACCGGGGCGGAAAACGGCATGGTGCGTCTGTTTATCAATATCGGGAAAAAGCAGAAAGTAAAGCCGGGGGATATTTTAGGAGCTGTCGCCGGAGAGTCCGGAATGAACGGAGATTTGGTGGGAGCCATTGATATGTACGACAAATTTACATTTGTCGAGGTGCCGCAGGAATATGGAAAGAAAGTCCTGGCGGCGATGAAAAATGTCCGCATCAAGGGAAACGACATCAATATAGAGCCTGCAAACAGCAGGTAGAAAATAAAAAGCCGTTATCTTTTACAGATAAGGGCTTTTCTGGCATTCCGGAGATAAAACAAAGAAACCTTTTGTATCAATGAGACAGAACCGGATGTGCGGGCCTGTGCGCATTGGGGAAGGAGAAGTTATGATACATGATATTTTGCCGCACCGGTATGACGTGTCGTACCGGCGCACAAAAGTCAGAGAAACCGATACGGTTCTGGTTTACAGAGAAGACGGCCTTTTGTGCCGTATGGAAAACGGACGGATTTACTATCCGTCAGCAGGAGATATCGCAGGGATTTTTCCGGAAGTGTATGAAAAAGCGGAATTTCTCTTTCGAATTGATGAAACGGATTATTATGAGCTTTTGGGAGAAGGGATTTCGGAATTTTCCGGATGGATCTACAGAAACAAGGAAAGCCTCAGGCGGGCAAAGCCGCTTTTTCTGGCGTATGCCGGAATTACGGGATTCCAAATACATAAGTGGCGTATGGAAAACAGGTTTTGCGGCTGCTGCAAAGCCAGGATGCAGGCGCATGAGCGTGAACGCGCAATGCAGTGCCCGTCCTGCAAAAGAGTGGTTTATCCAAAAATTTGTCCGAGCGTTATCGCAGCCGTAACAGACAAAGACAGGATTCTTTTGACAAAATATGCGGACGGACACAGCAGTTTTAAAAAATATGCGCTTGTGGCAGGCTATGTGGAAGTTGGAGAAAGCCTGGAAGATACGGTGCGCCGGGAAGTTTTTGAAGAAGTGGGGCTTCGTGTAAAAAATATCCGTTATTATAAAAGCCAGCCATGGGGCTTTACGGATTCCCTTCTTGCCGGATTTTTCTGTGAAGTGGACGGAACTGCGGAAATTACGATGGACAGGGAGGAATTGTCAGAGGCGGAATGGTTTGACAGAAAGCATGTGCCCGCGGAGCGCTCAGAGGCCGGGATAAGCCTGACGGGGGAGATGATCGATGTGTGGCGGGACACGTCTGTCGTCTGACAGGGTCTTTTGCATAAGACGTGTTTGGGATTAAGAGACTCTAAAGCATCCCGTATTGTTGACTGGCTTTTGACACAACCGTCACAATGCTTATGCAAAAACCCTGTCAGACGCCGGACGGCGTATAGGCGGCGTAAGGTTTGAAATGGGAGACGATAGTTTTTCAATGCGTTCCGGCGGCAGATACAAAACCATATTTCGATGAAGACCGTTTTAGGCCAGCAGCGGTTCTTGGTGAGGTTTTTTCGAACCTAGAACCGCTGCTGGCCTAAAAGAGCGGGAGAGTGTCTGAATGAAATATGGTTTTGTATCTGCCGCCCCTTCCAAAATGTTTCAAAAAACAAAACAAATATCCGCCGCAAATTATTTTGTATAAAAGGGTAGCGTATTCGCTGGTTTGGGGTTATACTAATAAAAATGAGATTTGAAAGGCATTCTTTTGAGTGATACAAAGAAGAGAGGCAGGTTGAAAGTATGTCAGAAGAAAATGCAGTGCAGAAAAGAAAGAATGAACAGTCTGCAGTCAGAGAAGTGATTAGCTGGGTGATTACAATTGCGCTTGCTGTCGTAGCGGCAGTATTTATCAAAAATTATGTCATTATCAATGCAAACATCCCTTCCGGTTCCATGGAGAACACCATTATGACGGGAGACCGGCTGTTTGGGAACCGGCTGGCGTATAACAGGAAAAGCCCGGAGCGGGGAGACATTATTATATTCCGGTTTCCGGACGATGAGACGCAGAATTATGTGAAACGGGTAGTTGGGCTTCCCGGGGAGACGATAGAAATCAAAGAAGCCAAAATATATATTGACGGTTCTGCCGTTCCTTTGGCGGAGGATTACTTAAAAGAAGAGTGGAAAGTGGCGACGGGGCCGTATTATTTTGAAGTGCCGGAAGATTCGTATCTGGTGTTGGGGGATAACCGCAACAATTCCTGGGACGCAAGATACTGGGATAATACGTTTGTCACGAAAGAAGCTATCCTTGGGAAAGCGGTGTTCCGCTATTTCCCGATTACAGAAGCGGGACTTCTGCATTGATTTGACATGAGGTGGATCTATGAAAACACTGCTGTTTATACAGGGCATTTACGATACGATTGACTTATTTACCGCAGCCTTTTCCGATGCTTTTCGGAAATTGGGCTGCGTCTGTCATGTGATAGATATCCGGGAAAAAGAAGAAGCGATGGGCCGGTTAAAAAGATTGACGGAAGAAGAGCGGATTTCCGGCATTGTTACGTTTAATAATATCGGATACAATCTTTCTTTTGCAGAAGGAAGAAATGTCTGGGAAGAACGGGAGATTCCCTATATCAATATTCTGATGGATCATCCGTTTCATTACGCCTATGCGCTTTCACACGCGCCAAAGACGTCCGTTGTTTTCTGCACAGACCGCAATCATGTGAAGTTTCTGCGCCGCTTTTATCCGCACATTGAACAAGTGGATTTTATGCCTCATGCGGGCATGGAAGCGGACATAAGCGAATTTGCGGAAGCCGGGCGGTGCCGTCTTTGCCTGCAGGGAGACGCGTTTCATCCGGCCGCAGAGGAGAGGCCCATTGACGTTCTCTATGCAGGCGGCCTTTCAAGGTACGTTGCGGAAGGGCTGGTTCCTGATTTGGGAGGGATTTCTGAATTTGACGCGTTTGCATTGACGCAGGAGACGCTTTCTTATTTGATGAAACATCCCGGACAGACGACGGAAGACGCCATAGAAGCATATTTTCTGTCTGTTGGAAAGCAGTATTCAGACAGGGAATTGAACCATTGGATTACGGAGCTGCGCTTCATTGATTCTTTTGCGGCTTCTTTTTACCGGGAACAGGCGGTTCGCGTCTTGGTAGAAAACGGAATACGAACAACGGTATTTGGGGGCGGCTGGGATAAATGCGAGTGGAGCGCAAATCCAAATCTTGTCTATGGCGGAAAGGTTCTGGCTCCGCAGATTTTGGAATTGATGAACCAGAGCAAAATTGTTTTAAATACGATGACCTGGTATAAAAACGGCATCCATGACCGCATTATCAACGGGATGCTTGCAAAAGCGGCCGTTGTGACGGATGAATCGGAATATCTGAAAGAGACGTTTTTGCAGGGAGAAAAAAAGCTCGTGACGTTTCGGCTGCCGGAAATACAGGAACTTCCGGCTTTGGTGCGGGAACTTTTGGAGAATCCAAAACAGGCGGAAGAAATTGCAGAAAACGGGTATTGGTTCGCAAAAGAACATCATACATGGAAAGAACGGGCAGGGTATGTTTTTGAAAAATACCTGCAGTAAAGAAAGACCGCAAAAGCGGTCTTTCTTAAATCTAACAGATATGATCCAGCATCAATCCGGAATAAAGCGACGAATGATATGGAGACGGAAAATTCTGCCCCGGTTTTTTGTAGGTTACAACAATTTTGTCGATGTATTGAATGGGATCGATGGAAACGTTGTTCGCTCTTGCAGCCAGGGAAGTTTTAAAGGAATCCAGTACGGAAAATACGCTGTCAAGATCTTTTGTGTCAATCGCCTCGGCAAGGGCGTCTTCGTCGACCTTAATCGTACCGTTTTCTTCTACCATAATCCCGACGGATTCCAAATCGTTCCTGTGGGAAAATGCAATATTTCTCAGGTCACGCAGAAGTCTGGTTCCCTGACGGTAATCGGAATAGCGTTCCCCTGTTTCAATAAAGCTGTTATAGGCGTCCGCCAGTTCATTCAGATTGTCAGACACTGCGTCAATGCTGGTTTTAAAGCCTATACGGGCAGGATCGTCTTCCGGGCTGATTCCGCGCAGCGTCACTTCAAATACCTGGTTCACCGTAAATGTGTTTGAATATGAGGTGTGCTCTTCTCCGTCAAGAATAAAGGACGCATTCTGGGCGGGAGACGTAATGTGGTGAATTCCCAAAGTCTCCATAGCTTCGATGGAATCGGTGGAAGCTTTCGGCTTGATGTCAAAAAGCACGGATTCGCTGTCGCTTAAACCTGTCTGTTTGGAGGTAAGCATTAAAGCGCTTCTCCCTTTTTCGTCCGTAATGATTTCTGCGTTTAAGCCGACGCCTGAATGATTGAAAAGCCGGGACAGTTTTTCCTGGATGGAAAGATTTGTGTCATCCGGCTTGACCGTATATTGAAATTCGTAGGAATTTGTTGTCGTAATCAAATCGAATGTATAGTCGGCCGGCTCGAAATCCAGCGCCTGGCTGTCTAAGAAGTTCCCAAGGTTCGACTGCGGAGCGGCCAGGTTTCTGACTTCGATTTCGAAACTCTGGGAAACGTCTCCTTCGTCCGAAGCGCCGACATATTCTGCACGTACAATATCCTCGTCCGAAGATACGGCGACTTTTTTCTGAAATGCGTTTTCAAGTCCCGCGCCGCTGTCAGACAGGGAAGATATGACATTTTTTACTTTGCGCGCATTCTCTTTTATGTCAATCAAAAAAGTGGGAATGTGCTTGTTGCTCCGTATCTTGTACAGGGGCGATTCTTTGTTGATTTTAATGATGTTGTTGCAGACGCTGCGCAGTTCGCTTTTCTTGTGCGTATCATAGCGGGTTGTCGCAGAGTTGGCATAAGCGCTTAAATAATAGTGGTATGCGCTGTCAATGAGAGCCATATATCCCTCTCCTTTCTTCCATGAAAATTGTGCAGATGCACCGGGATAACATAAGTCCGTTTATATTATATAAGATCATTTTATTCTTATATCTTATATCGTAAAGAAAGCTCCTAAATTTTAGAGGAATATGGAAAAAAATATATTTTTTTGAAAGGCCTTGTGCAGACAAAAAAAGTGTGATATGTTAATTATAAGACAGTATTTATGGAAAAGAGAGGAGGACATATATGAGTATTTCTTCGATTTCAAATCAAAACATATACAGGAGTTATGAATCGCTTGCCAGTGGAAAGCGGATTAACAGGGCGTCTGACGATGCGGCGGGCCTTGCGATTGCGAATAAACTTGAAAGCCAGTCAAACAGTTATGACGTTGGGATAAGAAATGCCGGGACTTCCCAGGATATGCTTAAGGTTGCGGATGGCGCGCTTGGCTCAATTGCGGAAAGTCTGCAGCGGATTCGGGAACTTAGCGTACAGGCTTCCAATGGTCTTTATACGGACGCCGACAGGGGGGCGATCCAGGCGGAAATCGATCAGTTGAAGCAGTCGATTTCAGACACTGCTTCCCAGACACAGTTCAACACCAAGAATCTTTTGGACGGCACGATGGGAAGCTTTCAGACAGCGACAGGCCCAAACGGCGACGGAATGGAGATTCAGATGCCGGACGCGACGTTAAAGTCGCTTGGCATAGAAGATTATGACGTATCTTCAGGCAATTTTGATTTGTCCGTGATTGACGACGCGCTTGAGAAAGTAAATTCCGCAAGAAGCGGCATTGGAGCTTCATCGAACCGGCTGGATTCCGTCATGGCTTACAATGCCAACGCATCTTACAATCTGACCGCTTCCAGAAGCAGGATTGAAGATTTGGATTACCCGAAGGCAATTTCTGATATGAAGAAGAATGATCTTCTCCGGACATTCCAGATGATGATGCAGAGAAGAAAGGTTGAGAATGAAAATGGAAGGGTTCTGCAGCTTTTCAGGGCTTAGGGCATATGAAAAATAAGACGGCATAAAGAAAAAGCGCACCAAAAGGAGGCTTTTGGATGCGCTTTTTTTGAAAAATAATTGACGGACGCTATGGAGTGTGCTATGATAGAACAGCTTGGAAGTAGGTCTTTTTTTTATGCCTAAAATTGCGGGCATAGAAAACACACAATGAATTTATGGAGGTGGAAGTTGTGCGCACAAGAATTACATTGGCATGCACGGAATGCAAACAGCGTAATTACAACACAAAAAAGGACAAGAAAACTCATCCGGAAA
>CAJUIS010000001.1:153221-326103 GCA_910586645.1 uncultured Lachnospiraceae bacterium | reverse complement strand
TCAGGTACCGTTCCCGGATGAAATGGAACGTTTTTAAGAACCGGCAGGCGCAGAAGGCTGTTTACCGTTTTTATAAATGTCCGCAGTGCGGGCAGAGGGTGCGCGTTCCAAGAGGAAAAGGCAGGATCTGCATTACCTGTCCGAAATGCGGGACAGAGTTTATTAAGAAAAGTTAGGACGGATTCCTATGTTTGGATATATTAACATAAACCGGAAAGAGCTTAAAGAAGAGAGCGCAAAGGCATACCAGTCCTATTACTGCGGCTTATGTCAGAAGTTAAAGCAAAACTGCGGGGCGAGAGGGCAGATGCTGTTAAATTATGATATGACGTTTTTGGTTGTTCTTCTGACCGGATTATACGAATTTGACCATGAGCAGACAGAGTTTACCTGTCCGATTCATCCGACGAAAAAGCAGAGGGCCTGGATCAACGAAGCGACGGCTTATGCTGCGGATATGAATGTCATACTTGCGGTGCACAATCTGGAGGATGACTGGAAGGACAGCAGGGCATATACAAAACGGGCGTTTGCGAAGCGGTTTGCAAAGGATTATGAGAGGATCCGCAGGAAGTATCCAAGACAGACAGGGGCTGTTGAGACTTATATGAAAAAGCTTTCCCTGGCGGAAGCGGCAAATGAAGAAAATATAGATTTGATCGCCGGACTGACGGGAGAGATGCTGGGAGAGATATTTGACTGGAAAGAAGATGAATGGGCGGAGGAGCTTCGCTGTTTAAGTTTTTATCTCGGCAAATTTATTTATCTGATGGATGCCTATGAGGATTTTAAAAAGGATAAGAAGCGTCAGGAGTACAATCCGTTTTCCCAGATGGTCTGTCAGAAAGAAGGGGATTTTGAGACATTTGCAAAATTAATCCTGACCAGCATGATGTCGGAATGCGCGAAATCTTTTGAGCGTCTTCCCATTCTTATGCATGCCGATATTTTGCGGAATATCCTGTATTCCGGCGTTTGGTCGAGATACGAGTACATTCAGATTAAGAAGAGAAAACAGCAGGAAAAGAAAGCCAGAGGAAAACAAAATGTTAAATCCCTATGAGGTTTTAGGCGTTTCGCCGCAGGCCAGCGACGAGGAAATAAAAAAAGCATACCGGGCGTTAAGCCGGAGATATCATCCGGACGCTAATGTAAATAATCCCAACAAAGCCCGGGCGGAAGAGAAATTTAAACAAGTGCAGCAGGCATATGATCAGATTATGAAAGAAAAGCAGCAGGGTTACAGCTATGGGGGAAACCGTGCGTACAGCGGGCATTCTTCCGGAAGCGGCGGCGATTCCATTGAACTTAAGGCGGCCGCGAATTATATCGCAAACCGTCATTTTGCAGAGGCGCTGCATGTGCTAAATTCTATTTCACAGACCGAAAGAGGGGCAAGGTGGTATTATTACAGCGCCGTGGCAAATGCAGGGACAGGCGGGAATGTAACGGCCAGGGAGCATATCAGCCGGGCAGTCGCTTTAGAGCCAAGCAATATGGAATTCAGGCAATTCAAACAGTATCTGGATTATGGCGGCACATGGTATCAGAGTATGGGACAGGGATATGAGAGGCCCTATGCCGGAACGGGGAACTGGTGCCTTAGTATGCTGTTTTTAAATATGCTTTGCAACTGCTGCTGTTTAAGACCCTGTTAAGAGATTTTCGGGACATGATAAAAAAGGGGGCATTTATGAGAGGAGTTATTGGACGTTTTTTCAGCAGTTTTCTTGCCGCTGAAAAAAATCAGGAATCAAATATGAGACAAAGCGCGGGGAACCGTCAGAAACGTGAAGAGGAAGAAAAGAAAAACAGGCGTCCGGAAGAAGAACACGATCCGGAAGCAGCCGGACACAGGCCGCAGCGTGGGATGAAACTGCAGCCTTTGGATGAAATAGACGGTTTTTTTGTCCGGCCGGGATTTTATAACAGAGACGGAGCGACTGCCGTTTCAAATGGGGTCAGTTTTACGATTCATTCTCTTGGGGCAACGGAGTGTACGCTTCTGTTGTTTCATCCACAGGAAAAAGAGCCTTATGCAAAGCTGAAATTTCCGGACTCTTATCATATAGGCAACACTTATTCCATGCTTGTTTTTGATTTGAGGATTGAGGAATTTGAATATGCATTCCAATTAGACGGCCCGTACAATGAAAAAGAAGGGCTTCTTTTTAATAAAGAGCACATTCTTCTGGATCCTTATGCCAGAGCGGTGACAGGGCAGAGGAACTGGGGAGAGCGGCCGGAAAACGGCGGAGATTTTATTTATCATGCAAGAGTGGTGGAGAATAATTTTGACTGGGGGAAAGTGCGGCAGCCAGATCATTCACTGGAGGATCTTGTCATTTATGAAATGCATGTGCGCGGGTTTACGAAAGACGAATCTTCCGGCGTAAAGGCAAAAGGCACATACGAAGGGCTCAGGGAGAAGATTCCTTATCTGAAGGATTTGGGCGTCAATGCTGTGGAGCTGATGCCAATTTTTGAATTTGATGAAATGGAAAGCGCAAGAGTGATTGACGGCAGGCAGTTGTACAATTACTGGGGATATAATACAGTTTGCTTTTTTGCGCCCAATACGGGATATTCTTCCGTAATAGAGCACAACCATGAGGGCGATGAATTAAAGCAGATGATATATGAGTTAAAGGAGAACGGAATTGAGGTAATCCTGGATGTTGTATTTAATCATACGGCGGAAGGGAATGAGGAAGGCCCGTGCTTTTCATTTAAAGGGATTGATAACAACATTTATTATATTCTGTCTCCGGACGGGCATTATTATAATTTCAGCGGATGCGGAAATGTGTTAAACTGCAATCATCCGGTGACGCGCAGGTTTATCATAGACTGCCTGCGCTATTGGGTAACGGAATACAGAGTGGACGGGTTCCGGTTTGATCTGGCTTCGATTTTAACGCGTGACCAAAGCGGGGCGCCAATGGCGGAGCCGCCGATTTTACAGGCGATTGCCTGTGATTCAGTCCTTGGAAAGGTAAAGCTTATCGCGGAAGCGTGGGATGCGGCAGGACTTTATCAGGTAGGGAATTTTCCGGCGTTTCGCAGATGGTCGGAATGGAATGGAAAATACAGGGACGATATGCGGCGTTTTTTAAAGGGAGACGAAGGCATGGCCGGAACTGCGATTACGCGGATTACCGGCTCGAAAGATCTCTACAATCCGGCGGATGGAGGAAAGCGGGCTTCCGTAAACTTTTTGACCTGCCATGATGGATTTACCCTTTATGACTTATATTCTTACAATGCCAAGCACAATGAATTAAACGGCTGGAACAATACTGACGGGGACAATAACGGAAATAGCTGGAACTGCGGCGCAGAAGGGGAAACGGACGATTCTGAAATTAAAAATCTGCGCCAAAGAATGGTAAAAAATGCGTTTGCGACGCTGATGTGCAGCAGAGGGCCGGCTATGTTCTATGCCGGAGACGAGTTCTGCAATACACAGTTTGGCAATAATAACGCATACTGCCAGGACAATGAGATTTCCTGGCTGGACTGGAACAGGCTGAAAGAATATCAGGAAATCCACGATTTTTTCCGCTATATGATTGCGTTTCGTAAAAAACACGCCATTTTGCGTAAATCTACGAAGCCCTCTGCCTGCGGCCTTCCGGAAATCAGCATTCACAACGGCTACCCCTGGAATGGCGGAACGGATTATACCACTAAGCTTATTGGAATTATGTATGCAGGAAGGAATGAAGAAGATACAAAAGACGATATTATCTTTTATGGAATGAACGCTTATTGGGAACCTCTGGATTTGCAGCTTCCAAAGCTGCCGGGAGATTTGGAGTGGAAAATCTGTGTCAATACGTTTCTGCCTTATGAAGACGGAAAGGATATGGGACAGGATACAGAAATCAGTTTTGACAGTAAACTTAAAGTTCCGCCAAGAACGGTCGTGACGCTGATTGGAGAATGACGCAAAGAAGCTGAATTTGTTGCCAATTTACTGCTTTTGAAGGAAAGAGCCTTGATATGCCGCCCGGAACCCTGCAAGCGAAGCCGCCAGAACACAGAATTGAGAAAGAATAAATGAAAACTGAATACGACGCAAACGCGGCGTTTCTCTATCCCTATATGGGAGAACAGGAACGCCGCTTTTTTTATGCCCTCATGTTACGCATTAGGAGCTGAAGGGGCAGTTTTTATAATCTTATCATACGGCTCTTTTTTTTCTGGCGCTCTTCACAGTATTTACAGCGGTAGACTTCTTTTTCTTCGTCTGTCAGAATGAAAATCTGATCCAGCTCCTGTTCAATAGAGGTAATGCATCTGGGATTTTTGCATTGGATGACGTTTGTCACCTGTTTGGGAAGCTGAAGCTTTTTTTTCTCGACGATTTTGTCGTTTTTTATGACGTTGACTGTAATATTGTGATCGATAAAGCCAAGAATGTCCAGATCAAGCATATCCACAGGGCATTCCACTTTGATCATGTCTTTTTTTCCCATTTTGCTGCTTTTGGCGTTTTTGATAATGGCGACCTGGCAGTCAAGCCGGTCGAGCTTTAAATCTCTGTAAATCGACATACTCATGCCGGCTTTGATATGATCCAGAACAAATCCCTCATAAATTCCGCTGATATTTAACATATGCTACCTCCATTTCAACAAAGTAAGAATCAGGGCCATTCGGACATATACGCCATACTGCGCCTGTTTAAAATACACGGCTCTCGGGTCGTCGTCCACTTCTACAGAAATTTCATTGACGCGGGGAAGCGGATGTAAAACCAGCATATCTTCTTTGGCGAGCGTCAGCTTGTCTTTTGTCAGAATGTAGAAATCTTTCATGCGGACATAATCTTCTTCATTAAAGAAACGTTCTTTTTGTACGCGTGTCATGTATAAAATATCAAGTTCTGGCATAGCGTCTTCCAGCCGTTCAAGCTCGGTAAACGGAACGTTATTTCGTTTTAACACATCTTCTCTGATGTAGCTTGGGATTTTCAGTTCTTCCGGAGAAATCAGAACAAAACGAATGCCGGAATAGCGGATTAGCGCATGAATCAGGGAATGGACGGTGCGTCCGAATTTTAAATCTCCGCACAGGCCGATGGTAAGCCCGTTCAGTCTGCCTTTCAGGGAGTAAATCGTAAGAAGATCGGTCAGGGTCTGTGTGGGATGCTGGTGGCCGCCGTCTCCGGCGTTTATAACGGGAATGGAAGATTTGGAAGAAGCGACAAGCGCTGCGCCTTCCTTGGGATGACGGATGGCACAGATATCTGCATAACAGGAAATTACGCGAATCGTATCGGAAACACTCTCACCCTTGGCGGCTGAGCTGCTGTCTGCGCTGGCAAAACCTAAAACAGAGCCTCCAAGATTCAGCATGGCGGCCTCAAAGCTGAGCCTCGTTCTTGTGCTTGGTTCGTAAAAGCAGGTCGCAAGCTTCTGCCCGTCGCAGGCGTGTGCATATTTGCCGGGATTTTGTTCAATGTCGTTAGCCAGAGCGAGAAGATCATAAAGCTCTTCTACCGAAAGGTCTAACGGACTCATTAAATGACGCATAGAAGTCCTCCTTTAGGAATTTTTAATATCATATAATGTATGAAGGAAAATTACAAGGGTATATTTTTTAAAATATTTGCCGCGTTGCAAAAAAGGAGACGGGTCTGGATGCTTTACATTGTATTTGGTATCCATTATAATAGATGTATATGAGAAGAAGGTTGGCGCAGTTTTTTTTAGTGAAAGTCTGTTTTTAGAAAAGAAAGGAGAAAGGGAATGCACAAAAAAAAGAACTATGGGGGAAAATGTCTGGCATGGATGACGATGGCCGCTGTGTTATGTCAGAATTTCGCCGGGTTTGGCGCAGCGGAAACGATCAGGGCTGCGAACAGTAAAATTGACATACCGGCAGAGAATATCCGGGCGAAAAATGCCAGCGGACACGGAGTGGAATTTGCAGTGGACGGGGAGGCTGATACATACTGGCAGTCGATTCCGTCGCAGGGGGAAGGCGGAGATTATCAATATAACAGAATGTATGATCACAACCGTTATATTGACATTGCGTTAGACGGGCTGTATCACCTGTCGGAAATTAAGATTTTTAACAAGACGGACGGTTCCTATAACAATTATTATGTCTATGCGTCGGCGGACGGCGTAAACTACGATAAAATTATTTCAAAGACTTCAAATGATGCGGCGTCTTCGGAGGGGGACAGCTATCCTGTGGATTTGGAGGTTTCTTATCTGCGCCTGAATATGGCGTACAATTCCAATTCATTTGCCACAAACCTTGCGGAGATTGAAGTCTATGGAAGCCAGATCAGCGGCGCTGTGGAAGAGCCTGCCGAAATACAGGTGGAGAACTGGGAGGACAGCGTCTGGAAGACGGAATGGGATAAATTTGAAAATGATAAAACGTATGCTGACAGCAAAGTTTTAAAGGAAATGAAAAATCTTGTGGGCCGCGTGCTTGGCGAATCCTTTTCCTCAAGCTTTCAGTTTGAATTAAGAGACAGCATGAAAGATGGAAAAGATATTTTTGAGATTGAAGACGGTGCGGACGGAACAATTGTAATTCGGGGAAACAGCGGGCTTGCAATGGCGTCCGGGTTTAATTATTATCTGAAAAATTATGCAGGCGTGGACTATAATCCGATGTACGGTTCCAATACAGCTTTGGACGCTGTCGTTCCGGTCGGGAAAAGGGTTGTAAAAGAAGCGCAGTTTGATCTCAGGTATGCGCTGAATTTCTGTACCTATTCCTATACGATGTCTTTCTGGAACTGGGATGAATATGAGGCGTTTTTAGACTGGGCTGCAATGAACGGGATAAATCTGATTCTGGATATTGTGGGACAGGAGGAAGTTCTGCGGCAGACGCTTCGGGAATTCAATTATACGGATGAGGAAATCCGGGATTATATCTGCGGCCCTGCGTATTTTGCATGGTTTTATATGCAGAACCTTTACAGCATCGGCGGGCCTCTGCCAAATTCATGGTTTGAGCAGCGTACAGAGCTTGGAAGGCAGATACACGACCGTATGCAGACCTATGGGATTTCACCCGTGATCCAGGCGTTTGCGGGCCAGGTTCCGGAAACGTTTGCAGAAAAGAACGAAGGGGCCGTTTTAACGCCTGTGGACGGATGGTCCGGGTTTACCCGTCCGTCGATTATTAAGACTTATCTTACAGAGAGTGAGGTCGCGGCTGGAAAAATAAATTATTTTTCGGATGCGGCGGAGATATTTTATGAAAAACAGAGAAATGTATTTGGAAACGTTTCTCATTATTATGTGGCAGATCCGTTTCACGAAGGCGGAAATACCGGAGGACTTGACGTTGGAAATATTTACGGCGAAGTGCAGAATGAGATGTTAAAGAGCGATCCAAAAGCGATATGGGTAATGCAGCAGTGGCAGGGAAATCTGAATGCGGACAAAATGTCGCAGCTTGAGACGGAAAAAACGCTGCCGCTTGATCTTCAGTCTGATATGCGTCCGCAGCACGGACTGTTCGAAGATAACGGCGCGCCTTGGATTTACTGTATGCTGCATAATTTCGGCGGCCGTATGGGACTGGACGGCGAGATACCGAAAATTGCGTCCAATCCAATTGAAACGTTCAACAGTACAAACAATATGACGGGAATCGGCATGACGCCGGAGGCGATGGAGAACAGTCCTGTCGTCTATGAGCTTTTATTTGACACGACATGGTCAAAAGATCCGATTGACTATCGCGCATGGCTTAAAAAATATGCGAAACGGCGCGCCGGAGGAGAAAGCGAGAGTTTACATCAGGCATGGAAAATTCTTTTGAACACGGCTTATGCAAATAAGCGGGAATATATTCAGGGCGCTGCGGAAACAGTAATCAATACGCGTCCTGCGGATAACTTCAGCTCTGCGTCCACATGGGGGCACAGCATTATCGCTTACGATAAAGAAGAACTGGATCAGGCGCTTTTGCTTTTGATTGAAAACTATGAGGCGTTTCGCGAGTCGCCTGCGTACAAGTATGATTTGGCGGACGTGGCGGAACAGACGCTCTGCAATGCCGCAATTGAATATCATACGCTGATGGTCAAAGCGAAAAATGACAGAAATCTGGAAGAATTTCAAAAGCTTTCGGCGTCTTTCCTTGAAATCATTGAGCTGTCGGATCAGATTCTTGCCACGACAGATGAATTTATGCTGGGCACATGGATTGAAGCGGCGCGGAAAATGATTACGGACGCGGATGACTGGACGAAAGATCTGTTTGAATTTAATGCGCGTTCTTTGGTGACAACCTGGGGCGGTGAGCGCGTGGGTTCCCTGAAGGATTATTCCAACCGGAAATGGTCCGGGCTTACGAAGAGTTTTTATGGAGAGCGCTGGGCAATCTGGGTGAGAAACCGCATTGCGGAACTGAAAGGAACGGCAAAAGATCCTGCGGATGCAAAAGCAGAGAGCAACTGGTTTTTATGGGAGTATCAGTGGGCCAACAGAAAGTCAGACGATGACGATGGAAGGTATGCATTTGAGACAAAGCCTTCCGACATGGATTTGGCGGAACTGGCACAGCAGGCATACGACCGTTATTCCTGTACAAATCTGGAGAAAAATACGGGAGGAACGGCAGAAGAGACAGTCAATGCTGCGGAAAACAAAACAGTGACGACGGATTCCGCAACAAAGAGCGGTTCGCTTTCCAATCTTACAGACGGTACGACTTCTACGGAATGGGTGGCGGAAGGAGCCGGCCCTCACGTACTGGAGGTGGATTTAGAAGGTACATTTGAAGTGAAAAATATCGTTCTGTCGATTCAGCAGCTTGCAACTGATTTTCCATATACCTGGAAAGTGGAATACCTGAATTTGAAAACACCGGAGTGGAAAACGCTGGCGGAAGATCCGAACGGGCCGGTCAATGGGAAAGCGGAGATTTCAAAAAGTTGCACGGCGGATAAAATCCGCGTGACAATGACAACGGCGGACGCCGTCAACGCTCCTCTTACCATTACAGAGATTACGGTAAACGGCATTGCGGAAGGCAGCGGGGAATTTGTAAATATTGCGAAAGGGATTCAGCCGTCTGCGTCGGATAAAAACGGGGACGCATTGGACGGTTCGCTTGGAAATGTGACAAACGGCAGCGTCAATGACTTATGGGCGCCGACAGGGGCGACCTGGGGAAATGATTCTAACAGCAGATATCCGGTTTCCGTAGAGGTGGATTTTGGACAGAGCCTGTACGTGGATTCTTTGGATCTGCATTTTGAAAAAGCCGGTCTGCCGTTTGAGTTTCGTATAGACATAACAGACGGGGAAGGACAACAGAGTACGGTATTTTCGGAATGCAGCAGCCATGGAAACGTATTGGAGAAAAAATCCTACCAGACGGCTGTAGGGCAGAATGTCCGGAAGGTGACAGTTGTCTTTTTGAGCCAGACAGGAAAAGGAGACGCTTACCTTGCATGGCCTGCGATTGCGGAGCTTTTGGTTATGGGAACGCCGCCGGGAGCCACAAAAGAAGCTCTTTTAGAGAGGATTTCCAGCATAAGGGAGATTCTTTCCGGCCTTTCTTACGGAGATTCCTACGGAATGTACAGAGAAGAGGCGAAAGCGGCGGCGGAAGCCGTGCTGTCGGAAGCTGAGACGGCGCCGGAAGGCGATGAACAGATCATTGGCGAGTGGCTTGAGAAGATTGAAGATGCGCTGGAGGAATTTTATGATACAGGTATGGTATACCTGAACAGAGAAGCGATTCTTACAGCTCTGTCAGAGGCGGAGGACTTATCCTTACTTTTGGAACAGTATGAGTTTTTAGATGAAAAAGAAGAGCTTGGACGGTTATCTGCATCGGCAAGAGCCGTTTATGACACCTACCAGACGACGCAGAGTGAAATTGATGAAGCGGCAGGTTTGCTGAACGAAAAGATTTTTGAGTTCAACGGAATCGTTGAGGAGCTGCTTTTACAGGAAGAGATCCAGGCGGCGAAAGAGGAACTGAGAAAAACGCTTGACGGGCTTGAGTCCAGAAATGAAGCGGATTATACAGCGGAAAGCTGGAAGAATTATCAGGAGACGGTTTTGGCTCTGACTGTATTTTTAAACCTTTCCAATCCGTCAAGAGAGGATTTGGAAGCGGCAAAAGCGGCGAATGACCGTCTGCCGCAGGTTATTGCGGGATTGGTAAAACGGGAACCGGCTCCTGCTCCAGAACCGGCTCCTGCTCCTGCTCCGGAACCCTCAAATCCCGTTGAGACGCCAAAACCGCCGGCAGTTGGGACGGTTCACAAGACGTCTACGATGCAGTATAAGGTTACGGCGTCCGCAGGTTCCAAAAAAACAGTGCGGTTTGAGAAGCCATTAAAGAAAAATGCGAAGAAGATCGCCATTCCGTCATCTGTGATGATTGACGGCTGCGAGTATAAAGTAACGGAAATCAAAGACAAGGCATTTCGGAAGAATACAAAGATTACGCAGGCAGTAATCGGAGCAAATGTGAAAAAGATAGGAAAAGAGGCCTTTTTCGGATGCAGTAAACTGAAAAAAATTACGATACAGTCGAAAACGCTTACAGGCATCGGGAAAAAAGCATTTGCAGGGCTGGGCAAAAAAGCTTCCATCAGCGTGCCGAAAAACAAATACGCAGCGTATAAAAAGCTTTTTGCGAAAGCAAAGACGCCAAAATCTGTAAAAATTACAAAAAAGAAATAGGAAACCGGGAGGAAAAGAAATGAAGGGAAAGCAAGGTCTGTCTGTATTCCTGTGCGCAGTGATGGCGGCGGCAGCCATAGCCCCAGCGAACGTTTTTGCGGCAGGCGGAACGAAAACAGAGGTTTTTCAGGAGAAAGAGACGTTTTATGAAGCGGAGAGAAGAGAGGGGCTGCCGGATAATGAAGATCTGTTTTCCTGTTATGTGGAAGAACTCTTTTTGGGAGACAGAGGAATTTTAACCTATGGAAATTACGCCGAAGAAAAGCTTACGGGAATAGATCTTGCGGCATACGGTAAATTAAAAGAAAATATTCTAAAGATCGCCGCAGGAGAACAAACGGACACAAGGATTACGCTGACACTGGAAGATCTTGGGATTACAAAGACGGAGTGGACGGCAGAAGATCTTGGCGTATCAAAGCTGGCGGAGCTTTCCGGAGGGACGATTCATATTGATGAAGCGGCAAGCACGGCGATGTGGGAAAAGATTACGCCGGATTTTGGCAGGCTTTTGAATTACCTTCTGATGGACTGCCCGTATGATTTTTACTGGTATGACAAAACGGCTTCTACGGGAAGTTCTTTTAACAAGGGCATCAGCGTATCGACGAAAGACGGAGTCAATTTTACGTTCAGCATTGAAGGAATTTCACTTATTTATACGTTTCCTGTAGCGGAGGGCTACAGGGGAGCGGCGGACTATACGGTAGACGCTTCCAGGTTTCAAACGGCGCAGACTGCTGCGGAAAATGCGAAGGAGATTGTAAAAAAATATGCCGGGTACAGCGATTACGACAAGCTGTCTGCTTACAAAAGGGAAATCTGTGAGCTTGTGGAATACAATACGGAGGCCGCGGAAAGCGGCGATACGCCGTATGGCGACCCATGGCAGTTGATCTGGGTATTTGACAAAGATGAGAGTACGAACGTCGTGTGCGAAGGATATTCAAAAGCATTTCAGTATCTTTGCGATATGTCGGAGTTTTTTGATTCCGGCGTCCGGTGTTATACCGTTACCGGCACGATGAATGGCGGAACGGGCGCGGGTGCGCATATGTGGAACATTGTTACAATGGAAAACCGGAAAAACTATATTGCAGATGTGACGAATTGTGACGGAAATTCCATTGGAGCCGACGATAAATTGTTTTTGGCGGGAGCGACGGGCAGTGCGGCAGAAGGGTATACGGTTACAGTTTCCGGCCATCCTATCGTCTATGTGTACGCGGGGCAGAATCCCTATGAACCGGATATGTCGGAAATGTACGGAGACATTTTACAGATTGCGCCGGAAAAATACGAATTCCTTTACATAGATTCGGGGACGTTTGGCGGAACGCTTGGATGGACGCTGGACGGAAACGGATATTTAAATATTAAAGGAAGCGGCCCTATGCCGGAACCAAAGCCTGCGGAGGGAGAAGAGATTGATTTGGACGCGGCCCCCTGGAGCGGCCATAAATCAAACATAAAAAGAGTTGTAATTGAAGAAGGAATTACAAGCGTTTCCACACTGGCATTTCCGCTTTTTGACAGCATAGAAGAGATTTCCCTTCCGGAAAGTCTGACCAGCATCGGGGAAATGGCGTTTGCGGGCAGCGGAATTCAGAAATTAGAGCTTCCGCAGAACCTTGAAACGATTGGTTCTTATGCATTCTTTCTGTGCAGGCGGCTTTCAGAAATTGAGCTGCCGTCAGGCGTAAAGGAGATAGGATTCGGCGCGTTTTCTGACTGTGCCGGATTAACAGAGCTTAGGGCGCCGAAAAGTGTGGAAAAAATAGGGGCGGAGGCGTTTAAAAACTGCTCTGCTCTGACAGATTTCTGGTTTTTCGGGGAATGTCCGGAATTTGTGCCCGCTGTGGATGAAAATGAGCAGCTTTTGGGTTCGGCGTTTTCCGGTGATGCGCTGACGATACATTATCCGTCAAAATATGCACAGAGCTGGCAGGATACGGCAGCCGCAGGATTTGAAGATGCGGATGTGAAGTTTTCCGTATTCTGCGGAGAAGAGGAAAGCGATCATGACTGGGAAGCGGAGGCGTCTGTAGACGAACCTGCAACCTGTGAAAAAGAGGGAGTGAAATCGGTTCACTGCAGAAACTGTGACGCCGTAAAAGAACGCGAAATCATACCGATGACGGCTCATGGCTATGGGGAATGGGAAGTGACGAAAGAATCCGGCTGTTTGGAAAAAGGAGAGCGTCAAAGAGTCTGCGCCGTATGTTCTCATACCGAAACAGAAGAAATCCCGGCAAACGGCCATCGTCTTGTGAATGCGGATCATGAAAAATACTATATGTGTACAGCCTGCGGAAAGAAATTCTTGGATGCGGAAGGAAAGACGGAGATTTCAGACGAAGGCACACAGGGCGGTGACGGCGGAAACAGCAAAGATGAAGAGGCGGGAAATCCGGATACGCCGCCTCTGGGGAAACCGGAGGAAGGCGAACGCCAGACGCTGGTAAACCGAATCGTTATTTCCGGGATATCCAAAAAAATAGCGGCCGGAAAGAAAGTTTCCTTAAGCGCCAAAGTATTTCCGGAGAACGCCCAGAATAAGGCGGTAGTCTGGACTTCAGACAATCCGAAGTATGCCGTCGTAAACGGCAATGGCGTTGTGACTGTAAAACCGGCCGGAAAAGGAAAGACAGTTACAGTGAAAGCGGCGGCGTCAGACGGCAGCGGCGTTACAGCTTCTTTCCGGATAAAAATCATGCCGAACGCTATTACAAAAGTAAAGATTCAAAATGCGAAAAAAACATTAAGGGTTCAAAAGACAGTGAAATTAAAAGCCGTAATTTCGAAAAACGGTCCGAAAATTAACAAAGTTCTGCGCTGGACGACGTCAAATGAAGCTTATGCGTCCGTAAATTCCAAAGGAGTCGTAAAAGCGAAGAAGGCAGGGAAAGGAAAGACGGTCAGAATTACGGCCATGGCGACGGATGGAAGCGGCAAGAAATCCACAGTCAAAATTAAAATCAAATGAGAACGCTGCCAGAAGAATTTAAAGAAAGGATGCGCCGGATGCTTTTGGAAGAGTATCCGGCGTTTGAAGAAAGCTTTTGTAAGAAAAGCTTTCATGCGCTTCGAATAAATCAAAAGAAGGCAGGAGAAGAATTTTTGAAACGGACGCCGTTTTCCCTGTCCTGCGTGCCCTGGGCGGACGGAGGATATTATTACGGAGAGGAGGATTTTCCAGGGAAACATCCTTACCATGAAGCCGGCGTATATTATATTCAGGAGCCAAGCGCAATGGCTCCTGCAGAATATCTTGAGGCAAAACCAGGGGAGAGGATTTTAGATCTCTGTGCTGCGCCGGGAGGAAAGAGTACGCAGATTGCGGATAAAATGCAGGGAAAAGGAGTACTTGTCTGTAACGAGATTCATCCTGCAAGGGCAAAGATTTTATCTGAAAATATTGAACGCATGGGAATCTGCAATGCGATTGTCACAAATGAAACGCCAAAAAGGCTTATGGAGGCGTTTCCGGAGTATTTTGACAGAATCTTGGTGGATGCGCCCTGTTCCGGAGAAGGGATGTTTCGTAAAAACGAAGCGGCGGGCGAAGAATGGAGTCTTGAAAATGTTGCGCTGTGTGCGGCAAGACAGGATGAGATTTTAGGGTATGCCGCCCGGATGCTTCGCCCTGGCGGAAGGCTTTTATATTCTACCTGTACGTTTGCGCCGGAAGAGAATGAAGGAAGCGTCAGCCGCTTTCTTGCCCGGTTTCCGGAATTTCAGATTTGTAAAGTAAAAAAGGAAGACGGAATGACGGGCGGATACAGAAGGGCCGTTTTGGATGCGGCCGAACAGATAGAAGATACAATTCGGCTTTTCCCACATAAGCTTGGGGGCGAGGGACATTATCTGGCTGTTTTGCAGAAAGAGGGAAAACCTTACCGTTTCTCTAAGTACAGAGAAGAACGCGGAATTTTAAAAAAAGATTTGAAAGAATGGCTTCGGTTTTCGCATGAAAATTTGAAAAAAGAACTGGATGGAACATTTCTTAACTTTGGAGAACAGCTCTATCTTTCGCCAGGGGAAGTGCCGTCTTTTCGTGGATTAAAAACGCTCCGGCCCGGCCTTCATCTGGGAACGAACAAGAAAAACCGATTTGAACCGTCTCATGCGCTGGCGCTTGCCCTTGAACCGGATGAAGTCTGCCGCAGCTTTGATTTTCCGTCGGACGGCTCGCAGATACGGCAGTATCTGGAAGGGCAGACGCTTATGGCGGGAAATGAAAAGGGATGGTATCTGATTACGACAGACGGATACAGCATCGGCTGGGGAAAGTGTTCGGATGGCAGGATGAAAAATCATTATCCGAAAGGGCTTAGAAAGAAATTACAGTAAATGTCTTGCGGCAATTTCCAGAAAATGTTCCAAATCGGGAGAAATCCATTTGTCTTTATGGATAAGAAGTTGAGAGAAAATGGGATAATCCGTTTTATAGTTAATTTTTTCAAGCATATGATAAATAAGCTCCTTTTTCACGGCAAATTCGGGCAGAAGCCCGATTCCAACGCCGGTAAGGGAGCTTTCTTTTATGACGGAAACGGCGTCTGTTTCCAGAGCGGTTTGCGCCCGGACGCCTTCAGAAAGGAGCTTTTGCTCAAAAAGCATACGATAAGAACAGGAGGCTTCCGGAAGCAGCAGGCCGTATTCCCGGAAGTCCTGCGGCAGAATGCGGGTATGCCCGGACAGCGGATGAGAGGGAGAGGCCGCGAGAAGAATAGATTCTGCTCTGCGCACAAGGACTTTGACGGATTTTTGTTTTACGGGAAGATCCAGGACAATAGCCGCGTCAAGCTCGCCGCCGCAAAGCATCTGGACGGCGTTTTCTCCGTCTGCCATTTTCAAAAAAAATTCCACACCGGGATAAAGGGCGGAAAATTCCTTTATCATGTCGCCCAGCAGATAATTGGCAATGGCTTTGTCCGCTCCAAGCGTAAGTCTGCCGGAAGTTTGAAAGAGCGTATGGATTTGCGCGTTAAGAGAGAGCATTTTTTGCGCATACGGAATCAGGCGTTCGCCTTCAAACGTTAAAGAGACAGTCTTTCCAATGCGGTTAAAAAGAGGCGCGCCAAGTTCTGCTTCCAGTTGTTTTATCTGGGCAGTGACGCCAGACTGGGCGCAGTTTAAAGAATCTGCGGTTTTCGTAAAGCTTTTTTCACGGCTTAAAGCCAGAAAGGTTTTTAAATGTTTTAAGTTCATAAGGCGTCCTTTTATCAGAAAAAATGATTAAATATAAAAAATCAATTAAAAAATCATATGGAAATTTTAACACAGAAAATGAAAAAACGCAATTTTTTTTGACTTTTGCAGGGATTTTGTTTACAGGAAAAGGTCTGTTTTGTATACTTTTGCAGAAACCAGAGTGTGACGGCTGATTTGCCGCCGAAAGCAAGAGGACAAAACAGGAGAATTGTGATATGAATCATTTAACAGAAATCAGATGGCATGGAAGGGGCGGCCAGGGTGCGAAGACAGCGGCTCTTCTGCTTGCAGACGTAGCGTTTGGCATAGGGAAGCATGTACAGGGATTTCCGGAGTACGGCCCGGAGCGTATGGGAGCGCCGATTACCGCATATGACAGGATCAGCGATGCCGCTATTCGCGTACATTCGAATATTTATGAGCCGGATTTTGTCGTTGTTGTGGACGATACGCTTTTGCACAGCGTAGACGTTACCAGCGGTTTAAAAAGAGACGGAGCCATTTTAATTAATACAGACAGAACAAAAGAAGAGATTCTTCCGCTTTTAAAAGGGTATCAGGGAGCGGTTTATACGATTGACGCAAGAAAAGTATGCATGGAGACGTTGGGAAAATATTTTCCGAATACGCCAATGCTTGCGGCAATCGTAAAGATTTCGAAAGTTATGGAGAAAGAAGTGTTTTTAAGGGAAATGGAAGCTTCCCTGGAGCATAAGTTTGCCAAAAAACCGGAGGTTCTGGAAGGAAACAGGAAAGCGCTGCGCGCTGCATTTGATGAAGTGAAGAAACTGACGTCTCACACGTTAAAGATTTCAGAAAATGGCAGGAAAACCTTAAATCCTGCCGTATGATGGAAAGATAAACGGGATAACTGATTTTTGGAATGGACAGGAGGATGGAAAAAATGGCTCTTTTGGCAAAAGAGATAAATGAACATACACGCTGGCAGGATTTGACGGAAGGACTGCAGATTTATGAACCTGCGACGTCGAAAGAATTTCTGACGGGAGAATGGCGAACCAGTACGCCTGTCGTTGACTGGGAAAAATGCAGGCATTGCCTGCTTTGTGTGCCGTACTGTCCGGATAGCTGCATTCCGGCAGCGGAAGGAAAACGGCAGGAGTTTGATTATGATCACTGCAAAGGGTGCGGCATTTGCGTCAAAGCCTGCCCCTTTGATGCAATTTCGATGAAGGAGGGGAGATAATATGGCGGAAATTACCGGCGGCTGCAAAAAGGATAGAATGTCCGGCAATGAGGCTGTGGCGTATGCGATGAAACAGATAAATCCGGACGTAATGCCTGCATTCCCGATTACGCCTTCCACGGAACTGCCGCAGTTTGTTTCTTCTTACATAGCGAACGGGGAAATGGATACGGAGTTCATTCCGGTGGAAAGCGAGCACAGCGCTATGAGTGCGGCAATCGGAGCGGAAGCGGCGGGAGCCAGGACGATGACGGCGACTTCTTCCGCAGGGCTTGCCCTGATGTGGGAAATGCTCTATGTGGCGGCGTCAAACCGTCTGCCGATTGTGCTTGCATTAGTCAACCGCGCGCTGTCCGGCCCCCTGAATATCAATTGTGAACATTCGGACAGCATGGGGGCAAGAGATTCAGGCTGGATTCAGATTTACGCGGAGGACAATCAGGAGGCTTACGATAATTTTATTCAGGCGTACCGGATTGCAGAGCACAAAGACGTAATGCTTCCGGTTATGATTTGCCAGGATGGATTTATCATCAGCCATGGCGTTCAAAATATTGAGCTGTTGGAGGATGCAGACGTCAAAGCGTTTGTTGGGGAGTATGAACCAGAGCATTATCTTTTGAAAAAAGACGAGGCGATGGCGGTAGGGCCATATGCCGTATCGGGCTATGGCATGGAAGCGAAACGGGCGCAGGCGCAGGGAATGATCGATGCAAAACAGGTAATTTTGGACGTGGCTGCGGAATATGAGAAAGTTTCCGGCAGAAAATACGGATTTTATGAAGCGTACCGGCTTTCGGACGCCGACTGTGCAATTGTGGCAATCGGCTCTGTCTGCGGAACGATAAAAGATGCAGTGGACGAGCTTCGGGCGGATGGAAAGAAAGTGGGATTGTTAAAGGTGCGCGTATTTCGGCCGTTTCCGGGAGAAGCATTTGCAGAAGCGTTAAAAAACTGCAAATCGATTGCCATTTTAGACCGCGCGGAAAGTTTCAGCGGATGCGGCGGGCCGCTTGCCGCGGAATTGTCTGCAGCTTTGTTTCAGGCAAAAAGCCAGGCCGGAGTGATTCGGATTGTATACGGGTTAAATGGCAGAGATTTTACAGTGTCCGACGCAAAAGAGCTGTACCAGGATCTTGAGGCTGAAGAATCCCGAAAAAATGTACAGAACGAAACATACCGTTATATCGGTTTGAGAGAATAGGAGGAATCGGAAAGATGTGTCAGAAAGATACTGTGCCTTCCGGCAGTTTTAAAGAGATACAGCAGAGACAGGAAAGGCTTGCGGCTGGACACAGGCTTTGCGCCGGATGCGGCGGAACGATTGCAGTCAGAAATGTTTTAAAGGCGCTGCATCCGGGCGATAAGGCGGTGATTGGAAATGCGACAGGATGTCTGGAAGTGTCAACATTTACATATCCTTATACGGCATATGAAGACAGTTACATCCACAATGCTTTTGAAAATGCGGCGGCGACGCTAAGCGGCGTGGAGACGGCGTATCATGCCTTAAAGAAGAAAGGGAAAATTACAGAGGAATATAAATTCATTACATTTGGAGGGGACGGAGGAACATATGACATCGGTTTTCAGTCTCTTTCCGGCGCGATGGAGCGGGGCCATGATATGGTGTATGTCTGTTATGACAACGGCGCTTATATGAATACCGGAATCCAGCGTTCTTCTGCAACTCCGCTGTATGCGGACACGACGACGACTCCGGTCGGGAAAAACTCTTCCGGAAAGCCGCAGGGAAGAAAAGATTTGGCGGCGATTCTGGCGGCGCACAACATTCCCTATGTGGCGCAGACGACATTTCTTGGAAATATGATGGATTTGTACCAAAAGTCAGAAAAAGCAATTTATACGAAAGGCCCGGCGTTTTTAAATATTATGGCTCCATGTCCGAGGGGATGGCGCTATGATGCGCCGGATATTATCAAAATCTGTAAAATGGCAGTGGATACATGCTATTGGCCGATGTTTGAAGTTACGGAAGGAAAATGGGAACTTTCGTACCGGCCAAAGGAGAAACTGCCGTTAGAAGAGTTTTTGCGCCTGCAGGGGCGGTTCCGGCATCTTTTTCTGCCGGAAAATGAACCGTTGCTTGCGGCGTTTCAGAAAGAAGTGGACAGAAGGTGGGAAGAGCTTTTGCATAAATGTGAAAGCTGAGGAATGGATAAGAATAAGAAACGGCAAAGGGAGAGACATTTTGTCTCTCCCTTTGCCACACTGTTTTTTCCTGTTCGTTTACACCGGAATCCAATTGCCGATCCATTTCTGTGTCGTAACATTGAATTGCCGTTTGTACACTCTGCCGTTTTCCCATTTATATTTCCATACAATGTCATCAGCATAAGGCACAATGCCTTCCGAACCATTCTGCTGTGCGTATACTGCAGCGTCATTTACCGGACCAGAATTTTGGGCGTATACAGAGGCCGAAGAGCACAATAAGCAGAAGAGGAACATAAGGAACGACAGGCGAAACTTCTTTGTTCTCGTCATATTCACGAATCACCTCACCTTCTTTTGAATATTTGTAGATAGCAAGAATTGGTTCATTCTCGCTGATATTATAAGGATGCTCCACAGGGGACAGGTACGTATTGTTTACATACATGCCATAGGAGCCGTCCTGCTCCTGAATAATATAAAAATCTTCCGAGAGAGAAAATACACCCATATCCCTGCCTTGCTTTTCTATATTCGGTCTTGGTTCTAAAACCATCAGACAGGAACATAAAGTAAAACAAGTGAACAAAAACGCGAGGATAACCGACGGTTTATGTTTACGGGAGTGCGTCAGGTAAGAAACTCTTTGATGCAGAGGGGAAGATTTTCCGGATTCTACAAAGCCCATTCCATATGTAGACGATCCGCCGCTTGGAGGATTCGAAGCAAATTTTCTTAAACAGGCCATATATTCCAGTTTTTCAGTATGGCTCAGCGTTTCACAAACTTCTGAGTCAGCCCGGATTTCCAGTAAAATGATCAGACGTTTCTTCAAGAGAAAAATGATGGGGTTCCACCAGTAAACGGCACAGAGAAGTTCCATAAAAAATTTCAATGCAACATCCCGGTGGCGATAATGCCATATCTCATGTTTCAGGATAAAAACAAGCTCCTTCTGCGAAAACATCCCTTTTGGAAGAAAAATGATGGGATGAAGCATACCGCTGATCATGGGGAACAGAATGCATTTCCCTTTGTAAACCCGGATGGATTTTGGAATATCAAAACCTTCCGGAGGCTGTACGGGAGAAATAAGGCTGCTTTTTAAAATGCTCCTGATATTCAGACAAAAGAGACGGTATTTGCGAAGGATATAAATCAGTGTCAGAAGGGATCCGGTAATCCAAATCGACAGTAAAATCTGATAGATGTACAGATTGTAACCGAAAATAGAAACCGCTCCACACATTATGGAGTATTTGATGGAATAAAAAAGCTCCATTTTAAAGTACAGAGAAATACTGCCGGTTCCTTCAAACGGAAACAAAAAGCGCAGAATGGCAATTCCAAACATCCATAAGAGGAATTTATAATTCTGGTTATGAAATACAGGGGAAATGCGGCAGACTGCATACAGGAAAAGCAGTGTGGCATTGCCCCAAATCACCAGAGATAGTACGGAGGAGACGGATATAAACATACTTAGTTTTCCTTTTTCAATAATTTTTTCTTTTGTTCTTCAATGATTTTTTCTATTTCTTCGAGGGTTTTCGCGTCTTCTTTTTTCACAAGAGCTGCAAAAAATGAGCCTGAGTTCACAGAAGATTTCTGGAACAGTTCAAGCATATAATCTGTCTCAGAAAGCGAGGGAAGATAAGTCCGTGCAAAAACCTTCTTATGCTGCTCAATGCCGGCTACCCGGATATAGGATTTCTGAAGCAGGGAGCGAAGCGCGGCCTGAACGGTGCTTGTGTTTAAAGAAGGATCGTATTTGGTGAAATCCGTGATGGACAATGGCTTCTCCGATGCCCACAGCACCTGCATAACATTAAGTTCTTTATTGCTTAATTTGTATTTCATTTTGATCTCTCCTGTTCTTTGTTAAAAAGTCGTTTCTATTATCATAACAGTAAAAAGTATATGTGTCAATCTTTTGTTTTAAATATTTCTCCAAATATTTTGGAAAAATGACTTTTTTCTTTTTATTATGCGCGGCAAAGGTTTTTGAAGCGGCCGATGCGTATAATGTATATAGATGGAAAACTAAGATATTGACCTGTATCCTGCAATGAGGTCTTAAGTTTCTGGCGGAGCTTTGTCTAGCTCCATGTCGTTTTCCTGCCTGCTGTTTTCTTTGGGAGGGAAAGGAAACCGGTTTCTTTTTCCGGACGCCGATCCTGTAAATGCAGGCTTCCCTGCTCTGCTTTATAGGGTATGTATGGTAAGCAAACGTCCTGAACGTTTTTGTCAGCTTTTTTTGCTTAAGCTGAAATGCAGCCGGAAACGCCGGAACAATGAGGTGGATACGCAGAGCGGTGATAAGCTTTTTTATTATAGAAAATGACAATATCTATATATAATAAAAAAATATTATAATTCTATTTTTTGTATATGTCAATCCATTTGATATCAAAAAGATTAATTTTTAAATTGTAGTGGAGAGTTGTATACTTTTTCCCGGTTAAAAAAAGAAGGTTGTTTTAAATCAGGATTTTCAGAAAATAAAATCTTTTGTTTCATGTTTATAATATACAAAAATATGTTTAATAGATTGACATATGAATAAAATTGGATTAATATAAAAATATTAAATAAACAATTAAAAGTTCTGTTTCAAATTTTTTTGCAATTTGTATCCGCAAGAATATAAAAAGGAAAAATTTGCGGTAAACCAGAACGGCATAACAGGATTCGGCGTAAGATTATGATGTGAAGGGGATGCGCACAGGAAAAGATTTTTAGTTGTACGCTGGATTTTTATAGTTTTAGGTTTGGAAAGGGGAGTCGGCCTATGAAAAACAGAAGAAGAATTTTAAACGTGGCGTTGTCAGCGGTTCTTTCAATTTCAATGCTGGGGGGTTTTGACAGAAACGTCTATGCCGCAGAGGAGCCGGAGGAAAAGACGTATGTGATTGTTATGAGGGATGCGGAAGCCTGCGAGCAAGTGTCTGAAGCAGTCGGTACGGACATAGAGGAAAAAGCGCTTGAATTGTCCGGCGGCAATATGATAATTGAGACGCTGACGGAAGATGAAGCGGAAGGGCTTGCGGCAAAAGCGGATGTGCTGGTTGAAGAGGATATCGTGATTTCTGCGAACACGGCATTGACGGAGCGGAAACAAAAGAAAGTGGAATTGTATGAGAAGATAAGAAAGGAAATAGAAGAACAGAAGGAAAAAGATCCGGAATATGAGTGGAATATTCAGGCAGTCCATGCAGAAGGCATTGCCGGGGAACAGGAGACAGAACAGAGGAAAGTAAAAGTGGCAGTGTTGGATTCCGGTGTGGATTACGTTACCGGAATCAATTTGGAGAGACAGGTGAATCTTGTAGAAGAAGAGCAGTATCTGCCGGAGATGTTTCAGGATATGACGGGACATGGCACAGAAATAGCGGGAATTATCGCCGGAAACGGAGAAACAGGCATATACGGCATAAATCCGAACGCCCAGATCTATTCCGTCAGAGTCTTAGACAGTGAGAACAGGGCGCCGTTAAGCAGGATCGTCCAGGGGATTTACTGGTGCATTGAGAATGACGTCAACATTATCAATATGAGTTTTGGGACGTCTGTTTATTCCAAAGTATTAGAGCAGGCGGTTGCAGACGCTTATGCAGAAAATATCCTGATGGTTGCGGCAGCCGGAAATACAGGCGGAGATGTGGAATATCCGGCGGCGTTTGAGGAAGTTGTGGCTGTAGCGGCAACGGATACGCAGGCCAGAATCAGTAATTTCAGCAATATGGGAGAAGAGCTGGATGTGGCTGCGCCAGGTGAAAAAATCCGGACGGCCAGTTTCTTTGACGGAAGTATCGTTACGCATGGAACGAGCATTGCGGTTCCGCATGTAACAGGAACGGCTTCCCTTTTGTGGGAAAAGGATTTGACCAGGTCGAATGAATTTATTCGGCAGTTGATCCGCAAAAGTGCAATGGATATCTCAGAGACAAAGCAGTGCGGTTTGCTGGACGCGGGGCATGCGCTTGAGATGTATGATGGTTTTGCAGAAAACGATCAGGAAGAAGAAAAGGATTTGGAGGGGGAATTTCCGAAAAATGAAAGAGAACCGGAGAGCTTTGCATATGTGGACGAAGATGAGACGTATGTGGAGGGAAGATGGTCCAAAGATGCCCATTCGCAGATGGCGGCTGATGGAAATGCAAATATGGGAACAGGCTTTACGGCGGATCAGATAAAGCGTCTGAAGAACGGAGCGGTGCATCCGGATAATCACTGGGAAGGGCCTGGCGTACATTCGCCGTGGCATGGCGCTTGGAGATACCGGTCAGACGGCGGATACCGCATCAATGTCAGAATTAATTATGCGGCGGTGATAGAAGCGATTACGTCAATCGCATTAAAAGGAGGAAATACAACAACATTCAAAGATTATAAAGAATTTTATGGAATTGATCCGATTACATTCAACGATCTGAAAGCGACAATTGACAAATTCTATAACAGCCATCAGGATTTGACGAAAGAACAGAGAAAATTCTTTTTATATGGATGCGGCATCCATGCCATCACGGATTTATTTGCGCATTCGACGACTGAGGCGGATGGGGACCCCCTTGTTGGCGATAAGGATGATCCTAAATATCATAAAAGACGTTATGATACAGCGGTAAGAGCCGCGGCATGGTCTGTGCGCTCATTGAGTGAAGGAGTGTCAACCGATGGCTTGGAGATTATACTTGCGTTGGAAGATGTTTTTGTACCGGAAGCGAAATTTCGTGTGGTTAATTTGAAAAAAAATTTAAATGACAACGGATACAACGATGCAATACTGAATCTGGCAAATGTCAGTAAATAACTTTGAGATAGCTTTTCTATGTATCAGGGAGGAGGAAGCTTTATGATAAAAAAGAAGATCGTATTGTGCGCAGTCTGCGCAGCGCTGGCGGTTCTGGCAGCGTTTACGGCGGCGGAGCCGGCGGAGGCGAAGCAGAAGGCCGCATGGAACTATAAAAAGACGCTGACGAAAACGTCCGGGGCGTTCACTTACCATGCATACCCTTCAAAGAAGGGAAAGGAAGCTTGGATTTACAGGATTGACATCCAGAAGAAAAAGAAGCCAACGTCCATTTCCATTCCAAAAAAAATAGAGGGCAGGAAGGTGACGTGGATCGGGGCAAAGCCGAAAGACCCGGAAGGGGGCTTAAACCTGTTTGGAGTCTGCATAGAGCGGGAACATGACTATTTCCGGAGATCCGTGACGAACAAGACAATCAAAAAGATCGTCATTCCGGACACTGTGGAGGAGATCCGGCCGTCGTCGTTCTGCGGCATGATCGCGTTAAAGTCGGTTAAGATCCCAAAGAAGGTGAAGGCGCTTAAGGAGGAGATCTTTTACGCGTGCGCGGGCTTAGAGGAAGTCAGCCTGCCGGCGGGGCTTGAGAAGCTGGATCCCGCGGCGTTCCAAGACTGCCCGTCGTTAAAGAGGATGATCCTGCCCAAAAGGAACAAGACGTTTCGGATGGAGGGGGACTGCGTGATTTCCAAAAAATACCAGAGGCTCGTGTATACGCTTCCGGGCGGGCAGACGCTCTCCATTCCGGAAGGGGTTAAGAGGATTGGGAAATACGCTTTGAACAACTGCACCGCCCCAAGGGTTGAGATCCCGGCTTCGGTGACGGAAATTGAAGGGGAGGCGTTCCACAGGCCGTTGCTTGGGCCGAGCACGTTTATTAAAGATGTTGAGGTCTCCGCAGACAGCCGGATGTATGCGAAAGACGGCCAGTGCATTTATCATAAGGTGGATCGGAGCCTTGCTGTTGCCATCCCGGACAAAAAGGGCGTCCTGTACATTTCAGAGAAGGTGGAAAGCTTGACGAACACGCACAGCCTGGTGAATTATAACTCCGACAAGGGGGCGGAGAAGATTGTTTTTCCAAAAGCGCTGAAATCTGTCATAGTTCCATCCTTTTCTATTGTCGAAGTCTTTCGTAATGTATATTTTCTGGGTGAGACTCCGCCAAGGGTTTCAAACCATATCAGCGGATATGCGTCGCTTCCATTTGCTGAACATATATATGTGCCGGCCAGTTCGGAAGCGCTTTACCGCGCATGGTATAAAGAGAACCGTTGCAAAGTGGATGAATTTTATTGGCACACCTTCCAGCCGGGCGGTGAGATTTAGAGTTTACGCAGCGCTGGCGGTTCTGGCAGAGGCGAAGCAGAAGGCCGCATGGGACTATAAAAACGCCAAAAAATAGAGGGCAGGAAGGTGACGCGCATTGGCTCAAAAGCAACGGATCCGCAAGGGGGAAGGCGGCGTCAATCTGTTTGGCGCCTGCATAGAGCGGTATCACAACCTTCCCAAAGAATTGTAACGAATAAAACAATCAAAAGGATCGTTATCCCGAACATTATGGAAAAGATCCAGTCGTCGTCGTTCTGAGACGGCAGGATCTTTTCAGTAGTGCCCGGGATAGCGATCTTTTTTTCAGCAAATAAAATTTTTTGTTCTATCAATTGATGAAAAATTCATATAATTGCTTGACATATGAATGAAATTGAATTAATATAAAAATATTAAATGAATAATTGAAAGTTCTATTTCGCAATTTTTGTGATTTGTATCTGAAAGAATACAAATCACAAAAATTTATAGTAAATTAGAGCGGTATAATTGGATTTAACGTAAAATTATGATGTAAAGGCAGTGATTTCAGCAATATAGGAGAAGGGTTGGATATGGCTGTGTCAGGTGAAAAAATCCGGACAGCCAGTTTTTTTTGATGAAAGGACAAAGAAAGTTCTCTTTATATGGATGCAGTATTTTATTTGGCATTGTAAAGCCGTTATAATGCAGCGGTAAGAGCCGCGGCGCGGTCTGTGAAATCATTGAGCGAAGGAGGTGTCAACCGATGGTTTGGAGAGTATACTTGCGTTGAAAGATGTGGATAGCTTTTATATGTACTTAGAGAGGAGGAGACTTTATGATCAAAAAGAAGAAGATGACTGTTTTGTGCGCAGTCTGCGCAATGCTGGCATTTCTGGCAGCGTTCGCAGCGGCGGAGCCGGCGGAGGCGAAGCAGAAAGCCGCATGGAACTATAAAAAGACGCTGACGAAAACGTCCGGAGCGTTCACTTACCATGCATACCCTTCAAAGAAGGGAAAGGAAGCCTGGATTTATAAGATTGACATTCAGAAGAAAAAGAAGCCGGCATCCATCTCCATTCCAAAAAAAATAGATGGCAGGAAGGTGACGCGCATTGGCTCAAAAGCGACGGATCCGCAGGGAGAAGGCGGCGTCAATCTGTTTGGCGCCTGTATAGAGCGGGAGCATGACTATTCCCGAAGAGCCGTAACAAACAAAACAATCAAAAAGATCGTCATCCCGGACACTGTAGAGGAGATCCAGCCGTCGTCATTCTGCGGCATGATCGCGTTAAAGTCCATTAAGATTCCAAAGAAGGTGAAGGCGCTTAAGGAGGAGACCTTTTACGCGTGCGCGGGCTTAGAGGAAGTCAGCCTGCCGGCGGGTCTTGAGAAGCTGGATCCTGCGGCGTTCCAGGACTGCCCGTCATTAAAGAAGATGGGTCTTCCCAAAAAGAATAAAATATTCCGGATGGAAGGGGACTGTGTGATTTCCAAAAAACTGCAGAAGGTTATATACACGCTTCCGGGCGGGCAGACGCTCTCCATTCCGGAAGGGGTTAAGAGTATTGGGAAATACGCTTTGAACAACTGTACCGCCCCAAGGGTTGAGATTCCGGCTTCGGTGACGGAAATTGAAGGGGAAGCCTTCCACAGGCCGCTGCTTGGGCCAAATACATTTATCAAAGATGTGGCGGTTTCCGCGGACAGCCGGACGTATGCGAAAGACGGCCAGTGCGTTTACCATAAGTTGGATCAGAGCCTTGCTGTTGCCATTCCAGATGAAAAGGGCGTTCTGTACATTTCGGAAAAAGTAGAAAGCCTGACGAATACGCACAGCCTGGTGAATTGTGATGCCAACAAAGGGGCGGAGAAGGTCGTTTTTCCAAAAACGCTGAAATCTGTCATAGTTCCATCCTTTTCCATTTCCACTATCTTCCGTAATGTGTATTTTCTGGGCGAAACCCCGCCAAGGGTTACAAATCATATCAGCGGATATGCGTCGCTTCCAATTTTCACGCATGTATATGTGCCTGCCAGTTCGGAAGAGCTTTACCGTGCATGGTACACAGAAAACCATTGCAGTGTAAATGATGTAGAGTGGCATATTTTCCAGCCGGGCAGTGAGATTTAGAATAAGAATAAACAAAAAATGGCGGTCAGGAGTTTCATTTCCTGACCGCAAATTGCAGTTTTGCCTGAAAAAATCCTTTTTCTGTCTGTAAAGATAATTTTCCACTCATTTTTTCCATCATTTTCTGAACGCTTTTTAATCCAATCTGCGTGCTTCCCATATTGTCGGAGAGTGTTTCGTGTAAGGGGCTGTATCCAGAATCTGTCCGTTTATGATTGCAGGGATGTTTGTGCAAAGAATCATATCCGGAGGAGATTTTTTCATTTTTGCACAGATTTTCTTCTGTCTCTTTTATTTTGTTTTTTACCGAAATTACAAGAAATTCTTCAATAGAAACTGTAATGGAGACAGTTTCTTTTTTGTCCGCATATTTAATAATGTTTGAAAACAGATTATTCAGTATGCGTTTTATCATTGCTTCGTCTGCGGAGATGGCTGCAGATGAAGTTTCTGACGCTTGGAAGTCCGGAAAACATAGCTCAGTTGTAAATCCCGCCAGCCGTAAAAAATCAGAGTGCTCTTTAAGGCTTTCCAGAAAAAAGGAAACGGGAAGATTCGTATAAGACGTTTCTTCTCCAAAGCCAGTGTCTTCATCAAAAACCAGCGCATATTCAAACATACGATCTGTCATTTCTTTTAAATCGTCTGCTTTTCGAAGGCAGCGGCTGATATATTCCGTCTGCATATCCGGATTCCGGTTCAGCCGCAGAATTTCCAAATATCCTTTTAAGATTGTGAGCGGTGTGCGCAAGTCGTGGGAAAGGGCGGCAATCAGTTCCTGGTTGGACTTGTGCACTTCCTGTTCGCGAAGAAAATTTTCGCGAAGCGCAGACCTCAGTTTGTCAAGTTCCAGCGTAAGAATGCCGATTTCGTCAAAGCCTGCGTTTTTTAACGGCGTTTCAAGATCTCCGGAAGACATCTGCAAAATGGATGTTTCCAGACGGACAATGGTTTTTAATTTTTTTCCGACAAAAAACAGCACAAGAAACAGAAAAAGAGAGATACATAAAAACAGGCAGAACAAAGCATAAGGGACGATAAAATAAGCACTGTGGTAAAAAGAAATGAAAACGGAGGCGTAGCCGTTTTTAAATTTTACCGCACGTTCGTAGACCTGATTGATTTCTTCGTCAATCCAGCGGTACGACATCTGGAAAAACGTATTGAACGGTTCGTTCCAGAGCATGGCCTCCGGAAAACAGCCTGCCCGGTACAGACCGTCCTCCAGGCCGTAAACTGTAATGCTGGTGTAGTCATCTGCCAGGGAAAAGAAAGGTTCCAGGGCTTTTACTGCTTCTTTGTCGTCTTCTGAGTCCGGAACGTCATATTTTAGAGCTTCCTGAGTCAGTTTTAACCAGAAATCATTGTCCTGCATCGGAAAAAAGCGCATATTAGAAGGCAGATTTTCTATTAGGAAATAATAAGCTTCCCATTTTTTGTGCCAGAGGAAGCGGAAGAGCGTAAGGCAGAAAGCTCCTGCAATCAGGATCAAAAGAAGCAGCTTTGTCCTTATTTTGATGTGTAAAACGCGATCCCGAAGCGATTTTAATTTAATCAAAATGATACCCCTTTCCCCAGGCTGTTTTAATAAAAACAGGATTTTTCGGATCTTTTTCTATTTTCTGGCGCAGATTGCGGATGTGTACCATAACGGTATTGTTTGCGCCATAGTACCAGGGCTCGTCCCAAATGGCTTCGTAAAGCCGCTGTGCGGAAAAAATCTGGCTGCGGTTTGAGACGAGCAGACGAAGCATTTCGTACTCCGTTCCGGTCAGTTCTATTTTTTCTCCCTGCAAAAAAACTTCTTCCTGTTCCAGATTGATGATAAGCCCGCGCAGGGAAAGCTGTTTTACGGCTGAAGAGGCCGTTTGCTGTTCTTTTCCCTGATAGACGTGGTAGCGGCGGATTAATGCCTTGGCGCGGCCAATCAGTTCCGGATAGGAAAACGGTTTTTCCAGATAGTCGTCTCCGCCGCTGGAGAAGCCGAGTATTTTGTCGCTGTCTGTGGTTCTTGCACTTAAAAAGAGAATCGGGGCGTTGCTTATTTCCCGAATATTCTGGCACGTTTCGTATCCATTCATTCCAGGCATCATAACGTCAAGGATAATCAGGTCAAATCCCTGGTTTTTGATCTCGGCCAGGGCAGCGGTTCCGTTTTCTGCTTCTGTAACCGAAAATCCCTCTCCGTATAACAGGATTTTTATAATTTCCCGGATTTCCGGATTGTCGTCTGCGATTAAAATATGTGCCTTATCTTGTGTCATAACGGTTGTCTCCTCCTTTTTGTTGCCGAATATATTCCAGTTTATTATACAGGATTAAGAAAAAAATAGTAATTTCTTTAGAAACCTTAAGAAATGCTTTATGGGATTTTTAAGGTTTGGAGAGTAGCATAGATGCAAAGGAGGCGTTTGCATAATGAAAATCAGAAATAAGTCATATCTTTTCCTGACGGTTCTGACCTTTTTTGCAATATGGTTTTTTGTCGGCCGTTTTGGAATTTTTGCATCAAATGGGGACTGGTTTAGCCAGCACAGCGTAATGCCGGAGCAGTTCAGGCAGCAGTTTTATGCGACTGGGCAGCTATTTCCTGAGTTTGCGGCAGGGCTTGGAGGCGGGCAGAATATTTACAATTTTTCCTATTATGGGCTGTATAGTCCGGTTCTTCTGCCGTCTTACCTGCTGCCGTTTGTAAAAATGAGCGATTATCTGATTGCGTCAGCCGCACTCTGTCTTGTGGCGTCTGTTCTTTTGATGCATTACTGGCTTGGAACGCATGGATTTTCCATGCAGGTGCGTCTGTCGGTTACGGGAATGTTTCTTTTGGCGGCGCCGATGATTTATCAGTTCCACCGCCAGATTATGTTCGTAAATTATATGCCGTTTCTGCTGATGGCTTTGATTGGCGTAGATAAGTACTGGAAAAAGGGGAAATCCGGGCTTTATCTTACGGGTGTGTTTCTTATGATAATGACAAGTTTTTATTTTTCAATCGGCGGGATTTTGGCGCTGGCTTTATATGGTTTCGGACGGTGCGAAAGGGAAGAAAAAAAGAACCGTGTATTTGGCTTTTTTCTGCCGACAATGGCGGCTGTCTGTATGGCCGGAATTTTGCTGATTCCAACGGCATACGCTTTGTTTGCAAGAGGAGGCGGTGAAAAAACCAAATTTAGGATTTCTTTGTTTTTTCCGGATTTTCTGGAAACGAGATTTGCATACAGCGGGTATGGAACCGGGCTTACGGTTGGGATTCTGGTTATATTGTTTTGCTGCCTTTTTTGTAAAAAACTGCAGGAGCGGGTTTTGTCCGCAGGGTGTTTTGCGGTAATTACAATTCCGTTTTTTTCCTGGATTTTAAACGGAGGGCTGTATGTAAGGGGAAAGTCTTTGATCCCGTTTTTGCCTGTGCTGTGCTATCTGGCGGCTGTCTGTCTGGAAGGGATGAAAAAGCGGGAAATTTCCGTCCGGGTATGTCTGGCGGGATATGCCGGGGCGGTTGTCTGGTCCATAAGTTCTTTTTTTATCTGTGGAGACGGAAAATTTTCTGAAATATATGTTCTGATGGCGGCAGAGCTTATTTTGCTTCCGGCGGCATTTGCTCTGTATTGGAAAACAAAGATTTTTTCCCCGCTTGTGACAGTTTCGTTTTTTTGTCTTACATTATCCGGCGTCTGCCTGAATGTAGACGAAAAAGATCGGATGGATACGGATTTTTATCAGAGTGTGACAGATTCTGCCTGGGGTGAGGAAATTTCCGGTGCGCTGCGTGAAGAGAATGGTCTGTTTCGTATGGGGCAGAAGGGAAGCCATGAAGAGAAAAAGGCGAATATCAACCGTACCTGGGACATAAGGCAGTGGCTGGTTTCTTCATATTCTTCCGCATATCAGAACGGGTATAAAAATTTTCGGGAAAAAGTGTTTTTGACGGAGCAGCCGCTCCGGAACTGCCTGATGCAGGCGTCTTCGGAAAATCCGCTGTTCCAGAAGTTTATGGGGGTCAAGTATGTAGCGGAAAGAAGTTTTCCTGGCGATACAGGAGGGAAGATTCAGGTTTCTCGGCAGGAGTATGCCGCTCCGGTCATTTACGCGACGGATCAGGTGATTTCGGAAGATTCGTATGGGAAAATGGAGTTTCCATACAATCAGACGACGCTGATGCGGTATGCGGTGGCAAAGAACGGAAAAAAGATGGGAGGACAGAAGCTTAAGGCGTCTGTTCCGGAGGTTTTGGATGCGGATATTTTCCTTTCGGAAAGTGATTTTATACATAAAACGGACGATGGTTATCACATCGCGTCAAAGAAAAAGATACAGACAAAGCTTTTTGTGGAAGGGAAAAAGCCAAACGGGCAGAAAGAGCGGATTTTTTTCTTACAGTTTGACGTGACAAATCACAGAGAGGAACAGGATGTGATCGTAGAGCTTGCGGGCGTCCGCAACAATTTAAGCGCGCAGGATCATATATATTATAATGGAAACACAACGTTTACTTATGTGGTAAAAATACGCAAAGGACAAAACAGCGCCGATATTTTGTTTGGATCCGGAGAATATTCCATTTCCAATGTCAAAAGCTTTCTGATGGACGCGTCTGTTTTAAACGAGGATACATTGTATCAGTCTGCGTTTCTGCCGGATTGGTCTGCAACGAAGGGGAACTGGATTTGTGGAGAACTGGATGTAACGCACGAGGGATATATGATTACGTCTATTCCGTTTGACCAGGGGTTTGAGATCTGGATTGACGGCAGACGGGCGGAGACACAAACGGTGAACACGGCATTTCTGGGTGCAGAGATTTCTGCGGGCAGACACAGGATTGAAATCGTCTATCATGCCCCAGGCGTATTTTTTGGAAAAATCGTTTCCTGTATGGGATGTTTATGCTTTGCATTCATTTGGGTTTTGGAAAGAAGAAAGAAGGCTGCAATCGTTGTTGTGTTTTGCCGCGATTTTTTAACCTGTCTGGCGTATAATAGAAAAAAAGTTCGGGCGGTTTCCAGAAGGTAGATTTTTTTGAAACCAGAAAAGAAAAGATTCTAAAACAAAAGAAAAGCGGCATCAAATCGGATAAATTTGATGCCGCTTTTAAATTATTTCATCCATTGGATTTTACCTCCTGATTTTTTTTTCAAATCCGTGAAACAATCTCTCCATTTCGTTCTCCATGAATCTTTTGGACTGGAACCATATCTGAATATAGCAACTGATTCTCCGTCATGTCTTTTGTATTATTTTTCATGGTCTCTGTTTCAATCTTATTTTACGAATCTGTTTTGGGAAGCCTGCTTTTGAAAAAGGGCTTTTGAGGTGTTTCATTCTGTTTTCATTGGACTGTACCTCCGGTTTCTTTGTTTGATTTGTTAAATTTATTGTATCTCGGAATTTGCCGTTTGTCAATAAAAAATAAGAAAATTTTAAATTAGTATTAATTATAACTGAGTATGAAGTGATAAGTTGCTGAATATTCTGACAAATATGGGGGCATAAGAATAAATGCAGGTTCCTGACAGAACGTGACAATTCTATCCGCCAGCGGCTTGCGGCAGCAAAGGCACAGGAGCCGATTTTGCAGGGGCATGACTTGTCAGGGATAGAACGGTTTCACCCGGAAACCCGGAAAATCCCCCTCTGAAAGAGGATGCAATTATATACCACTTAGAAGTGAAATTGAATGTCATATCCGTGTCGGACACGATACAGAACCGCGCCGTTTTGCGGTCGCCAATCTTTTCAAGTTCCAGTTCGTCGCCCTCCATCAGTTCCCGCACCTGTCTAAGTGATAGAGATTATAGCGGCGCGGCGCCCGTCCCGGCATCCCTCCTTTCCGGCTTTGGGCAGGGTTGGCCCGGAGCAATAAAAAACCGCCAGCGTCAGCCAGCGGTTCCATCGTTACTATATTTTGTTTTATCCTTCGTTGTCATTCTGCGGCAGATCAGGAAACAGAATCCGAAGATAATCCCGTCTGCCGTAGAGAACACGGTCAATGTACACATCCTGCCCATTCACACGGTAGAAAACCATGTAATTTCCACTGGTGAGAAATCGGTAGTCGCTTTCTATATCTGTCACAGAGGACAGCGGAGCGCCGATTTCTGAAAAATTTTCCAGTTCATCAACAGTGTCCATGATTTTGTTCACGGTGTTTTCAGCGGCTTGCGGATTACATAATTCAAAGGTAATATACTCCCAGATTTCGTCCAGGTCGTTCTGGGCTTCCGGGGAGTAATGGATGCTATTCTTCATTTGCCTTTGCCCGGAAATGTGCTCTCACATCCGAGGACGAAAGCCATCCCTTTTCCTCTCCAGATTTTTTCCCTTTTGCAAGCTCGCCCATGAGCTTCAGGGTCGCCCGTGTTTTTTCATAGTCCTGCATGTCAATGATTGCATAGCGCCCGCGTCCGTTTTTGGTGAGAAAGACCGGTGCGCCCACAGATACGTCACGGAGCACATCGCTGTAATTCCTCAAATCAGAGATTGGTTTGATATTCGGCATAATCACATTCTCCTTTCCTGCCCTTAGTATACCCTGATTTGATGTAAAATTCAACAGCATATTTTACAACAGTATTTTAGTGAGCGCCCCATATGGATTTCGAGGGGTTCCCGGTCTTGAAGAGGACGAAGCACAACAGCGCCGTGTATCCAACGCAGATCCAGATGGCTCCCATCAGGTCGCCGTCCGCCGCGATACCCTGCGCCAGCACGGCGTAGACCGCCATGCAGACCATAATCAGCACCCCCTGGAACCCCACGGCAAAAAGGGACTTGAAATTGTAAATTTTTTGTGAATATGATTAAAAAGTCCTTTACAAAACGTCTCTGGGAAAACAGATAAAAGCGAGTGGATGGGATTCAGAATATTTGGGAGGCATTTAAAAAACGCCTTTTTAAAAGATGGGATTGTGAAATAAAGATGTTTTAGGTATAATGGAACCAGTGAATAAGAAGAGTGTTTTAAGAAAGAAAAATAGGGAGTGATGTAAAATTTGCATTTTGTAAAGGTTCTTTTTGTGTATTTGCTCATTATAAATTTTGCAGGCCTGACTGCAATGGGAATGGATAAAAGCAGGGCGAAGCGCCATGCATGGAGGATACCGGAGGCAAATTTGTTTCTGATAAGCTTTTTGGGCGGAAGCATTGGAACATGGGCGGGGATGTATCTGTTTCGGCATAAGACAAAGCATTGGCGTTTTGTCATTGGGATGCCTTTGATTTGTATGGTTCATGCCGTGACGGCAGTGTCTTTGTTTTATAGGTTATTTTGATGATCGGATGGCGAGTGAGGGATTGCAGGATAGATAAATCCATATATAAAAGGAGGAGAAAAAATGACGAATATAGAGCGCAGAGACAGGCAGATTGCGTATATTTCCGATGACAGCGTATTTGAAGAGCAGAAAGTATGCAGGAGAAAACTTCAGGAATTGAATCTTATGGATCGTTCCGATTTTGAAGGAATCAAAAAAGCCATAGAAGGACTGCTTGGCAAATCAGACGGAGCGTTTATCAATCCTCCGTTTTACTGTGACTATGGGACGCATATTGAAGTGGGGAAAAACTTTTTTGCCAATTATAACTGCGTGATTTTGGATGTGGCAAAGGTGAAAATCGGAGATAATTGCCAGATGGCTCCAAACGTGGCGATTTACACGGCAGGACATCCAATCCACCCGGTAAGCAGAAATTCCGGTTACGAATATGGAAAAGAAGTAACGATTGGAGACAATGTCTGGATTGGAGGAAATACGGTTATTTGTCCGGGCGTTACCATTGGAGATCATACGGTTATTGGCGCAGGAAGCGTCGTAACAAAAGATATCCCGTCCTGGTCGGTTGCAGCGGGAAATCCCTGTAAGACAATACGGAAAATCACCGAAGAAGATAAACGAAAACTGTTTCGTGAGGAAGAGATTGACGATGAGGCATGGGAGGATATTCTGGAACGGATGGAATGGACAAAATGACAGAGATGAAAGACATTCAGTTTGAATTAATTTACAGGGAGATTTTTCCATTCTGGGATGAAATGCCGGATACGGACAAAAACGATATCTGTCGGCATTCCAGCGCTGTGACATATTCGAAAGGGGAACCTGTTCACGATGGCGGCGGATGTTCCGGCGTGATTCTTGTCTGCTCAGGAAGCCTCAGGCTTTTTATGATGTCTGAGGAAGGCAAAGACATTACGCTCTACCGCCTGCACAGAGGGGATCTGTGTATGTTGTCTGCGTCCTGCGTACTTGACGCAATTACATTTGAAGTGTTTGTAGACGCTGAGGAGGACAGTGAGTGTTATGTTATCAGCGGCCCGGCCTTTGCGGCGGTTTCAGAACGGAATCCGCAGATTAGGATTTTTGCTCTGGAGACGGCAGTCAGCCGTTTTTCCGATGTGATGTGGGTGATGCAGCAGATTCTTTTTATGAGCATGGACAAACGGCTTGCGATTTTTCTTTCGGATGAGTCGGCAAGAACCGGACTGGATACGATTACGCTGACGCACGGGCAGATTGCCCGTTATATGGGATCTGCCCGTGAAGTTGTGTCAAGAATGCTGAAATATTTTTCAAATGAAGGGATCGTGGAAGTTTCCAGAGGGGGCGTCAAAATCCTTGATAAAAAACGTCTTCATAAACTCGCGCGTTAATTTTCCAGCATAGCCAGAATTTGATCTTTTGGCTTTGCCCCCGCAGACTGCCGGATGACTTTTCCGTTTTTCATTACGGCAAGCGTTGGAATGCTTAAAACGCCGAATGACTGCGCAAGCTCCGGTTCCTTATCGATATTGATTTTTCCGACGAGATATTGCGGATTTTCTTCTGCAATTTCATCTACGATCGGAGATACCATGCGGCAGGGGCCGCACCAGTCTGCATAAAAATCAAGAAGCACGGGCTTTTCATTTGCTTTGACGGAATCAAAATTGTTTTTATTTACGTTTAATACTGACATAATCATTACCTTCCTTTCTGTTGTCTGTGAATATAGTATATCCGTTTTTTTTGTTTTTTTCCGTGACCAAGTCACATATCCGGTTTTACAGTTTTACATATGGCATAACCGTAGAAGAAGAGTTTCCGCAGAGACGCTTGGCAATGAAAAAACACAGAATTCTGTTTTCGAATACATCAGACTGTGCTATGATATTGTTAAGAAAATACCAAAGTAAAAAGGGGGAGATACCTATGTATGGAACATGGTGGTCTTTGGTTCCGCCGGTCGTGGCTATTCTGCTGGCTCTGATTACCAAAGAAGTTTACAGTTCGTTGTTTTGCGGCGTTCTTTTAGGAGCGTTGTTTACCGCAGGATTTCAGCCGTGGGAAACGTTTGAGACGCTGTTTACTACAATGACAGGCAATATGAATCTGAACATTATTATTTTTGACGTGCTTCTTGGCATGATTATCGTGCTGATGTCTCAGTCCGGAGGCTCTGCCGCTTACGGAAACTGGGCAAGCAGGAAAATTAAGAGCAAGAAGACATCGCTGCTTGCAACGATGGGACTTGGCATTCTGATTTTTGTGGATGATTATTTTAATTGCCTGACGGTAGGTTCCGTTATGCGTCCGGTTACGGACAAGTATAAAGTTTCCAGAGCAAAGCTTGCGTATATTATTGACGCGACGGCGGCTCCGATCTGCATTATCGCGCCGATTTCAAGCTGGGCGGCGGCGGTCAATTCTTATGTGCCGAAAGACAGTTCGCTGACGGGTTTTCAGTTGTTTTTACGTACAATCCCGTACAATCTTTATGCGCTGCTTACAATTGGCATGGTATTTCTCATTATTGTCTGGAATTTTGATTTCGGGCTTATGAAAAAACATGAAATGAATGCGGTGAAGGGAGATTTGTTTACTTCCGGAAAAGAAGAATTTGAGTCGATGGAAGATGATAAAAATATCAATCCGAACGGAAAAGTAATCGATCTTGTTCTCCCGGTTGCCGTTTTAATTTTATCTGCGGTATTTGGTATGATTTACACCGGATTTTTGGGCGGAGCTGGAAATGTTATTGATGCGTTTGCCAACTGCGACGCGGAAATGAGCCTGATTTTTGGAACGACGGTAACAGTTCTTTTTATGGCGGTTCTGTACCTTCCGAGAAAGGTGATTTCTTTCCATAAATTTATGCAGTCTTTGGCAGAAGGGGCAAAACTGATGATGCCGGCCATTTTGATTCTGACTTTTGCATGGACGTTAAAAGGCATGGGCGATAATCTCGGGATCGCTGAATTTGTCAGGGATCTTGTGGGAACGGGCATGACTGCAAGCGCAGTGATTCCGGCCGTTATGTTTGGAATAGCGCTGTTTCTTGGATTTTCCACAGGAACTTCCTGGGGTACATTTGCAATTTTGGTTCCGATTGTGGTAAATCTGTATGCGGGAAACGATGAAGAAATGATGATTATTGCCGTTTCCGCTGTTTTGGCGGGCGCTGTCTGCGGCGATCATATATCTCCGATTTCTGATACGACGATTATGTCTTCGGCCGGGGCGCAGAGCAATCACATCAATCATGTACAGACGCAGATGCAGTATGCGGTGGTTGTAGCGGTTGTATGCGCCGTCGGGTATATGATAGCGGGCGTCTGCAAGAGCTGGGTGCTTTCGCTTGGAAGCTCTGCGGCAATTCTGCTTCTTGTTCTGTATATGATCAGCAGGAAAAACAAAAGCGGGGCGGACGTATGAAAAAGATAATACAGGCGCCTTATATCGATCAGACGAGTGACTATCCGACGGGCTGTGAAAGCGTCTCAGCCGTGATGCTTTTGAGATATCTGAACGTGCCTGTTTCGGTAGATGAATTTATTGACAATTATCTGGAAAAAGAACCGATGCAGTACAGAAAGGGGCGGCTCTGCGGGCCGGACCCTTTCCGTTGTTTTGCAGGAAGCCCGTACGACAGAGAATCTTTTGGCTGTTATGCGCCTGTGATTGTTTCGGCTTTGAACAAGGCGTTTGAGAAAAAAGGACGAAAGCTGTCCGCCATTGACATTACGGGAATGCCAATGGACAGGATTATGACAGATTTTTTGGATCAGGATATGCCGGTTGTGTTTTGGGCAAGCATTGATTTGAAGGAAACGGTTTTGGGGCCGGAGTGGCGGCTTCCTGACGGTTCTGTATTTACCTGGATTTCCAATGAGCACTGTATGCTTTTGACAGGATATGATAACGATTCTTATTATTTTAATGATCCCTGGCAGAATCACGGCCGCGTTGCCTGGCCGAAGAAATTGGTGGAACAAAGGCATAAAGAACAGCGAAAGATGGCGGTGGCCGTGCGGCGCTGAAATGAAAAAATTACTTTCCTGTAATGGAAAAAGGCGGTTTTACATATAATAATTTATAGTGACAGGATCATAATCAGGGAGGCGGCGGTATGTGTACAGCGGCAGTTTATAAAACAAAAGACTTTTATTTTGGGCGCACATTGGATTACGGGTTTTCTCATGGAGAAGAAATTGTGGTTATGCCGCGCAATTTTCCGCTCGCTTTTTTTCGTATGGGAAAAATGGGACGCCATTACGCAATGATTGGCATCGCTCATGTAGAGGACAATTATCCGATGTATTACGATGCGGTAAATGAAAAGGGGCTTGGCATGGCAGGACTCAATTTTGAGGGAAACGCAGATTATAAAAAAGAAGCCTGCAGAAAAGACAATGTTGCTGTTTTTGAATTCATTCCCTGGATTTTAGGTCAGTGCGCTACGGTAAAAGAAGCGGAAAAGCTGCTTGAAACAATTAACCTTACAGATACCCCGTTTCATCATAAACTGCCCGCGGCCCAGCTTCACTGGCTCATTTCTGACAGTGAGGAATCTATAACGGTAGAATCGGTAAAAGAGGGCGTTATGGTTTATAAAAATCCGGTGGGCATACTGACAAACAATCCGCCGTTTGAAGCGCAGATGTTCCAGTTAAACAATTATATGCGCCTGTCTCCGAAATCCCCGCAGAATATGTTTTCGGACAAGTTGTCCCTTGCGCCGTATTGCCTTGGCATGGGGGCTTTGGGGCTTCCCGGTGATTTGTCCTCCCAATCCCGTTTTGTCCGGGCGGCGTTTGTAAAAATGAACGCGGTTTCCGGTGACTCGGAAGAAGAAAGCGTCAGCCAGTTTTTTCATATTTTAAATTCTGTGGAACAACAGCGCGGCTGCTGTGAAACAAATGAAGGAACCTATGAAATTACGCTTTATACGTCCTGCTGCAACGCTACCCGGGGGATCTATTATTATACGTCGTACGGGAACCGCCAGATTACAGCGGTTGATATGCTGCGGGAGGAACTGGAGGGCGTATTTTTGGTAAAATACCCGATGATTACAAAAGAACAGATCCGGTGGCAGAATTAAGGGATTTAAGCGCTGGCAGGTTTTTCTTTAAAATAACTTGTAAAAGAAGCGGAATTTAGTATAATGGGGAAGGAAATTTATAACAATTCAGGTTATTTTGGAGGAAATATTGTGGCTGATTTGAAAAAAGAGATAGAAAAAAGAAGGACTTTTGCAATTATATCCCATCCGGACGCGGGCAAAACGACACTGACAGAGAAATTTCTTCTTTATGGGGGAGCAATTAATCTTGCGGGTTCTGTGAAGGGGAAAGCGACAGCAAGACATGCCGTGTCTGACTGGATGGAAATTGAAAAGGAAAGGGGAATCTCCGTCACCTCGTCTGTACTGCAGTTTAACTATGGCGGATACTGCATCAATATTTTAGATACGCCCGGGCATCAGGATTTTTCGGAAGACACTTACCGGACTCTTATGGCGGCGGATTCCGCGGTTATGGTCATCGACGGTTCCAAAGGAGTGGAAGCGCAGACAAGGAAACTGTTTAAGGTATGCGTAATGCGTCATATTCCGATTTTTACATTTATCAATAAGATGGACAGAGATGCAAACGACACGTTTGATCTGCTGGATGAAATTGAAAAAGAGCTTGGAATTGCCACATGCCCGGTAAACTGGCCGATTGGTTCCGGGAAAGGCTTTAAAGGCGTTTATGACAGGAACGAAAGAGAAGTTATGCTTTACAGCGACACGCAGAAAGGGACGAAAGAGGGCGAGGAAAAGGTTCTTTCAATAGAAGACGTTCTCTTGCAGGAGGAAATCGGCTCAGAGAATTTTGCAAAACTTACGGAAGAAATTGAATTGCTGGACGGAGCCAGCGCGGAATTTGATATGGAACTTGTTTCAAAAGGGGAGCTATCCCCGGTGTTTTTTGGGTCGGCCCTGACTAATTTTGGCGTGGAGACGTTTTTAAAACATTTTCTTAAGATGACGTTTTCACCGCTTCCAAGAAAGTCTGACCTGGGAGAGAAAAATCCTTTTGATGAAGATTTTTCCGCATTCGTATTTAAGATCCAGGCAAATATGAATAAAAATCACAGAGATCGGATTGCGTTTATGCGTATTTGTTCCGGAAAGTTTTCGGCAGGGATGGAAGTTGTGCATGTGCAGGGAGGCAATAAAAAAATGAAGCTTTCCCAGCCGCAGCAGATGATGGCGCAGGACAGGAACATTGTGGAAGAGGCATATGCCGGAGACATCATCGGCGTATTTGATCCGGGGATTTTTTCTATCGGTGACACGATTTTAACGGGACAGAAGGTATTTCAGTTTGAAGGGATTCCGACGTTTGCTCCGGAGCATTTTGCAAAAGTGCGCCAGCTTGACACAATGAAGCGAAAACAGTTTGTCAAGGGAATTACACAGATTGCCCAGGAGGGGGCGATTCAGATTTTCCAGGAATATGGGATGGGAATGGAAGAAATTATAGTGGGCGTGGTGGGCGTTCTGCAGTTTGACGTATTAAAGCACCGCCTGTTAAATGAGTACAATGTCGAAATACGGCTTGAAAATATGCCGCATGAATATATTCGCTGGATTGAGAGCAAAGATATGGACTTGGAAAAACTGACGGGAACTTCCGATATGAAAAAAATTCAGGATTTAAAAGGAAATCCGCTTTTGATTTTTGTAAACGAATGGAGCGTAGGCATGACTCTGGATCGGAACAAAGGGCTTTTGCTGTCAGAGTTTGGAAGGAACTGAGAAAGAAAGGAGACAGGGATATGGAAGTCGTGAAAATTACAAACGATAATTTTGAAGAAGAGGTGCTGGCGTGCGATGTGCCTGTTCTTCTGGATTTTTGGGCAGACTGGTGTATGCCGTGCAAAATGCAGGCGCCGATTCTTGACGCATTTGCAGAGGAAATGGGAGACAGGCTTAAAGTAGGGAAAGTAAATGTGGACGAGGAAGCCGCGCTTGCCCTGAAATATCAGATTATGAGCATTCCGACGCTTGTGCTGATGAAAAAAGGAGTATTTGAGAAGCGCGTTTCCGGGGTGCAGCAGACAGAGGATCTGAAAAAACTGACAGAATAAGAAACGCTGAATTTACCGCTCTTTTCTCCCAAAGGGCGGTTTTTCATTGCAAAAATTGTATTTTGACCGTCCATTGACGCTGTATACAGGCTGGGTTACAATAAAAGAAAGAAGGGGGAGAGAACCATGCAGTTTGGTTTTGTGGGGATCAATTATAAAAACGCGCCGCTGAACATTTGGGATAAGATTGCTTTGACAGACGATAAAAAGCTTATGTTTTTTCAAAAGGCAGAGCAGGCGGGCGTTGTGCAGTGCATGGCGCTGTCTACCTGCAACAGGAGTGAAGTTTATTTTGTCTGTGAAACAAAAGAACAGAGGGAAAAGATCCGGCATATTTACGAAGATATGTTTCCGGATGTTTCGGCCAAAGATTACCTTGTGGAGCTTTTTGGAGAAGAGGCAATGGCGTATCTGTTCCGCATTGCGGCAGGTCTGGAATCTCTGGCTCTGGGAGAAGATCAGGTCTTGGGACAGGTAAAAGAAGCGTTTGCATATGCAAAGGCAATGGGATATGGGGGCAAAGAGTTAAATAAAATCGTACGGGACGCCGTTACCTGCGCAAAAAAAGTCAAGACGGAATTTAAAATCAGCGAAAAGCCGTTGTCCGTCAGCCATATTGGAATCCGGAAACTGGACGAAGACTGCGGGATTTCCGGAAAACGGATTTTAGTGATTGGAAGCGGAAAAACGGCTGCGCTGGCTTTACAGTATATTTATGAATATCCGGATGTTTCCATTACGGCATGCAGCAGAACATATGCCCATGCAAAACGGCTGCGGGAGGAGTTTTCAAATATTGCGATTATTCCTTATGAGAAATGGCGGAGTATTGTCACAGACTGTGATATCATTATCAGCGCAACGTCAGCGCCGCATTTGATTATAAAAGAAGAAGATTTTAAACTTAAGAAACAGACAGCGTTTTTAGATCTGGCGGCTCCTGGCGATATTGATCCTGCATTTGCGAAACATCCGCTGGCGTCTTTGATTAACCTGGATACGCTCCGGGAGATTGCAGAGGAAAATCAAAAACAGCGGGAACGCCTTGTAGAAGAAAGCAGGGGCGTAATGGAAGAAGCGCTGCATGAAACGGCGCTGTGGCTGCATCAGAGCCGAATGGATGAGACGATTGAATCACTGCAGCAGAGGTGCAGTGCGATTGTAGAAGACGGGTTTTCTTATCTGAATCGTAAAATGGAGCTTGGGGAACGGGAGAAAAAGCTTTTGAAAAAAGTGTTAAACGCTTCGCTTCAGCGGCTTTTGCGTGAACCGATCCATGAGCTTAAGAATCTGGATTCCGCAGAAAAACAGGAAGAATACAAGCGGCTGGTAAGGCAGCTTTTTCAAATCGGAGACAGGGAGAAATGATATGGACTATGTGATTGGGACAAGAGGGTCAAAGCTCGCTCTGGCACAGGCGGGTTTTGTGCGGGACAGGCTTTCAAAGGCGTATCAGGAAGATACATTTACGCTGCGCGTTATTCAGACGAAAGGAGACTTCATCCTGGATAAACCCATATATGAAATTGGAGATAAAGGTGTGTTTGTCAGGGAAATTGAGAAAAAACTGCTGTCAGGAGAAATCCATATCGCCGTACACAGTATGAAGGATATGCCTGCAGATCCTGCGGAAGGGCTGACTTTTGCAAAGGCATGGAAGAGGGAAGATCCGAGAGACGCTCTGATCCTTCGGGAAAAAAATTCTCTTGAGGAGCTGCCGTATGGAGCGGTAATTGGTACGGGCAGCAAACGAAGGGAACTGCAGCTAAAGAAACTGCGGCCAGATCTTAAGACGGCGGGCATTCGGGGAAATGTGGAGACGCGTCTTCGGAAAATGGAAGAGGAGAAATTAGACGGAATTATCCTTGCCGCCGCAGGGCTTCACCGTCTTGGAATGGAAGAGAAAATCACCCGGTATCTGGATGAAACGGAAATGATTCCTGCTCCGGCGCAGGGAATTTTGGCGATTGAACTTTGGGAAGGAGAAGAGGGGCTTTTAAATAAGATCAATGCCTTCTTTGATGAAGAGTCGGAAAAAGCCGCGGCGGCGGAACGGGGATTTTTACGGGAGATCGGGGGAAACTGCCATGCTCCGGCAGGAGCCGTCTTAAGGAGGAAAGCAGAAAACCAGTATTGTCTTGACGTGATGTTTGGCAGGCAGAACGGCGCCGCAGAGGTTTATGCGTCTGTCTGCGGAGAAAACATAGAAAAGCTTTCCCGCCGGGCAGCCGCTTCTGTCCGGAGACAGCTTGCGGGGAAAGTTTATCTTGTTGGAGCCGGGCCGGGGGACCCCAGGCTGATTACGGTAAAAGGGCTTTTTGCCATAAGAAAAGCGGACTGCATTATTTATGACAGACTGGCTTCTGCAAAACTTTTAAAAGAGGCAAAAGCGGGATGCGAACTGATTTATGCAGGAAAAGAAAAGCATAACCACACAATGAAACAGGAAGAAATCAACCGCCTTCTGGTAAAAAAGAGTATGGAATATGAAACGGTTGTACGATTAAAAGGCGGGGATGTCTATGTATTTGGACGCGGCGGGGAAGAAGGGCTGTTCCTGCAAAGCAGCGGCGTGCCGTTTGAAGTGATCCCAGGCGTCAGTTCTGCAGTTGCGGGCCCCGCATACGCGGGGATTCCGGTGACGCACAGGGGAGTTTCTTCAGGCTTTCATGTAGTGACGGCGCATGATAAAAATGACAGGCTTTCCGATATAGATTTTAAGGCGATGGCAGACGGGAACGAGACATGTATATTTTTGATGGGACTTTCCAAAGCAGGCGAGATTGCAGAAAACCTTCTTGCAGCCGGGATGCCGGGCAATACAAAAGCAGCGGTGATTTCCCACGCAACCATGCCGGAACAGAAAATATGCGTATCGGATCTTTTGCATCTGGCAAAAGACGCTGCCGCCGCCGGTTTGTCTTCTCCGGCAGTGATTATTGTGGGAGATGTGGTTTCGCTGCGGGAAGGGCTGAATTTTTTTGAGAAACGCCCGCTGTTTGGAAAGCGGTATCTGATTCCGAAAATAGGGGAAGGCTTTACCAGGCTGGGACAGCTTTTGGAAGAACAGGGCGCAAAGACAGATGAAATTCAGGTGGGCGCAATTCAGTTTATAGAGCGGAAATTTACAGAGGAGCAGTTTTTGAATACGGACTGGCTGATTTTTACAAGCAGAAATGGCGTGGAGGCGTTTTTTGCCAGTTTTTTCTCCAGCGGCCTGGATGCAAGGAGCCTTTTTTCGTGTAAGATTGCGGCAATTGGGGAAAAGACGGCGGATGCGCTGAAAGGATACGGGCTTTTGGCGGATTTTGTGCCAAAGAGATTTCATGGGGAAGCATTTGCCAGGGAGTTTTTAAAATGCCTCAGAAAAGGCGGAAAGAACGATCCTGCGCTTTTGAAAATCTGGCATATGAGGGCGAAGCATGCAGGGGATCAGATGAAAGAAATCCTGGGTTCCATTTGTGAGTTTAAAGAGACTGCAGTTTATGAAAATTGCGCGTTGGAACAGAGTAAAGATCCGGCCTGCCTGTACGAAAAATACGACGGCGTATTTTTTACCTGCGCGTCGTCAGTGCGGCGCCTGACAGAAGCATTCGGGAAAGAATTTGGGCGGTGCAGGGCATACAGCATCGGGCCAAAGACAACGGAGCGATTGAAGAGATATGGGGCAGAAAATGTTTTTGAAGCAGAAACCGCCTCTTATGAGGCTCTGGCTGATTTGTGCGTCAGCATGGAAAAAGATTTTTCAATTTGAAAACCGGCAGGAAGAATCAAAGAAGGGGAAGAGGAGGACGGATAAAAGGATGGACAGGATGCGGGGAAAAAGTTATAATTAAGAGAACAGGGTATTTGGATTTGGGCAGTGATTTGAGGGAGGAGATAGTAAGATGAAAGTAAGAAAACGTATTTTGTCAGGAATTTTGACAGCGGCGCTGCTTTGCGGAAGTCTGTTTGGTCCGGCTTTTACAAAAATGACGGATGTCTATGCCGCAGAGAGCAACGTCACATTGAATAAGCCGGTAACGGTGTCGGGACTGGAACCGAATGTAAGCGGCTGTACAGGCGACAAGGCGGTCGACGGCGTAAACGGTGAAAACAGCAGATGGTCTGGCGGCTATATGAAAGGAAACCATACGTCAAAGGGAGATCAGTGGATTACGATTGATCTGAAAGCGCAGGCAACGGAAGTTGCGTCGATCCAGGTGGCGTTCCATCTGAAAGTATGGGCGACCAAATACCGGATTGAGACGAGCGACGCTTCGGACGGCGGATGGCAAACGGTAAAGAGCATTGAGCGGGCGGCTGAAAACAATGACAGTGTGACAGATAATATCCCGGCTTCAGAGCTTGCGTCTTCTTCTCTGAAGCGTTATGTGAGGTTTTATTTTACGGAACTGAACTCTCTGGCGGGCGGCGACGCGATTTCCATTCGCGAAATTACAATTATGGGAACGCAGACAGGGGTTATCGACGATGTATCTTCCGCGGCGGAAGCGCTTGGCAGAGTTTCAAATCTTACGGTAAGTGCGGACGATACGCGGCTTGAGCTTCCGAACGTGTCTGAAAATTATGACATAAAAGTGCATGGAAGCGAAGTGGGCCAAATCATTACAGACGACGGAACCTTATCGCCATGCCGCGCAGAGGGCAGGAGCTTTCAGCTGATTCTTGAGGCGACGCACAAAACAAACGCGTCCGATACGGCAAAGAAGAACGTGACGGTTACGGCAGAGCCAACGACTGCAGACGATCCGGTTTTATTTCCGGCGGTTTCAAATCCAAATCCCGTTCCGGACGTGCTTCCGGCCATTCAGGAGTGGTATGGCTACGAGGGCGTTTTCCGGCTTGAGGAAAATGCGAAGATTATTGTCAATGACAAAGCGGGACTGGGCTTACAGGAAGTGGCAAAAGAGCTGCAGGCAGATTTAAAAGAAATCTGCGGCAGAACGCTTGGCATTGAAAGCGGGACAAAAAAAAGCGCAGGAAACATCTATCTGGAATCTTTGGCTAAAGATGTTTATGGAACGGGAGAAGAGGGCTATTTGCTGGTCAACGGGGAAAACGGCATTGAGATTTATTCCGCCGCAAAGACAGGCGTACTGTATGGAACCGTTACCGTAGAACAGATTCTTTATCAGGATCCGTCGCATACGCTTGTGCCCAAAGGAGTCATTCGTGATTATCCGCTGTACGGTACGCGCGGAATTATGTTCGACGTTGCGCGCATTCCGACAAGAATGCAGTTTTTACAGGATTATTCAAAAATATTTAAGTGGTATAAGCTGAATACGATGCAGATTCATCTGAATGACAACCAGTGGTCAGATCCTGCGTATTCTCCGGATCCGGAACTCTGGAAAGAAACGGAAGGATCTCACAGGCTGGAATCAGAATTGTTTCCGTCTCTGGCAAAACAGGATTCCAAATTTTTAAAAGAGGGAGACAATCCTGAGCGTTACGAGTATTATTACAGCACGCATACCGGAATGGAAAATGGCGGCGAGCTTTATTATACCAAAGAAGAATATAAGGCGCTGGAAGAAGCTATGGCAAAACGCGGCGTAACAGTCGTTGCGGAGCTGGATACGCCGGGACATTCCGCAGCGTATAACAAATATGTGTATTATAACCAGCAGGAGGCGATTACCGGACTGGTCAATTATGGCTATCTGGAAAGGGATGCTTACCTGAATGCGGACGGCAGCGTGAAAAAGAATTTTTATATCCATAATCCGGCGAATTTTGAGCTTTTGTCAATAGACGAAGACAGTTCTGACGCGGCAATAGTGGAGAACACCAGAAACGCTAAGATTTTTATGACGGCTTTGTTTGACGAATATTTAGGCGGCATTGAGGGGATTGACGCGATTTTCACGTCGGATACGATAAGCGCCGGCGTAGATGAATACTGGAATAAAACGGACGGTACAAGAGCCGGATTTGGTAAATATATCAACTATATGAATGATCTGTTGGGCAAATCCGAAAACAAGGCTTTGTACAGCAAGAATGATTCTTCTTACGGCAAAGAACTCATTATTTGGGGTGCATTCAATCAATTTCCATGCAGCGACACGGTCAGCAAAGATATTACATTAGCATTATGGAATAATGGAACAAGCCCGGAGGCGGAGGATTATGCGCCTGACAGGCTGGCAGAAGGATTTTCCGTGATCAATATCCCGCAGCCGTTTTTATATACGACGCCGGGACGTTATCATAAAGATATGCTGAATGAAGTTTATATTTATTATAACTGGGATCCAACGAAATTTACGGCAGGAATCAGCGCCGACAAAGGAGAGCCGTTGTTAAAAGGAGCAATGGGTGCGCTCTGGGGCGATGAGAACCGGGAGGGAATTACAGAAGCGGATTTGCATGAACGCTATCTGCGCCTTGCCGCTATGATTGGCGAAAAAGACTGGGGCAGAACAAGAGAGGGCGATACGTTCCTTGCTTATGAACAGAAATTTGACCGTTTGAAAGAAGGCCCGGGCACGCAGATTGCAAACAGGATTGAAAGTAAGACGAATGTCGTGCTGGATTACAATTTTGAAAACGTGTCAAAAGACAAAAAGACGGTTTATGACGCCAGCGGAAATAATTATCACGGAACGATTACAGGCGGCGAAGTCGTAGAGAAAGCAGATACAAAGATGCTGAAGTTTGACGGCAATACCAAAATCGAGCCGCCGCTTACAACGCTTGGCTATCCTTATACGATGAGTTTTGACGTTTATCTGGACGGGGATGAAAGCAACGATAAAAATTCCGCATTGTTCAGCGGCTATGACGGCAGACTTCAGGCGGTGGGATTAAACGGAAATCTGGGGTTAAACCGGGATTATTTTACGCAGTCGTTTGATTATCCGATTGCATCTGCGAAAAAGCAGCGCATTACGATTGTGGGAACGTATCAGGCGACCAAGCTTTATGTAGACGGAGAGTTTCAGAAAATTCTCTATGCTGCGGCAAGCGATCCGGATCACGGCGGGGCAATCAGCGCGTCGACGTGGACAGACCGGGACAACAATTTCCGTACGACATTTGTATTTCCGCTCAATGTGATTGGAGAAAACTTCTCCGGGTATCTGGGAAATATTAAGGCGTACAATAAAGCGCTTTCCGTGGATGAACTGGCAGCGGAAAACGGAGAGGGAAGTCTTGAAGCAGACGTGGCGAGAAACCGGTTCGTATATGCGGACAATAAAAATCCGGGACACGATACGGATCAAATCCGCCTGTTTCCGGCATGGAAAGCGACTGACGGAGACGGACATGTGCCGGATACGGAAGGCGCGTCAGCATCGTATGAATCTCAGTGGCATTCTTCCAATCAGAATGATGATTTTCTGATGGTGGATCTGGGACGGTCAAGAAAAATTTCAAAAACAGTCATTGACTGGGAAGCGAACAGATACGCGGACTCCTATAAGATTCTGGTATCGGAAGACGGCAAACAGTGGCAGGAAAAGGCGTCTGTAACCGGAAACACAAGCAGCCTGACAACGGATACATTTGAGGAGACGGCGGCTCGTTATGTGAAGATGCAGGGCGTGCAGAGAAAAGCCGGTGCAAATGAATATGCTATATTTGAGATAAAGGTATACGGAAGCGTGGATAAGTCGGCTCTTTTGAAAAAATGCCAGGAAACGGAGCAGTTTTTAAAGGAAAAGGAAATCGGATGGGAGTCCGAAGGCTTGGAGAAAGATTTTTATGACAGTCTGGTACAGGCAAAAGCTGTTTACGGCGACGTAATGGCAGGACAGGAAGAAGTGGATGAAGCCGTAGAATGGCTGAACGGAGCGTTTCATAACTGGACAGAGAGCATTGTGCAGAACGTAAAAGATGCAATCAGCCAGAAGCTTACAGAAACGGAAGGTCTGCTTTCCGGGAAAGATTCGTATGAAGCGGAAAGCTTCCGGAAGTTTGAGACTGCTTACAATGCGGCGAAAAATGCGTCTGCGGATTTGACGGCGGAGGAATATGAACAGCTTTTGAAAAATTTGAATGACGCGGTCGCCGGACTTACTCCAAAAGCGTCGGATCCAGGGCCAGGGCCAGGAACGGGCAATGATACAGTAGAAGCAAAACAACTGGACGCTCCGGCTGTAACGGCTGTAAAAAGCCGGCAGACGAATGTGAAAGTGACGTGGAAGGCCGTTGCGAACGCATCCTCTTACCAGCTTTACCGCACCATAGGGAAAAGCGTGACAAAGGTAGGAAGCGCAGTGTCCGCAACGCAGGCGTTTGATGTAAATCCGGCAGGCGGAAAAAATATGTCGTATCATGTCGTTGCATTATCCGGGGATTTGAAAACATACAAAGACAGTGCGGCGGGCAGCGCAAAGAGCATCAAACTTCCAAATGCGACAAAGAAAGTTACTGCGTCTTTGGTAAAAGGCAAAAAAGCGGTCAATTTAAAATGGCAAAAAGTGAAAGGCGCGACTTCCTATCTGGTTTTCCGGGCAGAAGGCAAAAAGGCATTCAAAAAAATTGCCACAGTAAAGAAAAAGACGAGTTACCGCGACAGCAAAAAGCTGAAAAAAGGAAAGAGTTATTCTTATAAAATCGTGGTTGTATCCAAAAAAATGTACAGTCCGATGAAAGCAGCAAAGAAAGCCGTAAAAATCAGGTAGTTTGTCAGAAAAGAGGTTTGCATTATAAGATGCGGCCTCTTTTCTGTTTTTATGGATGAATTAGAACATAGATTTTTCAAAAAACCTTGACATTTATATTCGGCAAATGTAGAATATAATCAATGTGCGGCAAATGCCGAATATAGAATCTTGTAAACTTGAAATTTATGACACAGAATTTACAGACTGTGCGGAAAGGACGGCGTAATGGAACATAAAACCCTGCCAAATTCAGAACTGGAGCTGATGATGATTCTTTGGAATGCAGACAGGCCGATGACGCGGATGGAGATCGAGGAGAAGCTTCCGAAAAAAAGACGTCTTTCAAAAACAACGGTATTGTCATTTCTTTCCAGGCTGGAAGAAAAGGGATTTGTCAGAATAGAGAAGGAAGGGAGGAATAACTGTTATATTCCGCTTGTAAAAGAAAATGATTACCTGAAACGGGAAAGCGGAGTCATTTTAAAAAAGCTTTATGGAAGTTCCGTCAGGAAGTTTGTGGCGGCATTGTATGATGGAAACGGGATTTCAAAAGATGAAATCAAAGATTTGAAGGATTATCTGGACAGCTTATAGGAAGGAGCGCTTATGGGAACTATATTTTTGAATGCATTAAAGATATCGGCTTTGTCCGCCGCCGGGATTTTGGTTATTCTGGCGGTATCTCCTTTGTTTGGAAAGACACGCACGGTTTTCTGGCGGTATTTTCTCTGGATTGCTCTTGCCTTACGGCTTATTTTCCCTTTTGATTTGTCTATACCAAATCAGGCGTTTGTGCTTTCTTTCCCAGATGGCAAAACAGAGGAAGACAAAAATTTTTCTTTGGAAAACAGGAAAGATGAGTTTGTTTCAGGCGGGACGTCAGGATGGTCAGGGGAAGCAGAAACAAAAAGCTTTCAAACCGGAAATTTAAAACAAAAAGATTTGCAGACGGATTCTTTTTTGGAAATGGAGAAGGAACGTTCCGGAAAAGAGACGGCAGATCTTGCGCTTTGGTTTGCTTCCGTATTATGGGCGGCTGGAACCGTGACGTTTTTTTCGTGGCGGATTGTGTGTTACGGGGTTTTCTGCCGCCAAATGAAAAAGACGCAGTTTTTTTTCGTGGAAAAGGGACTTTCTGTGTATCTTTCCAAAGAGGTTTCGTCTCCTGTGCTTATGGGGATTTTAAAGCCGAAAATACTGCTTCCTGCAAGAGAATATGAAACGGAGCAATTGGAGTTTATTTTGAAGCACGAACTGACCCATTACAGAAGAAAAGATATCTGGGTAAAGTTTCTGCTGTCTTTGGCCAGGGCTGTTCACTGGTTCAATCCCATTGTCGCTCTGATGGAACGGCAGGCGGAAAAAGACATGGAACTTCTGTGTGACAGCCATGTTGTAAAAAATTTTACAAAAGAAGAAAAAAAGAGATATAGCGAGATGCTTTTGCTCTGTGCTGCGGCCAAAGGAAAACGGAATGTATTTCTGTGCACCAGTGAATTTTCCAGGGATGCGGAAGCCTTAAAGAAAAGGTTTGCCAATATTTTTTCTGATAAAAGAAGAAAAAAAGGCGTCCTGGCTGCGGCTTTTGGTATATGCATTCTGTTGTCCGTAAGTTTTTTTGTGACTTTTGGATCACGTGGAATAAGTGATTCCGAAAATTTAAAAACGGGTTCCAAAAGCGCGGAAAGTGAAAATCAGATGAAGAAAGATGCGGCGGATTTAAAAGAGATGCAAAAAAAGCTGAACGGACTTTCTGTGAAAGATGCCGCAAAGGCAATTTACGGTTCCGTATTTCCGCAGCTTATTTATGCGTCGGAAGAACGGGCTGTAATTTATGACTACTGGGGGCTTCTGGTTTATGATATCAGGAATCAGAAAATCGAACAGCTTCTGGATTTAAAAGCAGCGGGCTTTGCTTCTATACAAGGGGATCAGACGACGCATATAGAAGTTTCCGGGGACGGAAAGCAGATTCTTATGTATAACGAGCCGGACGCTTCAGAGAAGTTCATCTACGATATAGAGAAAAGAAGCCTTTCTTGGTCAGAGCTTACTTCTTTTGGAGAAGATGGGTTCGACGGCCTTTTCCAAAATGGAGAGAAAAATTATGTTGTGACGGAATCGGGAAAAACAGCTTATCTGTCAGAAGACGCTCTGCGAACCAAAGATTATGAAATATTCCATGAGACGGATATGCAGGGGCTGTCGCTGCTTGTGGGAAAGAATGGCAGAGGGGACACCCACATTTATCCGCTGTTTCTGGAGTATTCGAAAGAACAGGAAGAACAGGGGATTCCCTGGTTAAACTGGGAAAAGATGCGAAGGCTTGTGGGACGGGAATTTTTACACGAAGACGAAGAAGGCTGGCTTTATTATCTGGAAGAAGACGTAACGGGAGAACAGGCGGACGGGGAAATTTCATGGCCTTTTGAAGCTCTGATTTTGACAAGGCAGAGAGGGGAAGAGCGGCAGATTCTGGAAACGCTGATTTTCCAGGATACCTGGAAGGAATGCCCTGTTCTTTTCGCGGGCGGCCGGATTATTTACAAAGCGGCCAGGACGGCCGGGATGAATGACCTGAAAGCGCCTGTGCTGGTGAGCATTGCTATGGACGGCAGTGACAGGAGAACTGCGGATGAAATTATGTACCATGTATTTGACGGGCTTTGCGAAGACGAAGGATGGATTTATTACTCTGGCTGGACAGACAGCGCGTCTCAAAAGCCGTTGTGCCGTATTTCGCCTGATTTTTCCGGCGGTCCTCAGTTTCTGCAGGATATACCGGGACTTTTATGCGGCGTAAAAGACGGATTTGTGTTTTATCTGGCGGGAGAGGAAAAAATGCCCGGCATATGGAAAAGGAACCTTGCAACGGGAGAAGAGGAGCTTGCGGACAAATGGGGCGTGTCTGCAGAAGAGATTTCTTTTTTCAATGCAAGAGAAGAGGGAGAATCTGGCTGTCATATTATATTCCAGTACGGGTATGAGGACGGTATGAGTACGGCGGACGTCCGGTTTTAAACCATGGAAAGAGAAGCGTTTTTTCCTTTACAAGTTTTCCAGATAATGCTACAATGAAAAAACAGAGAACGGCCGATGTGCTATGGCGGACTTTCAAGCGTATCTGAAAGCGCTTTAGGAGGAATTTTTTATGGGGAAAGTGGTACAGTTATTAAAAGAATATACAGACCGCCGCAAAACCGATCGGGAAAGGAAGAGAGATAACGTGGAAAAAGAAGATTTTTTGTTGAACCAGATTGATGAATTCAGGGAAAAGGCCAGACAGCTTCAGGAGCTGCTCTCATCCAAAGAGAATAAAGTGCAGGAGCTTCAGGAAATTGTCGCAGAGCGGGAGGGGAAAGCGAAGGAACTCTCCGATATGATTGAAGAGCGGCAGGATGCCGCAGACCGTGTGGTTTCCGGCGTTAAAGTGCAGATAGACGGAATGGTGGAAAAAGTGGACGCCAAATTAAACGAGCTGAATGAAACATTCGCGGAGCGTTTGGCGGAGAATGCAGTCAGCAGCACAGAGCAAAATGAGGAAGTCCGCAGCCTGATCAAAGAGCAGAATGAAACGCTGATGGAGACAGTGGACGGACTGAACGGGCAGTTTGACAGGCTGAAAAATGAGATCAGCGAGAAAATACATACAGAAAGCGTGCAGTGCTACCGTAATATGCAGGCTTTGATAGAAGAATCGGACAAGAAGCTGGAGGAGGCCAGGGAGAGCATTTCAGAGATTTCATCTTTTAAGAAGTTATTAACGGTTATTGTTGTATTTACTGTATTGAACTTTGCAGGACTGGCAGGAGTGATTGCCCGCATTTTAGGTCTTATATAAAATACAAGTAACATTTTTGAAAATTGGGAATATATATAAGATACAGGCAGAATCTTGGGGTGTCACAAAAAGCAGTGCAAAAAGAGCTTGGCGGGACATCCTTTCTTGTTATACAGGAAGGAGAACTGCAGTTTCCTGTATTAGAAAAGCTCTTCGGGCAGGGAGCTTTTTATATACAGAAAGGAAGGAAGCATGGGATTAGAACAGGAAAGAAAGATTTGGATTATCGGGCACAAAAATCCGGATACAGATTCTATCTGTGCCGCAATTGCATATGCGGATCTGAAAAACAGGACGGAGAATATCCTCCATGAAGCGAAACGCGCAGGGAGCGTCAATGAAGAGACAAAATATGTGCTGGAATGCTTTCAGATAAAAGAGCCGGAGCTGGTGACGGATGTAAGGGCGCAGATCAAAGACATTTCATTTCGCAGAACGGCCGGCGTAAACAGCCAGATTTCCCTGAAACTTGCATGGGAGCTGATGAGTACGGAAAATGTAGTTACGCTTCCGGTTACAGGCGCGCATGACAGGTTAAACGGGCTGATTGTTACAAGGGATATTGCAACTTCCTATATGGACGTATATGACAATCAGATTTTGTCCGCAGCGAAAACGTCTTATAAAAATATCGCAGAGACGTTAAAGGGGAATTTTTTGGCAGGGAATAAGCATGCGCATTTTACGAAAGGAAAAGTGGTAATCGAAACGTCCAGCCCGGACTGGCTGGAGGAGTATATGGAACCGGACGATCTTGTCATTATGGGAGGAAGCGCAAAATCCCAGATGCATGCGATTGAAAATAATGCAAGCTGCCTTGTGATTTGTTCCGGATTTGCCGTCAGCAAAGAGGTGGTCGCATCTGCGGAGAAACGTGACTGTGTGATTATCGGTTCGCCCTATGATACATTTACGGTGGCCCGTCTGATCAATCAGAGTATGCCAATCAAACATTTTATGACAAAAAATAATCTGATTCAGTTTGATTTGGAAGATTATGTCGACGATGTAAAAGAGGTCATGTCTAAAGTGCGTCACAGGGATTTTCCGATTGTGGATGAAGAGAATAATTATGTCGGGATGATTTCGAGAAGATATCTGTTTAATACACAGAAAAAGAAAATCATTCTGGTGGATCACAATGAAAAGACGCAGGCGGTAGACGGCATTGGAGGAGCGGAGATTCTGGAAATTATCGATCACCACAGGCTTGGAAGTCTGGAGACGATTTCTCCTGTGTTTTTCCGCAATCAGCCGCTTGGATGCACTTCTACGATTATTTTTCAGATGTATCAGGAAAAAGGCGTTGAAATTCCAAAAGACATTGCAGGCATTTTGTGTTCGGCAATTATTTCGGATACGCTGATGTTCCGATCGCCTACCTGTACTTCCGTTGATCGGGCGGCTGCGGAAGAATTGGCGAATATTGCCGGGATTGATATTGAACAACTTGCAAAGAATATGTTTCGGGCAGGCAGTGATTTTAACCGTAAGTCTCCGGAAGAAATTTTTTATCAGGATTTTAAGACATTTACGGCGGACAATTATGAGTTTGGCGTTGCCCAGTTGAGCGCAATGAGTAAAGAAGAGCTTGACACTGTACGGAAAAAATTAAAAGATTTTATTCCGGAAGTCTTAGAAGAACGCAGGTTAGATATGGTTTTTGTCATGCTGACGGATATTATAGAAGAATCTACGATACTGATCAGCGCCGGAGATGCTGCAGACGGAATTATCAGCCGCGCTTTTTCAGCTTCCAGAGAGGAAGACGGATATTTGTTAAAAGGCGTGGTTTCAAGAAAAAAACAATTGATACCGGCATTGATGGCAGTGATGCAGGAATAATGGAATTGGTAAGTCAATAGGGGATTAGTAAGGATGTGATGCATTATGAAATTTGAAAAAATGGATAACGGGTCACTGCGTTGTACTTTGACCCAGGATGATTTGGAGCAGAATGGCATTGGACTGGATGATTTTTTTTCCAATACGCCGAATGCCAGAGAATTTTTAGAGAATTTAATTCGGATTGCCGAAGAAGAGGTGGGGTTTAAAACAACCGGAAATATGATGTCGATTCAGGCGGCAATTATGTCGGAAGATGAAATCGTTTTGACATTTTCAGAAAGTCAGGTCAGCAGCGCGGAGATTTTAGAGCATATACGGAATATGTTTGGTTCGTCTGCCGGAAAAGAAGTCCGGGAAGAAAAGCCCGATGTGAAAGAAGATATTTTAAAAGAGGCCGGAAGCCGGAAGAAAGAAAAGAAAACAAAAGAAGATGCAGAGAAATATTCTTATCTTTTGACGTTTCACGCTTTTGATGACGTCAGAAAGTTCTGTCAGATTCTTCCGAAAAATCCCAATGCAAAAAGCCGTCTTTATTATCTGGATAAGACGAAACTGTACTTTCTGTGGGTGGATTTAAATCAGAGCGCACGGGAATATATTTATGAGTTTGTGGCGGCGTCCATGGAGTATGCAAAGTCTATCGAAAAGGACAGTGTGCGCAGCAATTTCCTTGAAGAACATGCAGATGTAATTTTGAAAAAACGGGCGTTGGAGACGCTGGCGCAGTTATAGAGAGAAAAAACCGAAACAGTTCTGTATGGGAAATGTTCCGGTTTTTTCTTTTGCCCAAAAAGGGATTACTGAATCAGTGAATCCATCAGGTAGGTGTAAATATCAAGCGTCTGTTTCTGCCAGTTTTCGCAGACGGCTTTGGCCTGCGCCTTTGTTTTTACATGGATGGTCAAATCAATGACAGAAATATTATTCTCCTTTAACTGGCAGCGCACATCGAATCCGGAAACGGTGGATTTATAGAAATCGGCGAGAATGGAATTTTCATTTTTTAATTCCATTTTATTTTTTTCAAAATAAGAGCTCATGTCCGCTTCAATGGCAGGCGTGATTTTATCTTTAAAAAAGACGAGTGTTTCCCGTCCCGGGGCGGTGATGCGGTACTGGGTGTTGTTGTGCGTGGATTCTGCATGAATCAGTTCAGAATCTAAAAGTCCGCTGATGATCTGCTGAACGGTAAAATAATCTGTGTAATCATGTTCGAGGAAAAAGTTGGAAATCTGTGTGTTGGAGAGCGGAAAATCCACTTTATCCAGCATGGCTAAAATTGTTATCTTGTAAATCGTATTCGGATCAGCCATTTTGTTCCCTTTCTTCGATATGAGCTTTTACGGCGTCGCTGACGGCTTTTGCCACGCGCGGATCAAAGGCTTCCGGCATGATATGATTTTCATTTAAATCTTTTTCGCTGACAAGCCCTGCAATCGCTTTTGCGGCGGCGAGCTTCATATCTTCCGTAATTTTAGACGCGCGGCCTTCCAGCGCGCCTTTGAAAATTCCGGGAAAGGCGACAACGTTATTAATCTGGTTTGGGAAATCGCTTCTGCCGGTGCCGACGACTTTTGCGCCGGCAGCCTTTGCCGCGTCCGGCATGATTTCAGGAACCGGATTTGCCATGGCAAAAAGGATGGCGTCTTTGTTCATGGAGGAAACCATTTCGGGGCTTACGATGTTAGGTGCGGAAACGCCTACAAAGATATCGGCTCCTTTTAGGGCGTCCGCAAGCGTTCCATGCGCATCATCCGGATTTGTCACCTCTGTCATTTTTTGCTGCATCCAGTTCAGATTCGGATAGTCTGCTCCGATGATTCCTTCTTTGTCGCACATAATGACATGGGAAAACCCATAGGTTAAAAGCAGTCTGGCAATGGCGATGCCGGCGGAGCCTGCGCCGTTTACCACGACTTTGCAGTTTTTCATTTCTTTTCCGGTTACTTTTAAGGCGTTGATAATGCCTGCTAAGACTACGATGGCCGTACCGTGCTGATCGTCATGGAAAACCGGAATGTCAAGCAGCGCGTTTAAGCGTTCTTCGATTTCAAAACACCGCGGTGCGGAAATGTCTTCCAGATTGATTCCTCCAAAAGCAGGAGCGATATATTTTACTGTGCGTATGATTTCTTCGGTATCCTGTGTGTCAAGGCAGATGGGAACGGCGTTGACGCCGCCGAATTCTTTGAAAAGGACGCATTTTCCTTCCATAACGGGCATTGCGGCATAGGGGCCGATATTGCCAAGCCCAAGTACGGCGCTTCCGTCGGATACGACGGCGACCGTGTTTGCTTTCATGGTATAGGCATAGGCTTCCGCCTGGTTTTCTGCAATGGCTCTGCATGGTTCTGCAACGCCGGGCGTATAGGCGACAGAAAGCGCATCACGGTCTTTTACAGGTGATTTTGCAACGGTTTCTATTTTTCCATTCCATTCTCTGTGGGCAGTCAGTGCTTTTTTTCCATAGTCCATAACGATAAACTCCCTTTCTTTGTCAAATTATTTTTTTATCATAGCATTAAAAAAGGGACAAATCAAGAAAAAGGACTTCCTATTTTCCGAAAGGTGTTGTATAATAAGGAAATCAGCGGTGTGAACCGTTCTTTGTCATATCAGACAGGAATCCCAGACGAGAAGAGATGCATTGGCGTGAATAGGAGATAAGTGAAGAATGAGAGAAAAATATGAAAGTCTGTCAGTGACAGTGTTAAGAGATTTAGCAAAGGCAAGAGGACTGCGGCATTTATCAGGTTTAAAGAAAAAAGAACTTGTGGAATTGATGCTTGCAGAAGACGAAAAAGAAGCCGGAAATGAGAAAAAAGCGGAAGAAGTCAAAGAAGAAAAAGAAAGCAGAGAAGTCAGGGAAGAAATGAAATGTGAAACGGATACAAAGGCGCCTGCACAGGATGCCGCGAGCGTGCCGGCGCGGGATGATTTGGACAGTGGGATAACGGCGAACGGGATTTTGGAAGTTATGCCGGACGGTTATGGATTTATCCGGTGTGAAAACTATCTTCCCGGTGAGAAGGATGTGTATGTGTCTCCTTCGCAGATTCGTAAGTTCAATTTAAAAACGGGAGACATTATCAGCGGAAATACGAGGATTAAGACCCAGCAGGAGAAATTCAGCGCTCTTTTGTACGTCAATACGATTAATGGTTTTCATCCGGGCGTTGCGCAGAGGAGGAAAAATTTTGAAGATTTGACGCCTGTTTTTCCAAATGAAAGGATCCGCCTGGAACGGCCCGGCTCATCAGTGGAAATGCGCATTGTGGATTTGGTATCCCCGATTGGAAAAGGGCAGAGAGGAATGATTGTTTCCCAGCCGAAAGCCGGAAAGACGACGCTTTTAAAAAAGATTGCAAAAGCAGTGACGGGGGGCAATCCGGATATGCATCTGATAATACTTTTAATTGATGAGCGTCCGGAAGAAGTGACAGACATTAAAGAAGCGATTGAAGGCAAAAACGTGGAAGTTATTTATTCTACGTTTGACGAACTGCCGGAACACCACAAGCGGGTGTCAGAGATGGTAATTGAGCGTGCAAAGCGTCTGGTGGAACATCACAGAGACGTAGTCGTTTTGCTGGACAGTATTACCCGTCTGGCCAGGGCGTATAATCTGACAGTTCCGCCAAGCGGCAGAACGCTGTCAGGAGGTCTGGATCCGGCTGCGCTTCATATGCCGAAACGGTTTTTCGGAGCGGCAAGGAATATGAGGGAGGGCGGAAGCCTGACGATACTTGCGACGGCTCTTGTGGATACCGGAAGCAAGATGGATGACGTAATATTTGAGGAGTTTAAAGGAACGGGAAATATGGAACTTGTTTTAGACCGGAGACTTTCGGAAAAACGCATTTTTCCGGCAATCGACGTTGTAAAATCAGGAACCAGGCGGGAGGATCTGCTGTTAGACAAAGAAGAACAGGAAGCGGTGGACATTATGCGCAAAGCGTTTAACGGCTCTAAGTCGGAAGACGCCGTGGAATCTGTTTTAAATATGTTTGCGCGGACCAGAAATAACAGGGAATACATTCAAATGGTGAAAAAGACAAGATTTTTCTAAAATGACTTGCATAATTTTGAGGGCTGTGATATACTGTAAAAGCTGTTTATTGGAATGTAAATTAGCAATTAATATATAGAAACAGGTGTGAGGTGAAAGAGATGAGAGAGGGAATCCATCCGGATTACTATCAGGCAACTGTAACATGTAACTGTGGCAATACCTTCGTTACAGGTTCAACAAATAAGGATATTCACGTTGAAATCTGTTCCAAATGCCATCCGTTCTATACGGGCCAGCAGAAGACAGCGCAGGCGCGCGGACGTATTGACAAGTTCAACAGGAAGTATGGCATGAGTCAGAACTAATATGCAATGCAGTACATGGCAGGGTTGAGGTTAATTATAATCTCAACCTTTTTTACCCTCTTTTTGTGAAAGAGGGCGGACATAGCGGAGAAAAAGCATGAGATATTCAGGAATTGGCGGGCAGGCGGTCATGGAAGGCGTAATGATGAAAAACGGTGAAAAATATGCCGTTGCTGTCCGTAAGCCCAATCAGGAGATTGTTGTGGAATCTTCCCTGTATTGCGGCATAGGCAAAAATAAAAAACTGAGAAATATGCCGGTGGTAAGAGGCGTGTTTAACTTTATAGAATCTCTGGCGCTCGGATTAAAGACAATGACGTTTTCCGCATCTTTTTTTGAAGAAGAGGAGACGGCGGAAAAAGATAAAAAGAAAGAGGAGTTTCTTATGGGAGCGACGGCTGCTGCGTCTGTCGTTCTTGCCGTGGCGATTTTTATCCTGCTTCCTTACGGAATTTCTCTTTTGTTTCAAAAGGCGGTTTCATCTCCGTGGATGATTTCGCTTTTGGAAGGGGCTCTCCGTCTGTTGATTTTTCTGGGATATGTGGCGGGAATTTCTCTGATGCCGGACATTAAAAGGGTTTATATGTATCACGGGGCGGAACACAAATGCATCAATTGCATTGAAAGCGGTATGGAGCTTACCGTGGAAAATGTCCGGAAGAGTTCGCGTCTGCATAAACGCTGCGGCACCAGCTTTCTTTTGATTGTCATGTTCGTCAGCATTTTATTCTTTTTGTTTATCCGCGTGGACTCCCCGGCGCTGCGTCTTTTGCTTCGCCTGGCGCTGATTCCGGTTATTGCCGGCGTTTCCTATGAATTTATACGACTTGCCGGAAGAAGCGACAATGCGCTTGTCAATCTGTTCAGCAAGCCGGGGCTGCTTTTGCAGAAAATTACGACAAGGGAACCGGAAGACGATATGATCGAAGTGGGCATTGCGTCTGTGGAGGCGGTATTTGACTGGAAATCCTATATCGGGGAGATTGGCGGATGCGCTCCGGAAAGAGGCAGGGCATGACGTACTGCAAAGCCGTTCGTAAAGGAGAGCGTTTTCTGAGAGAAAACGGCATAGAAGAGGCGGGGACGGATGCATGGCTCCTGCTTTCTTTTGTATGTGGGATTGATCGGAATTTTTACTATATGCATATGCAGACAGAGATGCCGGAGGAACGGCAGAAAAGATATACAGAGCTTTTGCAGAAAAGGGCAAAACGCGTACCGCTGCAGTATATAACGGAAGAGCAGGAGTTTATGGGGTTTCGGTTTCTTGTGGATTCTGACGTTCTGATTCCCAGACAGGATACGGAAATCCTTGTGGAAGAAGCGCTAAAAAGAATCCGGCCGGGAATGGACGTGCTGGATTTATGTACCGGATCCGGCTGCATTGTAATCAGCATTTTAAAAAATATTCCGGAGATTTGCGCGCTGGCGGCCGATATTTCTGCAAAAGCGCTCTGCGTGGCGGAAAAGAATGCCAGACTGCACGGCGTTTCGGTCCGGTTTCTGGAGAGTGATTTATTTTCCGGTGTGCAGGGCAGTTTCGACGTGATTGTTTCAAATCCTCCTTATATTCCGACAAAAGAAATCAAAAAACTGATGCCGGAAGTCCGGGATTTTGAACCGCGCCTTGCTTTGGACGGAAAAGAAGACGGCCTGTTTTTTTACCGGAGGATTATTGAAGAGGGAAAGAAACACCTAAAGCCGGGCGGTTTTTTGTTATTTGAGATTGGCTGCAGCCAGGGGGAAGAAGTGTCTTTTCTGATGCGGCAGGCGGGTTATCGGGAAACAGTTACAGTAAAAGACCTGGCAGGACTTGACCGGGTAGTAATAGGAGGAAATCATGTTTGACAGATTAGAAGATCTTGTATTGCGTTTGGAAGAAGTGTTAAACCAGCTGAGCGAGCCGGACGTGGCTTCGGACGCCGGACGTTTTCGGAAACTGATGAAGGAACAAAGCGATTTGACGCCGATTGTTGAAACTTATAAAGAATATAAAAAGAACCGGCAGAACATTGAAGAATCCCTGGCGCTTTTGGAAGAGGAAAGCGATGAAGAGATGCGCGAGCTTGCCAAAGAGGAGCTGAACGATTCCAAGGAAAATGTGGAAAAGCTGGAAGAAAAGTTAAAGATTCTTTTGCTGCCGAAAGACCCGAATGACGATAAAAATGTCATTGTGGAAATCCGCGCAGGAGCCGGAGGGGATGAAGCGGCTTTGTTTGCGGCGGAGATTTACCGTATGTACGTACATTATGCGGAAGACAGGCGCTGGAAAGTGGAAATGGTGGAATGTGAGGAAATCGGGATCGGCGGCATGAAAAACGTCAGTTTTATGATTACGGGACAGGGAGCGTATTCTGTTATGAAATATGAATCCGGAGTTCACCGCGTGCAAAGGGTGCCGGAAACAGAATCCGGGGGACGGATTCATACGTCTACCATAAGCGTGGCGGTTATGCCGGAAGCGGAAGAAGTGGAAGTGGAAATTGATGAGAAAGATATCCGCATTGACGTTATGCGCGCATCCGGAAATGGAGGACAGTGCGTCAATACGACAGATTCCGCCGTCCGTCTTACGCATTATCCGACGGGAATCGTCGTATACAGCCAGACGGAAAAGTCGCAGCTTCAAAATAAAGCAAAAGCATTTGCGCTTCTTCGGGCAAAACTGTATGACATCGAATGCCAGAAAGCCCATGATGCGGAAGCGGAAGCAAGGAGAAGCCAGATTGGAACAGGAGATCGCTCTGAAAAAATCCGTACTTATAATTTTCCACAGGGGCGCGTGACGGATCACAGGATAGGGCTTACCTTATATAAGCTGGATAAAGTGATGAACGGAGACATTCAGGAGATTATAGACGCCTGTCTGGCTGCGGATCAGGCAAAGAAGCTGTGCATTCTGAATGAGGAGATTTAACGTGCGTTTGAAAATTGTTTAAAATATCTGAGAGCGGAGAAACTATATTAAAATAACAGGATTGAAATATGGTTGAAAGGAGAAGTCTGAAATGAAACAGAAAGCAAGAAAGAAAATGACGGCTTTTTTGGCGGTGGCAGCGATGGTTTTGGCAGCGTTTGGCTGCGGCGGGCAGAAAGCGGACGAAGAAATCCAAAACGGAAAAGAATCGGCATTTAAAGAGGCTCTTGAAGTGCTGCAGACAGTAAAAGAAGCTTATAAAGAGGATGATGTTTTTTCCATGTATGGTGGAGATCAGGCGAATGCGGTAATGGATGCTCCCGGAAAATTTGATATAAGCCAGACGGAGGAGCTTTCTTCTGTCCTGGGATTGCCGGAGAGCCAGTTTGAAACGGTTGAGGACGCGGCTTCCATGGTGCATATGATGAATGCCAATACCTTTACCGGAGCGGTATACCGTCTGAAGGACGATGCGGATATGGAGGAATTTGCCGATGCGGTAAAAGAAAACATCCTGGCAAGGCAGTGGATGTGCGGGCAGCCGGATACGCTGGCTGTGATTGATGTGGACGGGACGTATGTAATCACCGCTTTTGGAGAAGCTGGGATCATGGAAACGTTTCAGGCAAATGCGCTGTCTGCGCTTGACGGCGCAAAGCTTATAACGGAAGCGCCAATCGGCTGACGGAAAACGATGGTATTTTCAGGCATTTCGTTTTTATATTACTTTCTGCCCCTGATGGCGGCGATCTATTTTATTTCTCCCAATCGTTTGAAAAACGTGGTTTTGCTGGCGGGCAGCCTTGTTTTTTACGCATGGGGAGAGCCGAAAAATGTTTTTCTGATGGCAGCGTCTATTTTGACCGGTTATGGATTTGGTCTGCTGGAGGAAAAGTACAGAGAACGCCGGCTGGGGCAGATGTGCTGTGTATGTTCTGTTGCCATAAGCGTTTTTATTCTGATTTTTTTTAAATTCTCTTTTTTTTCTGTGGCGTTTCCGGCCGGAATCAGTTTTTATACATTTCAGATGATAAGTTATGCGGCGGATGTGCAGCGGGGAATGAAAGCGCAGAAAAATCTTGTTTCTTTGGGGACTTACATCGCCATGTTTCCGCAACTGATTGCAGGGCCGATTGTCCGCTATTCGGATATTTCCGGACAGCTTTGTGACAGGACGCATTCATTTGAGCTGGCGGCGGAAGGGATTCGTCGTTTTGTGACAGGACTGGCCAAAAAAGTCCTTCTTGCGGATCAGTTGTGGGAGCTTTGCAGTGAATTTCGTGGTTCCGGGGAAAAATCCATTTTATTTTACTGGCTCTATGCATTGGCGTCCGCCCTGTATATTTATTATGATTTTTCCGGTTACAGCGATATGGCCATAGGGCTGGGACGGATCTTTGGATTTCATTTTCCGGAAAATTTTAATTATCCGTATATTTCAGGAAGCGTTACGGAATTCTGGAGGCGGTGGCACATTTCCCTTGGTTCCTGGTTTCGGGATTATGTCTATATTCCGTTGGGAGGAAGCCGGGCGGGCGTCAGACGTCAGGCGGTTAATATTCTGATTGTATGGACGCTGACCGGTTTCTGGCATGGGGCGGCGTGGAATTTTATTTTGTGGGGCTTGTGTTCTGCCGTGCTTTTGATTTTGGAAAAGAGGTTCCTGCTTGCGGCGTTAAAAAAGAGCCGGGTATGTTCCCATATCTATACGCTGGTTTTTGTGCTGGTCAGTTTTGTGATTTTTCATGCAGGGAATTTAAACGAAGCGTATTCGGATATTTTAGGTTTGTTTGGAGCCGGAGGGATTCCGGCCGTATCGCCGGAAGCTTTGTACTGTTTTCGGAATTTTGCTCCGGTTCTGCTGCTTGGCATGGCTGGCGCAACGCCTGTCGTTCGAAATGCGGCGGTACGCTTATCCGGGCATCCTTCGTATGGCAGGATTTTAAACTTATTTGAACCGGTGTTTCTGGCGGCTCTTTTGTTTGCTGCAACGGCTTATTTGATTGGCGGGTCGTTTCATCCTTTTTTGTATTTCAGGTTTTAGGAGATTTTGATTATGGACGGGCAAAAGAAAAATAGATTTATCTGTGCGTTATTTGCGCTGTTGTTTGCAGCGGGATTTTTTCTTTGTGCATTTTTTCCAAAAGCCAGTCATTCGGAAAGTGAACGCAGAGCGCTTGCTTCTTTGCCGAATCTTTCGGCGGAATCTGTTTGGAACGGCCGGTTTATGTCGGAATTTGAAACTTATGCGGCGGATACGTTCCCATTCCGGGATACGTTTCGAAAAATTCAGTCCGCAGCGGCATTTCACATTTTTTTGCGCAAAGATAATCATGGAATTTATAAAACGGAAGGGTTTCTTTCCGCCATGGAATATCCGTTCCATGAAACTTCATTGAACCGTGCCGCGGAGAAAATCCGCAGTATTTGTGAAACATATCTTACATCGGAAAACAGGGTTTTCCTTTCTGTCATTCCGGATAAAAATTGTTTTCTGGCGAAGGAAAACGGCCATCTTTCCATGGATTATGCAGAATTTGAAGAGAAGACGGCGCAAAAAGCCGGTTTTGCGGAATATATTAAAATCTCAGATCTTTTGGAACGGGATGATTTTTACAAAACAGACGCTCACTGGCGGCAGGAGAGGATTACGGATGTGGCAGAGCGGCTTGCACAGACAATGGGAACGGATATTTCGAAAGAATATAAGATCCATACGCTGCAAAAGGATTTTTACGGCGCATATTACGGTCAGGCGGCGCTTTCGGCCGCTCCTGACAAAATCCAGTATCTTACGAATGACGCCATAGACGGGTGCATTGTGTATGACTGGGAAAATGAAAAAGAGATCCCCGTATATAATATGGAACGGGCAATGGGCAGGGATCCGTATGAAATGTTTCTGTCCGGCTCAATTTCCCTTCTTACCATAGAAAACCCGGACGCTTCCTCTGCGAAACGGCTTGTGATGTTCCGGGATTCTTTTGGTTCGGGCATCGCCCCTTTGCTGATTGAAGCATATTCGCGCATTGATTTGGTAGACACCAGGTATATTCAGCCTGATTTTCTGGAACGCTTTATAGATTTTCAATCGTGTGACGTCCTGTTTTTGTACAGTACGCTTACGTTAAATCACAGCGAGACTTTGAAGTAGGAAAAGGAAATCGCTTAATTGGGACAAAGGGCAGTAGCAAAATATTGAATCCTGTCAGGCGCCTTACAGGCAGTAAGTCTGGATTTGATACGAAAGTCCTGTAGTATGCGGGAGCGCCGCTTAATTAAGAAAAAGCAGTTCGGAGAATTGAAAAGTCTCATAAATTTATGTATACTTAAAAAAATTAGATTGAGAAATTGTGAGTTGTGGAGGCGCTATATAAATGAAATTAGCAGATGTATCAATGGGACCAGACTGGATAGTATGGATTATTTTTATAATATTTGCCGTACTTTCCATAGCTTTGCTTTTGGGACACGCAAGCTGGTTTATTTCTGGATATAATACGGCTTCAAAAGAAGAAAAAGAAAAGTATAATGAAAAGAAACTATGCAGAACAATGGGAATCGGAATGTCTGTGATAACGCTTCTCATATTAACGATGGAATTGTTGGAGAATATTCTGCCAGCGTTTTTTGTATATATTGCATTGGGGATTGTTTTGGTTGATATTGCGGTAATTATTATTTTAGGAAATACAATATGCAGAAAGTAATAACTTTTTGTTTTATCTATAAAGCTGCATACAAAGAAAAGCCGGAATTGAGGAATGTATGATATGAAGATAAAAAACAGAGATATAGATAACGGAAAACCCTTTGACTGGGGGAAAACTTCAATCGATTACGCGAAATTCCGTGATATTTATCCGCAAGAGTTTTATCAAAAAATTGTTGACCGCAAATTATGCTTGGACGGACAATCTGTCCTTGACATCGGAACAGGAACGGGCGTTCTTCCAAGAAATATGTACCGGTATGGGGCGAAATGGACGGCTGCGGATATTTCAGAAAACCAGATTAAACAAGCGAAAATTCTCTCAGAGGGTATGGATATAGATTTTCATGTTGCATCAACAGAGGATATAAATTTTTCGGATAACTCTTTTGATGTAATTACAGCATGCCAGTGTTTTTGGTATTTTGACCATGAGACTGTTATGCCCAAGTTTTATCGTATGCTGAAGCAAGGGGGAAGTATTCTTGTTTTATATATGGCATGGCTGCCATTTGAGGATGAGATTGCAGGAGCCAGTGAAAAACTTGTATTGAAATATAATCCAAATTGGAGCGGCGCAGGAGAAACGAAACATCCAATAGACATACCAGATTGTTACAGAGAAAACTTTGAGCTTGCATTCCATGAAGAATTTATTCTAAGAATACCGTTTACCTGTGAAAGCTGGAATGGAAGAATGAAGGCTTGCCGTGGAATAGGAGCTTCACTTACCGGGAAAAAAATTTCGATGTGGGAACAAGAGCATATGACGCTTCTTAGACAAATTGCGCCGAATGAATTTGATATTTTGCATTATGCTGCTATTGCAGAGCTTAAGAAGCATTAAAATCCGTTTGCTGAATTGACAGATGGGTTAAACCAGACAGGGATCTAAACGAAAGATTTGATTAACTTTAAACAATAAAAATCTAAGATAAAATTAAGGAAAAATCACTTTTCATTTTAATGGAAACTGTAGTAAAATATAGGGCAGAAAGACAAAGGAGGATATGATATGGCAAAAAAAATATTAAAAGCAGTGGGATTGGTTTTGCTGGCGGCGGCGTTTTGTTATATATGTAAAGACGCTTTGGAGCGGCATAACGCTTGACAATGGCAGGAATAGATTTTATACTGAAAGACAGTTGAGGAATCGGCTGTCTTTTTTCTTATTATCTGATTGATCCCAAAATAATTTGAAATGAATAAGTTTTGAGTTGACTTTTTATAGGAAATAGATTACTATAGAGAAGAAACGAACATAAGTTTGCATAAAGGAGATTAAAATGGCCAAGGAAGAAAAAAAAGAAGTAAAAAGAATAGAAAATAAAGAAGATAAATTAAAAGCGCTGGACGCTGCCATTTCCCATATTGAGAAACAGTATGGAAAGGGTTCTGTAATGAAGCTTGGCGAGTCTGCAAAGACGATGAATGTGGATGCGGTTCCTACGGGATGCTTAAGCCTTGACATTGCGCTTGGAATCGGAGGGCTTCCGAAGGGGCGCGTGATTGAGATTTACGGGCCGGAATCAAGCGGAAAAACCACAGTGGCGCTTCATGTCGTTGCAGAAGTGCAGAAGATGGGAGGAATTGCCGGATTTATTGATGCGGAGCATGCATTGGATCCGGTTTATGCAAAAAATATCGGAGTGGATATTGAGAATCTTTACATTTCGCAGCCGGACAGCGGAGAGCAGGCGCTTGAGATTACGGAGACAATGGTGCGTTCCGGAGCGGTGGATATTGTTATCGTGGATTCTGTGGCGGCGCTTGTTCCAAAGGCGGAAATTGACGGCGATATGGGAGATTCCCATGTTGGGCTGCAGGCGAGACTGATGTCGCAGGCGCTCAGAAAGCTGACTTCGGTGATTAGTAAGACGAATTGCATCGTTCTTTTTATCAATCAGCTCCGCGAGAAAGTGGGAGTTATGTTTGGCAGCCCGGAGACGACGACGGGCGGAAGGGCTTTGAAATTCTACGCGTCCGTTCGTCTTGATGTCAGAAAAATTGAGGCGTTAAAGCAGGCCGGGGAGATGATTGGCAACCGTACCCGAATCAAGGTTGTGAAGAATAAAGTGGCTCCTCCGTTTCGTGAGGCAGAGTTTGACATTATGTTTGGCCAGGGGATATCCAGAGAAGGGGATATGCTTGATCTTGCGGCAAATTGCAATGTAATCAACAAATCCGGCGCATGGTATGCCTATAATGGAGAAAAGATTGGACAGGGACGTGAAAATGCGAAACAATACTTAAAAGAGCATCCCCAAATGCGGGATGAAGTGGAGAAAAAGGTTCGCAATCATTATGAAATTACAGCGTCTGAGGAAGAGGAGCCGGAGACAGAAAAAACTGCAGCAGGAGACAAAAGCGCAGAACCGAAAAAGGCAGAAGGAAAGGCATAATGCAGTATCAGATTACGGATTTAAAAAAAACGGATGCGAAACGGGTAGAGATTTGTCTGAACGGGGAGATTTTTCTGTGGCTTTATCAGGGAGAGGCCAGAAGCCTTTCCCTGACAAAAGGTATGATACTGTCCGAAGAGCAGTATGAGAACCTGCTCCATGGCGTGATTGGTAAACGCGCGATCAAGCGCGCGGTGCACCTGATAGAGCGTCAGGAACGAACGGAGCGGCAGCTTCGGGAAAAGCTTTCTCTAAGCGAATACCCGGAAGAAGCAGTGGAAGACGCGGTTTCATATGTAAAGAAAAGGCGCTATCTGGACGACGAACGGTATGCAAGGACTTTTATCCGGTTCCATCAGACAGAGCGCAGCAAGATGCGTCTGAAAAGCGATCTGATAAAACGGGGCGTTTCAAAGGATGTAATAGAACGCTGTATGGAAGAAGAGTTTTCATCAGATGAAAAGGCGCAGATACGGGCTTTATTGGAAAAGAAAGGGTTTTCACAGAGTGAGGCAGACAGAAATGAGTCCCGGAAAATGTATCAGTTTTTAATGCGCAGAGGATTTCGCTCTTCTGATATTCTGGCAGTGATGAATCAAAATGAAGATGCATAGCGGAAGGTGTTAAGAGTATATAACAAATACTTGACATAAGTGTGAATAAAGTATAAAATCTAACTGTTGTTAATTATGACAGATGAAACTGTGTTTTGTTATATGTACAATGAAAATTGAATAAAGGAGGTGTTCCTGTGCAGGGAGTAATTATTGCTGTGATAGTCACGCTTATATTTGCTGTTCCGATTACTTATCTGGTTACGACTGCATACCGTAAAAAGGTGGCAGAGCAGAAGGTTGGCAGTGCGGAAGAGAAAGCCAGGGAGATTATTGATGAAGCAGTAAAGACGGCTGAGACGAAAAAGCGGGAGACCTTGTTGGAAGTCAAAGAGGAAACCATTAAGAGTAAAAATGACTTGGACAGGGAAATTCGTGAGCGTCGGGCTGAAATCCAGCGTAATGAAAGACGTATCGTGCAGAAAGAAGAGAATCTGGACAGAAAGCTGGAGGCGATTGAAAAGCGCGAAGCGGGTTTTGTTGCAAGGGAAGAAGAATTAAGCAGGCAGAAAGCAGAAATTGCGAAGCTGAGTGAAGAGCGCGTACAGGAATTGGAACGAATCTCAGGACTTACCTCCGAACAGGCAAAAGATTACCTTTTAAAAACTGTTGAAGAAGATGTAAAACTTGATACGGCAAAGCTTATCAAAGAAATGGAAAACCAGGCAAAGGAAGAAGCTGGCAAGAAGGCGAAAGATTATGTAGTGTCTGCAATTCAGAAATGCGCTGCGGATCATGTCGCTGAAACCACGATTTCCGTTGTCCAGCTTCCAAATGATGAAATGAAAGGACGAATCATTGGTCGTGAAGGACGTAATATTCGTACATTAGAGACCTTGACCGGGGTGGATTTGATTATTGACGATACGCCGGAAGCAGTAATTCTTTCAGGATTCGACCCGATTCGCAGGGAGATCGCGAGAATTGCTTTAGAGAAATTGATTGTGGACGGAAGAATTCATCCGGCCAGAATAGAAGAAATGGTGGAGAAGGCTAAAAAAGAAGTTGAGACGATGATTCGCGAAGAGGGTGAAGCCGCTACGCTGGAAGTCGGCGTTCACAGGATTCATCCGGAGCTGGTGCGTCTTTTGGGGCGTATGAAATTCAGAACCAGTTATGGACAGAATGCATTGAAGCACTCAATTGAAGTTGCGCAGATAGCCGGACTTTTAGCCGGAGAGATTGGCGTAGACGTCAGAACTGCAAAGCGAGCAGGTTTATTGCATGACATTGGAAAATCAGTAGATCATGAAATGGAAGGTTCACATATTCAAATTGGTGTTGAATTATGTAGAAAATACAAAGAGTCTCCACTGATTATCAATGCAGTGGAAGCACATCATGGTGATGTGGAACCGGAGACTCTGATTGCCTGCCTGGTACAGGCTGCCGATACAATCAGCGCGGCGCGTCCGGGGGCAAGACGAGAGACGTTGGAAACATATTCAAACAGATTAAAACAGTTAGAAGATATTACAGATGGTTTTAAAGGGGTAGACAAATCTTTTGCCATTCAGGCGGGCAGAGAGATTCGGGTAATGGTAATTCCTGAGCAGATCAGCGATGCCGATATGGTATTGCTGGCGCGTAACATTTCCAAACAGATTGAATCTGAATTGGAATATCCGGGACAGATTAAAATAAATCTGATTCGGGAATCCCGTGTAGTGGATTACGCAAAATAGCGAAAACGGAGCAGTCAATGATTTTCATTGACTGCTTTTCTTTTTGAAGAGACAGGGAAAGGAGAAAGATGCATATGCTTCAAAAATTAGAACGGGTGAAAAGGGAACTGGTAAGAAAAGGCGCAATTGTAGATATGTATACCGACTATGTAAAAATGCCGGACGGGAAAATTGCAGAGTGGGATTTTATTGCGCACAGGAAAGGGGCGGCGGCTGTGCTGCCTGTGATGCCGGACGGGAAAATTTTGATGGTAAGACAATACCGGAATGCGCTGGATCGTTTTACATTGGAGATACCGGCGGGAGCAAGGGACAGCGTGACGGAAGATACGGCTGTCTGCGCAAAGAGAGAACTGGAAGAAGAAACGGGATATGTCTGCAGGAAGATAGAAAAGATGCTTTCTTTAAAATCTACCGTTGCGTTTTGCGATGAGTTGATTGATGTTTATCTTGCGACAGATCTTGTGCCGGGAGAACAAAATCTGGATGAAGATGAATATATAGAGATTGTGGCGTGCGATCTGCAGGAATTGTGTGAAAAAGTTTATGCGGGAGAAATACAGGATGCAAAAACGGCAGCGGCCATTTTAGCTTATGCAAACAGGATAAAGGGATAGCGGCGGAGGAATAAATTCGTTTCCGGAAACATATGTTAGGATGATAATAATTTGGACGTGTAATGTGAAGAAAAATACGACATTATTTTTTTTGATTTTTCTTAGCGGGGTAATCTGTGCGAATGTTCTTGGCATTGCCGCAGGACGGGAGCTTGGGGCGATGAACGAATATTTTATCAACCGATATATGTATGCGGATATACAGGGAAGGGAGCTTTTTCCGTTTTTGTTTTATAAAAGAATACCGGAATTTTTTCTGATGCTGGTTTTGAGCGCTGGGATTTATAGAACGCTGGTTGCAGACGTTTATATTTGTTATATTGGGTTTTCTGTGGGATTTTTATCTGTCATTGCAATTATGAACTGCGGAATGAAAGGGATCCTTTTGATGTTCGGATTTTTTTTCCCGCAGTGGCTGTTTTATGCTCCGGTCCTGGTTTTGTGGCGGTACGGACTGATGCGCTATAAGGGAATTGGAAAAGAACATATTTCCATGGAACGGAAAAAGGCGCAGCATATGAAGGCGTCCGCCTGGATTTTTTTAGTATTGGCACTATTTTTTATGGGACTGTTTACAGAAAGTTATGTAAATCCGTTTTTCCTGCAGAAGATTGTCCGTATTATTGGATAAAAACACCGGTAAGGCAAAAAAGAAGAAGCAGAGATAAGGCTCTTTGCTTCTTCTTTTTCTGTAGTCTTAAATATGCATTTCAGCAATGTCATAAATCAGTTTTTCGGAATCTTTCCATCCCAGACATGGGTCGGTGATGGATTTTCCATAGATATGGCTTCCCACTTTCTGAGCGCCCTCTTCGATATAGCTTTCAATCATAACGCCTTTTATGATATCCCGGATATCCTGAGACAGCTTTCGGTTATGCATGACTTCTTTTACAATGCGGATCTGCTCCTTATACTGTTTGCCGGAATTGGAATGATTTGCATCAATCACTGCCGCGGGATTTTTGAGTTCCATTTGATTATATTTGTCAATCAGGCGCATAATATCTTCGTAGTGGTAATTCTGCACGCTGTTGCCGTGTTTTGAAACGGCTCCCCGCAGCACGACGTGAGTAAGAGGGTTGCCGGTTGTTTCAACTTCATGTCCGCGGTAAACGAAATGATGCGGATGCTGGGCGGCGTAAACAGAGTTCAGCATAACGGTGAAATCGCCGCTGGTGGGGTTTTTCATGCCGGAAGCGACGTCGAAACCGCTGACGGTCAGACGATGGTGCTGGTCTTCCACGGAACGGGCGCCAATGGCGACATAGGAAAGAAGGTCTTCCACATAGCCCCAGTTTTCCGGATAGAGCATTTCATCCGCACAGGTAAGGCCGCTTTCTTCAATGGCGTGGATGTGCATATTCCGCATGGCGATCAGTCCCGCCAGCATATCCGGTTTCTTCTCCGGATCCGGCTGGGAAGCGATTCCTTTGTAGCCGGATCCTGTGGTGCGCGGCTTGTTGGTGTAGATTCTTGGAATAAGAATCAGTTTGTCTTTTACTTTTTCGGCAACAGGGGCCAGACGTGTGACATAGTCAAGAACAGCGTCTTCGTTATCGGCGGAACATGGGCCGATAATCACTAAAAACCGATTGTCTTTTCCGGTAATTACATCTGAAATCATTTGATCTCTTTCCTGTTTGAGAGCCGCAAGTTTTTCGGAAAGCGGATACTGCCCTTTGATTTCGTCGGGCGTTGGAAGCTGCTTTAAATAGGTAAAACTCATTCAGTTCATCTCCTGTCTGTTAAAAAATCCTTTTGCGAAAAAAAATAAGGTTATGATTTCACAACCTTACTTAAAATGCAACCGGCGGGAATCGAACCCACATCGCAGGAGTCGGAGTCCTGTGTTCTATCCGTTAGACTACGGTTGCAGAACAATCTTATAATAATACAGAGGGAGAGAAATGTCAATAAATTCTTTTTCACGTCTTTTTTTTATTTCGGGTTGACTTTTGAGAAATGGTTTGCTATCCTGAATAATGTACGTTGTAACTAATTCCATCAGGATAATCATAGATAGTATGCAGATAGAGAGAAAAAGACGGCAGAAGAGCGGCGCAGTCAGCGTGTTTTAGGAGGAAAAAATATGAGCAATCAGACGAATGATGTAAACGGGAAAAACACAAATCATAATACAGATACAAACGAAACTTTGGGAGGATTTGCACAGGCAGTGGAATTCTGCAAGAGAAATATCCGTTATATTGCGGTGGCGGGCCTGTTTATTGTACTTGTAATTGTGCTGGTAAAGTTTATGGGAGGCGGCAAGACGGTAAGCGATCTTGAGACGCCTACAGAGACGCAGGCGGCCATGACGGAGGCCGGGGCAGAGCCGGCGAACGAGAGTTACGAAAAAGACGTGTATCCGGAAATAAACCAGCTGGTCAGCAGTTATTATACCGCATATGCAAACGGAGACAACGATACGCTTGTCACTCTGGCAGATCCGGTTTCGGATGCGGAAAAAAGCTATATTACGATGGTCAGCCAGTATGTGGAAGGATATCAGAACATATCCTGTTACACGAAAAAAGGTCTGACAGACGGTTCCTATATCGTGTCAGTTTATCTGGAAATGAAATTTAAAGATGTGGAAACGGTTGCTCCGGGTCTGGAAAGGCTGTATATAAGCAAAAGGGAAGACGGCACATATTACATCAATAATCAGTACGGACAGTTTAACGCCAGGATGAAAGAGTTCGAAATGGACGAGCAGGTAGCGGAAAAAATAGCCGAGTTTAACCAGCAGGAAGATGTAATGGCCCTTCAGACAGAAGTATGGCAGAAATACGAAAGCGCGCTCGCATCGGATGAGAAGCTGAAGACTCTGGCGGAAACTACCATGCCGGATGCGGTTACCGTATGGGGTTCCGAGCAGGTGGCTGCTGCCAAGAAAGCGGAAGAGGAAAAGGCTGCGGCAGAAGAAGCGGCAAAGAAAGCTGCGGAAGAAGAGGCGGCAAAGAAAGCTGCGGAGGAGAAGAAAGCGGCTGAGCTGGCGTCAGCGATACCGGTATATGCTACGGATAAAGTCAATGTACGAAAAGAAGCAAGTGAGACGGCGGACGTTTTAGGACAGTTGGAAGCAGGCGCCCAGACCACATGTTTTGAGACGAAAGACGGATGGTGCCGGATTGATTATAACGGCGGACAGCAGGGATATGTAAAAGCGGAATATATGTCCACGGAAGCTCCTGCCGCGCAGGCTCCTGCAGAAGAACCTGCCGCGCCTCCTGCAAACTCCAATGGATTCGCAGAAGGAACCGTTCTTACAATAAAAGAAAGCGTCAATATCCGCAAGTCTATGGGAGAGGATGCCGAGAAAGTTGCGACTGCGTTTGCGGGGGAGAAGGTAACTGTCATTATGAGCTATGCGGAAGGCTGGACAAAAGTAACTTACGGGGATAAGACGGGATTCATCAAAACGGAATTGTTACAGTAATTGCAGACGATAACATCAGATTTTTACGGAGACTTAAGGCGTCGGAAACGGGCGGCGGGTCTCCGTATTTTCGCTTACAGGACAAAAAGAAAAACAAAGGCAGAAAACAGGTGGATTTTATGGAAGAAGGAATACGAATCAATAAATTTTTGAGTGAGGCAGGCGTTTGCTCAAGAAGAGAGGCGGACAGGCAGGTTGAAAACGGAAATGTTGTCATTGACGGGAAACCGGCGCAGACAGGAAGCCGTGTGTTTTTGGGACAGGAAGTGCTTTTTATGGGACGTCCGGTAACAAAAGAAGAAGAGAAGATTCTGATTGCGGTTCATAAGCCGGTTGGCATTGTATGCACTGCGGAAAAAAGGGAAAAAGACAATATCGTGGATTTTATCCACTATCCCAAGCGCATTTATCCTGTCGGAAGGCTGGACAAGGATTCTTCCGGATTGATTTTAATGACAAACCAGGGTGAAATCGTCAATAAAATGATGCGCGCCGGAAATATGCACGAAAGAGAATATATTGTAACGGTAAACAGGACTCTGACAGAACCGTTTCTGCGGGGACTGGCGGGCGGCGTGCCCCTTTTTGAGCTTGGAGTCACTACAAGGAAATGCCAGGTCGAAAAGCTTGGAAAGAGGAGATTTAAAATTATTCTGACCCAGGGATATAACCGTCAGATTCGAAGAATGTGCGAATATTTCGATTACCGTGTAGAAGAATTAAAGAGGGTTCGCATTATGAATATTGTTCTTGGAAACTTAAAAGAAGGGGATTACCGTCATGTGGAAGGGAAAGAGTACGCAGAGCTTCAGAAATTGATTGCCCATTCCAAAAATATGCCGGTGATTCCAAAAAAGGAGATTTGAGGATGGATGTCAAGCAGAAAATTGAGGAACTGAGAAAACAGATCGAGTATCACAGCAATCGATATTACAATGAAGATAATCCGGAAATTTCCGATTATGAATTTGATATGCTTATGCGCAGTCTGAAAACGTTAGAGCGAGAACACCCGGAAATTTCCGATAAAAATTCTCCGACGCAGAAAGTGGGCGGAAAGGCAAAACGGAAAGCCGGCGTGCTTGTCCGGCATAATGTTCCGATGTTAAGCCTTTCGGATGTATTTACGAAAGAAGAAGTGCTTAAGTTTGTGGAAGAGATGAAAGAACAGCTAGAAGATCCGGAATTTGTGGTAGAGTATAAAATTGACGGTCTCTCTATGTCGCTTCGCTATGAAAACGGGGAGCTGAAGCTGGCGGAGACAAGAGGGGACGGCATTAATTTCGGAGAAGACGTCACAGAAAATGCGAAAGTGATTAAAGATGTAAAAAAGAAGTTGAAAGATAAGCCCGAGTATCTGGAAGTCCGGGGTGAAGTTTACATGACGAACGAGGATTTTAAAGAAGTCAATGAGATGCAGGAGCTGGCGGGCAGAAAGATATTTGCAAATCCAAGAAACTGTGCGGCCGGAACGCTTCGCCAATTGGATCCTTCCGTGACAAAAGCGCGCAGGCTTTCCATGTTTGTATTTAATATTCAGCAGACGAGAGGCATTTCGTTTGAAACGCATACCGAGGGATATGAGTTTTTGCAAAAGCAGGGAATCCCCGTGATTGACGATTATAAGGTATGCAGAACGGGAGAAGAAGTCTGGAGCGCCATTGAGGCGATCAGTGAAAACAGGGGGAATCTTCCTTATGATATTGACGGTGCGGTTGTCAAAGTGAACCGTTACAGCGACAGGGAATTTTTGGGAGCCACGTCGAAGGTTCCCCGCTGGGCAGTCGCCTATAAGTATCCGCCCGAAGAAAAAGAAGCTGTTTTAGAAGAAATCGAGCTGTCTGTGGGACGTACCGGGAGGATTACGCCAACGGCAATTTTTACGCCGATTCGTCTGTGCGGGACGACGGTTTCAAGAGCAACGCTTCACAACCAGGACTTTATAGATGAATTGGATATCGGAATCGGAGATACGATTGTAGTTTATAAATCCGGTGAAATTATTCCGAAAGTCAAAGGCGTGAAAAAGGAGAAACGGCAGGCGGGCTGGGTGAAATTTGAAATTCCAAAGATCTGCCCGGTCTGCGGAGAAAACACGGTGAGGGATAAGGATACGGCGGATATGAAATGCACAAACCCAAACTGTCCTGCGCAGAAAGAACGCAGCATGATTAATTTTGTCGGCAGAGACGCGATGGACATCAAAGGGTTTGGAACCGTATATATTGAGGAACTGATCCGGAAAGGCTATCTTGGCAGCGTGGCGGATATTTATGATTTAAAAGATCACAGGGACGCTTTGATTGAAGAGGGGATTATCGGAAAAGAAAAGAATACGGACAAGCTTCTGCTTGCAATTGAAAAATCAAAAGAAAACGATGCCTACAGGCTTTTGACGGGGCTTGGCATACCAAATGTCGGAAAGGCCGCGGCAAAGGCGATTATGCGCAGATTAAAAACATTTGACGCATTGATGCAGGCGTCTCCGGACGAACTGAAAGAGGTAGAGGATATTGGCGATGTATCGGCAGACTGCATCCGTCGTTTTTTTGACAGGAAAGAAAATCAGGAGCTGATGGAGCGTCTGCGCCGGGCGGGCCTTAATATGGAATGCCTGGAAGAAGCGGGCCGGGATTTGAGATTTTCCGGGCTTACCTTTGTAATTACAGGAACGCTTCCTGGGATGGACAGAAAAGAAGCGGCGGAACTCATTGAAAAACTTGGCGGAAAAGTAACCGGATCCGTATCAAAAAAGACAAATTACCTGCTGGCGGGAGAAAATGCGGGAAGCAAGCTTACAAAAGCAGAAGAGCTTGGGATTTCCGTAATATCAGAAGAAGAGCTGCGGCGGATGACAGAAGAAAAGGAGGCGTAGATATGCCGATTCGTACACAAAGTGATTTACCGGCAAAAGAAATTTTAGAAAAGGAAAATATATTTGTAATGGATGAAAACCGTGCGATGCACCAGGACATTCGTCCGATTGGCATCGCTATTTTGAATCTCATGCCGTTAAAAGAGGACGCGGAACTTCAGATCCTGCGTTCTTTGTCAAATACGCCTCTGCAGGTCGACATTACGTTTTTAACGGTAACGAGCCATGAATCGAAACATACGTCAAAAAGCCATTTAAACAAATTTTATCAGACATTTTCCGACGTCAGAAACCAGCGTTTTGACGGTCTGATTATTACCGGGGCCCCTGTGGAAATGCTGGATTTTGAAGAAGTGGACTATTGGGAAGAGCTTTGTGAGATTATGGATTGGAGCAAAACGAATGTGACCTCTACGATGCATTTGTGCTGGGGAGCGCAGGCGGCTTTGTATTACCATTACAAAATACCAAAGTACAGGCTGGAACAGAAGGTATTTGGAATTTTTGAGCATTGTGTGATGAACCGCAAAGTCCCTCTGGTCAGAGGGTTTGACGATCGTTTTATGGCTCCGCATTCCAGAAATACCGAGAATCTCACCAGAGACATTGAAGCGGTAAAAGATTTGACAATTCTTGCAAAATCGGAGGAGGCCGGCGTATTTTTAGCCATTGCGGACGAGGGAAGAAAAATTTTTGTGATGGGGCATCCGGAATATGACAGAATTACGCTGGACAGAGAATATAAAAGAGATTCGGACAAAGGAATTGACATAGCGCTTCCGAAAAATTATTACCCTAAGGACGATCCCATGCAAAAACCGGGTCTTCAGTGGCGTTCGCATGGAAACATCCTGTATTCGAACTGGCTGAATTATTACGTCTACCAGCAGACGCCGTACGATTTTATTGATACGGCGGGGATTGTCAGAAAGTAGTAAGGGGTTTGTTTGACTTTTTTCTTATTTGGTATAGCTATTTTTCATAAAAAATGTTAGAATGTGATTGTAGCTTTTGATAGAATGCACAAAACAAAGGAGGTATGTATCAGATTTTAGAGCAGATGGCTGCGTGAAATAAAAAATCAGCAAAAAATCAAAAAACGCAAAAATTATCTGATAGACAATGTATTTGTCAGACAATCTTTTGGGTTGTACTATTATTTTATTCAGGAGGATAATATGAAAAGACGTTTTAACAAACTGCTGGCAATTGTGCTTTCGGCGTCGCTTTGCCTGCCGATGCTGCCGGCAGAAGCGGCAAGAGCAGCGGGCGGTGTTACTTACACAGAAGAAGAGCAGGTTTTTATTAATAATTATAACGGGCAGGACCGCAGCACAATTATCAATGAAAGCTGGAAATTTCATCTTGGATCGCCTGCAGGAGCATCGGATACGATGTTTAACGACGCGGAATGGGATTATGTGGATCTTCCGCATGATTTCAGCATTACGCAGGAATTTACTGCAAGGGGCGAAGCGGAGAGCGGATTTCTTCTTGGCGGCACCGGCTGGTACAGGAAGCACTTTACATTATCTGAGGGACTTGCGGATAAGCGTATTGTTTTGAATTTTGACGGGGTGTATTCACATGCGACGGTTTATGTAAACGGTACGAAAGTTGGAGAACATCATTATGGCTATACGCCGTTTGCATTTGACATTACAGATTATGTCGAATGTGACGGCCTGACAGAAAACGTAATTGCAGTGGAAGCGGTAAACAACGTTCCTTCCAGCCGGTGGTATTCCGGCAGCGGCATTTACCGTGATGTGAAGCTTACGGTTACGGAGGACGTCCATGTGGCGCATAATGGTACTTTTGTCACTACGCCGGACATCAAAGACGGCAGCGGAAAAGTAAATGTTTCAGTGGATGTACAGAATGACGGCGGCGCCGCCGCATCGGTTACAGTCCGCAATACGGTTTATGAAAAAGGCGGCAGCGAGCCTGTCGCATCCGCAGAAAGCACGGCGGAAGTTCCGGCAGGCCAGACGAAGGCAGTGTCTTTAGAGCCGGTTGTGGAGAATCCGAAACTCTGGTCAACGGACGCGCCTAACCTGTATGTTGTGCGTACAGAAATTTTAAACGGAAGCGCGGTTCTTGACACATACGATACGGAATTTGGTTTCAAGTGGTATGAATTTGTAGGAAATGAAGGTTTTAAACTGAACGGAAACGCATTAAAAATCAACGGCGTATGTATGCACCATGATCAGGGCGCGCTTGGCGCCGCGGCATATCACGATGCGATTTACCGTCAGATGGCTATTATGAAGGACATGGGCGTAAATACCATCCGCATTACGCATAATCCAGGAGCGGAAGTTTTGGTAGACATTTGCAATGAGCTTGGACTTATGGTGATTGAAGAGTTTTTCGATGGATGGGCATGGCCTAAAAATGGAAACAGAAATGATTTTTCCACACATTTTACGAAAAATCTTACAGCGGACAATCAGATTATCGATGGCGATAAGTCTATGACATGGGCTGAATTTGTATTAAAATCCACAGTAAAACGTGACAGAAACGACGCGTCTGTCATTCTCTGGTCCCTCGGCAATGAGATTGATGAAGGAAGCGGCGGCGGACCCTGGAACGTCCACGCAGATAACCTGATCCGCTGGACAGAGGAAGTGGACGAAACGCATCCGGTGACGTCCGGATCGAACAGGAGAAGTTTAAGCGCAGAAGGGGATACGGGCGTTCCTATCGTAAACCAGAAGATTTTCGAAGCCGGAGGAGTTCCCGGATACAATTACGGCGATATTGGTGAGATGACCGCTCTGCACGGAAGGTATCCTGTATTTCTCTGGAGCGAGACGGCTTCCGCGATTAACAGCAGGGGCGTTTATTCTGACCAGTCTACCGGAACAGGGGCGATTGGAGGACATCTGACTTCTTATGATGAGAGCTGCGTTGGATGGGGCAAAACGGCGCATGCTTCCATGTATCCGACATTGACGACGGACTGGCTTGCGGGAGAATGCGTCTGGACCGGTTTTGATTATATCGGCGAGCCGACTCCATGGAACGGCACAGGCACAGGCATACACGGCAGCGCGCCGGACAGAAATCTTGCGGCGCCGAACAGCAGCTATTTTGGCATTGTAGAGACAACAGGATTCCCGAAGGACAATTATTACCTCTACCGCAGCCAGTGGAATCAGACAGAAGATGCGAAGACGTTAAATCTGGTTACGGCATGGGATCCGGATAATATGAAAAATTCCGGCGGAAAGACGCCGGTATGGGTTTACTCGAACGCGGCCAAAGTAGAGCTTTACCGCAACGATAAACTGATTGGCATTGCGACGCGCAAAGACGTATCCCAGACAACGACGGATATGGGACATAAGCATTATGAATATACGACGGAAAGCAAAGACGCAAACATTTGCACAACTTCTTCCGGTTCAGGAGATCAGTCTTTGTATGCTGTATTTAATGTAGCGTTTGAAGCGGGAACAATTTCTGCAAAAGCTTTTGATGAATCAGGAAAAGACATTACGGCGGACTGTGAAGGAAAGACTTCCGTATCTACGCCGGGAGCTCCTGCAAAGCTTCAGATAAGCCAGGATAAAGAAGAAATTCTGGCCGACGGCAGCAGCCTTGTTTATATTTCCGTGGATGTAACGGATGCAAACGGCAATCTGGACACCCGCGCAGAAAACGACATTGTATTTTCATTGACAGGAAACGGTGAGATTTTGGGTGTGGATAACGGCGATCAGGCAAGCGTGGAGAAATTCCAGCAGCCTTCCGTTATGACGAGTAAGACATCCGCGCACATTAAAGCATATGCGGGAAAGGCTCTTGCAATTGTCCGTTCTACAGCAAAAGCGGGCGGATTTCATGTAGATGTGTCTTCGGAGGGGCTTGCCGGAGGCGTTGTGGATGTAGATACAACATGGCCGGAAGGTCAGGCGGATAAAATTGTAAGCTGCTATATGGCGAAACACTGCTATACGCCGGCAGGCGCAGGAGAGCTTGCTTTGCCGGAAAAAATCTCCGTAGAGCGTGCAGACGGACAGAAGCAGGATATGAATGTGTCATGGAACGACTATGATAAAGAACTGTTGAAAAAAGAAGGCACGTTTATGGTAAACGGCATGGTTGGAAGCGGTATTGAACGGTTTGGCGTGTCTCTTACAGTGCATGTTTATGGGAATATTGTAGCGGCGAAAAATGTTTCCGTGCATACGGCTCCAAATACGATTCCGGAGCTTCCGGGAAGCCTTATGACTTATACGGAAAAAGGAACGGAATTTGAATCATTTCCGGTTACATGGAATGCAGCCGGCGTTTCGGAAGAGGATCTTGCGGAAGTTGGGACGATTGTAAAAGTAAACGGAACGGTAAACGCTCCTGTGATAGGAAAAACCTTCGGGGTTACGGCAAGCATTCGCGTGGCGAAAGCGGAAGAAGCCGGCGTCGCAAATATCGCTCCCGTTGCATCCAAGCTGTCAGAAAACTGCTCTCCGACGTCCGACAATCTGAAGACTGTCAATGACGAGAACAAATATGCGACTCAGGCAGATGAGGGCTCCAGGTGGACGGACTGGGATGACGCCAGACCGGACAGAGAAACGAATCCTCCTGCGATTACGATGGCGTGGGATACTGTTCATGCGGTAGATGAAATCCGGCTGTTTTATGCGAACGCGCTAAACGGAGTGGAGAAGCCGTCCAAAGTGACGATTCAGTTGTCGTCAGACGGAATTAATTTTACAGATATGGAATATGAGGAACCGACGGTAATTCCCGCTGTAGCGGGAGAATCAGCCGAAGGGGAATCCTTTAAGCTGAAAGAGAACACAACGCCGATTGCTGTCCGGGTTATCCTGGAACGCAGCAGAGACAGTGAAGGCGCGTCCGTTGCGGTCGGACTTACAGAAATCGAAGTAATGTCCAGACAGTATACATACCTCCCATATCAGTCATCTGAGCTTCAAAGCATTTCCGTAAAAGGAAAAGAGATCAGCGGATTTGCGCCTGATAAGACGGAGTATACAGTGGACGATTATGGCGAAGTGACGGCTGCAGCAAGCGAAAACGCTTCTGTTACGGTATTCCCTGAAATAAACGGACTGGTAAGGATTCTTGTCATTTCAGAAGACGGACAGAATACAAAGAGCTATACGGTCAGCCTTAACCTTGATAAAAAAGAGGAAAAACCAAATCCGGACGACGGGAACAATAATCCGTCAGGAGGAAACAACACCCCGGGAGACAATAATCCTCCGGGAGGAAATAATCCGCCGGCGGACAATGCGCCGAAACTGGAACAGGGCAAAACAGAAACGGTTTCCGGCGTACAGTACAAAGTGCTCGATCCGGAGAAGAAAACGGTGGAGCTGAAAAAAGGCAATGTTAAGAAGAGCGGAAGCATAAAGGTTGATACCGTTACCGTAAACGGAGAGAAATGTAAGGTTACTTCAATTGCTGCAAACGCGTTTAAAAAAGCAACGAAAGTAACGTCTGTAACAATTGGAAGCAGCGTAACGTCTATTGGAAAAAATGCATTTGCAAATTCAACAAAGCTGGTGTCTGTGACAATTGGAAAGAATGTAAAGAAAATAGACGCAAGCGCGTTTTCCGGATGTAAGAAATTGAAAAATGTTACATTTAAGGGAACTGCAGTTAAGAATATTAAGAAAAACGCTTTCAAGAATACGGCGAAGAAAATAACGGTAAAAGTTCCGGCAAAACTGAAAAAGAATAAGAGCTTTAAGAAGAAACTTATAAGCGCAGGCATGAATAAATCATTAAAAATCAAGTAAGAATTGCCGGGGAAATAAAAAAGAAACAGAAGGATGCAAAGTCTTTATGGAACGATTAGGACTTTGCATCCTTTTTGTTTGTGAAATTTAAACGCAATTTAGAAGAAGTCGTTGAAAATACGAAAAAAAAGAAGAAAGAAATTCTTTAAAAAGAAAAATATTCCTCAGAATTGTTTGGTATACGGAATTTAAATAAGAAAAATTTTAATATAGACAGATTATAATCTATAAAATAGTTAAATAATCAAATTATCAGACTATTATAGAAAAAAAGCCATTTACAAAAAATCGAAAATATAGTATGATTCTAAAGGAAAAAGCGTGACGCCTGTGTCACAGAAAGGATGAGAGTATGAAACAGCAGTATAGTGAGAGTGAAAGAAAGGCGCAGGGAATGTACGATCCGGGATTTGAACATGATAACTGCGGAATTGGGGCTGTTGTCAATATCAAAGGCATAAAGACGCATGATACTGTGACGAATGCGCTCAAAATTGTGAAGAATCTAAAACACAGAGCCGGAAAAGATGCGGAAGGAAAGACGGGAGACGGCGTTGGAATTTTGCTGCAGATTTCACACAAATTCTTTGCTAAGGCAGTAAAGCCGCTTGGGATTCATCTTGGGGACGAGAGGGATTATGGCATAGGAATGTTCTTTTTCCCGCAGGATGAGTTAAAGCGCAATCAGGCGAAAAAGATGTTTGAAGTGATTGTAAAAAAAGAAGGCATGGAATTTCTTGGCTGGAGGAACGTGCCGAACGATCCGGCCAGCCTGGGACAAAAGGCAGTGGATTGTATGCCTTATATTATGCAGGGATTCGTCAGACGCCCTTTGGATGTGCCGAAAGGACTGGATTTTGACCGGAAGCTTTACGTTGCAAGACGGGTGTTTGAGCAGTCAAATGATGATGCTTATGTGGTTTCTTTGTCAGGCCGTACGATTGTTTATAAGGGGATGTTTCTGGTAGAGCAGCTTGGGCTTTTCTTTTCTGATTTGCAGGATGAGGATTATGAATCGGCGATTGCGATGGTGCATTCCCGTTTTTCTACCAATACAAATCCGAGCTGGGAGCGGGCGCATCCGAACCGTTTCATTGTGCATAACGGAGAGATCAATACAATAAAGGGCAATGCCGATAAGATGCTGGCGCGGGAAGAGACGATGGAATCAGAGCATTTAAAGGGAGAACTGTTAAAGGTGCTTCCGGTTATTAACAGTGAAGGATCTGATTCTGCAATGCTTGACAATACGCTGGAATTTCTTGTGATGAGCGGAATGGATCTTCCGCTTGCCGTTATGATTATGATTCCGGAGCCATGGGCAAACAATGCTCTGATGCCTCAGAAGAAAAAAGATTTTTATCAGTATTATGCGACGATGATGGAGCCGTGGGACGGGCCTGCGGCGATACTGTTTTCGGACGGAGATGTGATGGGGGCTGTGCTTGACAGAAACGGGCTGCGCCCTTCCCGGTATTATATTACAGAGGATGATTATCTGGTGCTTTCTTCGGAGGTCGGCGTACTTGAGATCGATCCGGCGAAGATTGTGGCGAAAGAAAGATTAAGACCGGGAAAAATGCTTTTGGTGGATACAGTGCAGGGACGTGTAATTGATGATGAAGAATTAAAGGCGACGTATGCGGGCAGGCAGCCGTATGGAGAGTGGCTGGATCGCAATCTGATCCGTTTGGAAGAACTTAAGATTCCGAATCAGCGCGTGCCGGAATATACAAAAGAAGAACGACAGCGGATGCAGAAAGCGTTTGGATATACGTATGAATCGTTAAAAGAGGCGATTCTTCCCATGGCAAGAGACGGCAGCGAAGGGACGGACGCAATGGGAATTGATACGCCGCTTGCCGCTTTAGCAGGGGATCATCAGCCTTTGTTTAATTATTTTAAGCAATTGTTTGCACAGGTGACAAACCCTCCGATTGACTCCATCCGGGAAAAAGTCGTGACGTCTGCGACCGTTTATATAGGAGAAGACGGCAATCTTTTAGAGGAGAAGGCTGCAAACTGCCATTTGTTAAAAGTGGACAATCCGATTCTGACGAATACGGATTTGATGAAAATCAAAGCCATGAAAAGAGAAGGATTCCAGGTGGCCGTTCTTCCGATTTTGTATTATAAAAATACAAGTCTTGAAAAAGCGATTGACAGGCTGTTTGTAGAGGCGGATCGCGCTTACAGAGACGGCGCAAACATCCTGATTCTTTCGGACAGGGGTGTGGATGAAAATCATGTGCCGATCCCTTCTCTGCTCGCTGTGTCGGCGCTGCAGCAGCATCTTGTAAAGACGAAGAAGAGGACTGCGGTCGCTGTGATCTTAGAAACGGGAGAGCCCAGGGAAGTGCATCATTTTGCGGCGCTTTTGGGATACGGCGCCTGCGCCATCAACCCATATCTGGCACAGGATACGGTAAAACAGCTTGTAGATGACCATATGCTAGACAAGGATTATTATGCGGCAGTTGACGACTATAATCACGCGGTTTTAAACGGAATTGTCAAAATAGCTTCCAAAATGGGGATTTCCACAATCCAGTCGTATCAGGGTTCGAAAATTTTTGAAGCAATCGGAATAGACAAAAATGTGATTGATAAGTATTTTACAGACACGGTAAGCCGCATTGGGGGCATTACGTTAAAAGACATTGCAGAGGATGTGGACGCGCTGCATTCCCTTGCGTATGATCCGCTTGGACTTGAGACGGATTTAACACTGGACAGCAGAGGGCGGCACAAGATGCGCAGCGGTGAAGATTCCCATCTGTATAATCCGGCGACGATCCATCTTTTGCAGGAATCCACAAAGCGCGGAGATTATAAACTGTTTCAGGAATATACGAAACTGGTCAATGCAGAAGAACGGTCTGCCAATATCAGGGGTCTGATGGATTTTTGTTATCCGAAGAAAGGCGTCCCGATTGAAGAAGTGGAAAGCGCGGATTCCATTGTGACGCGTTTTAAGACGGGGGCGATGTCGTATGGTTCGATTTCAAAAGAGGCGCACGAGGCTTTGGCAGTTGCAATGAACCGGCTCCATGGAAAATCAAACTCCGGAGAAGGCGGAGAGGAGCCGGAACGCATTGCAAGCAGGCACAGCGCGTTAAATAAATGTTCCGCAATTAAGCAGGTGGCGTCCGGACGTTTTGGAGTTACAAGCCGTTATCTTGTGAGTGCGAAGGAAATTCAGATTAAGATGGCGCAGGGGGCAAAACCTGGTGAGGGAGGGCATCTTCCCGGTACAAAAGTCTATCCATGGATTGCAAAGACAAGACTTTCGACGCCGGGCGTATCTTTGATTTCCCCTCCGCCGCATCACGATATCTATTCCATTGAAGATCTGGAACAGTTGATTTATGATTTGAAAAACGCAAACCGCAGCGCAGGAATTACGGTGAAACTTGTTTCGGAAGCAGGCGTGGGAACGGTTGCGGCAGGCGTTGCCAAAGCCGGGGCGCAGGTCATTTTGATTTCCGGTTATGACGGGGGCACAGGAGCCGCGCCAAAGAGTTCCATTCACAATGCTGGTCTTCCATGGGAGCTTGGGCTTGCGGAAACGCATCAGACGCTGATTTTAAACGGCCTGCGCGATAAAGTCCGCCTAGAGACAGACGGAAAGCTGATGAGCGGGCGGGACGTCGCTGTTGCGGCGCTTTTAGGAGCGGAAGAATTTGGATTTGCGACGGCTCCTCTGGTGACGCTTGGATGCATTATGATGCGCGTCTGCAATCTGGATACTTGTCCGGCAGGTATTGCGACGCAGAATCCAAAGCTTCGGAAACGTTTTGCCGGAAAACCGGAATACGTGGAAAATTTTATGCGTTTTATCGCGGAAGATTTAAGGGGATATATGGCAAAGCTTGGCTGCCGGACGATTGATGAAATGGTGGGACGAAGCGATTTGCTGAAGGCAAGAGAAGATTTGGAAGGGAGAGAAAAGGAAATTGATTTATCCAGGATTTTAAATAATCCCTTTGCGGAGCCGAAAGCGAAAGTGACGTTTCAGCCAAAGCATATATATGATTTTAAGCTGGAAAAAACAAAAGATGTCACGATTTTATTAAAGAAGCTGAAGGGAGCTTTAGAGAGCGGGCAGAAAAAAAGCATTCAGGTGGAAGTTTCGAATACGGATCGTTCGTTCGGAACGATTTTTGGCTCGGAAATCACAAAGAAATATGACGATTCCCTCGAAGAGGATACGTTTCTTGTGAAATGCAGCGGCGCTGGCGGACAGAGTTTCGGAGCGTTTATTCCAAAAGGCTTAACGCTTGAACTGGTAGGGGATTCCAACGATTATTTTGGAAAAGGGCTATCCGGAGGAAAGGTTATTGTCTATGCTCCGGCCGGCGTAAAATATAAAAAAGATGAAAATATCATTATTGGGAACGTGGCCTTATATGGAGCGACAAGCGGCAAAGCATTTATAAGCGGCGTGGCGGGAGAGCGTTTCTGTGTAAGAAATTCCGGAGCGACGGCGGTCGTCGAAGGCGTGGGCGATCATGGGTGTGAATACATGACGGGAGGACGCGTCGTCGTACTCGGAAAAACAGGAAAAAACTTTGCGGCCGGAATGAGCGGCGGGATTGCGTATGTGCTTGACAGTGACAACGATTTGTATACAAGAATTAACAAAGAGATGGTATTTTCCGAATCAATATCCAACAAATATGACGTCATGGAATTAAAAGAGATGATAAAAGAGCATGTTGCTTTGACGAATTCCGAAAAGGGAAAAGAAATTTTGGATCACTTCAGTGAGTATCTGCCCAAGTTTAAAAAGATTATTCCCTATGACTATAACAGTATGATGATGGCGATTGTGCAGATGGAGGAGAAAGGGCTTTCTTCCGAACAGGCGCAGATTGAAGCGTTTTATGCAAATACAAGAGGCCAGGAAAGGGCGCATTATGGGAAAACCAACGGGATTTATGGAATATGAGAGAGAGACGCAGAGAGCGGTTCCTCCTAAGGAGCGCATCAAAAACTACAGCGAATTTCATATGCCGCTTTCTGCGGAAAAGCAAAGACAGCAGGGGGCGCGCTGCATGAACTGCGGCGTTCCGTTCTGCCAGTCGGGCATGAATATTATGGGGATGACAAGCGGCTGCCCGCTTCATAATCTCGTGCCGGAGTGGAACGATCTGATTTATCGCGGAAACTGGGAGGAAGCTTACAAACGCCTGAAAAAGACGAATAATTTTCCGGAGTTTACGGCAAGAGTCTGTCCGGCGCTGTGTGAAGCGGCCTGTACCTGCGGACACTATGGAGACGCCGTCACCGTAAAGGAAAATGAGTATGGGATTATCGAAAACGCCTATGCAAAAGGGTATGCGTCGGCAAAGCCTCCGAGGGTCAGGACAGGGAAAAAAGCGGCGGTGATTGGAAGCGGCCCGGCCGGGCTTGCAGCGGCGGATCAGCTCAATAAACGGGGGCATCAGGTGACCGTTTATGAAAGGGATGACAGAGCCGGCGGGCTGCTGATGTATGGAATTCCGAATATGAAATTGGAAAAGCATATAATTGACAGAAAGAGACGCATTATGGAAGAAGAGGGCGTTGAATTTGTAACAGGGACGGACGTTGGACGGGACGTTAAGGCGTCAAAGATATTAAAAGAGTACGACGCCGTAATCCTGGCCTGCGGAGCGAAGAATCCAAGGGACGTTGCCGTTTCCGGAAGGGATGCAAAGGGGATTTATTTTGCCGTGGATTTTCTTTCCGCGACAACAAAGAGCCTGTTAAATTCCGGGCTCAGTGATAACCGGTACATTTCCGCGAAAGGGAAAAAAGTGGTGATTATCGGCGGCGGAGATACCGGAAATGACTGCGCGGCGACTGCCGTCCGGCATGGCGCGGCAAAAGTAACGCAGATTGAAATGATGCCGAAAGCGCCGGAAAGCAGGACGGATGACAATCCCTGGCCGCAGTGGCCGAAAGTTTTAAAAACAGATTACGGGCAGGAAGAGGCGATTGCCGTATTCGGGGAGGATCCAAGGATTTACCGGACGACAGTCAAAGAATTTGTCAAGGATAAAAACGGCAATGTTGCGGCAGTGAAGACCGTAAAGCTGGAAAGCGGACGGGATGAAAAGACAGGACGCATAAAAATGACGGAAGTGAGCGGATCGGAAAGCAGAATGGAGGCGGATCTTGTTTTGATTGCAGCCGGATTTACAGGAGCGGAGAGCTATACGGCAGACGCTTTTGGCGTAGCTTTAAATGCAAAGGGGACCGTTTGCTGTAAAGAGGGAAAATATGCGACAAATGTAAAAAAAGTATTTACGGCAGGAGATATGCGGCGGGGACAGTCCCTTGTCGTATGGGCGATCAGAGAAGGAAGAGAAGCGGCAAGGGAAGTTGACGAATATCTGCTTGGATATTCCGGACTGCCGGTACAGTGAGGTTTGGCACAAAAGAAGGAGAGGAGAAATGGAATTAAAATGGAAGACCTGCATACGCGCAGGCGCAACAGTTTTTTTGCTGTATCTGTTTATCCGTTACTGGACAGTCTGCGCAGGCATTCTGGGAACGGCTTTGGGGGCGGCGTTTCCGCTGCTTCTTGGATGTGCGGTTGCTTATGTGGTCAATATTCTGATGTCGTTTTTTGAGAGCCATTTTCCAAAAAACAGGACGAATCCAAGGCTGGATAAAATGCGAAGGCCCTTTTGCATGCTGCTTTCCTATGTCTGCATAGCATTGTTCGCTGTTTTTATCGTGCAGATGATTGTGCCTGAGCTGATTAGCTGTGTGCGTATCCTGGCAGAGCGTTTTCCAAAGTCTCTGGAAAGCGCCCTGCAGTGGCTGGAAGAAAATTTTGAGCTCAGCGGTTTGTTTGCAGAAGGCGGATATCTGTTTGAAATGGACAGTGTGGATTTACAGAAAAATCTGATGAAAGCGGCGGATCTCTTATTCTCGGGAGTCGGAGGCGCGATGGGAGCGGCGGTTGGAATTATTACATCTATTTTTTCCTTTGCCGTGACATTTATGATTGCCGTGATATTTTCCATTTATATTTTGAGCGGGAAAGAGAAAATAGGCGGACAGCTCCGTCTTCTGATGCGGACTTACCTGCCCCGGCGTATGGAAGATAAGTTTTTATATGTCGTGCGGACAGTGGATGAATCCTTTCACAGCTTTATTGTGGGGCAGTGTATGGAGGCTGTCATTTTGGGAGGGCTGTGCATCGGAGGGATGCTTGTGTTAAGACTGCCGTATGCGGCTATGGTCGGGTGCCTGATTGGGTTTACAGCGCTGATTCCTGTGGCGGGGGCGTATATCGGCGGAATTGTCGGCGCATTTATGATTTTTACGGTAGACCCGGTAAAGGCGGTCGTGTTTATTGTGTTTCTGGTGATTTTGCAGCAGCTTGAAGATAATCTGATTTATCCGCGTGTGGTCGGTTCTTCCATTGGCCTGCCGGGAATCTGGGTTCTTGCGGCCGTTACGATTGGCGGCGGCGTATTGGGAGTGGGAGGAATGCTCCTTGGCGTGCCGCTTGCGGCGTCTGTTTACCGGCTGTTAAAAGCCGATGTTTTTAAAAGAAAAAAATAGAGAAAAAGAGAGCCTGCCTGTGCGTTTTACGCATATGGCAGGCTTGCTATATTATGCCGGTTGTTATATGATAGAAGAAGAATATTCAGTATGGCGCAGAAAGGTGCGCCGCCGGAGGAAACATGAGAAAATTGCAGGAAATACAAAGTGATATTTCTGCCGTGGACGGGCAGATTGCAAAGTTATATCAAAAGCGAAGAATGTTTACAAAAGAAGCTGCGGAGCAGGGGGAGGCGCCGGCAGGGAACGTTTTTGGGTTCACTTTACAAGACGCGTTTGACTTTACGGATGCGAAAGTTGTGTTTCAGGGGGTTGAGGGAGCGTACAGCCAGCAGGCCATGCGGGAGTTTTTCGGGACCGAGACGAAGAGCTTTCATGTGGAGACCTGGCGATGCGCCATGGAAGCGATTGCAGAAGGGGCGGCGGACTATGCGGTGCTGCCAATTGAAAATTCCTCTGCAGGAATCGTATCTGAAAATTTTGATCTTCTTGTGGAATATGACAACTGCATCATAGGAGAGCAGATTATTAAGATTGATCACTGCCTGATTGGCGCAAAAGACGCCGGGCTTTTGGATATTACGGACGTATATTCCCATCCGCAGGCGCTGATGCAGTGTTCAAAATATCTGGATGCACATACCCATTGGGAAAAGCACAGCAGAAAGAACACGGCGGGAGCCGCCAAGAAGGTAAAAGAGGGCGGCAGAAAAAATGAAGCGGCAATTGCTTCCGCAATTACGGCCGACATCTATGATTTGAAAATTCTTGCGGAACATATTTCGAACAATACATCAAATTCCACCAGGTTTATTATTGTAACAGGACAGAAAAAATTTTGCAGTAAAGCGGATAAAATCAGCATTTGTTTTGAAATTCCCCATAAAAGCGGTTCGCTGTATCAGACGCTTTCCCATTTTATTTACAACAATCTGAATATGAATAAAATCGAATCAAGGCCGATTCAGGGCAGAACGTGGGAATACCGCTTTTTTATCGATTTTGAGGGAAGCCTTACGGACAAAGAAGTGCAGATTGCGTTAAACGGATTGAAATGTGAGACGGAAGGACTAAAGATTTTGGGCAACTATTAAAATATGGAGGGGATTATGGAAGGCATAAAGCGAAGGATTCTATACAGGGATTTTGGATATGAGCGGTTATTTTGCGATTTTGGAACTGTGATTGGGAAGTATGGCTGCGCTTCCTGTGACAAGGAAGCGCTTGCGGAACTGTATTATGGATGTATGCATGAACTGACAGAGCTTGCCTCCAAATGTGGGTTTACGGGGAATCTCTGGCAGAAATTTCTGACGTTTCTGCTTGTCAGCCATGAAAATGCGTACAGCAGATCCTGTGAGATGAAAAAAGGCGCGAAAGGGACGCTTTACGAGATGGCAAAGTGCGACGCGGCGGTGTTTTTAGAATTGTTTCACTTTGATTTTCACAGGATTGAGCCTGCCCTCGGCGTTTTTGGAGCGGATATGATTATGAATTTTCAGGGGACGGGCGAAAGCGAGGTCTTTGGGACGCGGATTAGGGACAGAATCGGAAAGCTGAGCCGGGAGCTTCACGCGGCGGAGGACGCCGGGAGCTTTCTTTTGGCTGTTACGGCGTTTTATCAGGAATTTGGCGTAGGAACGCTTGGGCTTCACAAGGCGTTCCGGGTAGAACATACAGACAGGCAGGCGGCGATTGTTCCGATTTCAAATATTGCGCATGTAAATCTTTCGGATTTGACAGGTTATGAGATTGCGAAGAAAAAACTGACGGATAACACAGAGGCTTTTGTCTGCGGCAGGAAAGCGAATAACTGCCTTTTGTACGGAGACGCGGGGACAGGAAAATCTACGAGCATAAAAGCCATTGCAAATCAGTATTATGACAGAGGGCTTCGGCTGATTGAACTGTATAAACACCAGTTCCAGGATTTGCATGACGTGATTGCCCGGATCAAAAACAGAGGATATAAATTTATTATTTACATGGATGACCTTTCTTTTGAAGATTTTGAAATTGAATATAAATATCTGAAAGCTGTGATTGAAGGCGGACTGGAAAAAAAGCCGGATAATATTTTGATTTATGCGACGTCAAACCGGAGGCATTTGATCCGGGAGAAATTTTCAGACAAGGCGCAGCTTTCCGATGATCTGCACAACAATGACACAGTACAGGAAAAGCTTTCTTTAGCGGCGCGGTTTGGCGTGCAGATTTACTTTGGAGCGCCGGATAAAAAGCAGTTCGGGGAAATTATCAAATCGCTTGCAAGGAAGCATCGGATTCAGATGGGAGAGGAGGAGCTGCTTTTGGAGGCAAATAAGTGGGAACTTGGTCACGGCGGGCGTTCCGGGAGGACGGCGCAGCAGTTTATTGATTATCTTTTGGGAAATGGAGGGCATTGATGAAAGTATTTGCAGCAATTTATATCGGTTCCTATGAAGTGAGCCTGAAAATATTTGAGCTTGCAGTCAGGAAATCCATTCGGGAAATCGATCATGTAAGGGCCAGGGTAGAGATTGGCAAGGAGTCCTATCAGAAAGGATATATGGGGTATGAGCTGATGGAGGAGCTTGGCAATATATTGTCCGAATATAAAAAGATTATGGAGGGATACCGGGCAGACGCATATACGGCGTATGCGGGAGGGGTATTCCGCATCATAAAGAACGAGCTGTTCGTGATAGACCAGCTTTATATCCGCACCGGAATCCGCATACAGGTGCCAAGCAATTCCGAGCACCGGTTTGTCGGCTATAAGTCCGTGGCATTCCGGGAAGAATTTGACGAGATGGCAAAACAGGGGACCGCGCTTGTAGACGTAGGAGGGGGAAACCTGCAGGTAACGCTGTTTTCGGAAGGGAAAGTTGTTTCGACACAGCATATGGCGCTTGGGATTGCGCGTCTCAGGGGCCAGCTTTCTTCCATCAAAAATACGGTTTCCCACTATGAAAATCAGCTTGAGGAGCTGGTAAATAAAGAGATTGAGGTATTAAAAGCGCTGTATTTGAAAGATTACAAAATAAAATATATCATTTTCATGGGAGAATATATCGCGGAACTGATGAAAAAAGTGGAAAAGAAGGGAAACAGATTCATAGGCACAGAAAAATTTGTAAAATCCATGCGCAAACTTTACCGGAAGAATGCAGAACAGATTGCGGCCGAACTGGATTTGTCCAATGAAAACGATCCGCTTTTGGTGCCGTATATGGTCACTTATACCAGAATTGCGGAGGAGATGAATGCGGAAGAGATTTGGGCGCCGGGCTACAGCGTCATTGACGGCATGGCATACGATTATGCATACCGTCACCGCATCATAAAACCGATGCGGAATTTTGAAGAAGACATTCTTTCCGCCGCAAGATGGCTTTCCAAGCGTTATGAAAGTTTTTCGCCCCATATTGACGCGCTTGCAAAGATGTCTGTCCTGGTATTTGACGCGATGAAAAAGGCGCACGGCATGGGAAAACGGGAAAGGCTTCTCTTACAGATTGCGGCAATCCTTCACGACTGCGGCAAGTATATAAGCCTGGCGCACGGCCCGGAATGCGCTTATGATATTATTATGGAATCTGAAATTTTGGGGCTTTCTCATCTGGAGCGGGAAATGATTGCCTGCGTAGTGCTGTATAATACCTATCCGCTGGAGGAATTTGCGGAGCTTTCCGGGCGCCTGAATCAAAAGAGCTATCTGACAGTGGCGAAACTTGCCGCGATCCTTCGGATTTCAAACGCGATGGACAGAAGCCATAAGCAGAAGTTTAAAAATGTCAAAGCGGCAATACGGGAAAGACAGCTTGTGATTACGATAGAGTCGGTGGATGATATTGTCCTGGAAAAGGAGCTTTTTGACGGGAAAGCGGAATTGTTTGAACGTGTATTTGGCATCCGTCCGGTCATCCGGGAAAAAAGAGTATATGGGTAGAGGTGAGAAGAGATGGAAAAAGAGAAAAATTTTACAAATTCGGAAAATTATGAAAACAGAGAACTGAGCTGGCTGAAATTTAACGGACGCGTATTAAATGAAGCGAGAGACAAGGCCATTCCGCTTTTGGAGCGGTTAAAATTCGTCGGCATTACATCGTCGAACCTGGATGAATTTTTTATGGTGCGCGTAGCTTCTTTAAAAGATATGGTACATGCAGGCTATAAGAAAAAAGACATTGCCGGCATGACGGCGCAGGAACAGTTGGACGCGATCAATACTGCGACAAGATCTCTCGTCGATACGCAGTATTCCACCTATAACCGTTCCATGATTCCTTTGCTGAAAGAAAGAAAAATAGAGATTGTAGATTCCTATGAAGCTTTAAGTGAAGAGCAGAGGGCTTTTGCGGATCAGTATTTCAAAGATTCCGTTTATCCGGTATTGACGCCGATGGCGGTGGACGCTTCCAAACCGTTTCCTCTGATTCGGAACAAAACCCTAAACATCGGCGCGCTGATTAAGCGCAAGGGAGCGGAAAAAGAGATTGAATTTGCGACAGTCCAGGCGCCGTCTGTGCTGCCGAGAATTATAGAGATCCCTTCTTTGGAAGAAGGCGGCAGGACGTATCTTCTTCTGGAAAAAATGATTGAACAGAACATTTCAAAACTCTTTTTGAATTTTAAAGTTGTCTGTGCGTATCCCTACCGGATTATGCGGAACGCGGATCTTCCGATTGATGAAGAAGAAGCTGCGGATTTGTTAAAAGAGATACAAAAACAGCTAAAAAAGAGGCAGTGGGGAGAAGTCATCCGGCTCGAGGTGGAAGAGGGGATTGACAAAGAGCTTTTAGATATTTTGAAGGAAAAATTAAACGTAAAAGACGAGGACGTCTATGCCATCAACGGGCCTTTGGATCTGACGTTTGTGATGAAGCTTTATGATTTGGCGGGATGCGACGATTTGAGATACAAAAAATACCAGCCGCAGCGCGTTCCGCAGATTGAACCGGGAGAAGATATCTTTGCGGCGATCCGGAAAGGCGACATATTGATGCACCATCCTTACCAGACGTTTGATCCGGTCGTGGATTTCATCCGTCAGGCGTCTTTGGATCCGGATGTGCTTGCAATTAAGCAGACGCTTTACCGTGTAAGCGGAAATTCACCGATTATCGCATCTCTGGCTCAGGCTGCGGAAAACGGCAAGCAGGTGTTTGTCCTGGTGGAGTTAAAGGCGAGATTTGACGAGGAGCATAATATCGTCTGGGCGAAAAAGCTGGAGCAGTCCGGGTGCCATGTAATTTACGGACTGGTCGGATTAAAGACGCACAGCAAAATTGCGCTTGTGGTGCGCAGAGAGGAAGTGGGCATCCGCCGTTATGTGCATCTTGGAACCGGGAATTATAACGATTCTACGGCAAAGCTTTATACGGACTGCGGAATTTTTACCTGTTCGGAAGCGATTGGAGAAGACGCTACGGCAGTCTTTAATATGCTTTCCGGATATTCGGAGCCCTTGTTTTGGAACCGCCTGGTTGTTGCGCCGCTCTGGCTCCGGAAGAAATTTTTAAAGCTGATTGGCAGAGAGACAAAAAATGCGAGAGAAGGAAAAGAGGGAAAGATTGTGGCGAAGATGAATTCCCTCTGCGACAAAGACATTATTGCGGCGCTGTATGAAGCGTCGGCGGCAGGCGTGAAGATAGATCTTGTGGTGCGCGGCATCTGCTGTTTAAAAGTCGGGATTCCGGGAATCAGTGAAACGATACAGGTTCGTTCTATTGTAGGCAATTTTCTTGAACACAGCCGTATTTTTTATTTTTATAACGACGGACAGCCGGAGATTTACATGGGAAGCGCAGACTGGATGCCGAGGAATTTAGACCGCCGTGTGGAAATTTTATTCCCTGTGGAAGATGAAGAAATTCAAAAAAGCGTATGCCACATTCTGGATGTGGAGCTTGCCGACAATGTTAAGGCGCATATTTTGAATCGGGAAGGGGAATATGAAAAAGTTGACAAGAGAGGGAAAGTTTTGATCAATTCCCAGGATCAGTTCTGCAAAGAGGCAAAGGTGAAAAAACAGGGCGGTAAGAGGAAATATCAGGAAAGGGTTTTTATTCCGGCAGAACCCATGTAAACAGGGGGATTTTGGATGAAACAGGGCAGAATACTTTTTACAGATTTGGACGGGACGCTTTTGTCAGACGATAAGAGCATTTCCCCGAAAAACCGCAGGGCGGTGGATCAGGTTCTTGCGGAAGGGAATTTTATCGCAATTTCAACCGGAAGGCCGTTGGAGAGCGGAAAGCTTGTCGCAGAAGAACTGGGGCTTACGAAGCCGGGCTGTTATTTGATTGCGTTTAACGGTTCCGTTTTATATGATTGTTTTGCACGGAAGATACTGCATGAAGAAACGATTCCGGTTTCTCTTGTGCAAAGGCTTTTTGTTCAGGCGAAAAAAGCGGGAATTTATATTCAGACATATGACAGAAAAGATATTTTGGCGGAGGAATATACAAAAGAGCTTGCGTATTACGCAGAACGGACGAGGATGTCTTACCGTCTTTTGCAAAACGGGGCGTCGGAGCTTTATGAAAAGCCGTATAAGGCGCTGTTGATTTCGCTTTCGTCCAGACAGAGACTCGAAGAATTTAAAAGAGCCAATGCGTCCTGGACAGACGGAAAAATGAATGCTTTTTTTTCCTGCCCCGAATATCTGGAATACTGTCCGTGCGGCGTAGGAAAGGGTTTTGCAGTCCGCCGTCTTTTACAGATTTTAAAAATTCCGGCGGAGTACGCGGCAGCGGCCGGAGACGAAGAGAACGACATTTCCATGCTGCAGGCTGTGAAAAACGGAGCCGCTGTAAAAAACGCGGCAGCGTCTGTAAAAGAAGCTGCCGCCTATGTGACCGAACGCGATAACAATCACGACGCGGTTGCGGAAGTAATCGAAAAATTTTTTTACTGACGGAGGCCGTCTAAAAATTCATAAGGCACGGCGAGCGAACCTTTGCCTTTGCCCAACCGGATATGAGGTTTGTTGCTCCCATGAAAATCAGAGCCTCCGGAAAGCTTTAAACCATATTCTGCGGCCAGCCTGCGGATATACTGTTCGTCAGAGGGGCTGTATGTGGAATAGAGCGCTTCAATGCCCAAAAGGCCGCAGGATACACAGTCTTCGATCAGTCCGCGCAGTCTGCTGTCGCTCAGATGATAAAGGATTGGGTGCGCCAGAACAGAGATTCCTCCAGCCAGGCGAATCAGTTCAATGGCTTTTTGCGGAGAAATTTTTTCTCTCGGGACATGGCAGCGGCAGCCGTCTCCGATATAAGTTTCAAAAGCCTCGGAAATGGATTTGATGTAACCTTTGTCCAGAAGGAATCTTGCAACGTGCGCCCTTGTCAGAACGGCGTCGGGAAACATATGGCGAAGCGCTTCTTCAGAAATGTCAAATCCTTCTTCCTGAAGTTTTTGGTACATTTTTTGATTGCGGTTTTTCCGGCTGTCGCGGAACCTGGCAAGATGCGAAAGAAGCGTCGGGTTTGTCTCGTCCAAAAACAATCCGACCATATGGATTTCTTTATCATGGTACTCTGTGGAAAGTTCCACGCCGGGAATCAGTTCAACGGGAGTTTTTGCGGCGGCGGCCTTGGCTTCTTTGATGCCGTCCACAGTATCGTGATCCGTCAGTGCAAATGCCAGGAGATTTGCCCTGACTGCTTCCTGAACAAGTTCGGAAGGGGTTAAGGTGCCGTCGGAGGCCGTGGAATGCACATGTAGATCGATATATTTTTTCTGCATATTAAAATGTTCTCCTGTTTGTTTTTGTCTATTATAATGGATGTATGGGACGATTACAAGAATGCTTTTTTTGGCAGAGAAAATGTTTTTATAATTTCGTGAAAGATGAATAAAAGAAGAAAAAAAGACGCAATGGAAAAGTCGTCAAAATACACATAAAATTTTGAAAAAAGACAGAAAAAACTAGAGAAAAAGTAAAAGCTTTTTCGTTGACAAGCCTGGAAAAATATGCTATTTTATTTGTCGTGGGAAAACCACAAAAGAAACTTTATTTCTAGGAGGAAGTATTATGCAGCAAGGTACTGTAAAATGGTTTAACGCAAAGAAGGGTTATGGATTTCTTTCAGATGCAGAAGGGAATGACATTTTCGTTCACTATTCTGCATTACAAATGGACGGATTCAAAGAGCTGAAAGATGGTGAGGTCGTTGAATTCAAGGTAGTTGACGGGGCAAAAGGACCGCAGGCGGAGAGTGTTATTCGTTTGTCGTAAATTGTTCTGACTTATATTCTTACATAAAGAAATGAAGTAAATGAAAGAATAACCAGGAGAGGGTGTTTAGAACACCCTCTTTTTAATAAAAAAATTTATAATCAAACGGAGGAATTTAAATTTTGAAACCAGAAGTGATGGAGTTATATGAATTAGAGGAAGAAAAAAGCCTTGCGGACATGAATTCAAAGGGTTATCTGCTGCGGCATAAAAAAAGCGGGGCAAGAATTACCGTAATCTTAAATGACGATGAGAACAAAGTGTTTTACATTGGATTTCGGACGCCTCCGGCTGACAGCACGGGCGTGGCTCATATTGTGGAGCATACCGTGCTCTGCGGTTCTGAAAAGTTTCCGGCAAAAGATCCTTTTGTGGAGCTTGTCAAAGGATCCTTAAATACATTTTTAAACGCAATGACGTATCCGGATAAGACGGTATATCCCGTTGCAAGCTGCAATGATAAGGATTTTCAGAATCTGATGGACGTCTATATGGACGCCGTTCTGCATCCGAATATCTATAAAAAAGAGGAAATTTTCAAACAGGAAGGCTGGCATTATGAACTGGAAGAAAAGGACGCGCCGGTTACTTTAAACGGCGTTGTTTATAATGAGATGAAAGGCGCGTTTTCCTCTCCGGAAGGCGTGCTGGAGCGGGAAATTTTAAATTCCCTGTTTCCGGACACGGCGTATGGAAATGAGTCGGGCGGCGATCCTTTTGTGATACCGGATCTGACATATGAAGATTACCTGGATTTTCACAGGAGATATTATCACCCCTGCAATTCTTATATTTATCTCTATGGAGATATTGATATGGATGAGAAGCTGAAATGGCTGGATCAGGAATACCTGTCTCATTACGAAGCGATTCCGGTTGATTCTGAAATTCACAGGCAGAAGCCGTTTCGGACTGTCCGCAAAATAAACAGGAAATATCCCGTCGCAAGCAATGAGCCTTTAAAGGACAATACGTATCTCTCCTATAATATGGCGATTGGGACGTCTTTGGACAAAAATCTCTGTCAGGCGTTTGAAGCGCTGGATTACGCGCTGTTAAACGCACCGGGCGCGCCTCTGAAAAAAGCCCTTATTGATGCTGGAATCGGAAAAGACATTATGGGATCTTACGACGGGGGGACATACCAGCCGGTATTTTCTGTCATTGCAAAAAATGCCAATCGGGAGGATGAAGATCGTTTTGCTGAAACGATTCGAAATGTTCTGAAAGAACAGGCGTCGGGCGGCCTGAACAAAAAAGCGCTGCTTGCGGGAATCAACAGCGCGGAATTTCGATACCGGGAAGCGGATTTTGGATCTTATCCAAAAGGGCTGATCTACGGGCTTCAGATTTTAGAAAGCTGGCTGTATGACGATACGCTTGCATTCCTGCATCTGGAGGCTTCAGAGACGTTCCGGTTTCTGCGCAGGCAGACGGAGACAGATTATTTTGAAAAACTTATTTTGGAATATATGATAGAAAACCCTCATGTGTCTATGGTGAGAATTGAACCGGAGCGGGGATTAAACGCAAGAAATGAAGAGGAGCTTTCCGGCAGGCTGAAAAAATACAAAGACAGTTTAAGCGAAGCGGAAATCGAAGCTTTGATTGCGGATACCAGGCATTTAAAACAATATCAGGAGGAGCCTTCCCGAAAAGAAGATCTGGAAAAAATCCCCATGCTGAAGCGTTCGGATATGAAGAAAGAGGCTTTGCCGCTTACGCTTTCTGAAATTGAAAAAAATGGCATAAAGATTCTGCATTCGAATCTTTTTTCCAACGGCATATTGTATCTGAACCTGTTGTTTGACGCCCGCGCGCTTACACAGGAAGAGCTTCCGTATCTTGGGATCCTAAAGTCGGCTCTTGGTTATGTCGATACAGAACAGTATACGTACGACGCCCTGGCAAATGAAATCAATCTTCAGACCGGAGGAATTGGCTCTGTGATTTCCGTTTACGCAAATGCCAGGGACGAAGGAGCGTACGAGGCGAAGTTTGAAATACGCACGAAGGTGTTGTATGATAAATTTTCTGAGGCGATGAAGCTTTTGGAAGAAATCATTCTGCATTCAAAACTGGAGGATGAAAAGCGTTTAAAAGAGATTTTGTCGGAAATAAAATCAAAACTGCAGATGAACCTTTCGTCGGCGGGAAATTTTGTTTCCGCAAACCGTGCAATGTCTTATTTTTCGGAGACGGCGCTTTTTTCGGATTTGACGGGCGGGATTGGATTTTACCGCGTTGTGGCTGATTACGAAGAACATTTTGAGGAAAAGAAAGAAGAGTTAATTAAAAGGCTGAAAGGTATGATGCGGCTTTTGTTTACAAAAGAAGGGCTTATGGCGGGCGTCACCTGCGATGAAGAGGGATTTCAGAATGTGCCGGACGCTCTGTGCGCATTTTGGGAAAAGCTTCCGCGGGAAAAAGAAAAGCGTCCTTTGGCAAAACTTGCCTGTGTCCGCAAAAACGAAGGATTTATGGATGCTTCCAAAGTGCAGTATGTATCAAGGGCGGGAAATTTCAAAGCGGCCGGGTTTTCCTATACGGGAGCGATGAAAATTTTAAGAACCATTTTAAGCTATGATTATCTGTGGCAGAATGTGCGGGTGAAAGGCGGCGCGTATGGCTGCGGCAGTGCGTTTATGCGCAACGGAAACGTTTATTTTTCCTCTTACCGGGATCCCAACCTGGAAAAAACAGACGAAGTGTATGAGAGGATACCGGAGTACATCAGCAGTTTTTCAGCGGATGAACGGGATATGACAAAATACATCATCGGGACGATCAGCGAGCTTGACACGCCTTTAAACCCGGCGGCGAAAGGACTTCGTTCTGTGTCGGCGTATTTTACGGGAGTGACGGACGAGGATCTGAAAAGGGAGAGGGAGGAAGTGATTTTTGCGTCGGAACCAGATATCAGACGTCTCTCCGGACTGCTTGCGGCTGTGCTTTCCCAGAAGAATTTCTGCGTTATAGGAAACGAAGAAAAGATCACGGAACAAAAGGGGCTGTTTTTTGAGACGGAGCAGCTTCTGTAACAGAACAAAAGAAAGGAATTTATGGAAAAAAGTTTAAAATCAGGATTTGTAACGATTATCGGAAGGCCGAATGTTGGGAAATCCACGCTGATGAACCGGCTGATCGGGCAGAAAATTGCAATTACGTCAAATAAGCCGCAGACAACCCGGAACCGCATCCAGACGGTTTATACAGATAAAGAACGAGGACAGATTGTTTTTGTGGATACGCCGGGCATCCATCAGGCGAAAAATAAGCTGGGAGAATATATGGTGAATGTGGCGGAGCGCACGTTGAAAGACGTGGATGTGATTCTCTGGCTGGTAGAGCCGGGGAATTACATTGGCGCCGGAGAACGGCATATTATAGAGCAGCTTGGGAAAGTGAACATTCCGGTTATTTTGATTATCAATAAAATTGATACGGTGGAAAAGACGAAAGTATTGGAATATATTGACACTTACCGGAAAGTTTTTGACTTCGATGAAATTATACCGGCCTCCGCGTTAAACGGACACAATCTGGACGACGTAGTGGATACGGTGTTTCAGTATCTTCCCTGCGGGCCGATGTTTTTTGATGAAGATACGGTGACGGATCAGCCGGAACGGCAGATTGTTTCAGAAATGATCCGGGAGAAATCGCTTCATGCGTTAAATGAGGAAGTCCCGCATGGGATTGCAGTCACGATTGAGCGGATGAAGAAAAGAAAAGACGCCTCCAAATCCAAAATTATGGACATTGAAGCGACAATCGTCTGTGAGAAAGATTCCCATAAGGGGATTATTATCGGAAAAAACGGCTCTATGTTAAAGAAAATCGGAAGCAACGCCCGGTTTGAAATCGAACGTTTTTTAAACTGCAAAGTCAATTTAAAACTCTGGGTGAAGGTAAAAAAAGACTGGAGGGATTCTGATTTTTTCATTCAGAACTTTGGCTACCGCAAAGACGAAATCTAAAGGACGCCGCTGCCAATTTTTATCTGGTATGATTCCGCAAAAGAAGGAAAACATAAGAATGTAAGAAACAGCGTCAGCCTTTTTGCAGGCGTTTTCGCTGTAATTCACATACCAGGGAGATGACGGCAGATGATACAGGATGCATGGAAGAATTTTGAGATGAGCGGAAAGGTGACGGACTATCTTGCCTACAGGCAGGGCGGAAAAAGCGGAGAGGATGCAGGGCTTTACAAAGCGGCGTTATGTTTGGAAAAAGGAATGAGCGGATATGGGACGGAATATAGTTCTGACAGGAATAGTTTTAAAAGCAATGCCAGTGGGAGAGTATGACAAAAGGATTACTGTTTTAACAAAAGAAAAAGGGAAGATTACAGCCTTTGCGAGGGGCGCAAGGCGTCCCACAAGCCAGCTTCTGGCTGCGACCGGCCCTTTTTCCTTTGGAGAGTTTGAGTTTTTTGAAGGACGCAGTACATATAATCTGGTAAAAGCCTCCATTTCCAATTACTTCAGAGAATTGTCCGACGAGCCGGAAAAAGCCTGCTATGGATTTTATTTTCTGGAGATTGCAGACTTTTACGCACAGGAAAACAACGATGAAAAAGAGCTTCTAAAGCTTTTGTATCAGACGCTTCGTGCTCTGGGCAGCAAAGCGCTTGACAGCCGTCTGGTACGGAGGGTTTATGAACTGCGTGTTCTTCTTACAGAAGGGGAATGTCCGGATTTTTTTTCCTGCTGTCAGTGCAGGGCAAAGGAAAATCTTATCCGGTTTTCCCCAAATTCCTGCGGAATGCTTTGTGCGGCGTGCGCAGAAGGAAAAGAGTTTGTCCCTTTTGACAGTTCTGTATTGTATACCGTACAATATGCGCTTTCGTCAAAGCTTTCAAAACTCTATACGTTTGCCGTTTCAAAAGATGTTTTATCCAGGTTGGAGCAGACGATGGATCTTATTTTTACAGCGCAGGTTTCCCATGAATTTCGGTCGCTGGAAATTTTAAAATCAATCGCAGGTTGAAATCCCCGGAAGAACATAGTATAATGGTATGGATTGCAAAAACGCAATAGTACGGAGGTAGAAAAGATGAAGAAGATTTTATGTGCAGTCATTATGATTCTCTGCATGGCATTTATGTCCGGATGCGCCCAGAAGATGGATGCGGATACCAATACGGTTTTTGTTGACAAAAAAGGGAAAATCATAAGCGTAGACGTAGAAGCTTTGGACAGGGAATATTATGATGTGGAAGAGCTGGAAGCGTATATTGAGAACCATTTGAAGGAATATACGGAAGCGAACGGCGAGACGGTGGAGAAGATGTCCTTTGAGGTGAAGGACGGGAAGGCAAAGCTTAAGATGTCATATGATTCCTGGGAGGACTATACGGGCTTTAACGGAATTGAGATGTATACAGGAACTGTGGTGAAAGCGCAGGCGGAAGGATATGATTTTGATACGGATTTTTACAGCGTGGCCGATTCCGGAGAACAGAATACGGCCGGAAAAGAAGAAGTTCTTTCCGATGACGACAGCAAGGTGGCGATTATCAAGGCAAATGTGAATATAAAGGTACCGGGCAGGGTGCTGTTTGTTTCGGAAAAGAATACAAAAGTGACTGAGAGCGATACGGTTTCCATTACGGGCGAAGGATCCAACGAGGAAGCGGAGCTTACATACATCATTTACAAATAGCGCAGAGAGGAGAACTGATATGGAAAAGTCAATGGATAAGATTGTGGCGTTAGCAAAAGCAAGGGGATTTATTTATCCGGGTTCCGAAATCTACGGCGGTCTTGCGAATACATGGGATTATGGAAATCTTGGAGTGGAATTGAAAAATAACGTAAAAAGAGCCTGGTGGGAGAAATTTATACAGGAAAATCCCTATAATGTCGGCGTAGACTGTGCAATTCTAATGAATCCGCAGACGTGGGTGGCGTCCGGGCATCTGGGCGGATTTTCCGATCCTCTGATGGACTGCAAAGAATGCCACGAACGGTTTCGCGCGGATCAGCTCATTGAAGATTTTGCCAAAGAAAATAAAATTGAATTAAAAAGTTCCATAGACGGCTGGTCACAGGAAGAAATGAAAGGGTTTATTGAAGAGCATGCGATTTGCTGCCCGACCTGCGGCAAGCATAACTTTACGGATATCCGTCAGTTTAACCTGATGTTTAAGACGTTCCAGGGTGTGACGGAGGATGCCAAGAACACGGTATATTTAAGGCCGGAGACGGCGCAGGGCATTTTTGTGAATTTTAAAAATGTGCAGCGGACTTCCCGTAAAAAGCTGCCGTTTGGCATTGGCCAGATCGGAAAATCCTTCCGGAACGAGATTACACCGGGGAATTTTACATTCCGCACCAGGGAGTTTGAACAGATGGAACTGGAATTTTTCTGCGAACCGGGAACGGATCTGAAATGGTTTGAGTACTGGAGAGGATTCTGCCGCGACTGGCTTTTGGCTCTGGGAATCAAAGAAGACGAAATGCGTTTGAGAGATCATTCGCCGGAAGAGCTTTGCTTCTATTCCAAAGGAACGACGGATATTGAATTTTTATTCCCGTTTGGCTGGGGTGAGCTGTGGGGAATCGCCGACAGGACAGATTATGATCTGACGCAGCATCAGAATACATCCGGTCAGGATATGTCTTATTTTGACGACGAGAAAAAAGAAAAATACATTCCTTATGTGATAGAGCCGTCCCTTGGCGCAGACCGGGTCGTGCTTGCGTTTTTGTGCGCCGCTTATGATGAAGAAAATATTGGAACCGAAGAAAAGCCGGATATGCGGACGGTGCTTCATTTCCATCCTGCGCTTGCGCCTGTAAAAGTCGGCGTGCTGCCATTGTCAAAAAAATTAAATGAAGGCGCTGAAAAAGTTTTTGCAAAACTGTCCGGAAAGTACAACTGTGAATTTGACGACAGGGGAAACATCGGAAAGCGTTACCGCAGGCAGGATGAAATCGGAACGCCGTTTTGCGTGACATATGATTTTGATTCGGAAGAAGACGGTGCGGTTACGGTGCGTGACCGCGATACGATGGAGCAGGAGAGAATCAAAATCGAAGATTTGGAACGCTATTTTGCAGAAAAATTTGCTTTTGAAGTTGTTGACAAATCTTAACAATACAGGTATAATAGTTCAGGTATGGTCAGGAGATAAAAGTGAAAACAGACATTACAGACTTATTATCCATAGAAAATCTGACAGAAGAGCGGCAGGCGATGCCGGGGCTTATATGTTTTCGTTCCAGGATGGGAGAGTTTCCCGTTACAAAAAAAGAACCGTTTACGCTGAAGCTTGAGAATCAGGAAGGCCGGTATCTTATGATCAGCGGAGAAACGGATCTTACGCTTGCGGTTCCCTGCGGCAGATGTCTGGAAGAAGTACAAACAGTCATGCATCTTGTGATAGAACGGAAGGTTTCGCTGAAGGAGCCGGAAGAGGAAGGGTGGCTTTGCGGGACAGTTCTTGACGTTGACAAGCTTTTGTATGATGAAATCCTTTTGAATCTGCCCGTGAGGGTTTTGTGCAGGAGTGACTGCAAAGGAATCTGCAGGAAGTGCGGCGCAAATTTAAACAGAGAAACCTGCTCGTGTGACAGGACGGAGCTTGATCCGCGAATGGCCGCGATTTGGGATGTTTTTAATCAAGGTTAAGGAGGTGTGACTGATGTCAATTTGTCCAAAGAACAAATCTTCCAAAGGAAGAAGAGATAGAAGAAGAGCAAATTGGAAAATGACTGTTCCAACATTGGTAAAATGCAGCAAATGCGGCGAATTAATGATGCCCCACAGAGTTTGCAAAAACTGCGGTTCTTACAACAAGAAAGAAATCATTCCGCAGGACTAATTGAAAAAGAGAAAGAAACCGGAAATCTGACAAAACGTTGGATTTCCGGTTTTTTGTTATGATTTGTAAAAATTTTCGGTATGTACTGGCAAATTATACAAAAATAATCCGGTTATATTTTGTACATTTTCACAAAAAAACAGGATATTTTTAAAAAATACTGACATTTTGTAAAGAATGTGCTAAAATGTGTACAACAAAGAGGGCTTAAGTATTTGAAAAGAAAATTCGTTACGCTCATTTTTGAGCGCAGCGGATTTTTTTCATTCTGAAAACACGGCTTTATGGTGGAAAACGGTTTGTAATAAGGATAGGAGGGAGCCAATGTTTGAAATAGGGGAATATATCATTTATGGAAATACAGGGGTTTGTAAAGTGGGTGAAGTGACCAAAATGAAAGCTCCGGGGACAAAGGATGATAAATTATATTATTCTTTGGAGCCGGTTTATGACAAAGGCTGCCGTCTGTTTACCCCTGTGGATAATGAAAAAGTGAAGATGCGTCCGGTTTTGACAAGAGAAGAAGCGGATGCGCTGATTGAACAGATTCAGGAAATCGATACGTTATGGGTCAAAGATGAAAAGAACAGGGAACAGATTTATAAAGAAGCCATCCGTACCTGCAGTTGTGTGGAATGGGTCAGAATTATAAAGACTTTGTATATTCGAAAGGAGTCCCGGCTTGCCGCCGGGAAGAAAGTGACCAGCAGCGACGCCAAATACCTGCATATGGCAGAGGACAGCCTGTATGGAGAACTTTCTGTGGTAATGGGAATCCCAAGGGACGAGATGGAATCCTATATTTCCAGACGCGTAAAGGAGAGCGGAGGATGACGATAGGAAAGGCCGCCTTTCCGTTGTTGTTTTGCCGAAAGGCAGAGCAGACGGACAGGCGACCTTTTTTCTGTGGAACAATTGACAATGACTTGAGAATTCGGTATACTGATCAAAGTTATGTGTCAGATTTTGTCTGATGATGCAATATCCTGATATGCTTTTGAAAAGTATGAGATGGATTTGATAGGGGGAGAGAAAATATTGAAGTGTAAAAAGTGCGGAAAGGAAATGCCTGACGGATTTCAGTTTTGCAGCGGATGCGGGAATCCTATGCAAAAAAAAGGGATTCCAAAAGCAGCGGCGGCAATTTCTGTATCTGTTGCGGCGGCTGTTCTTATTATCGCGGGTACGGTGTTTGCGTGTCTTCATTATAGGAACGGTTCTTCGGAAAAGACGGAAGATTTTAAGAGGCAGGAAAGCGTGAGCAGGCCGGATACGGAAGCGGAAACGGAAACTTTGGCCAAAGAGCCGGAGACGGAGGCAAAAGAAAAAGAGCCTGCCGCCGCAAAAGAAGACAATACGCTGGCAGGGAAGATTCAAAAGCTGAATACAAACAGAAACAGCCTTCCAACGATTGACATTGATGCGGATCGTTACCAGGCGGCGCAGAGGGATACAAATGCGGCATGGGATCAGAGCCTGTTTTATACGCTGGAAGATATTGATAAGGAAAATCCGGACGACGGCAGGATTAACAGTTTTGATATCAGCAAAAAAGAGTTTTTAAACGCAGATACAGGAAACCGTGTGGAATATGATATTTATACAAATCCAGCAAACCAGAAAGTAAACAAGATTGTAAGCATTGAATATGCGGGAACGCAGCTTTTGATGACGGAATATTATTATACGGATGACGGAAAGATCAATTTTATTTATGTATATTCTGATGTAAATTATTTTCCTTCTTTTGCAACGCCGGACAGAGACGGAGAGCGTTTTTATTTCAACGGAGACGTTCTGACAAAAATGCGTCAGGTAATTGCAGGCATACAGACAAATTATGTGGTAGGGCAGCGTTCGGCGGAGGTTGGAAATAATGTCGGCCAAGTGATTCTGATGCAGGACTTTACACCGGATCAGCAGGCTTCTTATGATGCAAAGGAGCAGTTGATGATTGATCAGGCGTACAATACGTACGATATAGTTTTGAAAACGGAAGGCATTGCGGCAATTCAGGGCTATGTTTTTGATGAACGGACAATGCCGGTGAAACAGGCAAAAGCGGCGTTGTATACAGAAGACGGATCGAAAGAGCTGTTTTCGACTGAGACAGACAGCGACGGACTGTATACGGTTTATGTGCCGTCAGACGCTCAGACTTACCGAATGGAATTTTCAAAGGAGGGATGCCGCGGCGTCAGTATGTATCAGGTGGAAATGAACGACCAGTTGGTCGGGGGATATCAGACGGGCGTGTATCTTGCGCCGGACAGCCTGGAATGCAATATTACGGTGCAGGTATATGACGCGCTCAATTATAATGAACAGGGCAGCGGTATGTTAAGCGTTGGAAGCGTGGAGTATTTTATCCGAAGCGGCATTAACTGCAGAGACGGAGAGATCTGTGAACAGGGAGTTTCAGATGCAGAAGGAAATATCCGTGTGTATCTGCCCGCCGGTATGTACACGGTTCAGGTGCATAAAGACGGATATGAGGATACATATTATGTTCTGGCTGTCCGGACAGACGGAGAAGTGACGCACTTTAATATGTCGCCGGACGTTGCGGACGGAGAGATGCGGATTGTGCTGACATGGTCGGATATGCCGAATGATCTGGATTCACATTTGTTTACGCCATATTGTACGGCGGCGGAGCATATCGCTTATTATAACAGGGAAGACGGAAAGGGAAATTCCCTGGATGTTGACATTACGACAGGATATGGGCCGGAAACGGTTACCATCAGCAATCTGCAGAGAATTGGCCTGTATAAATATTATGTGGCGGATTTTACGAATTGTTCCAGAGGGGATTATGCGTCCAGAGAAATGTCTTATTCGGATGCGTGCGTCAATGTCTACACTTCGGACGGACTGGTTTCAACGTTTCATGTGCCTGTGGGACGTGAAGGAGTCATCTGGGAAGTTTTTGAAATCAGAAATGGGACGCTGATACCATCGCAGCGTTATTACCAGGCAGTCCAGGATAAGGACTGGTGGAGTACAAAATAAAGCAAGAGTAAGGAGAACAGGATTATGGGATTAAAAGATTCACTGACAAAAAGCATTACGACGATCAATGTCAAAACAAACAATTTTATGGAACAGTCAAAGTATAAGACCTACATATCCACACTGGAGGATGAAATCCAGAAGCTGAAGCTGCAGGCCGGTACGATTGCTTATGACAGGTGGAAAAGAGGCGAAGATGCAAAAGCGGAGCTTGAGGGCATATTCCAGGCCATTTCCGGAAAATATGATGAGATCCGCATACAGGAAGAAAAGATTCAGAAGCTGTATGAGGAAGAACAGCAGATACTTGGAACGGCTCCTTCCGGCAGTGTAACTCCGGAAAGCGCCGGAAATGCCGTTTTCTGCAGTCAGTGCGGCACAAGGAATGCTGAAAATTACCGTTTCTGCATTAAGTGCGGATCTCCTCTGCAGTAATGATTGAAGTATCGCATATTTCAAAAAAGTATGGAAGAAGAGAAATTTTAAAAGACATTCATTTTCAGGCAAAAAGCGGGGAATGCATCTGCGTGGCAGGAAGAAACGGGTGCGGAAAGACGACGCTGATGAGGATACTTGCCGGAATTATAAAACCGGATGGGGGAAGCGTCACATATTTTGGCAAAGATCCTCTGCGTGATCATAAGGTTTTTCACAGGAGCTGCGGTTATGTTCCGCAGGAATCTCCGCTGATTGAGGAATTGTCGGTAAAAGACAATCTGAGATTGTGGGGCGTCTGGGGCAGTGCGCGGCGGGAGGAAATTTTAGATTTGTTTCACCTTCGGGAAATTCTGCGTATGAAGGCCGGCAGGCTGTCAGGCGGTATGAAGAGGAGGCTTGGCATTGCGTGCGCTCTGGCCGAATGGCCGCCGATCCTTCTTTTGGATGAACCGACGACGTCTTTGGACATTGCTTATAAAGAGAGCATACGGACATGGCTTTTTGACTATCAGAAGCTGGGCGGGATTGTCGTGATGACGACGCATGAAGAATCGGAGATTTTAAGCGGTGACAGATGTCTGGTAATGGCGGACGGAAGTTTGACGGAATTATGTGGGGCAGACGTCAATATGCGCCAGATACGAAAATATATCCATAAAGAATCAGAAAAGGAGAGAGAGTATGGAAGATAAGTTTGATCCAATGACAGGAGAACCAATTAAAGAAGAGACAGTAAGCTACGATCCAATGACAGGCCAGCCCGTTTCGGGCGGGGCAGAAACGCCGGAGCCAATGGCTTATGATCCAATGACAGGCCAGCCCGTTTCGAGCGGGACAGAAGCGCCGGAGCCAATGGCTTACGATCCAATGACAGGCCAGCCGGTTCAAAACGAGATAACGGCGTCCCAAAACGTAAGTTACGATCCGATGACGGGCCAGCCCGTCTATCATAATATGGGCTTTGATCCGATGACAGGCCAGCCGGTTGCAGGGCCGGTTCCTCACAGGAAGAAAGGAATTGGCAAAAAGATCCTTGTGGCTGCAGTTCCGGTTCTTGTAGTCGGCGTAGCTGTCTATGCAGGGATAAAGAGCGGGCTTTTCCTGGGAAAGAGCGGAAAAGTTATGGCAGCAGTGAACAATACGTTCAATGACGCCGGACATTTGGCGGAAGCAATGAATTTTTCGGATATACTGGATTCCGGGAAATATACGGTAAAACTGTCAGGGGAAGCGTCGGAAGGAGCTTTGGATTTGACATACAGCGCATCGTCTTCTGAGAAAGCGGCGTCAGGCGTTTTGAATATTGGAGGAATCCCGGAGATTGAATTTAATGCATCTCTTGATTCGGATGCATTAAAGGTGAATATTCCAATGATAAGCGATCGGGTTTTTTCCTATTATTATGACAGTGCAAACGACGGATATCTGATGTCTCAGATGAGCCGGGAAGAAATTGAAATGTTAAATTCTTCTCTGCATTCCCTGTATTCAAATGAAAACGGAACGGAATTTTTGGAAGATATCAAAGACAGCATAAAAGATGAAATAAAATCGCTTGATTTTGAAAAGGTTCCGTCCCAGAGTTATGAAGTGGACGGCAGCAGCAGAACGTGTAAAGGATATACAACGGCAATTACGGCGGATAATATGCTGAATATTCTGGAAGATATGGAAGATGTGTTTGGGGAAGCATATGAAGCGCAGTATGGGGAATTGTTCGGAGGAGATTTCAGTGAAATGCGTTCCGGACTTCGTTATATGGAAGATTTGAATCTGACGTTTTATATTTACAAGAATAAGCTGGCCTGCATCCATATTGAATATGACCGGGACGATGTGGAGATTATGTTTCTGGGCGGCGATACAAGGATGCAGAATATAGAGGTGCGTGCAGACGGCGAAACAGTTATGGAACTGAAAGGGTCGTATGAAAGCGGTGTGGAACGAAGCAGGCTCTATGTAGATGATATAGAAGTTATGGAAATTGAATATGAAGATCAGACGGGAGATTTTGTCCTTGAAATGGCAGAAGGAGGTCTTTACTGCAGAGGAAATATTCAGTCGGGCAAAAAATCATTTGGCATTACGTTAGACAGGCTCGAATATATGTATGGTTATGAAAACATTGACTTTAACGGTTCGCTTTCCATTACGAAAGGCGCAAGCGACATTGATGTGGACGGTGAGGAATTTGATATCGGAAATGCATCTCTGTCTGACTTGGAAATGCTTGGAGCGGAAATGGGAGGTCTTTTAGGCGGAATGGGTTCATTTTAAAATATGGGATTTTTTGGACGTTATCTGTTTTTTGAATTGAAACTTGGAATAAAAGTAACGCTGAAATCAATGGGAAGTTTGTGTATGGTGTTTCTTTTGACAATCGCAGGTGGGATTGCCGCAGGGTATTTTATGCAGCAGTCCCAGATTTTTAAGAGCGACCAGGTGGGCGTTGTAATTCCCGGAGAAGAAGAAACTTCCAGGCTGATAGCGCAGTTTTTGGCGTCAATGGACAGTGTGAAGTCTGTCTGTGAATTTGTCTATCTGGATGAAAAAGAAGCGGAGAAAAAGCTGCATGACGGTACGCTGCAGGCGGTTGTAAAACTGCCGGAAAATTTTTATGAGGATATGGACAGCGGGAAAAATACGCCTGCAGTCATTGATTTCCCATCGCAGACAAAATGGAATACCTATATGTTCCGGGAACTTTTAATGGACGGCATTTCATTGGTGCAGACGACGGAAGCGGGAGTGTACGCCGCTTTGGATGCGTCAAAGTATCGGGACATCCGTATGGAATGGGATGACGTCGGGGATTTTGTCTTTATGGAGTATCTGGAACAGGCTTTCCGGCGGGGAGAAATTTTTCAGGAAACGGTTTATTCTCCTTTTGGAGAAGTAGGGCTGTACCAGTATTATACGGCTTCCGTTTTTGTGATGTTTTTGCTGCTTTGCGGTTTGAATTATGGTTTTCTGTATCAGAAAAAAGAGAGCGCAGTGGAAGAGAAACTGCGGGCATATGGAATTGGACCTGTCAGGCAGTCCGTCATAAAAATATTTGTTATGACCGGAATGCTCTGGATGTTAAGCAGTATTGTTTATCTGCTGCTTTGTGCGGGAAATCTTCTGCTGAAACATCCGTTTCTCTGGCTGGACGGGGAGACATTTATTCTGCTGTTTCCGTTTTGCCTTGGGATTTCGTCTTTTTTTCATATGATTTATGCTTTGGCGGGCGGCGGAAGCCAGGGCTCCGTATGCCTTTTGGCAGTCAATGCAGGGATGGCTCTTTGTTCCGGTCTTATCGTACCGTCGGTTTATCTGTCAAAGCCGCTGAGGGCGATTGGAAGCATAGTTCCGTTAAATTTATGGAGCAGGTATGAAACTGGAATGCTGTTTCATGTGACAGAGAGCCGTGATTTGCTTATGATATTGCTGCTTTCTGCACTGACAGGCGCAATAGGGACGTTATGGTTATGGAAAGATACTGGATTTGGTATGCGCTGCAGCTAAAGGCGTGGTGCAAAACGAGAGTCTGCTGGCTTCAGATTGCGGGAATGCTTTTTGTGGTTTATGTGATTTTGCATATTACACTGCCCAGTCAGGAAACTGTACGGGTTGGTTTGTGCGGCGTTAAGGACGGTTATGCTGAGGAAATAGCAAAGCTTTTGACTGAGCGGGAGAGCGTTTTTTCATTTACGGAATATACAGATGAAAAGGCTCTTGGAGAAGATGTGGCAAGGGGAATTACGGAATGCGGGTTTGTCTTTTTGGATGATTTTGAAGAAAGATTTTCAAACGCAAAGATAAATCACTGTGTGAAATACATGGAAACTCCTTTTACGACAAAAGGGAAAGTCGCAAAAGAGACATTCTATGCTTCTTTTTTTCAGGTATATGGAAGAGTTCTATTAAAAAATCAGGTTCCGGAGATTTTTTCGGACGGGCATACAAAGATGCAGAGACTTCTGCTGGAAAAAAATCAGGAATACAGAGACAGCGATGTGGTTTTTTCGGCGGAAATCAGGATGACGGATACAGCTTTGACCGAAGGGGAAAGTTCCGGCGGCGGGAAATGCTATCCGGTACAGGGGTGCATTGGGATATTTTTGTTTGTCATACTTCTTACGGCTTATGGAAAGAGTTTTGAACATGGCAATAAAGTGAAAGATGCGCTTGGATCTTGGGAACGCAGCCTGTTTGAGTTTTTTAATTATTCCGCCGTGACGCTTCCGGCCGCAGCGGCAGGAACTGCAGCGATTTTTTTTTCAGGCGCAAGCCGCGGCGGCGGAACGGAGACGATCCGTATGTTATCTTATATAGCCGCCGGAAGCCTTTGGATGCTGCTGTTTAAGAAGTTGTGGAGGAACAGGAGCGCGTTTGCGGCGTGGATGGCTGTTCTTGTGATGATGCAGGCGTTGGTTTATCCCGTTTTTTTTGATTTTTCTGAATATGTTCCGTTTTTGTGCTATGTAAGATTGTTGTTTCCTATGTTGGTTTATTTGTGATAAAAGGAGTGGGTTTTATGAAATGCGGTTATTGTGGATGTGATTTGCTGCCGGATTCTGCGTTTTGTCCGCAGTGCGGGGCAAAACTGGCTTTACAGGCGGAAAGCGCGGGCTTTTCTTATGATTCTGTTCAAAATCCCGCGCAGAATATGCAGACAACAGGAAAGAAGAGGAAAAAAGGGCCTGTTTTTTTCATTTTTGGAATCTGTGTTCTGGCGCTGATTGCGGCGGGAGGTTTTTTTGTAGTAAAACTGATGGGAGGGGGAGCCGGAACAGACAATCAGGTGGTCTATTATAAGGAAGGGACGCTCTATTATACTCCAAACGTTAAAAAAGAATCGGAACCGCTTGTGATATCCGATGTGAAGTTTGAGTCGGATGAATATGAATCTCCCAACTATGTGATAACAGAAGATGGGAAATATCTGTATTTTTACAACCGGATCAAAGAAGATTATGTGGGCAGCCTGTGCCGCGTAAAACTGTCTAAACTGAAAAAGGACGCCAGAAAAAATGAAGGATATATAGAAGAAATTGATTCAAACGTTTCTGGTTATATGGTTTTGGAAGACAGCGAAAAACTGGTTTATAAGAAGGCATCCGGCCGTTTGATTTATCTGGACAAAAGCCGGGAAAAAGAGATTGATTCCAGTGTCAGGGGATATGTCGTAAACCAGGAAAAACAGGAAATTGTTTATACAACAGAGAGCGGGGAAGAATTGCTTGATCTCTGCGTCTATGATATGGAAAAGGACAAAATTACGAAGCTTGCCAAAGATATTTCCGAGTATTTGATAGATTGGGACGGACGGTTAAATACAGAATTTTTCGTATATACAAGAACGGACGGGGAAAAACAGTTTTTGTATGAAGGAAGCATACAGGGGGAAGAAAAGGAAATTTCAGATCAGGCAGGCGCGGCGCTTAGTTACGATTCTGAAAGCAAAAGCGTGTATTATACGGTAAAGCGGACGGAAACGAAATCGCTGTATGATTATGTCGATGATACGGAAGCGGAAAGCGACGCGGGCGTTTCAGAGCCGGACAGACGGGATTTTCTTACGGAGACGACAGAACAGGCCGCTGTATCATCGGATGACTACCAGTATTATTTTGTGGAATATCCGGAGGATGCGTCTTATTTTTATGGTTATCTGGATTTTGATTCTGACATGAATATGTACAGTTATTACAATGACGATGATTATGAGAATAATCAAAATTATATCTATTATTACGATGATTTGAGAAGGAAATGGTATTCTTACGATATGAAGGGATATGAAGCGGCTGCAGAACAGTATGAAAACCGCAAGGAGCGTCTGGAACTTCGGGAAGAACTGAAAGAGGAGACGTTTGAACGGGAAGTTTTGGATTTATATTATTATGCGCAGGGGGAAAAACCAGTTCTGATTGCGGAAAACGTAGCGGCCGACTGTGTGTGCAGCGCCAAAAACCGGATGGCATTTTATAAGAAATCAGATGAAATTTCTGTCCGGATTCCGATAAGTGAAATTTACAGTACAGGAGATGTTTTGTCAGAACTGGCGGAAGTGGAAGAGACCAAGGGAGATGTCTTTTGTTTTGCAGGCGGAGAGGAACAGAGCTTAAAAGAAGACATGGTTCTGAAGGATGTGGCATTTTCGGAAGACGGTTCTTCGTTTGCGCTTTTTTCTTCGGATAGTAAAGCCGTATTGTGTGATGCAGAGAAGGGAAAAATAGAAAAGAAAAAAGTCCTGGATCATGTAAACGGCGGTTCATGGATGGAAAATACGTTTTATTATATGGAAGGCGCGGAGGAAGACAGGGATCTTTGTAAGTATGAAAACGGAGAGACAGCAAGGATTGTCAGAAATATAAGCGATGCGTCGATGAGCAGAGACAGAAACTGGATGGTAATGAAGGATTACAGGGATGGCGAGGGAACGCTGGAACTTTGTACGGAAGAAGGAGAGGGGATTAGAATCAGCAGCGCCGCAGAGTCGGGATCTTATGCCTATCTGGATAAAGACTGTATTTTGTATAAAAAGGACGAGGACTTATATGTGTATACCGGTTCAGGGGAAGACAGACGCATAGACAGAAACGTATTGACTTACAGAAGCATGGCCGGGTATGCAGAAGTTTATTTATATTAAAAGATGAAAAGGAGAGTGAAGATTATGTATTGCAGAAAATGTGGTCAGGAATTAAAGACAGGAGCAAAATTTTGCACGAAGTGCGGAACTCCTGCAGCGGAAATGCCGTCAGGACAGGCGCCTTCTGTGAAGCAAAACCCGCCGGTACAGCAGGAAGGCCAGAGAATTTCATTACAGAAACCTTCCGTATCGCAGGGACAGGCTCCTGCCGCGCCGCAGCCAGGCCAGTCTCCTGCGCAGCAGCAGGGCCAGACGCCTCAGGGTCAGACGTCTCCTGCGCAGCGGCCAGGCCAGATGCCGCAGGGACAGGGTTTTGCGCAGAGGCAGAACCAGATGCAGCAGGGCCAGGCGCCTTATGCACCGCAGCCAGGGCAGGTTCCTCCGGTTCCTCCCAGACAGATGCCGCCGCAGCCAGGCCAGATGCCTCCGCAGGGACCGTCCGGCGGACAGCCGCCCAAAAAGAGCAAAAAGGGGCTTGTCATAGGGCTGATATGCGCCGCTATCCTTATTGCAGCAATTGCCACGGCAGTTGCAATTGTATTTTATTTTAAAAATAATGAGGAGTCATCAACAGAAGAGGACAGGAATAGAATAGAAGAAAGAGATGCAAGGGACACGGAGAAGTCAGTAAAAGAAGAGGAGATTCCAACTGAGGAGTCATCTGAAACCGAAACGCAGGAAGATACGGAAACGCCCGTAGTTGCAGCGGAGACAGAAGCGGTTTCGGAAGAGGACAGACCGGAAAAGCCGAAAAAGCATACATATCAGATTGTGGCAGCGGATGTGACCTGGACGGAAGCTTTTGACGCGGCTCAGAACATTCCGGGAGGATATCTGGTCAATATTAATTCGGAAAAAGAATGGAACAGAATTATAAAGAAGATCGAACAGGAGAACATGGAAGGATACGTATTCTGGGTTGGAGCGACGCGCAGAGGAAATTCCAGGGATTATATGTGGGTGGACAAGACAGGAAATACAGTGGGAGAGTCCATGAACAACAACGATCACTGGCTGGCCGGAGAACCAAGCTTTTTCGATTCGGAGTCCAATATGGAGGAACGCTATGTCGATTTGTTCTATTCCAGTACGGAAGAACGCTGGGTGTGCAACGATACCCCGGACGATTTGATTTCGCTGATCCCAAGTTATGCAGGAAAAGTGGCGTATATAGTAGAGATTGAAAATGAATAAAAAGAGAAGAAGAAAAAAAGTAAGAATCTGGTCAGGGATTTGCATTTTGCTTTTGTCGGCGGGGCTTTTGGGCTATCTGTTTCTTGCCGAGAAAAAAGACAATACAGAAGAAAAGCAGGAGCAGGCGGGTCAAAAGCAGGTTTTAGAAGCGGAAGAAAAGCAGGACGCCGCAGAATCAGACAGGCCGGAAACAGAAAAACAGCAGGAGGCTGGCGCTCCTTCAGAAACAGAGATGGAACCGACAGAGGAAGAAAAAAAGGAAGCGGAGATCGCCGCTTGGATTGCGGATATGTCGCTTGAGGAAAAAACGGCGCAGCTTTTTATGATTACGCCCGAGGCTTTGACCGGGTACGGGACTGTCACGGCAGCCTCAACGGTGACAAAAGAGGCGTTAAAGAAGTATCCGGTGGGAGGAGTCATCCTGTTTGGAAACAATGTGGTTTCTCCGGAACAATTAAGCGGGATGACGGAAAACCTTATGGCTTACTCTATGGAACTTACAGGGCTTCCATTGTTTATCGGCATTGATGAAGAGGGGGGAAAGGTTACACGTATAGCGGAAAATGCGGCGTTTGACGTTCCGAGATTTTCAAATATGAGTGAAATCGGAGCTTCCGGAGATACAGCTCTTGCATCAAATGCAGGAACTGAAATTGGCAGGTACTTGAATCAGTATGGGATAAATGTTGATTTTGCGCCTGTGGCGGATGTTTTGACAAATCCGCAGAATGAAGTGGTTCGCGCCCGGTCTTTTGGAAGCGACGCCAACGTCGTCGCGGAAATGGATCTGGCGTTTGCAGAGAGTATGGAGGCGCAGGGCGTTTTGACATGCATGAAGCATTTTCCGGGTCATGGAGGAACTTCCGGCGACACGCACCATGGATATTCTTATACGGAAAAGTCGCTGGAGGAGCTGAAAGCGGCGGAACTGGTTCCGTTTCAGAGAGGGATTGACGCCGGCATTTCATTCATTATGGCATCTCACATTGCCGCTCCTAACGTAACGGGAGACGAGACGCCGGCGTCGCTTTCCGGCAAACTGATTGCAGAGACGCTGCGCGCCGATATGGGATATGACGGGATTGTCATTACAGATGCAATGAATATGGGAGCGATTGTAAACGGATATGATTCAAAAACGTCTGCCGTTGAAGCCATTTTGGCGGGAGCGGACATTGTGCTGATGCCAAAGGACTTTGCAGGCGCGTACCAGGGAGTTTTGGAGGCAGTGCGCGCAGGCGGGATAACAGAGGAGCGGATCAATGAATCCGTTAAAAGAATCCTTTCTGTCAAAATGAATATGAAAAAGTAAGAAAGATGCAAAATATTTTGGGTTGCAGGATATATAGATGTGTGATACAATCAATCCTGTCGAAAAATAAAGCAGAGTAGGAACCGGTGCGTTAAGTGTCATGTGAACGGGGAGTTGTCATGTGAACGAAAAGCGAAGCCTTGCGGTATCGGTTCCGCATCCCGCTGCTGTATCTTTATAGAGGTGACCTGCCTTTTATCAGTAGCATTTTATGATCGACAAAAAAGATCCGTGCTGCGGAAGAAAGGAGGAAGCCATGCATACGAAGATTAGTGTGAAATCAGTCTCAGTCATTGGAATTTTGGTTGCCATGGAGATTATTCTGGCTCGTTTTTCCATACATACATGGAATATAAAAATCGGGTTCAGTTTTGTCCCGATTGTTGTGGCAGCCATTTTATATGGGCCTGTGGCCGGCGGTCTGGTCGGAGCAGTCGGAGACATTATCAGCGCCGTTATGTTTCCTGTGGGAGCCTATTTTCCAGGATTTACGCTGACTGCGTATCTGACCGGAGCAGTATTTGGCCTGTGCTTTCAGAAAAAAGTAAGCGTGCTAAATGTGATGCTTTCCGTAATGATTGTGCAGGGAGCAATCAGCCAATGCCTGAATACTTACTGGATTTCCTTTTTATATGGAAGTCCGTACTGGCCGCTTTTTGCGACGAGAGTTTATCAGACGATCGGAATGTCTGTTGTACAGATCATCAGCATTCTCTTGATTGACAAGAAACTGATTCCTGTTTTAAAAAAAGAATTCTTATAAAATAGAAAAAGAATCCACCCCATTTTGCCAAAGGCAGATTTTTAAATGGGGTGGATTCGATTCTTTTTTTATATTGGTTGAAATAGAATGGAAAAAGCGATAAAATAGAAAAAGAATCAGCGCTATGGAGGATGTTATGTTAGAATTGTTAAAGGCAGTCTTTTTTGGAATTGTGGAGGGCATTACGGAATGGCTTCCAATCAGCAGCACGGGGCATTTGATTTTGCTGAATGAATTTATCCGTTTGGATGTGACGGAGGATTTTTTCAGTATGTTCGAAGTTGTGATACAGCTTGGAGCAATCTTTGCGGTCGTGCTTTTGTTTTGGGAAAAAATATGGCCTTTTTCTGCGAAAGAGAAGTATTGTATCAGGCAGGATACGTTTGTCATGTGGTTTAAAATTGCCGTTGCCTGTATTCCCGCTGTGGCAGTTGAGCTTGCGTTTGGGAATGTGATCGAGGATTTGTTTTATAATTATGTAGTCATTGCCCTGGCTCTGATTCTTTTTGGAATTGCGTTTCTTGTAATAGAGAACAGAAACCACAGGAAGCGTCCGGTTATGAATGCAATTTCAGAGATCGGATGGAATACGGCTTTCTGGATAGGGATGTTTCAGTTGATTGCGGCTGTTTTTCCGGGAACAAGCCGATCGGGGGCGACGATTCTTGGAGGCATCCTGCTTGGCGTGTCAAGAAATATAGCCGCGGAATTTACTTTTTTTCTGGCCATTCCGGTGATGTTTGGCGCCAGTTTGTTAAAGCTTTTGAAATTTGGACTGGTCTTTACCCAGGAAGAAATTTTAATCCTTGCAATTGGCATGATTACGGCGTTTCTCGTATCTCTCGCAGTCATTCGTTTTTTGATGGAATATATTAAAAAACATGATTTTAAGATTTTTGGCTGGTACAGGATTGTACTGGGAGCCATGGTGCTTGTTTATTTTACATTTTTAAGATAAGGAGGTTTTGCAATGAAAAGAGTCTTGCCAGAGTCGAAATTCCATCTGATACCGCTTGGGGAAGTCGGCGGTTACAAAGTCAGGCCGGGAATGTATGAAATCAATGGGGCGACAGCAATCCCCGGCGGTGTGAATTTTACGATTCATTCCAATCAGGCAACTTCCTGTGAACTGCTGTTGTTTCACAGGAAAGAGGAAGAGCCGTATGCGGTTCTGCCTTTTCCGGACAACTACAGAATCGGAAATGTTTTTTCTATGATTGTATTTGGGCTTCAGATTGACGAGTTTGAATATGCGTATCGCATGGACGGTCCCTATGATCCGAAAAAAGGTCTTTTGTTTGACAAAAATCATGTTCTTTTGGATCCATATGCAAAAGCGGTGACAGGTCAGAGCATATGGGGGGAAAAGACGCAGGGAACGGAAAATCCATATCACGCAAGGGTAGTGAAGGACGATTTTGACTGGGAAGATGCAAAGCCGCTTTTAACGCCGCTTGAAGATACCGTTATCTATGAAATGCATGTCAGGGGATTTACGCAGGATAGTTCTTCCGGCGTAGCGTTTCCGGGAACGTTTGCCGGGATTTCTGAAAAAATACCGTATCTGCGTGAACTTGGCGTAACGGCGGTAGAGCTTATGCCGATTTTTGAATTTGACGAATTAAAGGATAAAAGGGAATATAAAGGGAACGATCTGCTCAATTACTGGGGATACAGCACCATTAGTTTTTTTGCCCCGAACACAAGCTATGCGGCGGGAATTGAATATAATCAGGAGGGCAATGAATTAAAGAATCTGATTAAACTGCTGCATGAGAATGGAATGGAAGTATATCTGGACGTGGTTTTTAACCATACGGCGGAAGGGAATGAGGAAGGGCCTGTCATCTCTTATAAGGGCCTTGATAATCAGATTTATTATATTTTGACGCCGGATGGATATTATTACAATTTCAGCGGGTGCGGCAATACCTTAAACTGCAATCATCCGATTGTGCAGCAGATGATTCTGGAATGCCTGCGTTACTGGGTCATCACTTACCGGGTGGATGGATTCCGGTTTGATCTTGCAAGCATTTTAGGGCGCAATGAAGACGGCTCTCCAATGAGCAAGCCTCCGCTTTTGCAGTCTCTGGCGTTTGATCCGATTCTTGGAAATGTCAAACTGATTGCCGAGGCATGGGACGCCGGCGGTTTGTATCAGGTTGGCAATTTCCCTTCCTGGAATCGCTGGCTTGAGTGGAATGGAAAATACAGAGACGATATCAGGGCGTTTTTGAAAGGGGACTGCGGCCGGGCGGGGACGGCAGTGACGCGTATTTTAGGATCGGAAGATTTGTATGAGGAACGAATGGGCTGCAATGCTTCCGTAAATTTTATTACCTGCCATGACGGTTTTACGCTGTACGATCTGTATGCTTATAATGAAAAGCATAATGAGGCAAACGGCTGGGACAATTCGGACGGAGCCAATGACAACGCGAGCTGGAACTGCGGGATAGAAGGAGATACGGACGACAAAGAGGTCATCCGCCTCAGGTTTCGTATGATGAAAAACGCGGCTGCGGTACTGCTTCTAAGCAGGGGAGTGCCGATGTTTCTGGCGGGCGATGAATTTGGAAATACGCAGTTTGGCAATAACAATCCGTACTGTCAGGATAATATTATTTCCTGGCTGGACTGGAATCTTTTCGAGAAGAACCGTAAATTGTTTGAGTTCTTTAAATTTTTGATCGCTTTTCGGAAAAAGCACGATCCGATTCGAAAACATACGTCTTCCTGCAGCTATGGATTTCCGGAAATCAGCGTTCACGACGTCAATGCGTGGGAGAGCAATTTCAGAGAAGATTCCCATTATGTCGGAATTATGTATGCAGGACGCACAAAGCAGTTGGATGACTGCGTGTACCTTGCGGTGAATACTTACTGGGAGAGCCTTACGATAAAGCTGCCCAAACTGCCGCTTGGACATTACTGGTATCTTGCAGTAAATACATTTGAAGAGGAAAGCGTGATTCGCCCGTCTGTCAAAGTGGATGAACAGGTAGAGATAAAGGAACGTTCTGTAATGATTTTCAGGGCGGGAAATATTTATGAATGAGACGCATCAGATTCACGAATTCGGCCCTTTCTATGACGCCGATTCAGAGATTTTGATTTTGGGAAGTTTTCCTTCGGTAAAATCAAGGGAGACGGGATTTTATTACGGACATCCGATGAACCGGTTCTGGAAACTTTTAGCTTTTTTGTATCAGGAGGAAGAGCCGGTCAGCATTCCGGAGAAAAAAGCATTTCTTAAGAAATGCCATATTGCGCTTTGGGACGTCATTGAGAGCTGCGATATAACAGGCTCCAGCGACAGCAGCATCCGGAATGAAAAGATAAATGACATTGGAAAGATTTTGCAGGAGGCTCCAATCCGGGCCATTTACGCCAACGGCAGGAAAGCGGAAAATCTCTATAAAAAATATGCGGAACCAGTCACAGGACGAAAGATTACAGGACTTCCTTCCACAAGTCCCGCCAATGCGGCATTTTCCATGGAACGTCTGCAGGCAGGCTGGAGAAAGCTGACAGAAAAATAGCGCAAAGCCACCTGCAGGCGGGCAGGTGGCTCTTTCGGTAAAAGGAGAAAGAACGATGTATGACGAATTGACGAAACAGGATATAAAAAAGATGGAAGAGGAGATTGAATACCGGAAACTGGTTGTGAGAAAGCAGGCGCTTGAAGCGGTGAAAGAAGCAAGGGCGCATGGAGATTTGAGTGAAAATTTTGAATATCATGCCGCAAAGAAGGACAAGAATCAGAATGAAAGCAGAATCCGGTATCTGGAGAGGATGATCAAGACGGCAAAAGTAGTTTCGGATGAATCAAAAGAAGATGAAGTCGGCATTAATAATACGGTGGAGATTTATTTTGAAGAGGAAGACGAGACAGAACTATTTACGATTGTGACGACGATCCGGGGCAATTCTCTGAAGGGGCGAATCAGTACGGAATCACCGATTGGACGGGCGGTATTCGGGCGCAGGGCAGGCGAGCGTGTGGAAGTTAAGGTAAACGAAGATTACAGTTATTTTGTGCAGATTAAGTCCATCGGAACGCAGGTGGATGACGATGAGATTGGAATACGGAAATTTTAAGAGGGAGGCGGAACATGAAAGCAGAGGAGTTGTCGCAAAATCTGACAATGATGCAGCAGGCTACAGAAGCGGGCAGGCTGCACTGGCGGATGGATATACAGACGACAGAGGGAAATGAAAAAAAATATACGATGGAAGAAAACAAAGAGATATGGACAGTGGACGAGTGCTATGTGTCTTACCGCTGCAATTTCAGAGGAAAGGATTTTAGCATGATTACGTATGAAATGATAAAAACTTCCGGAGAACAGATAAAAACGGTCAATTACGTGTTTATGCCGCCGTCCGGTCTTGGATTGTTTTCGCTGCATACGCTTCTGGATTACAGCATTGAGGTGAGTGTGGAACTGATTGCGAAAATCCATGCATTGTGGGAGTATCTGATGCGTCTGGCAAAAGACGGAAGCGGGCAGGTCGCTTTACATGTGACGCAGGCAGACGTAAATATCGAAGAAGACAGATAGTTTTTTGCAAACGGATAAGGGGGAGTGCATATGGCACAACCAAAATGTTTTGGCGCAATGGAGCGGGAAGCCGTTTACCGGATCCGGGAAATGTCTGCAGGGGGAAGGGAGATCTCTTTTGCTGCAAAAGAAGGCGGGGAGCGGGAGTTTCTTCTGGGACTGGCAGAAGCGGCGCTGTATCCGGAAAAGCCGCTGGTGTCATTTGAAACAGAACGGGAAGAGGAGGGGCGGAAGAAAGAAGAGGAGGATTTTTTCCGTCTTGTGCAAAAACTTAAGGGAAAACAAAACGTTCAGAGACTGATTACCTGCGGAGGCGTAGACGATGGAAAATCTACACTGATCGGAAGGATTCTTTACGATACAAAAAGCAGGGAAGAACAGGAGCGCATTCAAAGGGATCCGGCCTGTTTAAGAAAAGATAAGAGTGTGGATTACGCTCTTTTGGCTGGAATGACACAGGAAGAAGCAAGCCAGGGAATTACGGTGCAGGTTTCATACAGCGCATTTGCATGGGAAGGAAGCAGTTTTTTGATGGCGGATGTGCCAGGGCATGAAGAATATACGCATAATATGGCATTTGCCGCCGCGTATGCGGATACGGCGGTGATTATGGCTGCGGCAAATAAGGGGATTGTCCCACAGACCAGGCGCCATACCAGAATATGCCATTTTATGGGGATACGGAACATGATTTTTGCTGTCAACAAAATGGATATGGTGCAGTTTAAGGAGGAAGTGTTTTTACAGCTTTCCGGAGAAATCAGGCAGATGATGGAAGAGTACTGCGACTGTACGTTTTGGATTGTCCCGGTGGCTGCAAAGAGCGGGGCGAATATTGCAGAAGCGGCGAAAGAGATGGAATGGTACCAGGGCGGCACGCTTCTTTTTACATTAAAACAGGCGGTAAGACGGCAGGAGGAAAAAGAAGGGGACTTCTGTATGCCGGTGCAGAGGATCTGTAAATCCAGCCAGATGAAGGGGGCCGTTGTCAAAAAAAGAGTCATTCAGGGAGAGATAATTTCCGGCAGCATTTCAGAGGGCGACGAGGTTTTTGTGTATCCCACGGAAAGAAGAGCCAGAGTTGAGGGCATTTATATTTTGAATGAAAAAGTGAATGCCGCTCAGAAAGGCAGTCCGGTTGGGATTGAAATGGACAGGGAACTGGATGTGGCGAGAGGCTATATTCTGACGAAAGCGGATCGGCTGGTTTTGACGGATCATATCGAAGCGGATGTTTTATGGACTTCGGACAACCGTCTGACGCAGGGGAGACGTTACCAGGCGCAGATTGGAACTGCGTCATATCCGGCGGCTGTAACGAAAATCTGTTATCAGAAAGATGTAAATACGGGAGAACACAGCTATGCCGAATATCTGACGAAGAATGCCCTGGCGCGCTGTGAAATCTGTTTTCCAAGACAGGCTCCCGCAGCGTGTGAGAGGGAAAACCGTATACTTGGCACAATTTTGCTTTTTGAAAGGGAGTCGCACAGCCTGGCTGCTTATGGAAATATTGTACATACCGTTTCAGAAGAGACATGGAAAGAGAACCGGAAGGATGTGACGGCAAAAGAACGGGAAGAAGCTCTTGGGCAGAAAGCAGGGCTGCTTTTGTTTACAAAAGAAAGAAGAGCAAAAGAGTATATGAATTATGCGGAACGGTATTTGCTTCGCATGGGATTTCATACAATGCAGGCGGTTTTTGAAAAAACCGAAGAGAAAAGCTTATCTTATGTCCAAAGATTGTTAGACGCAGGGCTGATTGTCCTTTTTTCGTCAGACGAAGCGGAGCGGAAAGAAGCGGAGCGTTTGCTTGACGGCCCGGAGCGTATTTTTGACTGTACCAGTCTGCCGCGGCAGGAAGAAGATCTGGGAGTTGTTTTAAAACAGGTGAAACGGTGGGCGTCAGAATTGATTTCATAAAAAGAATGCAGCCTTCGGCTGCATTCTTAAGGGGAGAGTTTATGAAAAAGTTTTATTTGCTATCAAATGAAGTAATGAGTGGGGGAACTTCATTTGATGAATTTAGTATATCCAGAAATTGTGTTCATTTGGTGTCCTAAAAATAAAAGGTTTATGAAGAAATTCTAAATATATTTAAAAGGAGAAAAAAGATTATGATGAATCCTGCAAAAATTTTTCAGATGAAGGCTCTTTGGGACAGGTTTACAGCAAACCATCCCAAGTTTCCAAAATTTCTTGAAGCTGCGGCGCGATCGTCAATTGATGAAGGAACTGTCCTGGAAGTAAAGATCATAAAACCAAACGGGGATGAGATTGCGTCAAATCTCCGCCTTACGGCTGAGGATATGGAACTGTTTCGGGAGCTGCGTGACTTTTCAGGAATGGGTTAAGGAGTGAAGAATGTCTTATTTTCCAATGTATGTGGATTTTTCCGGAAAAAAATGCCTGGTTGCAGGCGGCGGGCCGGTTGCGTTTCGAAAAGCAGAGACGCTTTATGAGTTTGGAGCGGAAATTCTTGTGGTATCGCCCGGGATTTTACCGGAAATCCAGGAAATTCCCGGAATTTCCTGCCGCAGAAAACAGTTTGAAGAAGAAGATTTATGCGGACGGGAGATTGTCGTTGCGGCGACGGATGACGCCGCGTTAAACCACAGAATCAGCCAAGCATGTAAAGAACGGGGGATTTTTGTCAATGCAGTAGATCAAAAGGAAGACTGCAGCTTTATTTTTCCCGCATATCTAAAAGAAGGGGAAGTGGTCGCCGCGTTTTCAAGCGGCGGACAGAGCCCTGCAGTCGCCCAGTATCTGAAGGAACAGATGCGGCCCGTCTTAACGCCTTATCTTGGAAGTTTAACGTCATGTCTTGGCGGCGTCAGGGAAACAGTGCGGCAATGCACGAAGACAGAGGCGGAGAGAAAAGGCATCTATAAAGAGATTTTAAGTCTTGGACTTAAGACAGGAGAGATTCCTTCCGAACAGGAAATTTTTTCTATCATAAGAAACTATCAATCATAAAGGAGATGCTATGGACGCAAAATCAAAAGCATTGTTTGAAACGGCAAAAAAGTATATTCCGGGAGGCGTCAACAGTCCGGTGCGTGCATTTGCCCCCGTTGGCAGAACGCCCCGGTTCATTGCGTCGGCGCATGGAGACAGGATTACGGATGTGGATGGAAATGAGATGATCGATTACGTCTGTTCTTTTGGGCCCGGAATCCTGGGCCATGCGCATCCTGCTGTAGTGGAAAAAGTGCAGGAGGCGTGCCGGCATGGGTTTACTTATGGCGCGCCCACGGAAAATGAAGTGATTTTGGCACAATTAATTGCGGAGATGATCCCTTCTATGGAAGTGAGCCGTCTGGTCAGCTCCGGCACGGAAGCGGTGATGAGCGCAATCCGTACGGCGCGCGGCTACACAGGGCGGGATAAAATCGTGAAATTCAAAGGATGCTACCATGGACATTCCGACGGGCTTTTGGTCAAAGCCGGCTCTGCGGCCCTTACGGCTTTCGTGCCGGACAGCGCAGGAGTTCCGGCAGATTCTGTGAAACATACGCTGCTGGCCGTTTATAATGACAGGGCTTCTGTAGAAGAGCTGTTTCAAAAGGATCCGGACGGGATTGCGGCAGTTATCGTGGAGCCTGTCGCTGCGAATATGGGCGTGGTTCTGCCGGAAGACGGCTTTATGGAATTTTTGCGCAGGATTACAAGAAAATACGGGACTCTTTTGATTTTTGACGAAGTCATTACGGGATTCCGCCTTTCCTGCGGCGGGGCGCAGGAATATTTTCAGGTGACGCCGGATCTTACGACGCTTGGGAAAATTGTGGGCGGCGGGATGCCAATCGGGGCGTATGGAGGAAAAAGGGAGATTATGGAAATGGTTTCTCCGGCCGGGCCTGTATATCAGGCTGGAACGTTGTCCGGCAATCCAATCGCTACGACGGCGGGCATAGCGACGCTTAAATTATTAAAAGAGGATAAAGATATTTATCACAGGCTTTCTGATAAAGCCGAAAAAATAGCTTCTTCCATAAAAGAAGCGGCGGGTGGGCGCGTATGCGTCAACCAGATAGGATCGTTGCTCAGCGTCTTTTTTACTTCTGAAAAAGTGACGGATGACAAGGGAGCGTTGTCTTCCGATGTTTTGCGTTATGCGGATTATTTCGGTTATCTTTTGGATCACGGAATTTATACGGCTCCGTCGCAGTTTGAAGCGATGTTTGTATCAGATGCGCATACACAGGAAGATATTGCATTTACCTGTGAGACGATACGGAATTATTTTCTGAAAAGCCCCTCTGCCTCCATTTGTTACACAGAATGAATGGTTGATAACAAAACCGTCAGGGAAAACTGTTTTTACGCCGAAAAAAATGACAGAAGAACAGATGGAATGGAGGGAGAAAAATGAGTATCATTAGCACATCCGGCATAGATCGTCTGGCGAAGGCATATGCTCCTTCCGCGGGCAGCTATGTAAAAAGGACAAAATCTGCAGACGGTCTAAAAGAGGAAAGAAAAACGAGCGTCGTCGATGAATATAAAAAGAAACATCCAGAAGACGCCCGTCATGTGGAACAGCAGGTAAAAGCAGGCAGGGCCGTGAGGCTGAAAAACGGTGTGCCAAACGCTTCCACGGAAGACATGACGATGGAAGAATATAAAAATTATTTTCATGCTCTTTTGGATACGATTCCCTATGATGCGACCAGGGTAAACGATGTGACGATGATTTCCATTTCCGAGGCGGGATGGGAACAGATGAAAAAAGACCCGGATTATGAAGCCTGGATTTTGGGATATTTTGTGGAAGACAGAGCGGTGCGCAATCCATTTTTCGGATGGGGCGGAAATGACGGAAGTTTCTGCGTGGAAAAGTTCGGCGCTTCCATCGAAGAGCATCATGGGCAGGGATTCAGCAAATCTGCTGTAAACGGCGCAAAGAAGGATAAGGATGAAGAATCCTGGTGGACGAAACGGAGGAAGAAGACGAAACAATTAATGGAAGAACAGGCAGAGAGAGCGCAGCAGAAAGCAAAAGCGAAAAAAGTCATAGCGCAGGAGGAATTTGTCCGGCAGCAGTATCAGAGCCGGCAGCGCCTGCACAGTTTTCTTGTCTCGGATGGAAAAGAAATTTTGGAAAAGCCTGTTTGCAAAGATACGGACGCATCCGCGGCGGCAGCCGTATACAGCAGTTTGTTTGATCTGTTTGGAAGCAAAGACGTTAAAAGCACGAATCTGTAGAATCACAATCCAGCCCTTTTGGAGATGTTTTTTGGGCTGGATTTTTTTGCGGCAGTTTTGTTTTGGACTTTACACAATTTGTAAAATTTGTTATGATTGAAAATAAAAATAGAAAAACACAAATGAGGTGTGGGGTCTTTAAAATGGAAGGGCTTTGCACTTTTTTCATCACCTGTGAAAGAATAGTTCGAAAAGCGGCGGGAGGAACTTATGGGAAAAGAAGATTATGGAAAAGCATTTAAACTTGGGAAAAAAGATTATCAGATGCATATGCTGAGAGGAGAAAAGCCTACGCTTATGGTGCTGGACGACATTATGCCGGAGAAAGGGGCTTATTCTGAGGATTCCCTTGGGCTGGTACAGATTCCGATTGAACAGATTGTAGGGACGAAAACAGTCGGGCGCAGCAGTTCTTTTGCGGGGAATTTTATGCCGATCCTGAGAGAAAGCACGGAGTTTGCGGAGAAGTGGTCGCAGCTTAGCACAAGCCACGTCGAAGAAGGCATACGGGATCCAATCAAAGCGTACGAGTATATGAATAAATTTTATGTGGAGGAAGGAAACAAACGCGTCAGTGTAATGAAATATTTTGGCGCGGTATCGATTCCGGGCAATGTTACGCGCATTATACCAAAGCGCACAGAAGAAAAAGAAAATAAGATTTACTATGAATTTCTTGATTTTTATCAGACGGCTCCAATTAATTATATATGGTTTTCCCAGACGGGAAATTTTGAAAAACTGACGGAAGCTGTGGGCAAAGAGCCGAAGGAATTGTGGGACAAAGAGGATTTGCTGAAATTCAGTTCACTTTATACAAGGTTTGCGGCTGAATATTACGCCAGGGGAGGCAGAAAGTTAAAGATTACGCCGGGAGACGCCTTTCTTTCTTTTATTACGTTATATGGATATGACGCCGTGAATGAAAAGACGACGAATGAGCTGAAGGAACTGATTGCAAAAACATGGGAAGAGTTTAAGCTTCTGGAAGCGGAACAGGAAATAGATTTGAAAATGAAGCCAAGCCAGAAAAAGAAACCTCTGTTTAGCATTCTGCATGCCACTGCTCCAAAGAAGCTGAAAATCGCGTTTATTTATGAGAAAACGCCGGGAACCTCCGCCTGGGCGTATGCGCATGAGCTGGGAAGGCTGCATTTGCAGCAGAGGCTTCCGGAAGAGGTGACGACGCTCAGTTATGAAAACGGAACACAGGAGAATATTGACGATTTGCTGAAAAAGGCAATTGAAGAGGGCTGCAATCTGATTTTTACGACGACGCCTCCCTTTGTGCAGGCAAGCGTAAAAGCGGCGATTGCCAATCCGAAAGTGCAGATTGTAAATTGTTCTTTAAATACGTCGCACCGTTATATCCGCACCTACTATTCCAGAATGCATGAGGTTAAATTTTTGATGGGGGCGATAGCGGGAGCGATGTCGGATAACGGCCGTCTGACTTATATTGCGGATTATCCGATTTATGGTTCGATTGCAAATATCAATGCGTTTGCGCTGGGAGCCAAAATGATCAATCCGCGCGCGAAAGTCTATCTGGAATGGTCTACCAAAAAAGAAGCGGATATTGCAGACAGAATCAGAGAAAACGGCTCTTCCTGCGTCTCAGGCAGGGATATGGTGATCCCGGAGGAAGCGTCCCGGTTTTTCGGAATTTATCATATTAAGGACGGACGGCCAAGAAATCTTGCGATGCCGCTGTGGCACTGGGGGAAATTTTATGAGCAGATGGTATGGGCCATTATGGAAGGAACATGGAAGTACGACGATAATCCTTCCGTGACAAAGGCGATCAATTACTGGTGGGGGATGTCGGAAGGCGTTGTCGATGTGATTTCTTCCAAATATCTTCCGATTGGAACGAAGCGTCTGGTTGATCTTTTAAAAGGAACAATCAGTTCGGAACTGTTCAATCCGTTTTCCGGGATTTTATATTCGCAGGAGGGCGTCGTTTTAAACGATCCGGACAAAAGCCTTTCTCCGGAGGAGATTATGACGATGGACTGGCTGGCGGAAAATGTTATTGGAACAATCCCGGCAAAAGAAGAATTAAAAGAACAGGCCACGCCTGTCATTAAGCAGCAGGGCGTAAAGAAAAAGGAAGGATAGCTTACATATGAAGATACTGGCGATTTCGGACGAAGAATCCAAATACCTGTGGGAATATTTTGATAAAAGCAAGCTGACGGGAATTGATCTGATTATTTCCTGCGGGGATTTGGATCCGTATTATCTGTCCTTTCTGGCGACGTTTGCGACAGTTCCGGTATTGTACGTCCATGGAAATCACGATAAAGTTTATGGGAAAATACCGCCGGAAGGCTGTATCTGCATAGAAGATAAGATTTATGTGCATAACGGAGTGCGTATTCTGGGGCTTGGCGGTTCCATGCGCTACAGTGAGGGGCCGCACCAGTATACGGAACGGCAGATGAGACAGCGCACGGCAAAACTCAAATTTAAGTTATTAAAAAAAAGAGGATTTGACATTTTGGTGACACATGCCCCGGCATATCAGATCAATGACGGACGGGATTTGCCGCATCAGGGATTCCAGACTTTTGTAAATCTGATGGAAAAATACCGTCCGAAATATTTTCTGCACGGACATGTGCATCTGTCCTATGGCAGAAATCATAAACGGTACGATAAATATTTGGACACGCATGTGATCAATGCCTATGAGCGCTGCGTGTTTGAATATGAAGATGACAGTCCGGAAAAATCGCTTTTTTATGTGTAAGAGAAAAAGAGAACAAGGAGAATTTTATCCATGAAAAGATTTGGAGCATCCATGCGGCGCGTTCTGTTGTGCGTTATGCTGTTTGGCTTGGCATCCTGCCCTGTTTCGGTGCAGGCGGCTGGCTTGAAACTGAATTATAAGTCAATGACAATGAATGTCAACGAGACGAAGACATTAAAAGTGACTGCAAAAATAAAGGGAAAAGCGATATGGCGCTCTTCGGACAAAAAAGTGGCGTCTGTTTCAAAAAAGGGAAAAGTAAAGGCAGAAAAACCGGGAACCGCTGTGATTACGGCGAAAATAAAATCCAGAAAAGCAAGCTGTAAAATCACTGTAAAAAAGAAAGCCGGCATGAAAGCGCTGGCAAAAAGCAATGCGAAAAACTATCAGAGACAGATTGAAGAGATTGCAAAATATACGAACCAGTACCGCAAAAAGCATGGACGGCCCGCGCTTATACCGGATCAAAAATTAACGGAAGCCGCCTGCTTCCGTTCGATTGAAATGGCAAAGTCCGGACGTCTGTCGCATACCAGGCCAGACGGGAGCACGCCGTATGATTTGATTGTGCAGTATGGGATTGGAGCCGGATTTGCAGGCGAAAATATTCTGTATTCAAAAGGGGCCGGGATTGACGCCGCCCGGGCAGCGGCGGCATGGTACAATTCCAGCAGCCATCGCGCAAATATGCTGCACGAAGATTTTCGAAGAATCGGTGTGGGAATTGAAATTACGGAGGGCAAAGAGGTTTATTATACACAGTTGTTTGCAGATTAGGCAGGAAGCGGATTTGACAGGAGCAGAGTATGCGCATTTTAATTGCGGAAGATGAAAAGGAGCTTGCAAAAGCGTTAAAAGTAATTCTGGAAAGAAATAAATATTCTGTGGATCTTGTGTCCAATGGGGCGGAAGCGGTGGACTATGCCAGCCAGATCACATATGATGCATTGATTTTGGATATTATGATGCCGGTGATGGACGGGCTTGAAACATTGACCGAGATAAGAAGGCGGGGGATAGGAACCCCTGTTCTTTTTCTGACGGCAAAAGGAGAACTTTCGGATCGGATTTTGGGTCTGGATACGGGGGCGGATGATTATCTGTCCAAACCGTTTGCCATAAGCGAGCTGCTTGCGCGCATCCGCGCCCTGACCCGGCGGAGCGGTTCCTATGCGCCTGCGATTTTATCGTTTGGGAACATCCGGCTGGACAGCGGCTGCTATAGATTGTGCTCAGAAGCAGGTTCTGTCCGCCTGAATAACAAAGAATTTCAGATGATGGAATTGTTTATGAGAAATCCGCATCATATTTTTTCCACAGAGCATCTGATGGACAGGATCTGGGGAAGAGAGTCTGAAACTGAGATTGACGTGGTGTGGACCAATATCGGGTTTTTAAGAAAGAAACTAAAGCAGCTTGGCGCGGATGTGCAGATTCGGACGATCCGGGGAGCCGGCTATGTTCTTGAGGAGGGGCCAGGATGCTGAAAAAAATGAGAATGCGTTTTGCAAAAGCCGCCATGTCGGCGTTTTTTGCCGTTACGGCGGTTCTTCTGATTGGGATCAATGGCTGGAATTATTCTGTGACGGTAAACCGTCTGGATCAGGCGCTTGTCCGGCTGACAGAATTTCATCCTCCGGACAGGCAGCCGGAAGACAGGCCGGGTTTGCCTCCTGATTTTGGGAAAGAACCTTCCAGGGAGGCTCCTTATATGATGCGCTATTTTGTTGTGGACATCAATGCGCAGGGAGAGCCTCTGGACATAATGATGGATCATGTGTCCTCTGTTTCGGAAGGTACGGCGGCTTCCTATGCAGAGGAGGCATGGAAAAAGAAACGGGAGAAAGGATTTTTGGAGGAATACAGGTATCTGGCAAAGAAACAGGGACAGGGCGTCCGGATTGTTTTTCTGAACGCTGCGAATGAAAAACAGTTTATGAAAACGCTTCTGTTTGTGTCCTGCCTGGTGGGGCTTATCAGCTTAATTGCCGCATTTTTTCTGGTATGCGTTTTTTCCGGCTATGCCGTCCGGCCGTATCTGGAAAATATTGAACGGCAGAAACGTTTTATTACGGATGCAAGCCACGAATTAAAAACGCCGCTTGCTTCCATTCTGACGAGTGCGGATGTGCTTGCGATGGAAGAAGAGAATGAATGGGTGCAGAACATACGAAGGCAGACTGTAAAATTGTCCAATCTGGTTCAGAAAATGGTTTTGCTTTCAAAGCTGAGTGAGGAACGCAGGGTTTTGGAGGAGGAAGAATTTTCTTTCAGCGAGGTTGTCTGGGAAGTGGCGGAGCCTTTTTTTTCCACGGCAAAAGCAGAAGGGAAGCGGTTTTTGTATCAAATTGAAGATGCGCTGACGTTAAAAGGAGACAGGGATACGGTCTGCCAGATGGTTTCCGCTCTTTTGGACAATGCTTTCCGCTATTCCGGGCCGGACGGGACAATATGGCTTAATGTTTACGCAAAACGCCGCAGAATTGCGCTTGAAATGTCAAACACCTGCAATATAGATCAGAAAATGGATTTGGACAGGCTGTTTGAGCGGTTTTACCGTCCGGATAAATCAAGAACTGCAAAAACAGGAGGATCTGGAATCGGCCTGTCGATTGCAAAAGCGGCCGCTGAGGCTCATAAAGGAAAAATTACTGTGATATGTGAAAATGGGAAAAAGATTTGCTTTAAAGTTGTGCTTTGACAGCACAGCTTTTTTTTCACAAAAAATTTGAAAAGTTTTTCAGGATGGTTTCAGGAGAGCGTTTTATGGTGGATATATGGGTTGCAGAAAGAAGGTGATGGAAACGTGAAACAGACAGGATGTTACCGGCATGAGCTGAAATATGAAATCAGCCGCAGGGAATATTTGTTTTTGAGCAGGAGACTCCGGCCGGTTCTTGCGCCGGATAAAAATGCGCGTTTAGACGGAAGGTATCTTGTCCAGAGCATTTATTTTGACAATATCTATGATAAGGAACTCATGGAAAAGAAAAACGGCGTTTTAAGACGTGAAAAATTCCGTATCCGGTATTACAATGGGGATCTTTCGCATATCAGGCTGGAAAAGAAGATGAAGTACGGCAGCCTTTCCGGGAAAGAGAGCACAGAATTATCGGAAGAGGAATGCAGGAAACTGCTGGCGAAGGACATTTCATGGATGCTGCGACGGCCCGAACCTGTTTTAAAGGAGTTGTACGGAAAGATAAGGCATGAACTTTTGAGGCCGCGCATTATGGTGTCTTATGTCAGAGAGCCGTATGTTTACCGGGCCGGGAATGTTCGGGTTACGTTTGATTTTGATATCAAAACGAGCCTTTATCATTTGCCGCAGCTTGGGGATTCTTTTGGAATTTCTGCGGCGGATTCGCCGCAGACGGCAGTGCTGGAAGTAAAATATGATGAATTTATGCCGGAATTTATCGGTCGGATGCTAAGGACGGAAGGGATTTGCCGGCAGGCATTTTCAAAATATGAGATCTGCCGGAGGTTTGGATGATTTTGCGTGTAAGAAGGAGGAAAATACAATGACATTTCAGGATATTTTTAAATCGGGTTTTTTGGAGGGAATGGCGGAGTTTTCTCTGCCGGATATCTTAATTGGCATGCTGTTTACGCTGATTACAGGTCTTTTTATTTTTGTTATTTATAAAAAGACGTTTACGGGAGTTATGTATTCTACGGGATTTGCAATGACTCTGGTCGGCCTTTCGCTTGTGACGGCGCTTGTCATTATGGCAGTCACTTCGAATGTCGTGCTTTCGCTCGGGATGGTGGGCGCGCTTTCGATTGTGCGTTTTCGGACGGCAATTAAAGAGCCGATGGAGATTGTCTATCTGTTCTGGGCAATTGCCGCGGGCATTGTCATTGGAGCCGGAATGATTCCTCTGGCTGTTATTGGATCTGCAGTGATCGGTTTGGTTCTTTTGGTATTTGCCAATAAAAATTTATATGACAACGCTTATATTCTTATCCTGAACTGCAGTACACAGGAGTCTGAGAACGCAGCGCTTGCGCTTCTAAAGAGTTCTGTGAAACGTTATGCGGTGAAATCCAAAACGGTAAATGCTCAGGGGATTGAGCTTACGGCGGAGATTCGTATGAAGGATGGCTCCACATTGTTTGTGAATCAGATGAATGAGATACCGGACGTGGAAAATACGACGCTTGTCAGTTTCAATGGAGAATATATGGCATGATTACGAATAAATACATGACGATGTTTGTGTCCGTACTTATGGCGGCGGCTGTTTTTCTGTGTTTCTGCATGACGGCGTATTCGAAGCGGCTGATACAGGGAGCTGAAAGAACGGGCATGGCGGTAAGTTATGAATCGGAATTGTTTCAGACGGATCAGATTATGGAAGTCAATATCTGCATGGAAGGAGAACTCTGGGAAGAGATGCTGGAACATGCGGTTTCAGAACAATACTATTCCTGTGATGTGGAAATTAACGGAACGCTTATTTCAAATATAGGAATTCGCCCAAAAGGGAATACCAGCCTGACTGCCATTGCGTCGGATCCGGATACAGACCGGTATAGCCTGAAACTGGAATTTGACCATTATGTTGACGGGCAGACGTGTTTTGGCCTGGATAAACTGATTCTGAATAATAATTATGCGGACGCTACGAATATGAAAGAAGCCATTGTTTATGATATGTACCGTTATCTGGAAACCGACGCTTCTCTCTATAATTATGCGAAAGTGTCTGTCAATGGGGAATACAGGGGCGTATATCTTGCGCTTGAGGCAGTGGAAGAGAGCTTTTTGCTGAGAAATTACGGGACCGGAAACGGCAGTTTATATAAACCGGACAATATGAATATGGGAGGACGTTTTGGAATGTCAAAAGGGGATCCTGAAAACGGATTTTTAAGCCCGCCGGAAGGCGCAAAGGGAGAAGAAAAGCAAAAGAAACCGGAGTTTTCGTCTCCGGACAGGGATATGAGCACAAAATCTCCTGACGGCGTAAATCCGTTTGACGGTAAAAATCCATTTGACAGCAAAGAAAATTTTGGGGGAGGAGGGGCTGACTTAAATTACACAGATGATGAGGAGGACAGCTATCAGGATATCTGGGACGGCTCTGTTACGGATACCGGACGTAAAGACCATAAGAGAGTGATAACTGCTTTAGAGCATATTCATGCAGGAGAAGAGCTGGATCAGTATCTGGATATCGAAAATATTTTAAAATATATGGCGGTTCATACATTTGCGGTGAATTTGGACAGCCTGACGGGAACGATGGCCCATAATTATTATCTCTATGAAGCAAACGGGCGCTTAAACATTCTGCCCTGGGATTATAATCTTTCATTTGGCGGGATGTCGGAAGGAAAAGACGGCGGCGCCTCTGAGATGATCAACTATCCGGTTGATACTCCGTTTTTGGGTACGCAGTTCTTTGACGCACTGCTGGAAAATGAATCCTGCGCCGCACAGTACCATGCATATTTGGAACAGCTTGCCAGAGAATACGTGTCTGCCGGAAAATTTGCGGAAACATACCAGAGAATACGAACGCAGATCGACGGACTGGTCAAAACGGATCCAACGGCGTTTTATACTTATGATGAATATGACGCGGGTGCGAATATGCTCTTTGACGTGGTTTCACTTCGTGCAGAAAGCGTTTTAGGACAATTGTCGGGCGCAATCCCTGCAACAAAAGAAAGCCAGAAGGAGAGCAAAGAAGCATTTGTGGACGCATCTGAGGTCGATGTGAAAGTTATGGGCGTTATGAATATGGAAAAGATGGAAAAACGGAAGGAAAACAAAAAATAGACGTTTACAAACCGGAAATTGTGTGATAATATATTCAGGTATGAGTTCAGCCCATATTCGGTAGATGGACACTCCGACCTTCTGCTGAGTATCATATGCAGTTTGGGCGATTAAAAAACAGGAGGATGTTACATGATTGCAAAAGAAAAGAAACAGGCCATTATTGCCGAATACGGCAGGACACCCGGAGACACCGGATCACCGGAAGTTCAGATTGCGATTTTGACCGCAAGGATTCAGGAGCTGACAGAGCATTTAAAGGTGAACCCGAAGGATCATCATTCCAGAAGGGGGCTGCTTAAGATGGTAGGTCAGAGACGCGGTTTATTAGCTTATTTAAAGAAATCGGATATCGAAAGATACCGTTCTTTAATTGAACGTTTGGGTATCAGAAAGTAATGCATTATTTCAAATAGAGCGGAGGAATATTCCGCTCTATTTTTGTAAGGAGGAAGAGCTATACCGGGACCACTGATATGCGCATTGCGCCGGTGCTTATATCAGTAGTTTCGGAACTTCCACCTGACAGACAAAAAAGAAGGAGAAAAGATATGTACAAAAGTTTTTCAATGGAGCTTGCAGGAAGAACGCTCACGGTTGATGTGGGACGCGTTGGCAAGCAGGCAAATGGATGTGCTTTTATGCACTATGGAGAGACAACCGTGTTATCTACGGCGACGGCTTCCGACAAACCAAGGGACGGGATAGATTTCTTTCCTTTAAGCGTGGAGTTTGAAGAGAAGATGTATTCTGTCGGCAAAATTCCGGGAGGATTCAACAAAAGAGAGGGAAAGGCGTCGGAAAATGCGGTTTTGACAGCGCGTGTCATTGACCGTCCGATGCGTCCGCTGTTTCCAAAAGATTACCGGAATGACGTAACGTTAAACAATATGGTAATGAGCGTAGACCCGCAGTGCCGGCCGGAACTTCTGGCAATGCTTGGAGCCGCTGTTTCCACATGCATTTCTGACATTCCGTTTGACGGTCCGTGCGCGATGACGCAGGTGGGAATGGAAAACGGCGAATTTATTGTCAACCCTTCCCAGGCACAGTGGGACAATGGCGATTTGATGCTGACGGTAGCTTCCACTTCGGAAAAAGTCATTATGATTGAAGCCGGAGCAAATGAGATTCCGGAAGAGAAGATGCTGGAAGCGATTTATATGGCGCATGATGTGAACCAGACGATTATTGCGTTTATCAATGAAATTGTTTCGGAAGTCGGAAGGGAAAAGCATACGTATACAAGCTGTGCGATCCCGGAAGAGATGTTTGAAGAAATCAGGAGGATTGTTCCGCCGGAAGAAATGGAAACGGCAGTGTTTACAGACCAGAAACAGGTCAGGGAAGAAAATATCCGCGTCATTGCCGAACGGCTGACAGAAGCGTTTGCAGAGAATGAGGAATGGCTTTCTGTTTTGGATGAAGCCATTTACCAGTATCAGAAGAAGACGGTGCGGAAAATGATTTTAAAAGATCACAAACGTCCGGACGGGCGCGCAATCGACGAAATCCGTCCTCTGGCCGCGGAAGTGGATTTGATTCCAAGGGTTCATGGATCGGCGATGTTTACAAGAGGGCAGACGCAGATATGCGACGTCGTGACGCTTGCGCCTCTGTCGGAAATTCAGAGAGTGGACGGAATTGATGAGAATATTACGGAGAAACGCTATATGCACCATTACAATTTCCCGTCTTACTCCGTGGGCGAGACGAAACCGTCGAGAGGTCCTGGGCGCCGGGAAATTGGACATGGCGCTTTGGCGGAACGCGCATTGATTCCGATGCTTCCTTCCGTGGAAGAATTTCCATATGCAATCCGCGCTGTTTCCGAGACGTTTGAGTCAAACGGCTCCACCTCCATGGCGTCGACCTGCGCTTCCTGCATGGCTCTTATGGCTGCAGGCGTACCGATTAAAAAGATGGTGGCAGGCATTTCCTGCGGTCTTGTTACAGGGGATACGGACGATGATTATCTGGTGCTGACGGATATTCAGGGACTTGAGGACTTTTTTGGAGACATGGATTTTAAAGTGACCGGAACAAAAGAAGGCATTACGGCAATTCAGATGGACATTAAAATTCACGGACTGACAAGGCCGATTGTGGAAGAGGCGATTGCAAGGACGAGGGAAGCGAGACTGTTCATTATGGACGAATGTATGTCGAAGGCGATTTCAGAACCAAGAAAGGAAATCAGCAAATACGCCCCGAAGATTGTCCAGATTCAGATTGATCCGGCAAAGATTGGCGACGTAGTCGGACAGAGAGGCAAGACAATCAATGAGATTATTGACCGGACAGGCGTTAAGATTGACATTACAGACGATGGAGCGGTATCTGTCTGCGGTACGGATCCTGCGGCTATGGATCAGGCTGTGGAGATGATAAAGATTATTACGACTGATTTTGAAGAAGGGCAGATTTTCAAAGGCAAAATTGTAAGCATTAAAGAATTTGGCGCATTTGTTGAATTTGCTCCGGGAAAAGAGGGCATGATTCATATATCGAAGATTTCCAAAGAGAGAATCAACCGTGTAGAAGACGTTCTGACGCTTGGGGACAAAGTGACTGTCGTATGTCTTGGAAAAGATAAGATGGGGCGCATCAGTTTTTCTATGAAGGATGTTGCCAGATATACAAAATAAAAACATAAGATTAAGGATAAACGGCGGGGTGATTATGATGATAAAAAATCCTGCCGTTTTCTATGGACAAAAACAGGCATATTTTATACAATAAAAGAACAGCTTGCTTTTTGCCCGTTCGGAACGCCTTTTTTTCTGACGCATAGACTAAAAGAAAAGGCATTTTATGGGATGAATCAGGTTCGTCAGAAATTAAGGGCAGACTACGCGCACAGAGAAGGGATTACCGGCCGCGGGATTACAGTTGCCATCATGGATACGGGAATTGCCATGCATCCGGATTTTGACAGCCGTATTTTGGATTTTACGGATTTTACGCAGGGAAGGGCAAGGGCATATGATGACAACGGGCATGGATGCCATGTGGCCGGGATTATTGCGGGAAGCGGAAAAATGAGCCGGGGGCTTTATATGGGCATGGCGCCGGAATGCAGTCTTTTTGTGACAAAAGTTTTAGACCGGAAAGGGAACGGAAATACGGCTCAGGTTCTGAAAGCGATTGATTTTGTGATAGAAAATCAAAAAAAATACAATATCCGGATTTTAAATATATCAGTCGGTATGCTTCCGACGGCGGACGAGGAAGAAAAGGGGAATCTGATGGCTGCCGTTGAGAAGGCGTGGAATCATGGAATTGTCGTTGTAGCGGCAGCCGGGAACAACGGGCCGGGAAAAAACAGCGTGACCATTCCGGGCCAGTGCAGAAGCATTATCACCGTTGGAAGCATTGATGATTATGTGAGACAGAAACGAGGCCTGAAAAGAGGCTACAGTGGAAGAGGGCCGACGGAGCGCTGTGTGGTAAAGCCGGAGATTCTGGCTCCCGGAACGGCGATAAAAAGCTGTTCGGTGAGAGGGGGAGGCTACGAAGTCAAAAGCGGCACGTCTATGTCCGCACCGGTTATTTCGGGAGCAATTGCGCTTCTTTTGCAGAAATATCCGAATATGACGCCTGCGCAGGTGAAGCTTCGCCTGTATGAACGGGCGGTTGTGCTTAAAGAGGCCGGCGGACAAAAATATTGGGGAGTTGTATATTTAAACCGGTTATTATAAGATTGTTACGAAGGAGGAGGCAATGTTAAAACGGATTGCAAGTATGGTATTTAACAGGATGTTTATCGTGGCGTTAGTCATCGTTTTCCAGTTTTTCTGGCTGTTTTGGACGCTGTATGATTTCAGCGCCCGGTACGCAGTTGTTGAAATCGGCATCCGCATCCTTGCCTTTTTTTATGTTCTGGTTGTAATCAATAATTGGAGCAATCCTTATTATAAACTTGCATGGACGATTATTATCCTGGCTCTGCCTGTGCTTGGCATAGCGCTGTACGCTGTGTTTGGAAAATCCGACCTGACCAAGCGCACGCAGGAACGCATGGATATCGTTCACAGGGAAGTTACGGCATGTCTTCCGATTGATTTTATTGCAATGGAAGAGCTTGCGGCAGCGGATCCCGGAGTGGCCCAGCAGTCGCGGTATATTCGCGACTGGGCAAGATTTCCGCTGTACCGGAATTCAAAAACAAAATATTACCCGTCCGGAGAAGCAATGTTTGCAGATATGATTGGAGCCATGGAACGGGCGGAAGAATTTATTTTTCTGGAATATTTCATTATTGATGAAGGAATTATGTTAAAGACAATCGTGGAAATTCTGGAGCGGAAAGTAAAAGAAGGCGTGATTGTCCGCCTGATTTATGACGATGTCGGATGCATTAAGACGCTGCCGCGCCATTTTTCCAAAAATCTGAAAAAGATGGGAATTGAATGTGCGGCGTTTAATCCGTTCCGCCCGATTCTTTCCACGATTTTAAATCACAGGGATCACCGCAAAATCCTGGTTGTGGACGGACAGGTAGGATTTACCGGGGGCATTAATATTGCGGACGAATACATCAATCAGAAAGAACGGTTCGGGTACTGGAAAGACGCGGGAATTGAAGTGAAGGGAGAGGCGGTCTGGAGCCTTACCACGATGTTTCTTGAAATGTGGAATTACATCAAGCAGACTTCAGAAGATTATCTTCAGTTTTTGCCGGAGACATATCATAAAAAAGATTATCCGGAGGACGGATTTGTACAGCCGTACAGCGACACGCCGCTGGATCACGAAAATGTCGGAGAAAATATTTATTTAAATATTATCAATCATGCGAAGCAGTACGTCTATATTTTTACGCCGTATCTGATTGTGGACAATGAGATTATCGTGGCTCTGCAGAACGCCGCGAAATGCGGCATTGACGTCCGGATTGTCACGCCGGAAATACCGGATAAAAAGCTTGTTTTTCTGTTGACGCAGTCTTATTACGAGCAGTTAATTCAAAACGGCGTTAAGATTTACCAGTATAAGCCGGGATTTATCCATGCAAAATGTTTTGTCTGTGACGACAAAGTTGCGACGGTAGGGACGGTAAATCTGGATTACAGAAGCCTGTATCTTCATTTTGAATGCGGAATATTTATGTATTGTTCCCAGGCGGTTATGCAGGTGAAAGAGGATGCTCTTGACACAATTGAAAAATCCAGGGAGATTACGCTGGATTTCTGTAAAAAAAGAAACATACTGATTCAGGCGCTGCAGAGCGTACTGCGCCTGTTTGCGCCGATGCTGTAGGGGAAACGGCGTATGGAAAACAAAGGAGGAGAATCTGTGAAAACGAAATATCCTGTTTCAAAAATTTTACTGCTGTTTTTTCTTTGCACACTGCTTGGTTTTGGATTGACGGGGCAGACGTTTGCAAAGGAAGGGCAAATGATAGAAAGTTTCGGCGTTTCTGCCGGGAAAAAAGGGTTTTGCCCGGGCAAAGGCAAATCGCTTTTGATAAAAGCTTATGTCAATACGTCAGGCCGGACGGTGGATATTCGTCTTAGGATTTATAATGCAAAAGGAAAGTATGTATTTGAGAAAAAATACAAAAACAGCATGGGCGGCGCCATTGATTATAAATGGAACGGAAAGCCCGGCAAAAAGAATGAAGCGAAGGCTTCCGCTAAAAAATATGTAAAAAAAGGCTCTTATACAGCGGAGCTTGCAGTTCTTTCAAAAGAAGGAAATACAATCCTGTCTCAAAAAAAATGCAGATTTAAAGTGTCGGCCAAAGCGTCATCCGGGCCTGTTTTGAAGCTGACAGGAGATGAAAAAGTGGATTATATGGCGGAGCAAATCATAAAGGAAGCCAAAATTAAGGCGTCTCAGAGTGAAAGCGAAAAGGTGCGGCGAATATATCATTGGATGACAGTGAATCAAAAGCATGAGCATTATTATGAGGGCGGTTCCTACAAAAAATATTACCGTTTGTCTTCCGCTGCGGTGAAGAAGAAAATCAAATCATACCGGAAGAAAACAGATCAGCTCCAAGAAGAAGGAAATCTGGTCTATACCAATGACTATAATCTGATTCGCAGATCCTGGAATATGGAACACAGGGTCGGCGTATGCACAGACAATGCCGCCATTTTTAAAATTTTATGCAATCATGTGGGGATTGAAGCAGGAATCTGCAGCGGCTATTATCTGAACCGAAACGGTACAAAGCCGCCGCATTCCTGGAATTATGCAGTTGTAGACAAAGTAACCTACTACTATGACGTAGATGTGGAAATTCAAAACTACGGAAAGGGACAGGGAGATTACTACTGGTACCAAAAAACAAAGGCGGAGGCAAAAAAAACGCATCAGTTTGTTACGATTGACTGATTTTGCGTTGTCTTTCTACGAAAAATAACGAAGAAAAAGATCTTTGATATAATCCGAAAAATCGGCTTTGGAAATGTCTTTGGCAGCAATGATTTCGACAGAGCCGATTTTTTGCGTTCCGAGCTGATAAGTGACTTCTCCGATTTTTTCTCCTTTTTTTACGGGAGCGTTTACGGTTTCGGGAAGTGAAATCTTTTTTTCAATCGCAGAAAAGTCGGATCCGTCTGTTGAAAGGTATTGAAAGGGATTTGCAAACTCTACCAAAAGCTTGTCAGAAGTTCCTTTTTTTACCGGAATCTCCGGAAGCGTTTCCGGATGGTCATCCGTATATATGCTGCATTTGGAAAACCCGAAATTCAAAAGAGTAATGGCGTCCCGAAACCTTTCTTTGGGATTTTCGGAGCCCATAATAACGGCAATCAGTTCCATATCATTTTTTTCCGCTGTGGCGGATACGCAGAATTTTGCGAGGCTGGTCGAGCCGGTTTTTAACCCGGTGGCATATTCATACTGCCGGATTAGCTTATTGGTATTGTTTAAACCAAATTCTTTGGAGCCTTTTGCGGTGACATGGGTCATGGTGTCCATCCAGATTGTGCAGTAATCATGGATTTTAGGATGCCGGACGGTCAGTTCCCGTGACATAAGAGCGACGTCGTAAGCGCTTGTCATATGTCCGTCCACATCCAGCCCGCAGCAGTTGACAAACGTCGTATCGTTCATACCCAGGGCTTTGGCCTTTTCATTCATTTCCGCAACGAAAGCTTCTTCGCTGCCGCTGATGAATTCTGCCATTGCCACACACGCGTCATTTGCGCTTGCAATACTGATGCATTTGATCATAGTCTCCACATCCTGGGTTTCTCCGGTTTCTAAAAATACCTGGGAACCGCCCATGCCGGAGGCGCGTTCGGATACGGTTACCGTATCGGTCAGGTGGATGCTGCCTTTTTCGAGCGCTTCAAAAATCAGAATCAGCGTCATAATTTTCGTGATGCTTGCAGGATGCCTTTTTGTATGGGAGTCTTTTTCAAAAATAACGGTTCCTGTGGAAGCCTCCATCAGTACGGCGCCCGGAGCTGTGATAGAGGCGGAAAGAGGGCTTTCTTCTTTTTCAGGCGGCGGTGTGGGAGCGGCGGAAAGAACAGGAGAGGCCAAAGAGGAAAAAAGAAGAAGGTTAAGGCTTAAAAAAAATGATAGGAAGGTACGCATAGTAAAAACCTCCATGAACAATTACAGATTCTTTTTACAGTCTAATCTCTTTTTTTAAATTTTATGACCGAAACTTGAAATTCGGACGAAAATCTACTAGAATAGAATCCGGATTGCAAAAAAGGAATGGAGACGCTATGGAATTAACGGTGAAACTGGAAGCGTTTGAAGGTCCGCTGGATCTTCTGCTTCATCTGTTGGACAAGAATAAAGTCAGTATCTATGACATCCCAATTGTGGAAATTACAAATCAGTATCTGGATTATATTCAGGAGATGCAGCGGCAGGATTTAAACATTATGAGTGAATTTTTAGTGATGGCCGCCAATCTGATCGCAATCAAATCCAGGATGCTTCTTCCAAAAGAAGCAAAGGAAGAAGGGGAAGAGGAAGATCCGCGGGCGGAACTGGTGCAGCAGCTTTTAGAATATAAAATGTATAAATGTATGTCGTATGAATTAAAAGATCGCCAGGTAGACGCCGGACGCATTTTGTACAAGGCTTCCACAGTGCCAAAGGAAGTGCTGGCGTATGAAGAGCCGGTCGATTTGAAAGAGCTGATGTCCGGCCTTACCCTTAGTAAACTGAATCGTATTTTTTTGTCCGTTATGCGCAGACAGGAAGATAAAGTTGACAAAGTGCGTTCCGGATTTGGAAAAATTGAAAGAGAAGAAGTGTCATTGACGGAAAAAATAGCGTATCTGGAAACTTATGCGGCTTCTCATAAAAAGTTCTGGTTTCGCAGCCTTTTGGAATCGCAGAGCAGCAGGATGGAGATTATTGTAAGCTTTCTCGCAGTTTTGGAATTGATGAAAATGGGAAAAATTACAATTACGCAGGAAAACCTTTTTGACGACATTGCAATTGAGGCAAAAGAAGCTGCGTAACATGGGGATTGGTTATGGAAGATAAGAGATATAAAGCAATTATAGAATCGATACTTTTTACAATGGGGGATTCTGTTGCGCTTGAAAAGATAGCGGCAGCAGTTGAGCTGGATAAAAATGAAACGAAGCGTTTGATTAATGAGATGGCGGAAGAATATGAATCTTCAGATCGGGGAATGCGGATTTTGGAGCTTGAAGGCGCCTATCAGATGTGTACAAATCCAAATATGTACGAATACCTGATCCGGATCGCCAAACAGCCTAAAAAACACATATTGACGGATGTGCTTTTGGAAACGCTGTCTATTATTGCCTACAAGCAGCCGGTCACAAAGGCGGAAATTGAAAAAATCAGAGGCGTTTCCAGCGATCATGCGGTCAGTAAGCTTGTGGAATATAATCTTGCCGTTGAATTGGGGCGTCTGGACGCGCCGGGCAGGCCGATGCTTTTTGGCACGACAGAGGAATTTCTGCGCAGCTTTGGGATCCACTCTCTGGAAGAGCTTCCGGAAATGAATCCACTTCAAATGGAGGAGTTTAAACAGGAGGCTGAAGCAGAAGTAAAAATATAAAATAGGGTATTCCATTTTTAAGAAAATCTGTTATAATAGCTTTTAACGGGGTATGGCTCAGTTTGGTCAGAGCGCACGGCTGGGGGCCGTGAGGTCGCAGGTTCGAATCCTGTTACCCCGATTTTTTTATGTCTGTTTTCAATTCTGTGAATCTTATGTGAATTGTCGATTTGATTCATCCTGTGTCTTGTAATTATAATTTCATTCTATTATAATGGGAACATCAATCATTTTTACGGAAAAGAGGACTTATATGAGAAGAGGAATCAATCGTATTCTGGCTTTGCTTTGCGTGTCTTTCCTGCTTTGCGGATGTCAGGGCGTCAAAGAAACCGAAACAGCGAAAGCCATTGAGGAAGAAGAGGAAATCAGGGCGGCGTTTACGGATGGAACGGAACGTGAAGAGAGAGAAAAAACCGAAAAGAAATCTCTGGATGCAATTACGGCGTCAGACGAAACGTACGACTACGTTGTCCTTGGCAATTCCGTTACCTGCAGCGTAGCGGAGGGAACGATTTGGTGGGGAAACTGGGGAATGGCGGCCACATCCAAAGACAAAGATTATGTGCATTTGATTTCTTCCTGGCTGAAAGAAGAGATGGAGCGGCCGGTTACGACGATGGTACTGGATTTAAAGAAATGGGAAGTATCCCAAAACAGAGATGAAATACTGGAAAAATATGAGGGATATTTTGGGGAACACACAGATCTTGTGACCATACAGACGGGGGAGAACATTACGGATTTCAAGGACACGTTGGACAGTGATTATCAGAACCTTGTGGCGATGATTCGCAAAAAGGCGCCAAATGCGCAGATTCTTATGCTTGGGGAAGTTCTCTGGCCGTCTGAGGACATTGAAGCGGCGAAGAAAAAGGCATGTGAAGCAAATGGGATTACATTTGTCGGCATGGAAGCGTTTTTAAAAGATTATCAGGAGGTATACCGTTCTTCCATCGGAGCGCAGGTTACGGGTGCAGACGGAAAAATGCATAAAATTAATGATGAGGCTGTCGCCGCACATCCAAACGATAAGGGAATGGCCTGCATTTCCGAGCAGGTCATCAAGCAGATTACTATAGAAAATCAGTCTGTACAGGACGAAGAATAGATGGAGGGGTATCATGTTAGAAAAATCTTACTATGACAAGGCGGACGAGATTATCGGTCAGCATGGAACTGAGCAGAGATTTCTGATTCCGATTATTCAGGACATCCAGAATCATTACCGCTATCTGCCGCCGGAACTTTTAAGCTACGTTGCCAAACGTCTGGGGATTAATGAAGCGAAGGCGTACAGCGTGGCGACTTTTTATGAAAATTTTTCTTTTGAGGCGAAAGGAAAATATGTCATCCGGGTCTGTGACGGAACGGCCTGCCATGTGCGTAAATCAACGGCGATTTTGAATCAGATTTACCGGGAAACGGGACTTGGCAAAGGGAAGCAGACGACGGACGATATGCTGTTTACGCTGGAAACGGTATCATGCCTTGGAGCCTGCGGGCTGGCTCCTGTGCTTACGGTAAACGATGTGGTTCATCCGGCCATGACGCCGGAAAAGGTGCATGAATTGTTTGAAGAATTGAAAGGTGCGGAAAATCAATGAAATTAGAAAACAGAGAAGCGTTAAAAGCAAAGCGCATAGAGGCAAAAGAAGCAATGAAGCGTCCGCGGCACCGCATTTTAGTCTGTGCAGGCACCGGATGCCTGGCAGGAGGCTCTGCCGAGATATACGACAGGTTTCAGGAACTGGCGGCGGAGGAAGCCGGCGTTTGCGTAGAGTTCGGGAAAGAAATTGCCCATACGGGCGTAAAGAGAAGCGGCTGTCACGGTTTTTGTGAAATGGGGCCTTTGGTCCGGATTGAACCGAGCAATTATCTTTATGTAAAAGTAAAGGCAGAAGACTGTGAAGAGATTTTTGAAGAGACGATTCGCCATGATCGCCCTGTGGAACGGCTTCTTTATGAAGCGGAAGGCATAAAATATGAGACGCAGGAGAAGATTCCGTTCTACGAAAAACAGACAAGGCTTGTATTAAAGAACTGCGGACATATTGATGCGGAAAATATTGATGAATACATTGCCGTGGGCGGCTATCGGGCACTGGAAAAAGTCCTGTTTGAAATGACGCCGGAGGAAGTTGTAAATGAAATATCCGAATCCAATTTAAGAGGCAGGGGAGGCGGAGGATTTCAGACCGGATACAAATGGAAGCAGGTGGCCCGTCAGAGCGGAAAAGAAAAGTATATCGTATGCAACGGCGATGAAGGGGATCCCGGCGCTTTTATGGATCGAAGCGTAATGGAAGGAGATCCGCACAAGATGCTGGAAGGGATGATGATTGCAGGATATGCGGTCGGCGCTTGTGAAGGATATATCTATGTAAGGGCGGAATATCCGCTTGCGATTAACCGTCTGAAAACAGCGATTGCCCAGGCGACGGAAGCAGGGCTTTTGGGAGAGCGTATTTTAGGGACGGATTTTTCTTTTCAAATACATATTAACCGGGGAGCGGGAGCTTTTGTCTGCGGGGAAGGAAGCGCGCTTACGGCCTCTATTGAAGGAGAGCGCGGAATGCCGAGAACGAAACCGCCAAGAACCGTAGAACAGGGATTGTTCGCGAAGCCTACCGTATTGAATAATGTAGAAACATATGCGAACGTACCAATGATTATGAATGAAGGAGCCGCATGGTATCGTACCATAGGAACCGAAGGAAGTCCCGGAACAAAGGCGTTTGCGCTTACCGGAAGCGTAAAGCATACGGGACTGATCGAGGTTCCTATGGGCACAACGCTCCGAAAGATTGTCTACGATATCGGCGGCGGCGTGAAAAATGACGTTCCGTTTAAAGCCGTGCAGATTGGCGGGCCGTCCGGCGGATGCCTTGTTACGAATAATCTGGAAGTGGAACTGGATTTTGATTCATTAAAGAAGTTAAACGCAATGATTGGTTCCGGCGGCCTTGTTGTAATGGATGAAAACACCTGTATGGTGGAAGTCGCGCGCTTTTTTATGAATTTTACACAGAATGAAAGCTGCGGAAAATGCGTGCCGTGCCGGGAAGGGACGAAGAGGATGCTTGATATTCTTGAGGATATCGTGGCCGGAAAAGGCACAGAAGAGTCGCTTAAAATGCTGGAAGAACTGGGCGAGGCGATTACGAACACGGCGCTCTGCGGACTTGGAAAAAGCGCTGCGCTTCCGGTATTGTCCACGCTTCGGAATTTCAGGGAAGAGTACCTTGACCATGTGATCGAAAAAAGCTGTAAGACAGGCACATGCCAGGCGCTGCAGCAGTATAAGATTCTTCCCGAAGCATGTAAAGGCTGTTCAAAGTGCGCAAGGAACTGTCCGGTTAATGCAATTGAAGGAAAAATAAAAGAGCCTTTCGTCATCAATCAGGCAGCCTGCATCAAATGCGGCGCCTGTATGGAGAATTGTCCGTTTGGCGCAGTCGTTAAGGAATCTTCTGGAAGCAGTCATACGTCATAAGCGGATTTTGGAAAGTTAGGAGGAACATAATATGGATTATATTACGATAGATACGAAAAAAATACCAATTGAAGGTGAGAAAAATGTACTTTCCTTAATTCGTAAAGCAGGCATCGATCTGCCGACGTTTTGTTACCATTCGGAGCTGTCAATTTACGGAGCCTGCCGTATGTGCGTGGTGGAAGACGACAAAGGAAGGATTTTTGCGTCCTGTTCCGAACAGCCAAGGCCGGGCATGGTGATTTATACAAATACCAAACGGATTCAAAGTTATCGGAAATTAATTATCGAACTGCTGCTTGCTTCACATGACAGAGATTGTACGGTCTGCCATAAGAACGGAATGTGCGAGCTGCAGTCCCTGGCATATAAAGTCGGCGTGCATGACGTGCGGTTTCCCAATACGAGAGAAGAACGGCCTATTGATATGAGTTCGGCAAGCATCGTGCTGGATCCAAACAAATGCATTCTCTGCGGAGACTGCGTCCGTACCTGTGATGAGATTCAGGGCGTCGGAGCGATTAATTTTGCGTTCCGCGGTTCCAAGACACAGGTCATGCCGGCATTTAATAAAAAACTCAGCGAAACGGACTGCGTTGGCTGCGGACAGTGCGCGGCAGTCTGCCCGACGTCGGCGTTGTCTCTTCGTTCAAACGTCACCGTGGTATGGGACGCCATTGAAGATAAAAGTACCCGTGTGATTGCGCAGGTCGCTCCGGCCGTCCGTATTGCGGTAGGCGATCATTTCCAGATAAAAAAAGGAGAAAATTCTTTTGGAAAACTGGTGGAAGCGCTTCGCATTATGGGGTTTGACGAAATTTATGATACGAACTTTGCGGCGGATCTGACTGTGATGGAAGAATCGGCGGAATTTGCAGAACGTCTTTCTTCGGGAGAAAATCTGCCTTTATTTACATCCTGCTGCCCAGGCTGGGTAAAATATTGTGAAAATAAATATCCGGAATTTGCAGGAAATATATCTACCTGCCGTTCTCCGCAGGGAATGTTTTCGGCTGTTATCAAAGAGTATTATAAAGAACGGGACGAAAAAGAGGGCAAAAAGACGATGGTGGTGTCTATCATGCCCTGTACGGCAAAAAAAGGAGAAATTTTAAGAAAAGACAACTTTACAGACGGCAGGCAGGATACGGATTTTGTTTTGACGACGACAGAAATAATCCGGATGATTAAGCAGATGGGGATTCAGTTTGATAAGATTGAGGGAGAGTCGGCGGATATGCCGTTTTCACTCGCTTCCGGCGGCGGGGCGATTTTTGGCGTGACAGGCGGTGTGACGGAAGCCGTTCTGCGCCGGCTGTCTGATAAAAAAGATTATCAGACGCTGCGGGAAATTGCTTTTACAGGAGTCCGCGGAGAAGAAGGCATCAAAGAAGCCGAAATCGAGCATGGCGGAAGGACAGTCCGTATCGCGGTTGTCAACGGGCTTGCCAATGCGGGGAAACTTTTAGAACGCATTAAGGCAAAAGAAGCGTCGTATGACTTCATAGAAGTCATGGCATGCAAGAGAGGGTGCATTATGGGCGGCGGACAGCCGGGACCGGCGGGGCCGAGGACAAAACAGCGCCGTATGGAAGGGCTTTACAAAGTGGATCAATCATCCAATATAAAGTCTGCTGACGAAAATCCGGCGATCGATACGCTGTATCAGGATTTCCTGAAAGGAAAGGAACATAAGCTTCTGCACAGGAACCTTCAAGGATAAACGCTTGACTTTTCAACTATTTGTGCTAGAATAATTTTCGGACAATACATAAGGGTAGAAGAAAGAAGGTTTTCTTATGAGAAGACAGGTTTTATCGCTTTTAGTCGAAAATACCGCAGGCGTTACCAGCCATATATCCGGGTTGTTCAGCAGAAGAGGCTATAATATCGACAGTTTTTCTTCCGGTGTGACGGCAGATCCGAAGTATACAAGGATTACGATTGTGGCAAGCGGCGATGAGCAGATTTTAGAGCAGATTGAAAAACAGCTTTCCAAGCTGGAAGATGTTTTGGATATTAAGAAGTTAGAGCATGGAACCTCCGTGACAAGAGAACTGATTCTGATTAAGATCCGGGCAAAGGACACGGATCGACAGGCGATTTTAAACGTAACGGAGATTTTTCATGGAAAAGTCGTGGATGTTACGCACGATTCCATGGTGATAGAACTGACCGGGCAGCAGGAGAAACTGGAAGCGTTTCTGGATCTGCTTGTCGGTTATGAAATCCTGGAGCTGGCCAGAACCGGTCTTACGGGACTGACGAGAGGCTCTGCAGATGTGAAATACTTAGATTAAAAATGAGGAGGATATAGAAATGTCAGCAAAAATTTTTTATCAGGAAGACTGCAACTTATCATTATTAGAGGGCAAGACAATTGCGATTATCGGTTATGGAAGCCAGGGTCACGCGCATGCGCTGAACTTAAAGGAATCCGGATGCCATGTGATTATCGGTCTCTATGAAGGCAGCAAATCCTGGGCGAAAGCCGAGAAACAGGGCTTTGAAGTATACACGGCGGCAGAAGCTGCGAAAAGAGCCGATATCATTATGATTCTGATTAACGATGAGAAACAGGCGGATCTCTATAAAAATGACATTGAACCGAATCTCTGCGAAGGCAATATGCTTATGTTTGCGCATGGCTTCAATATTCATTTCGGATGCATCGTTCCTCCAGCGAACGTGGATGTGACAATGATTGCGCCAAAAGGGCCGGGGCATACGGTGCGTTCCGAGTATCAGGAGGGCAAAGGCGTGCCATGTTTAATCGCAGTGGAGCAGGATGCAACCGGAAAAGCGCAGGATATCGCTTTGGCTTATGCGCTTGGGATTGGCGGAGCAAGAGCGGGAGTTCTTGAGACGACGTTCCGCACCGAAACGGAAACGGATCTTTTCGGAGAGCAGGCAGTGCTTTGCGGCGGCGTATGCGCATTGATGCAGGCGGGATTTGAAACGCTGGTAGAGGCTGGATATGATGCGAGAAACGCGTATTTTGAATGTATCCATGAGATGAAGTTAATCGTAGATTTAATTTATCAGTCAGGTTTTGCGGGAATGCGTTATTCCATTTCCAATACGGCGGAATATGGCGATTACATTACAGGGCCGAAAATCATTACAGAAGACGCCAAGAAGGCAATGAAGAAGATTTTATCCGATATTCAGGACGGTTCTTTTGCGAAAGAATTTCTTCTGGATATGTCTCCGGCAGGAAAGCAGGTACATTTTAAGGCTATGAGAAAGCTTGCGTCTGAGCATCCGGCGGAGGAGATCGGCAAAGAGATTCGTAAGCTTTACAGTTGGAATAATGAAGAGGATAAGTTAATTAATAATTAATGTTGCAGGTAAATCTATTTTTATGAGGAGGAATTGTTTATGAAGTTCAAAAAGGCAGTGTCCATCGCATTGATGGCGGCTATGACAATGACGTTGTTTGCAGGCTGCGGAGCAGACGGCGGACAGAAAAGCGCGGACGGGACAGGAAGCGCGAACGGAACAGAGAGCGCGGCGTCCGGCGACGCGTTTAGAATCGGAGGCATCGGCCCGGTGACAGGCGAAGCTGCAGTATACGGCGTGGCGGTAAAGAACGGAGCGGAGCTTGCGGTAAAAGAGATTAACGAAGCCGGCGGCATTGGCGGCAAACAGATTGAATTTAATTTCCAGGATGACGAGCATGACGCGGAGAAAGCTGTCAATGCGTACAATACGTTAAAAGACTGGGGAACGCAGGCAATTCTTGGCACAGTGACTTCCGGTCCGTGCGTGGCGGTCGGACAGGTATCCAACGAGGATAATATATTCCTGCTTACGCCGTCCGGAACGGCAGTTGACTGCGTGAAATATCCAAATGCATTCCGCGTATGCTTTTCCGATCCGATGCAGGGGCTTGAGTCTGCAAAATACATTGGGGAAAATAATCTTGCGGAAAAAGTAGCCGTTATTTATGACAGTTCTGATGTCTATTCTTCCGGAATTTACGAAGCGTTTGCAAAAGAAGCGGAAAATCAGAATTTTGAGATTGTAGCGGCAGAAGCTTTTACGGCGGAAAGCAATAAGGATTTTTCTGTTCAGCTTCAGAAGGCAAAAGATGCGGAAGCGGATCTGGTATTTTTGCCATTCTATTATTCACAGGCTTCTCTTGTTTTAAAACAGGCGGCAGGAATGAGCTACAGCCCGGCGTTCTTTGGATGCGACGGCATGGACGGAATCCTTGCAGTAAAGGGATTTGACGCGGCTTTGGCAGACAATTTGATCTTTTTAAGCCCGTTTACGCCTACTTCAGAGGATGAGGCGATTCAGAAGTTTGTAACAGATTACAAAGAGGCATATGGGGAGACGCCAAATCAGTTTGCGGCGGACGCATACGACGGAATCTATGCAATGAAAGCGGCTATGGAGAAGGCGGGAGTAACGCCGGATATGTCCGCATCTGATATCTGCGAAGCATTAAAGCCGGCAATGCTTGAAGTTACGATTGACGGTGTAACGGCAAAGAGCCTTACATGGGAAGAAAGCGGAGAGCCAAGCAAAGAGCCTATGGTAGTGAAAATTGCAAATGGTGATTATGCTGTTGTAGAGTAAAGACGTTTTGTTTAGAGGGGTTATCTTTCTAAGATGACCCTTCTCTTTTCATATTTATATTTCAAACCGGATGGGGGATGTATATGAGCTTTATATCTTATTTGATTAACGGAATCAGTTTGGGAAGCGTGTATGCTATTATTGCGCTTGGCTATACCATGGTATATGGAATTGCCAAAATGCTGAATTTTGCACATGGCGACGTCATTATGATTGGAGCCTATGTGGTGATGGCGTCTGTTTCCGGCGCAGGGCTTCCGCCTGTTGCAGCGGTTTTGGTTTCGATTGTGTTTTGTACCGTGCTGGGAATTGTGATAGAAAGCGTGGCGTACCGCCCGCTTTTGAACGCTGCGTCTTCTCTGGCTGTTTTGATTACGGCAATCGGCGTAAGTTATCTGCTGCAGAATGTGGCTCTTTTAATTTTCGGAGCAAATACTTATTCTTTTGCGTCTGTTGTCCCGGTTTCTTCCATTGTGCTTGCGGGCGGAAGCCTTACTATTACGGGAGAAGCCATTGTAACGATTATTTCCTGTGTTGTGATTATGGTTGGACTGACGCTGTTTATTCACAAGTCAAAAGCCGGACAGGCAATGCTTGCGGTATCGGAAGATAAGGGAGCCGCACAGCTTATGGGAATTAACGTAAACGGGACGATTGCCTTAACGTTTGCAATCGGATCTGCGCTTGCCGCGGTGGCAGGGGTTTTGCTCTGTTCCGCATATCCTTCCCTGACGCCTTACACTGGTTCCATGCCTGGGATCAAAGCGTTTGTCGCCGCCGTGTTTGGCGGGATCGGCTCTATTCCGGGCGCGCTGATTGGGGGCGTTCTTTTGGGCGTGATTGAGATATTCGGAAAAGCTTATATTTCTTCCCAGATGGCGGATGCGATTGTTTTCGCCGTTCTGATTGTGATACTGCTTGTAAAGCCTGCCGGAATCCTCGGCAAAAACATTCAGGAGAAAGTGTAGGTGAGAAATATGAAAAAGATAAGTAAAACGACAAAAAGCAATCTGATTACCTATGGAATGGTGATCGCTCTTTTTCTGATTATGCAGACGCTGGTTTTGACCGGAAATGTGTCAAGCCTTTTGCAGGGGCTTTTAATTCCGCTCTGCGCTTATATTATCCTTGCGGTTTCCCTGAATCTTACGGTTGGCATTTTAGGGGAACTCAGTCTTGGACACGCGGGATTTATGTGCGTCGGGGCGTTTACAAGCGCATTTTTTTCCAAGTGTACGGCGGAAGCGATTCCTGTGGCGGGAGTCCGCTATTTGATTGCGCTTTTGATTGGAGCGGCTATGGCGGGTCTGTGCGGTATTTTAATCGGAATCCCGGTGCTTCGGTTAAAAGGAGATTATCTTGCGATTGTCACGCTTGCCTTCGGTGAGATTATAAAAAATGTTGTCAATATTTTATTTGTTGGAAGAGATGCAAACGGATTTCATTTTTCCACAAAGGATTCTCTGTCGCTTGGCTTAGAAGCCGACGGCGAGGTGATTATTAACGGCCCGCAGGGCATTACCGGGACTCCAAAAGACTCTACGTTTCTGATTGGGGCAATCCTGATTCTGGTTACTCTGTTTATTGTTTTAAATTTGATCCATTCCAGAAGTGGGCGCGCAATTATGGCAATTCGCGATAACCGGATTGCTGCGGAATCCGTAGGCATTAATATTACAAAATATAAATTGATGGCGTTTTCCGTGTCGGCGGCGTTAGCGGGCGTTGCGGGAGTGATTTATGCGCATAATCTGGCGACACTGATGGCGCAGCCTAAAAATTTCGGTTACAATATGTCGATTATGATTCTTGTGTTTGTCGTGCTTGGAGGCATTGGAAATATCAGGGGTTCTGTAATTTCCGCTATTGTGCTTACACTGCTTCCAGAGCTTCTGCGCGGACTCAGCGATTATCGTATGCTGATTTACGCTGTTGTGCTGATTGTTATGATGCTGTTTAACTGGAGTCCGAAGGCAATTGAATGGAGAGAAAAGCGCTCTGTGAAATTAAAGCGCAGAAAGCGGAAGGAGGCGTAGGCGATGGCATTATTGGAAGTAAAAAATCTGGGAATTTCCTTTGGCGGCCTGCGTGCGGTAAATGAATTTCATTTAACGATAGAAAAAGGCTGTCTGCATGGATTGATCGGGCCAAACGGCGCCGGGAAAACGACGGTATTTAATCTTTTGACAGGCGTTTATAAGCCGGATGAAGGGGTTATTCTGCTGGACGGAGAAAATATTGTCGGAAAAAAAACGATTGATATCAACAAAGCGGGAATTGCAAGAACATTTCAGAATATCCGGCTGTTTAAAGATTTGTCGGTAAAGGACAATGTAAAGGCAGGGCTTCACAATCATTACAGATATTCGGCTGTGGAAGGGATATTCCGTCTTCCGAAGTATTTTAAAATGGAAAAAGCCATGGACGAACGGGCAATGGAGCTTTTGGCTGTCTTTGGTTTGGATCAGGAGGCCGATACGCTTGCATCCAATCTTCCCTATGGGAAACAGAGAAAGCTTGAAATTACAAGAGCGCTTGCGACAAAGCCGAAGCTTTTGCTTTTAGATGAACCCGCAGCCGGAATGAACCCGAATGAGACGCAGGAACTGATGGAAACGATACGCTTTGTCAGGGATGAATTTGATATGACGATCCTTCTGATTGAGCACGATATGAAGCTGGTGTCCGGAATCTGCGAGAATCTTACGGTTTTGAATTTCGGAGAGGCGCTTTGTGAGGGAAAAGCGTCTGACGTGTTAAACGATCCGGAAGTTATTAAGGCATATTTGGGCGAATAGGAGGACGGATAAAATGGCAATGCTTGAAATAAAAGATATTGAAGTATATTATGGCATGATCCAGGCGATCAAGGGAATTTCTTTTGAAGTAAACGAAGGAGAAGTCATTGCCCTGATTGGTGCAAACGGCGCCGGGAAGACGACGACGCTGCATACAATTACCGGCCTTTTGTCGCCCAAGAAGGGATCGGTTCTTTTTGAAGGCACGGACATTACGAAAATCCCGGCTCATAAAATCGTATCGCTTGGAATGGCGCACGTACCGGAAGGGCGACGGGTGTTTGCGGATTTAACGGTGTACGAGAACCTGAAAATGGGGGCGTACACAAGAAAAGACAAAGAGGAAACAGAAGGAACGCTTTCGATGGTCTATGAGCGTTTCCCGCGTCTTAAGGAACGGAAAAACCAGCTTGCCGGAACTTTGAGCGGAGGAGAGCAGCAGATGCTTGCAATGGGAAGGGCGCTTATGTCAAAGCCCAAAATTATTGTAATGGACGAACCGTCTATGGGGCTTTCCCCGATTCTTGTCAATCAGATTTTTGAGATTATAGAAGAAGTGAATAAGAGCGGGACAACCGTGCTTTTGGTAGAGCAGAATGCAAAGAAGGCGCTTTCAATTGCAGACAGGGCATATGTTTTGGAAACCGGAAAGATTGTTCTGGAAGGGGATGCAAAAGAGCTGATGAATGATGATTCCATTAAAAAAGCATATCTTGGGGAATAGGAGGCGTTTGGATGGAAAATATTGTAGTTACGATTGCGAGGCAGTATGGAAGCGGCGGAAGAACCGTGGGGAAAATGCTGGCAAAAAAAATGGGCATTGCCTGCTATGGAAGCAATCTTTTGAAAATGGCGTCGGAAGAGAGCGGAATCAGCGAGCAGTTATTCCGCAAACTGGATGAAAAAATAAAGAACAGCCCGTTTCTGCGTATGTCGACAGACATCTATACGGGGGATCTGATTCCTCCGGAGAGCAGCGATTTTGTATCTGCAAAAAATCTCTTTAACTACCAGGCGAAAGTGATTAAGCGGCTGGCCGAAACGGAGAGCTGCGTAATTATCGGAAGGGCGGCGGATTTTGTTTTAAAGGACTATGAAAACGTAGTCAGCGTTTTTGTCCATGGGTCTGCCGAATTTAACCTGGCAAGGGCGATGGAACAAAACAGTATGACAGAAAGCGAAATGGAAAAGTTTATTGCCAGAACCGATAAATACCGCGCGGAATTCTACAAACATTATACCGGACGGGAATGGACGGACGCCAGAAATTACGATCTTTGCTTAAACAGCAGTAAACTGGGCTTTGAGAAATGTGTGGAAGAGATTCAGGCTTATATTAAAGTAAGGTTTTAGATAAAGGAAAAACATGAGAAAATTAGCATTAAGTGATGAAATATTATTGACGGTGGAAAAGCCTGCCCGCTACATCGGGAACGAAATCAATGCGGTAATGAAGAACCCAAAAGATGTGGATATCCGGTTTTGTATGTGTTTTCCCGACGTATATGAAATTGGAATGTCCCATCTTGGGATTCAGATATTGTACGATATGTTCAACAGAAGAGAGGATGTTTACTGCGAACGCGTCTATTCTCCCTGGACGGATCTCCATCGGATTTTAAAAGAAAGGGAAATCCCTCTGTTTGCCCTGGAAACACAGCATCCTGTCCGGGATTTTGACTTTCTGGGCATTACCATTCAATATGAAATGTGCTATACCAATATTGTGCAGATTCTGGATCTTTCCATGATCCCAATCGCCGCGGAAGACAGAACCAGAGAAGATCCGTTTGTAATTGGCGGCGGGCCGTGCGTTTACAATCCGGAGCCTCTTGCAGATTTTTTTGATCTGTTTTATATCGGGGAGGGGGAAACGAGTTATGACGCGTTGTTTGAGCTTTATAAGGACTGGAAGGTTTCCGGGAAAAGCCGTAAAGATTTTTTGCGGCAGGCGGCGCGTGTTCCCGGAATTTATGTGCCGTCGCTTTATCAGGTGACGTATCAAAAAGACGGGACGATTGCAAAGTTTTTGCCAAAAGAAGAAGGAGTTCCTGCAAAAGTGGAAAAACAGGCTGTCATCTGTATGACAGAAGCCCCTTATCCGAAAAAGCCTCTGGTGCCGTTTATCCAGGCGGCGCAGGATCGCGCTGTGCTTGAAATTCAGAGGGGCTGTATCCGGGGCTGCCGTTTTTGCCAGGCGGGAATGATTTACCGCCCGACCAGGGAAAAAGATGTGGAAGAATTAAAGCGTCAGGCATATGATATATTAAAAAATACAGGATATGACGAGATTTCTTTAAGCTCTTTAAGTTCTTCAGACTATTCAGGGTTAAAGGAGATTGTAACTTACTTAATGGAAGAATTTAAGGGAAAAGGCGTCAATATTTCACTTCCGTCTCTTCGGATTGACGCATTTTCTCTGGATGTTATGGAAAAGGTTCAGGATATTAAGAAGAGCAGCTTAACGTTTGCTCCGGAGGCAGGTTCACAAAGGTTAAGAGACGTCATTAATAAGGGGCTTTCAGAAGAGACGATTTTAGAAGGGGCGAAGGCGGCTTTTTACGGAGGCTGGCAGAAGGTTAAGCTTTACTTCATGTTAGGTCTTCCGAAAGAGACGAAGGAAGACAGGGAAGCCATTGCGGAACTTGCAAACAGGATTGCCGTCTGTTACTACGAGATTCCAAAAGAGCGGAGAAACGGAAAGTGCCAGATTACCATCAGTACTTCTTTTTTTGTGCCAAAACCCTTTACGCCGTTTCAATGGGCAGGGATGCATCCTGTGCGGCATTACCTTGACTGCGCAAAAACAGTAAACGAAGCGGTGAAAAGCCAGTTGAACAAAAAGAGCATCCGCTACAACTGGCATGAAGCTGACGTTACCGTCTTAGAAGGGGTATTTGCAAGAGGCGACAGGAAACTTGGCAGAGCGATTCTGAAAGCTTATGAAAAAGGAAGCCTTTTTGACGCATGGAGCGACAAATTTGACAATGGGATCTGGATGGACGTTTTTGCAGAGACGGGCATTGATCCCGACTTTTATACATTGAGAGAAAGAACGGAAGATGAAGTTTTTCCCTGGGACTTTATTGACGCAGGAGTGACGAAAACATTTTTAAGAAGAGAATATGAAAACGCACTGGCGGGAAAAATGACGAAAAACTGCAGAGATTTCTGCAGCGGCTGCGGCGCGGCAAAATATCAGGGAGGTGTCTGCGTTGAGAATAAGGGTTAAGTTTCGAAAATACGGAGCGATGAAATTTGTGGGACACCTGGATATGATGCGGTATTTTCAGAGATGCATACGGCGGGCGGAGATTGACATTGCCTATTCGGAAGGCTTTCGCCCGCATCAGATTATGTCATTTGCAGCGCCGTTGGGCGTTGGAATCACAAGCGACGGGGAGTATCTGGATCTTGAAGTAAATTCCACTGAAAGTTCGAAAGCGTCCGTTCTGGCGTTAAATTCCGTTATGGCGGAAGGGATAGAAGCGCTTTCTTACCGCAGGTTAACGGATACGGATCAAAAAGCGATGTCGATTGTGGCTATGGCGGAATATGAGGTTCGTATCAGAGAAGGATATAAAGCCCCTTGCGCAGATTTTAAAGCTGCGCGGGAAGCGTTTTTTTTCAGGCCGGAAGAAATTTTGATTACAAAGCAGACAAAAAAAAGTGAAAAAATTCTGGATTTAAAGAAGCTGGTTTATGATTTTCACATTTTGATGGAAGGCGGGAGTCCCGTTTATTGCCTGAAAGTATCTGCCGGAAGCGCCGACAATTTAAAACCGGAGCTTTTCCTTACTGCTTTTTACAAATTTTTAGGACAGGAATTTGATCCTTTGTCTGTTCAGATTCACAGGCTCGACGTGTATGCCAGAAAGAATGGCGAAATGGTATCTTTGGGTGAGATGGGTGAAATAATTCCTTAGGCCAAAAACAAAAGACCAGACGGAGATTTCAGCAAAAACCTTGCAGGTTCCGTCCGGTCTTTTGATCTATGAGGAAGTTTATTCTTCTGTTTGGGAAGATGCGCTTTGATTTTCCTTCCGGCGGTTTTCCATATACCGGAACATAGAGAGATAAATCCAGAGCAGAACCGGAATAAGGATTGTAAAGCCAATGGAAATTTTTAAACATTGAAATGCCCAAGGACTGTCAAGTAAGGCAAAAACCAGAGTGCATAAGTACATGCCGGCAAGCAGGGCAACGCCTGCGGCGGCGGCGATACGCTTTATATTTTTCATAATGAATTCCTTTCCCTGTGCGCTGTGTTTGTATTGAATTAAACGTAGCATACCGGAACCAGATTTGCAAGGATTTTTGATAGAATATTTTGTTTGCAAGGAGTGTTGATTTGTAAGTCTGTTACGATTATAATAATATTTAACAACAGAATTATGTTCAGAGGTCAACTTGGAAAAGGGAAGAGTTATGGTAGGAGGAAATTCTGAATGAAAAGAAGAAAGAAGACTCTGCAGGAAGTTTTTTTTGTTTTTATTTTATTGGTGGCGATTATTGTCTTGTTTCAATGGTATACGCTGCAGAACAGCGGACGAATGGAGGAACGGAATAAAAGCTATACGTCGGATTCAGCCAGGCTGATGGCTGCCCAGATTGATAAGGAGCTTGAGAATGCGGGGAACCTGATTCATACATATGCATATTTTGTGGGAAAAAGCCTGACAGAGCCGACAATTGGCATACAGACATTAAAAGAAATAGAAAACAATTCGTTGTTTGATGCACTGACATTTGCGGATCTTGGCGGTATGGATCATATCTCAGACGGACGTGTGGCGGATGTAACCGGAAGGGATTTTTATCAGAAAGGGATTGCGGGAGAAGTCGGCACGGATATTATATTCGATCCGCATTTTTTTACAGAAACCACAGTGTGTTTTTATGCGCCGGTCTATTACGAAGGAGAAGCAATCGGCGTGCTCCGGGGAGCCTATCTGGCAGAGGAATATTTAAAAGAGATGCTGACGACGTCTTATTTTGGAGAACCGACCGATGTGTTTCTCTGTATGCCGGACGGAAGGGTGATTGCAAGTTCTGACGATAAAACATACGATGGAAATCTTCTTGACAGGTTGTCGGAATCCGGGATTATTGACGAAAGCGCGGCCGGCAGCGCAAAAAGCGTGTTAGAGAACGGCGGAGAAGGAGCTTTTGTCTGTACAAAGGAGAGTGAAATGGACAATGTCTGTGTGACAAATCTCGCAAAGAGCAGGTTTGCGCTGATACAGACGTTTCCGGAGATTGTTACGCAGAGAATGATAAAGGCTGAAAACGCAATTGGATTTCAGTTAGAGGCAATGCTGATCGGATTTTTTGCGATTTATACGTTTACTCTGCTGATTCGGGCCAGAAGAGAGAAAAAGGCCCTGGAGATGAAAAATCAGGAGATGTCTTATATTATTAACGGTGTAAATACGCTGTTTTCCAGATTTGCCATGGTTGATTTTGAGGCGGACACCTATCAGTATCTTGCCGGAACGCGTCCGGAGAAGGAGGATTTTGCAGTCAGCGGAAAAGCAGAAGACCTGTCAGAATATCTTTGCGCTATTTTACTGGAAGAAAAAGACCAGGTGGAATTTGCGGAGCGGATAAAAAAAGAAGCGATTATAAAGGCAATGGAAGACCAGGATGATCTGCGTTTTGAGCGGCATGTTTTAAAAGACGGAAACGTAGACTGGGAACATATGAATATTATCTGTCTGGAAAGAAAAGACGGGAAAGCAAGCAAGGTTTTGATTATCAGGCAGAATATAACGGATGTAAAAGAAAAAGAACTGCGCATCCGGGCGGAAATCTCTCTTGCAAACCGGAAAGAGCGCCAGTACCGGATTGCAATTACTTCCAATGCGCTTTGTACGTATGATTTTAATCTGACAAAAGACGTTATTGAACGTGACGTAATCCGTACGATAGACGGGCAGCGGTTTTCCATACTTGAAAAAGTGGGGATGAAAGCTCCCTGTAAGGCGTCAGAGTGGTTTGAGCGCTGGAGAGAGTATGTGGCGGAGGAATCCCTTTCGGATTACAGCGCCGCAGTAAATGTGGATCATCTGAAGGAGTGCTTTGAACGCGGAGAAGCGGAAGTGGTTGCAGAGTATTGGGATAAGAGCTCTTCAAAAAATAAAATCTGCGTGCGCCAGTCTTATATTATGACGCAGGACTATGATACGGACGATATTATGGTCATGGTTGTGACAAAAGACATTACAGGCAGTGTGATGAAGCAGAAGGAACAGACGCAGGCTCTGCAGGATGCGCTGATGCAGGCGCAGCATGCGAACAGGGCAAAAACAACGTTTCTTTCCAATATGTCCCATGATATACGTACGCCAATGAATGCGATTATCGGGTTTACAACGATTGCGGTCAGCCACATTGATAAAAAAGACCAGGTCAGAGACTGTTTGCAGAAAGTGCTTTCTTCCAGCAATCATCTGCTCAGTCTGATCAATGATATTCTGGACATGAGCAGAATTGAAAGCGGAAAGGTGCAGATTAAAGAGCAGGAGTGCAATATTTCCGAGCTGATGCACAACCTGGTCAATATCATTCAGCCGCAGGTAAAGGCAAAGCAGCTTGAATTATTTATAGATACGTTTGAAGTTGTCAATGAGGATGTCATTGCGGACGCCTTGAAGTTAAACCAGGTATTTATCAATCTTTTGAGCAATGCCGTAAAATATACGCCGGCCGGAGGAAACATTACCTTTCGGATTATGCAGAAAACGACGTTTCGTCATGGATACGGCGACTATATTTTTGTTATCAAGGATAACGGGATTGGTATGTCGGAAGAATTTGTGAAGCATATTTTTGAGCCGTTTGAGCGGGAAGTGACTGCGACGCAGTCCGGCATCCAGGGGACGGGGCTTGGTATGGCCATTACCAAAAATATTGTGGAGATGATGAACGGAAAAATTGAAGTGGAAAGCGAGCTTGGCAAGGGCAGCGCATTTACCGTTGAGATTACTTTAAAGCTGCAGGATGTGGAAAAGAACGCGGAACAGATACGGGAGCTTGAAGGACTGCGGGCGTTGGTTGTGGATGACGATTTTAATATCTGTGACAGCGTGAGCAAAATGCTCAAGCAAATCGGGATGCGGGCGGAATGGACGACGTCCGGAAGAGAGGCCGCTTACCGGGCAAAGATTGCCTGTGAAGAGGGCGATTCTTATCATACGTATATCATTGACTGGCAGATGCCGGAGACAAGCGGCATTGAAACGGCAAGAAGAATCCGAAGCGTTGTCGGGGATGAAGCGCCGATTATTATTTTAACGGCATATGACTGGACAGATATTGAAGAAGAAGCAAAAGAAGCGGGCATCACTGCTTTTTGCGCAAAGCCGCTTTTTATGTCGGATTTAAAATCTGCATTGCTTGCGGCAAATAATATGACAGGCAAAGAAGAGGATGAAGCCGCTGCATGGACAAAGGCCGATTTTAAAGGAAAGCGCATCCTTCTGGTAGAGGATATTGAACTGAACCGTGAAATTGCGGAAGTGATTTTAGAAGAAGCGGGATTTTCCGTGGAATGTGCGCCGGACGGAACGGACGCCGTGTCGATGGTGGAAAAATCAGAAGAAAATTATTACGACGCTGTTCTGATGGATGTGCAGATGCCGATTATGAACGGTTATGAGGCAACCAGGGCAATCCGGAATATGACGAGAAAAGACATTAAATCGCTGCCGATTATTGCAATGACGGCAAATGCGCTGGAAGAAGATAAAGAAGCCGCTTTAAAAAGCGGTATGAATGCGCATATTGCCAAGCCGATTGATGTGGATATTTTTATTGAAGCGCTTCATCAGTTTTTAGGTTAATTGAAAATCAGGTTCTGCTTTGAGAAAAGTTTCCCTCCGGTGCAAAGATGCTCCGGAGGGTTTTCATTGTAACAATTTTGTGACATTTGGAGGGTATACTGTATAAAACGGCCGGATGGCCAGATCTGATTAAGCGGACAGGGGGAATTTTGAGATGGCGGAAATATTGATCGTGGAAGATGAATTTTCCATCAGTGAGCTGATTCACAGGAATCTGAAACTGACGGGACATAATTGTGTGCAGGCGTTTGATGGGTATGAGGCGGTTGAGATTTTAAAGAGACGGACGTTTGACCTGATTCTCTTGGATATTATGCTTCCCGGGATAGACGGCTATCAGGTATTTCATTATACGGGCGGTGCGCCGACTATTTTTCTGACGGCAAAAAGTGAATTGTCCGATAAGCTGAAAGGGCTGACTATGGGAGCTGACGATTATATTACAAAACCCTTTCAGATGCTGGAACTTGCGGCCAGAGTAGAGACGGCCCTGCGCCGTGCCAGAAAAACAGAACATGGATTTGCGCTTGGAGACATGCGGGTGAATTTTGAAAGCTGCCAGGTTTTTGTAAAAGACGAGCCGGTGGATTTGACGCCAAAAGAATATAAGCTTTTGGAAACGCTGATTCGTAACCGGAATATTGCGCTGTCCAGAGAACGTCTTTTGGATCTTGTGTGGGGATATGATTTTGAAGGGGGCACGCGTACTGTGGATGTTCATATTCAAAGGCTCCGTCAGAAGTTATGTCTGGAAAGGCAGATTAAAACAGTTTATAAGCTTGGGTACCGTCTGGAGGCTGCCCTATGAAAAAACGGACTTTTTTTGCCACGCTTTTGTTGTTTCTCTTATTTTTCTTTACAATGCTGCTTGCCGTTTCGGTGATTTTGCTTCGGGATAAAATTTCCATTGCCAGAGAAAAAGCCCTGGCAGATCATTATGTGATCGCTTCTGCGCTCTTTAGCGATATGCAGTCGCTTTCCGCGCGCAGCATGGATATTTTGGATTCTGTAGGCGAACGGATGGCTGTTTATTCCCGTTCCTTTGGGAACCGGAAAAATCTGCTTGCCGTTTCCCATAAGAACAGATGGATTTATCAGAACGAAAAGGAGCTTTCGGAGGATGTAAAAAATTTTCCGGCGGAGAAAATTGAGGATGCGCGCCAGATTGTAACGGTAAAAGGGACAAAACGTTCCATGATTTATGTATACGGCCATTTGCCGGAGCCTTTTTTGGAGTATGGACTTTTGTATGGAAGTGATTTAAGCGGCATTCTTTCTTCCTGGAATGACATGAAAAATCTGTTGTTTCTGGCCGGAGCTGCAGTTGCGTTTCTGCTGTCTCTTTGTCTTCTTAAGCTTTTAAATTCTGTATTCGAACCGCTTGTTCAGATTTCTGCCGTTTCTGCGACAATTGCAGACGGAAATTACAGGGAACGGCTGTCTGTAAAAGGAAGGGATGAAATTGCCGAGATGGCGGACAGTTTTAACCGTATGGCAGGGCAAGTGGAACGGCAGATTGCTTTGCTGCAGGAGGCCGCTGTGCAGAAGCAGCAGTTTATTGATAATTTTGCCCATGAACTTAAGACTCCTCTTACTGCGGTATACGGATACGCGGAATATATGCAGAAAGCTTCTCTGTCAGAAGAGGAGCATTATGAATGCACGCAGTTTATTATGTCGGAGTGCAGACGCCTGCAGGATATGTCATATCAGCTTTTGGAAATGGCGGAAATGAGGAGATCTTCTATGGAAGCCTGTTTTTTGGAAGAGCTTTTTGCACAGTCGAAACGCGTGATGCAGGTAAAAGCGGATGAAAAACAAATCGGACTTTCTTATCATTGTGACGCAGGGTATATCCGGGGAAACCGGCAGCTTTTGCTCAGCCTTATCAATAATCTGGCGGATAATGCCATAAAAGCGGGAAAAAAAGGAGGAGAGGTCTGTGTTTTGGCCTGTCAGAAAGAAGGCGGAACGGTGATGGAAGTAAAAGACGACGGGATAGGGATGGATGAAGAAACGCTTTGCCATATCACGGAAGCTTTTTACCGGGCGGATAAAGCAAGGAGCCGGGCCGCGGGCGGGGCGGGACTTGGGCTTTCCATCTGTGAAAAGATTGCAAAACTGCATCATGCAGAACTTTCTTTTGTTTCTCAACCAGGAGAAGGGACAGTTGCAAAAGTTTTTTTTCCGAAAAATACAGAAAATTTTACAGATTTGTGATAAACAGAATATCGTTTTGAAATAAGCGTAAGGTAAGATTTTTTTGAAGCCAGGAGGTAAAGCAGAGAAAGGAGTTTTTTATGAAACGAAGAAAAAATTTGAAACTGACGGCATCAGCATTTGTTCTGATTGGAGCGGTAACGTTATTGTTCCATACGGCCGCAAAAGCGGCAGCGGCGGCAAGCCTGTCCGGAAAGGAAGAAGTTAGGGTCGATTATCCTGTTTCGGCAGAGAGCGGCACGGCGCCGGAAGAAGAGAGCAGGAAGGCAAAATCTTCTTACCATGTTGAAATGGACAGCCTGAACAAAGGAACGCCGGAAAAAACGGATCTGACAATGGAAGAAGCGGCGGAAGCCGGAATTTCTTATCTGGAGGAGATTTTTGAAAGGGATTTTACGGACGCAAACGTTTTTATGATGTACGATTCCGGCACGGAGACGTTTCCGAGGGCGTTCTGGGTTGGCGATGTGCTGTTCGAAAGAGAACAAAAACCAGAATCCACGCGGTGGACGTTTTTCCTGGATGCTGTGACAGGAGAGCTGTTTATAGCAAGTTTTGGAAGAATGCTTGACGTTACCGTTCCTTTGGAGCCGGATTATGCGCTGGAAAATGATTATGGAATTTATGAAAAACTGGCGAGGGAATTTGCAGAACGGTTTCATCTTGTGGAAGGGGAGATTTCTTCTGTGTCCTATAACTGCCAGGGCTACAGCGGAAATGATCCGACGATTTCGCTGAATGTGGAAGGTAAGAACGGAGAAACGGCGCTTGTCAATTTTTCAAGATATGACCAGAAGCTTTTAGGCGTTGGGATGGACGCGGAGCGCAGAATCCGGGAAGACGCGCTGGAAAGCCTGGAAGCGGAAGAGACGTTTTTCTGGCCGGCAGAGGGCGAAAACACACTGGAACATTTTTAGAAATTTTTATTTGGGTATTGAAAAATAACGGCGGAAAACATAAAATTTAAGGAGATGAAAAAAACAAATCTGCCAGAGACTTAAAACGGCAGGCAAAAAGGAGACAGAATGAACGAAAAGAAGATTTTATCCAATAAGGCTTATCTGTATCTGACGGAGTTTTTTGCCGGGATGTCCGTAATGGCGGTGGAACTTGGCGCAAGCAGGCTGCTTGCGCCGTATTTTAGTTCTTCCCAGATTGTATGGACGATTATTATCGGCACGATTATGATTGCGATGGCTCTTGGAAATATTTACGGAGGCAGGTATGCGGATAAAAATCCAAATCCGGACAAGCTTTATGGAAGGATTTTAATTGCATCCATCTGGATTGCATTCATCCCGGTTGTGGGAAAATATGTTATCCTTGTCATTTCCGCCGTGCTGATTTTTTCCGTCAACAGTAATTTTTTAATCTGGGCTGGATTTCTGGCCTGTATGGCGATTTTTGTATTTCCCCTGTTTTTGCTTGGAACGGTAACGCCGTCCTTAGTCAAATATACAATGGACAGCCTGACAGACAGCGGCAAAACCGTAGGTATGTTAAATGCGTCCAATACCATAGGGAGCATTATCGGGACATTTCTGCCGACGTTTGTAACGATTCCGGCTGTTGGGACTTCCATTACATTTTTAATTTTTGCGGGAATCCTGCTTTTGTTGTCTCTTCTTTATTTTTTCAGTGCAAAAAAGGGAAAAAGAAGGGCAATTGCGGGAGTTTTGCTGTTTGTGTTCTGCTGTGCGGCCGGATATTCCGACAGTTTTGCGTTCTGGGAAAAAGATTTAACTTATGAAGGAGAGTCCGTTTATAATTATCTTCAGGTAAAAGAAGAGGAAGATTCTGTTATCCTTTCCACAAATGTGCTGTTTGGCGTTCAGTCGATTTTGAAAAAAGACGGCAGCTTAACGGGTATGTATTATGATTACGCGCTGGCGGCCCCTCTGATGGCGGGCGTTATGGAAAAAGAAGAGGTAAAAGTTTTAATTCTCGGCAACGGGACGGGGACTTTTATGACACAGTGCGGCCGTTATTTTGAAAATATACAGACAAAAGGCGTGGAAATCGATGAAAAAATTACGTCTCTTGCAAGAGATTATTTTAAACTGCCGGAACATGCAGACGTCGTTACTTATGATGGAAGGGCTTTTTTGAATGCGGAGAAGGAGAAGTATGATGTGATTATGGTGGATGCATACCAGGACATTACGATTCCGTTTCAGATGTCTTCCGTTGAATTTTTTACATTGGTAAAAGAGCATTTGACTGACAATGGAGTGATGGCGGTCAATATGAATATGCGGGGAAAAAAGGAAGGAAATATCAATCAGTATCTTGCAGATACGATTTCAGGCGTGTTTGGCGAAGTGTATACGGCGGACGTGCCAGGTTCCACCAACCGCGAACTGTATGCGTCAAATTCCGGGAGGCTGCTTGAAAACTTTGCGCAGGGCAGAAAAAAGCTTTCCAATCCCGATTTGTCAGACATGATGGAGAAGGTGTCTTTGGGACTGATGGAGTATCAGGCGGGAAATTACCGGCTGACGGATGATCAGGCTCCGGTTGAGGTTCTGGGAATGCAGGTCATTGACGATTTGATTGAAGAAGAAATTGCATATTACAAAGAGATTTTTAAAAGAGACGGGATCAAAGGCCTGTTAAATGAAATGTAAAATAGGGAAGCTTCGGTATGCCAGAGGCATACCGAAGCTTCCAGGGGAGGATAAGTATTCTTGCATCTTTTGTAACTGTCCCTAAAGAGCGGGTGGGGGATTCGTCTCTTTAGGAACAATCATAGTATGAACGGAAAAAGAAGAGTTTATACCGGAAAATAAAAAATTTTTATGATTTAAAAATTGTGAGAAAGAGAACCTTCCTGTGTTTTCCTCTCTTGAATTTCATAAAAGCATCTGATATAATAGGGCATCATATTTTACGAATAAATTAAAGGAGTGCAGATATGGCATTATTGGAGAACTGGCAGAAGATTGCCTATAAT
>CAJUIS010000001.1:0-153211 GCA_910586645.1 uncultured Lachnospiraceae bacterium | reverse complement strand
AACAAATAAGCAGGAGCTGCAGAGATTCTGGCAGAGGTATTTTCTGGTGGAAAAAGGCGTATATGAGAAGCTTTTGACAAATCCGGATGAGAAAGTCGAAGGGACGGTGAAAGAGCTTGCGGACAGGTACGGACTCAGCATTTTGGATATGACGGGCTTTTTGGACGGCATCAATGAAAGCCTGGTTGAGCCGAATCCAATTGAGACGATGGAGGAGGACACAAAAGTCAGCCTTGCATTTGACAAAGTGAAATTATACAAAAATATGGTCGATGCAAAAGCGGACTGGCTGTATGAACTTCCGATGTGGGATGAGATTTTTGATGCGGAGACGAAGAAAGCTCTGTATTTGGAGCAGAAGAAATCCGGCACCGTAATTGTTGGAAGAAAGACAGGCCGCAATGAGCCATGTCCATGCGGAAGCGGCAAGAAGTACAAGCATTGCTGCGGGAAATAAAAAAAGTCTTTACATATGAGGAAAATTGTCATATGATAAAGGAAAATAAACACTGCAACGCTAAGACGAGAAGAGTAAGCCGCAGGAATGCAGCAGAGAGAGATGCCGTTCCGGAAATTGAGAAAGTTTGGAACCGCGCTGAGAGCATCTTTGCAGGAATCGGCCGAAGACCACCTCGAAGCGGCCTTAATCCGGTCCGGTGACTCCGTTATCGTCAAATGAGCATTTCCCTTTCGGGAAATGGAAACTGGGTGGAACCACGGTAATTTATCGTCCCTGATACATTTGTATCAGGGATTTTTTATGAAATTATTTCAGGAGGGAAAAACATGAAAATCACATTAAAAGACGGCTCCGTAAAAGAATACAGCGAGCCAAAATCCATTTACGAAATTGCAAAAGATATCAGCGAAGGTCTGGCAAGAACGGCCTGCGCCGGTGAATTAAATGGAGAAATAGCGGATCTTAGGACAGAAATCAGTAAAGACGCAAGTTTAAACATTATAACGGCCGGAGAGGAGGAAGGATTAAAAGTAATCCGTCATACGGCTGCGCATGTTATGGCGGAAGCGGTAAAACGCCTGTTTCCAAATGCCAAAGTGACGATTGGCCCTGCGATTGCAGACGGATTTTACTATGATTTTGACGCGGAGCCTTTTTCCAGGGAAGATCTGGATAAGATAGAAGCCGAAATGAAAAAGATTATCAAAGAGGGACATGAAATCAAGAGATTTACGCTTCCAAAAGAAGAAGCGATTGCATTTATGAAGGAAAAGGACGAACCGTTTAAAGTAGAGCTGATTGAAGAACTGCCGGAAGACGCCGTGATTTCTTTTTACGATCAGGGAGGGTTTACCGACTTATGCGCAGGGCCGCATTTGATGAACACGAAAGGAATCAAAGCTTATAAGCTGATTTCCTCTTCTATGGCATACTGGAGAGGCGATTCCGAAAAAGCGCGTTTGCAGCGTATCTATGGAACGGCGTTTTATAAAAAAGACGAATTAAAGGAGCATCTGGAAAGACTGGAAGACGCGAAACGAAGAGATCACAATAAACTGGGACGTGAAATGGGAATTTTTACGACAGTGGACGTGATTGGACAGGGGCTTCCGCTGTTTACGCCAAAAGGAACAAAAATGATTATGAAGCTGCAGCGGTGGATTGAGGATCTGGAAGAAAAAGAATGGGGCTATGTCCGTACCAGGACGCCTTTGATGGCAAAATCTGATTTGTATAAGCTTTCCGGGCACTGGGATCACTATAAAGACGGTATGTTTGTATTGGGAGATGAGGATACGGATAAAGAAGTGTTTGCGCTCCGTCCGATGACCTGTCCGTTCCAGTATTATGTATATAAAAATGAGCAGCATTCTTACCGAGATCTTCCATACCGGATGGGCGAGACCTCCACGCTGTTCCGCAGCGAGGATTCGGGAGAAATGCACGGTTTAACGCGCGTGCGCCAGTTTACGATTTCCGAGGGGCATTTGATTGTCCGGCCGGATCAGATGGTCGAAGAGTTCAAAGGCTGTCTTGCGCTTGCAAAATATTGTTTAAAAACGCTTGGCGTGGAAGAAGATGTGACATACCATCTTTCCAAATGGGATCCAGATAACAGAGAAAAATACATTGGCGAACCGCAGGTCTGGGAGGAGACGGAGCAGCATATGCGGGACATTTTAAATGAACTGGAAATCGATTTTGTGGAAGATGTTGGAGAGGCGGCGTTTTACGGGCCGAAAGTAGACATTAATGCAAGAAACGTATACGGCAAAGACGATACGATGATTACAATTCAGTGGGACGCGCTGCTTGCGGAACAGTTTGATATGTATTATATCGATCAGAACGGCGAAAAAGTGCGGCCGTATATTATTCACAGAACATCGCTTGGCTGCTATGAAAGGACGCTGGCATGGCTGATAGAAAAATATGCGGGAAAATTTCCGACATGGCTTTGCGCGGAGCAGGTGCGCGTGCTTCCGATTTCCGAAAAATATGAATCTTATGCCAAATCTGTCAAAGAAGAGCTGGTCAGAAACGGAATTGACGCGACGACGGACAACCGTTCTGAAAAAATCGGGTTTAAAATCAGAGAGGCAAGGCTTGACAAGCTTCCATATATGCTGGTTGTGGGGCAAAAAGAAGAGGAAGAGGGCGCAGTGTCTGTCAGAAGCCGTTTTGCGGGCGATGAAGGAAGCAGGCCGTTACAGGAATTTATTGATGCGATAAAAAAGGAAATTGATTCCAAAGAAATTCGAAAAGAAGAAATTTCTCAGGAAAAAAAATCATAGAATAAATTTTTTGAATCATTCAAATACTAAGTCCGGTCAGAAAAATCTGGCCGGATTTTTTGACTGTGTGAATAAGGTTTTATGTCGAAAGGAGAAGAATTATGACGAGACTGGAATGTTCCGCTACAAACTGTTATTATAATGATGACAGATATTGCTGCAAGGGCGATATTGTGATTGAAGGAAAAGACGCGACAAATGCGCAGAGCACCTGCTGTTCGAGCTTTCGTGAAAGAAAAGGCGATTCAGCGAGAAATTCTGCGCTGCATCCGGAAAGGAATATTGACGTAGATTGTAAAGCATGCAACTGCGTACACAATGAGGACTGCAAATGCGCGGCGGATCATATCGGCATTGGTGGCACAAAAGCGTGCCAGTGCAAAGAGACGGAATGCATGACGTTTTGCTGTAAATAGGCGCAAATTTTAAATCAGACAGGATTTTCTTCAAGGACAGAGTTTTGTTTTTGTGAAAATCCTGTCAGTATTTTTAAAATATGCAAAAGATGTCGAATATTGAAGAAAAAAGTAATTTAAAACTGTTTGATTTTTGGAAGATATCCGGGTAAAATGTCTATATGGATGAAAAAATGTAATATTTTCAGATATTAATGCAGCTATTGTCTTACGGAGGGTCTTGATAAAACATTACATGGAGAACAATTATGAGAGAAATGTTGAAATTACAGGAGGCCATTGAACGTCAGAGAAGCCGGGTAGACGCCATGATAGAGCATGGAATGGATGACGAGGCATTTATCAGGGCGAATCAAAAACTGGATCAGTTAATTGAAGAATACATAGAATTAGAGATTCAGATGGCGTATCAGAAGATTTAAAAACTTCAAAGGCTCAGTAAAGCAGAGACTGCTTCCATATAACATTATAAATCACGGAAATTAATTTTCAAAATAAAGCTGCATTATTTGAGAGTTGATTTCCGTGTCATAAAGTAAAAAGGGCTTGCAATATATGGAAGCTGGCGCTATACTGGATATTGTTAAAAGATGATTTGTTTGAGAGTGGGCATTTGTCCACTCTCAAATTATGTTATACATGATCTGGAGAGAAGGTGAGAAAGTGGGAAAAGGCAGAATTTATGAGGAAAAGACAGAAAAGCTGATACTGCCGGTTTTGGAAAAGAACCAGTTTGAACTGATAGACGTTGAGTATGTAAAAGAAGGAAGCTCCTGGTATTTGCGGGCTTATATTGATAAAGAAGGGGGCATTACCGTAGACGACTGCGAAACAGTCGCCAGAGAGATGAATGAAATTTTAGACAGAGAGGATTACGTGGAAGGAGCTTATGTTTTTGAAGTAAGCTCTCCGGGACTGACAAGGCCCTTGAAAAAAGAGAAGGATTATGTCCGCAATATGGGGAAAAAAGTGGAAGTCCGCACATACCGGACAAGAAATCATACGAAGGAATTTACCGGTATATTAAAAGCATATGATGCAGACCGCGTTACCATAGAAGATGAGGACGGAGAGGACATTGTATTTGAAAAAGCTGATATTGCATTGATTCGTCAGGCATTTGAATTTTAAGGCGCAGTAAATAACCGAAAATAGGAGGATATAAGAAATGAGTAGTAACGAGTTATTGGAGGCTCTGACAATCCTGGAGCAGGAAAAAAACATTCCAAAGGAGACGCTGCTGGATGCCATTGAAAACTCACTGATCACTGCATGTAAGAACCATTTTGGAAAATCAGACAATATCAAAGTACAGATTGACCCGCAGAGCTGCGAATATCATGTCTATCAGGGGAAGACAGTTGTAGAGCAGGTGGAAGATGAAGTGACTGAGATCAGCCTTGTCAATGCAAAGATGATAGATTCCAAGTATGAAGCGGGGGATATCGTAAATATAGAAGTAAAATCCAAAGAATTCGGCAGAATTGCAACGCAAAATGCGAAAAATGTGATTCTGCAGAAAATCCGCGAGGAAGAGCGAAAAGTTCTGTACGACGAATATTACAGTAAAGAAAAAGATATTGTGACCGGTATTGTGCAGCGCTATGCCGGAAAAAATATCAGCATCAACCTTGGAAAAGCGGACGCTATACTGACAGAAAATGAACAGGTGAAAAGTGAAACGTTCCAGCCTACGGAACGTATCAAATTATATGTGCTTGAGGTAAAATCCACAAACAGAGGGCCGAAAATTCTGGTGTCAAGGACGCATCCGGAACTTGTCAAGCGTTTGTTTGAATCTGAAGTGACGGAAGTAAAAGACGGAATAGTGGAGATAAAAAGCATTGCAAGAGAGGCTGGAAGCAGAACGAAAATTGCAGTATGGTCCAATGACCCTGATGTGGATCCGGTCGGCGCATGCGTCGGGATAAACGGGGCAAGAGTCAATACGATTGTAAACGAGCTTCGCGGAGAAAAGATTGATATTATTAACTGGAATGACAATCCGGCGATGTTAATTGAAAATGCACTGAGTCCGGCGAAAGTCATTTCGGTTATAGCGGATGCAGAAGAAAAAAATGCGAAAGTTGTAGTGCCGGATTACCAGCTTTCCCTGGCAATCGGAAAAGAAGGGCAGAACGCCAGGCTTGCGGCGCGCCTGACCGGGTTTAAGATTGACATTAAGAGCGAGACGCAGGCGAGAGAAGGCGGAGAATTCATGGATTATGAGAATGACTATGAAGACGAAGATTATGAAGATGAATACATGGAGGAAGAGTTTGGAGAAGAGGGATACGAAGACGAAGAAGCGTATTTAGCAGACAGAGCATATGCAGAAGGCGGAATGGAAGATGAGTAAAAAAATTCCCATGCGGCAGTGTGTCGGGTGCCGGGAAATGAAGCCGAAAAAAGAGCTGATCCGCATCATACGGACTGCGGAAGATCAAATACTCGTGGATGCTACCGGAAAGAAGAACGGAAGAGGAGCATATATCTGTCCGAGGCGGGAATGCCTGGAAAAAGCAGTCAGAGGCAAAGGGCTTGAGCGTTCGTTAAAGGCTGCCGTTCCACCGGAAATTTACATGGATTTTGAAAAGGAGATGGAAAATTGCCATGTCAGATAGAGCATTGCAGATGCTTGGAATAGCGGCAAAAGCCAAAAAAATTGCAAGCGGAGAATATCAGACGGAGAATGCAGTAAAGTCAAAAAAAGCATATCTTGTAATTGTTGCTGAGGATGCGTCAAAAAATACGAAAAAAATGTTTCAAAATATGTGCAGTTTTTATCAGACCAAGCTTGTTTTTTACGGCAGCAGGGAAAGCCTTGGGCACAGCATTGGGAAAGAGTGCAGGGCTTCTCTGGCGATTATTGACGAGGGCCTTGCAAAGTCAGTTCAGAAAAAACTGCCGGGCACAACAACTGAATAATGGAGGAGTAGGTATATGGCAAAAGTTAAAGTGTATGAACTTGCAAAAGAGTTGAATATTGGATCAAAGGAAATCATAAACTTTTTATCTGAGAAGAATATAAAAGTAACAAGCCACATGAATAATCTTGAGGATTCTTCCATAGAGCTTGTGAAGAGTAAATTTATGAAAAAGGAGACGAAGACAATTACGAAGCCGGAAACAGAAATAAAATCAAAAGAAGAAACCCAGACGAAAGATACAAATCAGGCAAAAGGAGCTTTGGAAAGACCAAAGAAAAAAAAGAGCATTACGGCAGTTTTTAATCCGCAGAACAGCCAGCAGGGCTTTAAACGTCCGCCAAGGCCGCAGAGACGAAAAGACCGTCCGGTTCAGGAAAAGCCGGCGGCGGTAAGAAAGCAGGAAGAAGCTCCTGTGGCAAAGGCGGAGATAAAATCCGAAGAAAGGCCAAAGACATTTGTAAAGCCACAGACGGCAGAAAAACAGCAGATGCCGGAAAGACAGCAGACGGAAGAAAAGCAAAAGACGCCGGAGAAGCAGCGGATTGTGGAAAGAACACAGACGGCGGAAAAACAGCAGACGCCGGAAAATAGAAAGAATCCGGAAAAAGCACAGCCGGCAGGTCAGGCTTTAGAGCGTAAAAAAGAGACTGAGAGGCCGCAGGCAGCGGAAAAGCCTCAGGCGCAGGAAAGCGTAAAAGCTATGGAGAGACCGCAGGCGGCAGAAAAACCATATGCTGCGCAAAGGCCCGCACAGCGTACGCAGAATGACAGACAGCAGAGGGGAAACAGAAATGGCGGAGGCAGCCGTCCGCAGGGTGGACGGAATGAAAACCGCCCGCAGGGCGGAACCCGTACACAGGGAGAACGCGGAGGAAGATTTAATGAAAAAAGCGGTCAGAAGAATTTCCAGAATAATCGTCCGAATTCCAATCATAATCAAGGTGATCGAGGCGTCCGCAGATTCCATTCGGATCGCCCGAAGGAATTTAAAGGAAAATTAGATCGTGAAATCAGTAAATTTAATAAAGAAGCTACAGCGGCTACAGAGGAATTAAGAGGCAAAGATACAAGAGAACGCAGTGAAAACCGCAAGAACAATAATAACAGCAATAACCGTAAGCAGGATCGCGATAAATTAGGCAGAAAGCAGGAACGCTATATCAATCTGGAGAAACGCAGCGGCAGGAAAAAACCGCAGCAGCAGCCCAAGCAGGAAAAAGCGGAAGAAGTGATCAAAAACATTATTCTTCCGGAAAGACTTACGATCAAAGAGCTTGCGGAAAAGATGAAAATCCAGGCGGCTGTCATTGTAAAGAAACTTTTCTTAAAAGGCACGATGGTAACTGTAAATCAGGAAGTTGATTTCGATACGGCGGAGGAGATTGCGCTGGAGTTTAACTGTATTGCGGAACAGGAAGAGAAGATAGACGTCATTGCGGAGCTGCTTAAGGAAGAGGAAGAAGCGGAAGAAACGTTAATGGCCCGTCCGCCTGTAGTCTGCGTTATGGGACACGTAGATCACGGAAAAACATCGCTTTTAGATGCAATTCGCTCTACAAGAGTGACAGATCGGGAAGCGGGGGGAATCACACAGCATATCGGAGCTTCTGTTGTGTCAATTAACAATCAGAAAATTACATTTTTGGATACGCCTGGACATGAGGCGTTTACCGCAATGCGTATGCGGGGAGCAAATGCGACGGATATTGCGATTCTTGTCGTTGCGGCGGACGACGGCGTAATGCCTCAGACAGTAGAGGCAATCAATCACGCAAAAGCTGCGGGGATTGAAATTATCGTGGCAGTCAATAAAATCGACAAGCCGAATGCCAATATTGAACGTGTGAAACAGGAGCTTTCGGAATACGAACTGATTCCTGAAGACTGGGGCGGAAGCACAATCTTTTGTCCTGTATCAGCTCATACGCATGAAGGAATTGACAATCTTTTGGAGATGATTCTTTTAACGGCGGAAGTATGCGAGTTAAAGGCGAATCCAAACAGGAACGCAAGAGGGCTTGTAATAGAGGCGCAGCTTGATAAAGGCCGTGGAGCCGTTGCGACAATTCTCGTACAAAAAGGCACGCTGAGAGTGGGAGAGCCGATTGCCTGCGGAAGCTGTTACGGAAAAGTCCGGGCTATGATTGACGATAAGGGCAGAAGAGTAAAAGAAGCCATTCCGTCTACCCCGGTGGAAATTCTTGGTTTAAGCGGCGTTCCAAACGCCGGGGAAGTGTTTGTGTCTACAGATACAGAAAAAGAAGCGAGAAATTTCTCAGAAACGTTTATTTCAGAAGGAAAAGAAAAGCTTCTGGAAGAAACAAAGGCGAAGATGTCTCTGGACGATTTATTCAGCCAGATTCAGTCCGGAAATATAAAAGAGCTTGATCTGATTGTAAAGGCGGATGTGCAGGGTTCCGTTGAAGCGGTGAAACAGAGTCTTGAAAAGCTTTCCAATGAAGAAGTGATTGTAAAAACGATTCACGGCGGCGTTGGGGCTATCAATGAATCAGACGTTATTTTAGCTTCGGCTTCCAATGCGATTATTATTGGATTTAATGTCCGGCCGGATGCCACGGCAAAGGCGACGGCAGAACGGGAAGGCGTGGATATAAGGCTTTATAAGGTGATTTACAATGCCATAGAAGACGTGGAAGCGGCCATGAAAGGAATGCTGGATCCGATTTTTGAAGAGAAAATTTTAGGCCACGCAGAAGTGCGTCAGGTGTTCAAATCCTCCGGCGTCGGTAATATTGCCGGGTCTTATGTGCTGGACGGAACTTTTGAACGCGGGTGCAAAATCCGTCTGAGCCGCGAAGGAAAGCAGATCTTTGAGGGAAGCCTGGCTTCGTTAAAACGTTTCAAAGACGATGTCAAGGAGGTCAGAGCCGGATATGAGTGCGGCCTTGTGCTGGACGGTTTTGGCGATATTCAGGAATTTGACCAGATTGAAGCATACAAGATGGTGGAAGTTCCAAGGTAAGAACGGAGCATAGAAGATGAGAAAAAACAGTATTAAAAACACAAGAATTAACGGCGAGGTTATGCGTGAGCTGAGCAATGTAATCCGCGGGGAGATCAAAGACCCAAGGATACATCCGCTCACCAGCGTGGTTGCAGTAGAGGTTGCGCCGGATCTTAAGACCTGCAAGGCGTATATCAGCGTGCTTGGAGACGAAAAAGCGCAGGAAGATACGTTGAAGGGATTAAAAAGCGCGGAAGGATATATCCGGACAAAGCTTGCGAAAAATATTAATCTGAGGAATACGCCCGAAATACGCTTTATTTTAGACCAGTCTATTGAGTATGGCGTGAATATGTCGAAAAAAATTGACGAGGTCAACAGGAGGACGGAAGAATGAGAGATTTTTCCTCACAGCTTTCAGGAGTGAAAACTGTGGCTATTGCAGGACACGTAAGGCCGGACGGGGACTGTACCGGTTCCTGCCTTGCAACTTATAATTATCTGAAAAATTGTTATCCCGAAATTGACGTTACGCTTTATCTGGAGCCGATTCCAAATATTTTTAAATTTCTGGCAGGATCCGGTGAAATTGTGCATGACTGTGAAGAGGAAAAAACGTATGATTTGTTTATTGCACAGGATTGCGGAGACGCAGAAAGGCTTGGAAAAGCCGCAAAATACTTTTATACGGCGAAAAAGACGATTTGTGTGGATCACCATATCAGCAATGGGAGCTTTGCGGATGAAAATTATATTTTTCCAGACGCAAGCTCTACGTCTGAACTGGTTTTCGGACTGATTGGGGAAGAAAATATTTCAAAGGAAATCGCAGAATGCATCTATGTGGGCATTGTGCATGATACCGGCGTATTCCAGTATTTCTGTACGTCTGCAAAGACGATGGAAATTGCCGGCAGACTTATGGAAAAAGGAATTGATTATTCCGGAATCGTGGACGAGACATTTTACCAGAAGACGTTTGAGCAAAACCAGATTCTTGGAAGGGCGCTGTTAAACAGCAGGAGGTATCTGCATGACACCGTTATTGTAAGCGTCATTACGGCGGAAGAGATGGAACGTTATCATGTGCTTCCAAAACACCTGGACGGCATTGTAAACCAGCTTCGCGTGACGAAAGGCGCAGAGCTTGCCGTTTTTTTGTATCAGACCGAAGAAGGCGTTTTTAAAATCAGCGCCCGTTCCAACGGACGCGTCAATGCGGCAAAGCTTGCGATGAAATTTGGCGGTGGAGGCCATGTGCGGGCGGCAGGGTTTTCCATGCGGGGCGAACCGGAAGAAATTATTCAAAAAATACTGAAGGAAACAGAAAAAGATTGACAGGGCAGACAGAAGATGGACGGAATTATTAATGTATATAAGGAAGCGGGATTTACTTCTTTTGACGTCGTGGCAAAACTCCGCGGCATATTAAAGCAGAGGAAAATCGGGCACACCGGAACGCTTGATCCGGATGCGGAGGGCGTGCTGCCCATATGCATTGGAAAGGCTACAAAAGTCTGTGAATATCTGACGAAAAAAGACAAAGTATATCAGGCGGTCCTGCATTTGGGCGTCACGACGGATACGCAGGATATTTCCGGCAGAATTTTAGAAGAAGCCTGTGATGAGATATCGGACGAAGCGCTTTTGGAAATTATACAGAGTTTTACGGGCAGGCAAAAACAGATCCCGCCAATGTATTCCGCTTTGAAGGTAAACGGAAAGAAGCTCTGTGATTTGGCCAGAAAAGGAATTGAAGTGGAACGGAAAGCAAGGGATATTGAGATTTTTTCCATTGAAGCGCTTTCGGTGGACAGGCCGTTTGTGACAATGAAAATTCACTGTTCGAAAGGGACCTATATCCGCGCTTTATGTCACGATATCGGCAGGAAGGCAGGATGCGGCGGATGTATGGAAAAGCTAATCCGTACAGAAACCGCCGGGTTTTCAGTGGGAAACGCATACCGTCTCCATGAAATTGAGAGTATTGTAAAGGGAACCGATGAAAAAGGCAGACAGCTTTCCGACATTCTTCTGCCGGTTGACAGGGTTCTTACAGATTATAAAAAAGTAACGGTGCAAAAAGACGCAGAGAAGGCGCTTTGGAACGGAGGCAGGATTCCTGCGTCGAAGACAATGACGCATATGGATTTTACTTCAGGTTTTTATCGGCTGTATGATACGGAAGACAGATTTGCAGGTTTGTTTTCATATGAGGAAAAACGGAAAGAATTCAAGCCGGAAAAGATGTTTTTTTGAAAACTTTTAGAGCGGGAAGAACGGCATGGAATATATAAAACATACAACAGAATTTTCCGTTTCAGAAGAAACGGCGGTGTCGCTTGGAAAATTCGACGGGATTCACAGGGGTCACGGGCGGCTTTTGGAATGTCTGAAAGAAAGAAAGAAATCCGGATTAAAAACGGTGATATTTACATTTGACATCCCTCCAAAACAGAAAACAAAAAAATGCGGGCAGAATAAAGTCCTTACGACCAATGAAGAAAAAATGCAGTTATTTTTACTTCAGGGGATTGATTGTCTGCTGGAGTGTCCGTTTACATTTGAGATTATGCATATGGAGCCGGAAGCTTTTGTGGAAATGCTTGTAAAACGTCTTCATGCAAGAAGCATTGTTGTCGGAACTGATTTTCATTTCGGGCATAACAGGCGGGGAGATTACCGTTTGCTCCAAAGACTTGCGGATGCATATGGATATGAAGTGTTTGTCGTGGATAAGGTGCAGGAGAACGGAAGAGATATCAGCAGCACGTTTATCCGGGAAGAAATTTCTGCCGGAAGGATAGAATATGCGAATAAGCTGCTTGGATATCCTTATTTTGTGCAGGGAACCGTTCTGCACGGAAATGAAATCGGACGGACGTTAGGCGTTCCGACGGCCAATCTTATTGCCGAAGAAGAGAAGCTTCTTCCGCCTTTTGGCGTTTATGTGACAAGGACAAGTTTTTTGGACGACCAGACAAAAGTTTATGGGGGCATTACCAATGTTGGAAGAAAACCTACGATTACAGGAGATCATCCGGCGGGAGTGGAGACGCATTTGTTTGATTTTTCCGGAATGATTTATCAGAAAAATATAAAAGTGGAGTTTCTTGCGCCTGTCCGACCGGAGATGCGTTTTGCTTCTTTGGAAGAATTGAAGCTTCAGATGCATAAAGATATTAAATTTGGAATAAAATATTACACAAATATTACAAATATATGTTGACATTGTAATCTACTCTTGCTATACTTTTTACAGGTAAGTACGTTTGGAGAAGAAAAAGTCTTAGGAGGAATTTATGAAATCCAAAAATAAGCGGTTTATGGGATTATATACAGCAGGAGTAATTGTGGTTACAGCGTCTGTCCCGGCAGGGGCGGCAGCTCCGCAGGGAGTGGGAGCGGGGATTTCAGAGAGGATTGCAGCGAATATGGAAGACACTCCGGACGCGAGCGCAGGAGTGTCATCGGCGCTTGCATCATGTCTTGAAGTATCTATGGCAAAGGCTACGATTTCAGCGGGCAATGCCGATATGACGGCTTTGGGCCAGCCGGAAACCGTATGCGGATACACAAATCTTGGAATTGCAAAAGTGGAAGGCAACTTAAACGTCAGAGAAGGCGCAGGAGAAGAAGCGGAGCTGGTTGGAAAGATGCCCGGCGACGCCGGATGTGAGATTCTTGGAACGGAAGGCGAGTGGACGCAGATTGAATCGGGAGAAGTGAAAGGATATGTAAAGAGCGAATATCTGATTTCCGGAAAAGAAGCGAAGGACTACGCGCCGGAAATTGCATCTGAGATTGCGACCTGTACGACACAGACGCTGCGCGTCAGAGAAGAGCCGAATACAGAATGTGAGATTTTAGCTCTGATGCCGGAAGGCGAAGAAGTGGAAGTTATGGAGGATCTGGGCGATTGGCTGAAGGTGACGGTTGACAGTGAAGTGGGCTATGTCAATGCGGATTATGTGGATGTCTCCAATGAGCTGACAAAAGCAATGACGATGACAGAAGTAAAATATGGACAGGGAGTTTCTGACGTAAAGGTAGATTTGGTATCCTATGCGTGTCAGTTTGTCGGCAATCCTTACGTATGGGGCGGCACGAGCCTGACGCATGGCGCGGATTGCTCCGGATTTACAATGTCCGTATTCGCAAAATACGGAATTTATCTGCCGCATTCTTCCGCAGCGCAGGCAAACTGTGGAACAAGGATTAATCCGAGCGAAGCGCAGCCTGGAGATTTATTCTTCTATGGCGGAGGCAGAATCAGTCATGTTGCTATCTATATTGGAAACGGACAGATTGTACATGCGAGCACGGCCAGAACGGGCATTAAGATTTCAAATGCATATTACCGTACGCCGGTCTGTGTAGTAAGGCTTTTAAATTAATAAAAAAATACAAACAGAAAAACCCCCTGGGTTTGATGAAGGAGAACTTCACAAACCCAGGGGGTTTTTGGCTTTCTGTTATTCTGCCCAATAGAGCTGCAGTGTTACGGTTCCGTCGTCATTTAATTGATAATATTCGATTACGATATTTTCGTCAAATCCGATTCTTCCGCCTGTAATATGCCAGTTCTTTCCGTCCGGAAAAGCGTTTTCAAGCGGCATTGTGCACCGGGAGCTATGGGAGCCTTTCGGGAGTTTTGCATGGAATGCGGCATACACTCTTCCCTGCCCGTCCAGTGTGACAGCCTGTTTTACATCTTCCGCAGGTACGGGGGTTGCATATTTGTCAATGTTTTCCGGAGTAAGCTGGTCTACGAAATCCCATCCTTCCTGAATTTCGTCCGGAACTTTTTCATCCGTCTCTGGCGCAGGCTTGTTTTCTAACGTCTTGGCTTCCAGTTTTTTTACTGCCTCAGGATCTGCTTTGGAAGGATCGAGAGGAAGAGAAAACAGGGCGTTTAATCCAATATAGTCTTCATTTCGGGCAATGGTTCCTGACGCATCGTCGTAAATATAAGAATACTCGCTGTAAGACATTATGTCGTCGGAAACGCACAGGTGAACTTTTTGATCCGCAAAAATTTCAACGTTGTTAAATTCAGCGACAATGTACAGCGTGCCGTCCTGTTCGATTTCCTGTGAGCCGCTTCCGGAGATAAAAACGGACGTCGTATACTGTTCGGGGTCGTGTCCTTCCACTACGGGAAATACGCTGACCGCATTGTCATAAATGGGATCAAATACTGGATTATTGGCTTCCACTGCAAGTACAGCGAAAGTTCTGTCATCCATAAGAACGTCGTTTAAGAAAAATTTGTGTTCCGACAGATTTTTTCCGCTGGTTAATCCAAGCAGCGTTACGTCGTAGCCGCCATAGCTTTGAGTTTCGTTGATGTAGATGGCGTTTTCTCCGGAAAATGCTTCCGCAAGCTGTTTGTCCTGCGTTTCAGCCTGCATAATAACCTGATCCGGCGTCAGATATTTCCATGCGGCATAGATGGAAACAGAGCTGACTCCAAGTGCAAATGCACAGGAGAGGGCAACAGTGGCGAATTTTTTCTTATTCATTTTTTTCATAGGCGAAACCTCCTTTGCTTGTAAGAGGATTTTTTGGTTTAACCAAAAATCCGGCTCGTCCGTTGGAGTAAGGGCCTGTTTTAATATGTCATCCATCTTTTTCATTTAAAACAACCTCCAATTCTTTTTCTAATAATTTTCTGGCCTGGTGCAGCCTGCTTTTTACAGTTCCGGCAGGTACCTTTAAAATAGAGGCAATCTGCGTTACCGGCAAATCTTCCATATAAAAGAGAAGCGTCGTTATTTTTAATTTTTCCGGCAGCCGGTCTACGGCTGTGCGTACCAGACTTGTCTCCTCTTTTTTCAGGAACGCATCTTCCGGAGAAAAATCAGAATTCTCATTTATATCCAGATCCAGTTCGTCTGTAAGAGAAAGTATGTTTGCAATTCTGTTTCTCCAGGCGTATTTGCGCTTTTTGTTCTTCCAGAGCCTGAGTGCAATGGAGAGCAGATAGCTTTTCGGATTCTTTTCATAGTCAATTTGCTGGATTAATTCCATGGCTTTCAGAAAAGTATCCTGATACAAATCGTCGGCTTCCTGTAAATTTGAAGTGATGTTTCTGCAAAAGGAATAAATATCTTTTCCGTATTCCCAGATACAGTTTTCCAATTGTGTTTTTGTCATATGATTCACCATTTGCGTCTTATGTTTGCCCTTCACTCATACATTGTAACAACTTAAAAAAAGGTTCGAAAGAAAAACAGGACTTTTTTAGCCCTGTTTTAAATATTTTTTCTCCAAAATCCGAATGCATGCATACAAAGCCATTGCAATCAGGCAGAGAATAAAAATAGAAAGGATGACCCAGTCCAGTTTAAAAACCTGGCTTCCGTAAATAATCAAGTACCCAAGGCCGCATTTGGCGGCGATAAATTCCCCGATAATGACGCCTACCAGGCAAAGCCCGATATTGCTTTTCATAAGGCTGATTAAGTTTGCCAGATTGGCCGGAAGGATAACTTTAAACAGTTGATGGCTTTTTGTTCCGCCAAGCGTCTGGATTAATTTGATTTTTTCATCGTCAACTTCGTGAAAGCCTGTATAGAGATTTAAAACCGTTCCAAAAATCGCAACGGAAACTCCGGTCAGGATGATAGTTTTGTAATTGGCTCCCAGCCAGACGATCAGAAGCGGAGCAAGCGCAGACTTTGGAAGGCTGTTTAATACAACCAGGTAAGGGTCTAACGTTTCCGTCAGGCTTTTGCTGTACCAGAGCAGAATCGTAATCAGCAAAGAAAGAGCCATTACGAGGAAAAAGCTTACAAGCGTTTCAAATAAAGTGATTCCGATATGCCAGAATAAAGAATTTTCTTTTGTCATATGATAAAAACAAAGAAACAGCTTTGACGGGCTGCTGAAAATAAAATCGTCAATCCATTTCATACGGGCGCTGATTTCCCAAAGAGCCAGAAACAGAAGCAGAATGCCGGTGCGGTACAGTAAGATTTTTATTTTGTGGAATCTGTAGGATTTCAGGTAAGCAATTTGCGCCGCTGAGAGGGAATCATGGTTCATAAGGGTTTAGCTCCTTCCAGATTTGATTAAAATACTCTTTGAATTCATTGGTGTTTCTTCTTTCAAGCGGAGAAAGATCTTTTGGAAAATCTGTCGCAATAATTTTTTTGATACAGGCCGGAAGCGGGGTTAGAACAATTATCCGATCCCCAAGGCTTACGGCTTCCGATAAGTCATGTGTCACAAGAATGGCTGTTTTTTTTGTTTTTCGGATAATGCTTCCGATGTCGTCGCAGACTTTCAGACGGGTCTGATAGTCGAGGGCGGAAAACGGTTCATCTAAAAGAAGCAGATCCGGGTGCAGCAAAAGCGTTCGGATCAGGGCGGCGCGCTGCCGCATACCGCCGGAAAGCTGTGAAGGTTTTGCGTCTTTAAAAGGATAAAGCCCGTAAAGTTTTAACAGATGCTCCGCTTCAAGAAGGCTTTCTTCCGATAATTTCTTTTGTATTTCCAGTCCAAGCAGAATGTTTTTCCGGACGCTTCTCCATTCAAACAGGTGATCATGCTGCAGCATATAACCAATTTGACAGCGGTTTTTGTCGGAAACGATTTCTCCTTTGAATTTTACTGTTCCGGATTCCGGCGAAAGAAGCCCGCATAAAAGAGACAAAAGAGTGGATTTTCCGCATCCGGAAGGGCCTACGATACTTACAAATTCTCCTTCGTTTACATGAAAATGAATGTCGCACAGCGCAGGAGTTTCCCCCTGTAATGTGTGGTACGTATAATTGACATGACTGCATAAAATCAGAGGTTCCATGAAAATTCCCGCTTTCTTTCTATAGAATTAGTTTATGTCGGTTGCTATTTTTTGACACTTGGGGTAAAATAGTGAATCGGAGAAAAAACGCGCAGCGCTATCCTCTAAACCAAAGGAGCCGTCTTTTTGGCGGCTGGCGGCGCGTGTCCACTGACGGTAAGGAAAGGAGATTTGGATAGATGGCACAATTGTGGGGAGGACGCTTTACGAAAGAGACAGACAAGCTGGTATATCGGTTTAATGCGTCCATATCCTTTGACAGAAAATTTTACAGGCAGGATATTGCGGGGAGCAAGGCGCATGTTGCCATGCTTTTTCAGCAGGGAATCCTGACCAGGGAGGAACAGGCACAGATTACGGAAGCTCTGGATGCAATTTTAGAGGATGTAGAGTCCGGGAAACTTGAGATTACGGATGAATACGAAGATATTCACAGTTTTGTAGAGGCGAATTTAATCGATCGCCTGGGTGACGCCGGAAAGAAGCTCCATACCGGGAGAAGCAGAAATGATCAGGTGGCGCTTGATATGCGCCTGTATACCAGAGATGAGATAAAAGAAACAGATGATTTGTTAAAAAAGCTTCTGGAAACGCTGCTTGATATTATGGAAAAGCACACCGATACGGTCATGCCCGGGTTTACGCATTTGCAGAAGGCGCAGCCGATTACGCTGGCGCATCATATGGGCGCGTATTTTGAGATGTTTAAACGTGACAGGCAAAGGCTTTCTGACATATATAAGAGGATGAATTACTGTCCGCTTGGTTCCGGCGCGCTGGCCGGGACGACTTATCCGCTGGATAGGGAATACACGGCAAAGCTCCTTGGCTTTTACGGCCCGACGCAAAACAGCATGGACGGCGTTTCCGACCGGGATTATCTGATTGAGTTTTTGTCGGCTCTCTGTACGGTGATGATGCATTTGAGCCGTTTTTCAGAGGAAGTCATCATCTGGAATTCCAACGAATACCAGTTTGTGGAAATTGACGACGCTTACAGTACGGGAAGCAGCATTATGCCGCAGAAAAAGAATCCGGATATTGCAGAACTGGTCCGGGGAAAAACGGGAAGGGTTTACGGGGCTCTTATTTCCCTGCTTACGACGATGAAGGGGATTCCGCTTGCATATAATAAGGATATGCAGGAGGATAAGGAGCTGACGTTTGACGCCATGGATACGGCAAAAGGCTGTCTGGCCCTGTTTGAGGGAATGCTTGCTTCCATGAAGTTTAACAGGGATGCAATGCGAAAAAGCGCAAGCCTTGGATTTACGAATGCAACGGACGCTGCGGACTATCTGGTGAATCATGGCGTTCCATTTCGCGACGCCCACGGAGTAATCGGGCAGATTGTACTGTCCTGCATTGAAAAAGGGATTGCAATTGAAGATATGAGCCTTTGGGAGTTAAAACAGTTTTCCGATGTTTTTGAAGAAGATATTTATAACGCGATTTCCATGGAAACGTGCGTGAACAAACGCCTGACCATTGGGGCGCCGGGAAAAGAGGCTATGGAGCGCGCCATTTTGGAAGCGCGGAAATATTTGCAGGAAAATCCGGTCATTGGATAAAACAGAGAATGATAGACAGAAAGTTGAGGAAAAGATATGAGTAAGAAATTAAAAGCGGGAATTTTAGGCGGAACCGGAATGGTAGGGCAGAGATTTGTGTCCCTTTTGGAAAACCATCCCTGGTTTGAGGTGACGACAATTGCGGCAAGCCCGAGAAGCGCCGGAAAGACATATGAGGAAGCTGTCGGCGGGCGCTGGAAAATGGACACGCCAATGCCGGAATCCGTAAAAAATATAACTGTAAAAAATGTAAATGAAGTGGAAGAAGTGGCTTCCTCCGTTGATTTTGTGTTTTCCGCCGTCGATATGACAAAAGAGGAAATCCGGAAAATCGAGGAAGATTATGCAAAAACGGAAACGCCGGTTGTTTCGAACAACAGCGCGCACCGATGGACGCCGGACGTGCCTATGGTAGTGCCGGAAATCAATCCGGAACATATGAAAGTCATTGACTTCCAGAAAAAGCGCCTTGGAACAAAGCGGGGATTTGTGGCGGTAAAACCAAACTGTTCCATTCAAAGCTATGCGCCGGTTTTAACTGCATGGAAGGAATTTGAGCCTTATGAAGCGGTAGCCACGACCTACCAGGCAATTTCCGGAGCCGGAAAGACATTTCGGGACTGGCCGGAAATGGAAGGAAATATTATTCCGTATATTGGCGGAGAAGAGGAAAAGAGCGAAAAAGAGCCTTTGCGCATCTGGGGAGAAATAAAAGACGGCGTCATTGTTCCGGCAAAAAGCCCGCTTATTACCTGCCAGTGCATCCGCGTTCCGGTATTAAACGGACACACGGCGGCTGTATTTGTGAAATTTAAAAAGAATCCGACAAAAGAACAGTTGATCAAAGCGCTTTGGAATTACAAAGGACTGCCGCAGGAGCTTTTGCTTCCAAGCGCGCCCAAACAGTTTATCCAGTATCTTGAAGACGACAACAGGCCGCAGGTTGCGCTTGATGTGAATTATGAAAACGGAATGGGAATTTCTGTGGGAAGACTGCGGGAAGATACCATTTATGATTGGAAATTTGTGGGTCTTTCCCATAATACGGTAAGAGGAGCTGCCGGAGGCGCAGTATTGTGCGCAGAACTGTTAAAAGCGCAGGGATATATTTCAGAAAAACAGTAACAGATCAAATCTCTTGTTTGACGGATTGCGCTTTTTTCGATATAATAAACAGCATATACGTAAAGAGGAAGATTTTTCCGAAAAAGACTGCAGGAGGATTTCCATGATTAAGAGTATGACCGGATTTGGCCGTTGTGAGCGATTAGAGCATGAGCGTAAATTCACAGTGGAGTTAAAGTCCGTAAACCATCGGTATCTGGACGTCAATATCAAGATGCCGAAAAAATTTGGCTTTTTTGAAAGCGCCATACGCACCCTGCTGAAGGAGTACATACAGCGGGGCAAAGTGGATGTGTTCATTTCTTACGAAGACTATACGGAAGAGAATTTTGCACTAAAATACAATGCAGACATTGCTGCGTCCTATCTGAAATATTTAAGTCAGATGGCGGAAGAGTTTCATCTGGAAAACGATATCAGGGTCAGCGCGCTTTCCAGGTATCCGGAAGTTTTTTCGATGGAAGAGCAGAGCACGGATGAAAAAGAAATATGGAAGGTTTTGGAGAAAGCGCTGCGTGGCGCCTGCGAACAGTTTGTGGAAAGCAGGATTTCAGAAGGGGAACGCCTGTTAAAGGATCTGGATGAAAAGCTGAATGTCATGCTCACATATGTAGATTTTATAGAAGCGCGTTCTCCCGTAATTCTTTTGGAATACAAAGAACGCCTGAAAGAGAAAGTGCAGGAGCTTTTGGAAGACAGGCAGTTGGATGAGGGAAGGATTATCACGGAAGTTACGATTTTTGCAGATAAAATATGCGTAGACGAAGAGATGGTGCGTCTTAGAAGCCATGTGGAATCCACCAGAAAGACTTTGATGGAAGGCGGAAGCATCGGCAGAAAACTGGATTTTATCGCGCAGGAAATGAACCGGGAAGCCAACACGATTTTATCCAAGACGACCGATCTTGAAATTTCAGACGTCGGGATTAATCTTAAGACAGAAATTGAAAAGGTGCGGGAACAGATTCAGAACATAGAGTAGGTGACAGAAATGGCAGAGCTTATGAATATCGGATTTGGGAATCTGGTGAATACAGATAAAGTTGTTGCAGTCGTAACGCCGGATTCCGCGCCGGCAAAGCGCCTGGTACAAAAAGCCAAGCAGACGGAAGGGGCGGTAGACGCCACACAGGGAAGAAAAACGCGAAGCATCCTGATTATGGAGCAGGGAACCGTCGTACTGTCTGCATTGGGACCGGATACGCTGGCCGGAAGGTTCCATGAGCTTGCAGGAATAAAAGAGGAAAAGTAAATGGAACAGAAACAGAAGGGAATTTTAGTTGTGTTCTCCGGTTTTTCCGGTTCCGGTAAGGGCACGGTTATGCAGGAGCTTATGCGGCTTTATGCAAAAGATTATGCGTTGTCTGTCTCTGCGACGACAAGACAGCCAAGGGCGCAGGAAGAAGACGGCAGAGAATATTTTTTCAAAACAAGAGAAGAATTTGAAAAAATGATTGAAAAAAACGAGCTGATAGAGTATGCTTTGTACGTTGAAAACTATTATGGAACCCCAAAAGCATATGTAGAGGAACAATTGGCGGCGGGCAGGGATGTGATTTTAGAAATCGAAATCCAGGGCGCAAAGAAGATAAAAGAAATGTTTCCGGATGCTCTTTTGTTGTTTGTGGCTCCAAAAGACGCCCGGACGTTAAGAGAACGTCTGATCCTGCGGGGGACGGAATCCGCAGAGGTAATAGAGGCAAGGCTTTGCCGGGCTTTTGAGGAAGCTTTGGGAATGGAAGCGTATGATTATCTGGTGATCAACGACGAGCTGATGGAATGCGTAAAAGAAGTGCATTCCATTATCCGCAGTGAACACCGTAAAATATCCAGAAATCAGGGATTTGTTGAAAAAATAAGAGATGAGTTAAAGTTTTTTCAAAAGGAGAATGAAATATGATACATCCATCTTATGTAGAATTAATGAAAGTTGTCAACCATGATGTTTCCATTGGAGAAGAGCCTGTCGTCAACAGCCGTTACTCCATTGTAATTGCCGCGGCCAAAAGGGCGCGTCAGATTGTCAGCGGGGCGGAGCCGATGCTGCCGAATTCTCATGGGAAAAAGCCATTGTCGATTGCTGTCGAAGAACTGTATATTGGCGACGTAAAGATTCTAAGTGAGGAAGATTAAACCGGAAAGCCGTATTACGAAAGGAGGGATGTGAAAAACGCGGGTTTTTACATCCCTTTTGCGGCAGTTATCCGAAGATAACTTTGGAGGAATGCATGAAATTACTTTTTATTTCTCTGGGCTGTGATAAGAATCTGACAGATTCTGAATATATGCTTGGAATGCTTGAAGCGGACGGCGTTACAATGACGAACGAGGAAAATGAGGCGGACGTTATTGTCGTCAATACCTGTTGTTTTATCGGAGACGCCAAGGAAGAGAGCATACAGACGATTCTTGAGATGGCGTCCTACAAGGAAAGCGGCAGGCTGAAAGGCCTGATTGTGACAGGCTGTCTTGCGCAGAGATACCGGAAAGAAATCGAAGAAGAGATACCGGAAGTGGACGCTTTGCTTGGAACAAATTCCTATGACGGCATTGTGGAAGCCGTGCATAAAGTCATGGAGGGAAGCCGTTATGAGAATTACCGTACATTGTGCGGATTTCCGGAGCGAAAATCGGGACGGACGCTTACAACAGGCGGGCATTACGCATATTTAAAGATTGCGGAAGGATGCAATAAAAGATGCACTTACTGCATTATTCCGGATATACGGGGCAGATACAGAAGCGTGCCGATGGAAGAACTGGTTTCACAGGCGAAAGAACTGGCGGAAAAAGGCGTAAAGGAACTGATTCTTGTGGCGCAGGAGACAACGCTGTACGGTCTGGATCTCTATGGGGAAAAATCCCTGGGCAGGCTTTTGGATGTATTAAACCAGATCCCGGGACTTGTATGGATTCGGATTCTTTATTGTTATCCGGAGGAAATTGACGATGCGCTGATTGATGCGATACGGAGAAATAAGAAAGTCTGTCACTATCTGGATATGCCGATTCAGCACGCATCCAATGAAATTTTAAAGCGAATGGGAAGAAAGACGACGCAGGAAGATATTGTCCGCATCATTGAAAAGCTCAGAGAGCGGATTTCTGACATTTGCATCCGGACAACGCTTATCTGCGGGTTTCCCGGAGAAACGGAAGCGATGCATGAGGAACTGATGCGGTTTGTCAACGAGATGGAATTTGACCGTCTGGGAACATTTGCTTTTTCCCCGGAGGAGGGAACTCCTGCGGAGACGTTTCCGGGGCAGATAGAAGAAGAAAAGAAACTTTGCTGGCAGGAAGACGTTATGGAACTGCAGCAGGAGATTTCCTTTGATAAAAATGAAACGCTGAAGGGAATGGAACTCTGGGCTTTTATTGAAGGAAAAGTCGCAGACGAAAATGCATATGTCGGACGCACTTACCGGGACGCTCCCGGCGTGGACGGTTATGTTTTTATCCATACGGATGAAGTTTTAGTAACGGGAGACTTTGTCAGGATAAGGATTACCGGAGCATATGAATATGATTTGATAGGAGAGATAGCAGAATGAATTTGCCGAACAAACTGACGATACTGCGCATAATACTGATTCCGTTTTTTGTGTTTTTTCTGTTATGCCCGGACGTTACGGAGTATGGAAATTATATTGCGGCGGCAATTTTTATCATTGCAAGCCTGACGGATTTTGCAGATGGCAAAATTGCAAGAAAGTATAACCTTGTCACAAACTTTGGAAAGTTTATGGATCCTCTTGCGGACAAACTGCTTGTCTGTGCGGCTATGATTTGTTTGATTGAAAGAGAAAAGCTTGCTTCCTGGATCGTGATCGTTATCATCAGCAGGGAATTTATCATCAGCGGGTTCCGTCTGGTCGCTTCGGATAACGGCGTTGTAATTGCGGCAAGCTACTGGGGTAAGTTTAAAACAACGTTTCAGATTCTTATGGTCATTGTTCTTATTTTAGATCTTGATGTTCCGTATTATGCTCTGCTGGGACAGGTACTTACGTATACTGCTCTGATTCTTACGATTATTTCCCTGGTGGATTACATTGCAAAGAATAAAGAAGTCTTAAAAGAACAAAACTAATAAAAACAGAATTGGGAAGTGATACGATGGAATTTGAACTTGCAGGGCTTTTAAAGAAAAACAATTTGAAAATTGCAACTGCCGAATCCTGTACCGGAGGGCTGATTGCGGCGGAGCTTGTCAATGTTCCGGGAATTTCCGGGCAGTTTGAGGAAGGGTATATTACGTATTCCAACGGCGCAAAAGAAAAAATCCTCGGCGTGTCCCATGAGACGCTGAAACGGTATGGGGCAGTCAGTAAGGAGACTGCGGAGGAAATGGCATATGGGGCGAGGAACGAGGCCGGTTCTGATATTTCTGTTATTTCCACTGGAATTGCAGGGCCGGACGGCGGAACAAAAGAAAAGCCGGCAGGGCTTGTCTATCTGTCCTGCTGCTGTAAGGATCGTGTCTGGACGGAGCGGCATCTATTTAACGGGGACAGGCAGGAAGTCCGGAACGCGTCTGTAAAGGCGGCTCTTGCGCTTGCAGTGCAGGTGATACGGCAGGAATATCCATAAAAAGGAGAGACAGATGAGGATTATTGCAGGAAGCAAAAGAAGGCTTCATTTAAAAACTCTGGACGGTCGCGAAATCCGTCCGACAACGGACAGAATAAAAGAAACATTGTTTAATATACTGCAGGATGAAATATACGGATGTTATTTTCTGGATTTGTTTGCCGGAAGCGGGCAGATTGGTTTGGAAGCGGTAAGCAGAGGGGCGCGGTATGCCGTGTTTGCGGAAAATAACAAAAGGGCCGCTGACTGCATCCGGCAGAATATCGCTTCCACAAAATCGGAACAGGAGTGTCTGCTGCTGCAAAAAGACGTGCTTTCCGCACTTCGCTGCATGGAAGGGAAATATCAGTTTGATATTGTATTTATGGATCCGCCGTATGGCAGCCTGCTGGAACAGGACGTGCTTTTTTATCTAAAAGATTCTTCTTTGCTGAAAGAAAATTCCATTGTCATTGCAGAAGCGGCTTTGAAGACGGATTTTTCTTATCTTGCAGAGTATGGCTATACGATTGTCAAAGAGAAGAGATATAAAACGAATATGCACATATTTTTAACATTGGAGAGGAAAGAGCAGGCGTATGAGCAAGGCGATATATCCGGGAAGTTTTGATCCGGTTACCTTTGGGCATCTGGACATAATCACACGTTCCGCCGCAATTTTTGATGAACTGATTGTGGGCGTGCTGAACAACAGTGAGAAAAATGCATTGTTTTCTGTGGACGAACGTGTTAGTATGTTAAAGGAATTGACGAAGGAGAACCCAAATGTGACGGTAGATTCTTTTGACGGACTTTTGGTGGATTATATGAAAAAAAGCGGAGCGACGATTATTGTACGCGGACTCCGGGCGGTGACGGATTTTGAATATGAGCTTCAGATTGCACAGACAAACCATGTCGAATATCCAAAAGCGGAGACGGTTTTTCTGACGACAAATCTGAAATATTCTTACCTTAGTTCTTCCATCGTACGGGAGTTTGCCGCTTATGGAGGAGATATTACGAAGTTTGTCCCTCCGCAGTTTGTAGACAGGATTTATGAAAAATCCAATATAAAAAAACAGTAAGGGGTGTTGGCAATGAATAGCAGAATGGAGCAGATTATCGAAGAGATAGAAGAGTACATAGAAGGCTGTAAAGTTCAGCGGTTTAACGGATCGAATATCATCGTGGACAAAGAGACAATAGAAGAGCTCCTGACAGAACTGCGTCTTAAAACTCCGGAAGAAATCAAGCGGTATCAGAAGATTATCAGCAATAAAGAGGCGATTATGGCGGACGCCAGGGCAAAAGCGGAAACGATTATTTCCCAGGCCCAGATACAGACGAACGAACTGGTCAGCGAACATGAAATCATGCAGCAGGCGTATGCGCAGGCAAATGAAGTCGTTATGATCGCCACAAAACAGGCGCAGGAGATATTAGACAATGCGACAAATGACGCCAATGCCATCCGTATGAGCGCAATTACCTATACGGACGATATGCTGAAAAATCTGGAAGACATTATTTCAGGATCCATTGAAACATCAAGAGCGAGAACGGAAAATCTGGTAAATTCCCTGCAGGGATATCTTGATGTCGTGACTTCAAACCGTTCCGAGCTAATGCCGCAGGAACTGGACGGCGCAAAGCAGCCGGAGGAGCAGGAAATGCCTGTAATACGCACTTTTTCCAGCCCGGAAGACATTGAGGAATAATTTTGTTTCAAAAGCCGCTAAGAAGTCCGAACAATATGCATAGAAGGCTGCTGGCGGCGGCAAAGAGCAGGCGGCAGCAGAGATAACGCACTTTGGAAAATGAGCATTCTCTGGTCATAGAACAAGTCTGGGCAAACCCGCACAGCCCGCCGAATGAAGCGAAAAACATTGCAAGGGGATAGATATATGCCTGCGGCAGCGCGGAATTTTTCAAACAGGAAATTCCGGTGGTCACTTCTACAAGTCCCGTACAGATCAGGTTGAGAAACGGATAATCTGTATTATAGGTATGAAGCAGAGCGGCAAAAACAGAGAACAGGATAATGTATCCGCCCAGTTTGGTCAGGGATTCAAATCCATTCATAATTCCGGCATCAATGATTCCAAAATCCAGATGGGAATCGGATGCCGAATTTTTTTCATCTGACGGACGCAGCTTTTTTAAATGCCAGACGGCGTAACAGACAGGCGGAAGATAAAGAGCCGCATAGCTTGGAAGAATAAGTTCCGGCATATTCAGTATATTGGTCAGAAGAAAGCCGCTTACAAATACAGGGCTTAACTGATTAAAGCAAATAGCGAGGATTTCTCCCTCTTTTTGACTGATTTTCCGCCGGATTACCAGGTCTGCGCTGATTTTGCTTCCCATTGGAAATCCAAACAGCATTCCGCCCAGAAAGGCAAAGCAGCCGTTTTGGCTTGTTGCGATAAAATGCCTTGTCAGCGGATACAAATATTTTGTGACAATCTGCATATAATTGGAATACACCATCAGGTTGGATAAAATCGCAAGAGGCAGAAGCGCAGGAAGAATCTGTTCGTACCAGAGCAAAAGCCCGCTTGCCGCCGCATGCATGGATACGGCAGGGTGTGTAATAATAAACAGTATAAAAAAAATCAGCAGGATTAAAATGAAATATGTTTTTTTCATGTTACAATATATTAAAAAAAGGAGGAAGCTATGAGTGTTTTAGAAAATCTGAGCCCTCAAAATGTTTTCCATTATTTTGAGGAAATCAGCAAAATTCCGCGCGGTTCTTACAATATGGAGAAAATCAGCGCTTATCTGGCGGATTTTGCCAGAGAACACAAACTTGAATATTATCAGGACGCAGACGGCAATGTTGTAATCATTAAAGAAGCGTCTGCAGGTTATGAAGATGCAGAGCCGGTAATTCTTCAGGGGCATATGGATATGGTCTGTGAGAAAGAAGAGGGCGTGGAAATTGATTTTGCAAATGAAGGGCTGCGCCTTTATACGGACGGTGATTTTTTAAAGGCGGAAGGTACGACTCTGGGCGGCGATGACGGCATCGCTGTTGCATATGCCCTTGCTATCCTGGAGGATGACGCGCTGTTGCACCCAAGGCTTGAGGTTGTCATAACGACAAATGAAGAAGTCGGATTGCTTGGCGCAAAATCAATTGACTTATCTATGTTAAAAGGCCATATCCTTTTTAATATTGACTCGGATGTGGAAGGGCATTTTCTGACGAGCTGTGCCGGAGGACTGACTGCCCAGGTGAAAATCCCGGTAAGATATGAAGAGAAAAGCGGCGTGGCGGCTTCTATCCGCCTTCATGGGCTGACCGGAGGGCATTCGGGGAGCGAAATTGATAAGGAGCATGCCAATGCGATTATTGAAATGGGAAGGATTTTAAAATATCTGGACGATCAGATGATGATTTCCATCGTTTCTTTGGAAGGAGGGCTGAAAGATAACGCCATTCCAAGGGATGCGGTATGTAAAGCGCTGTTTTCGGAGGAAGATAAAGATACATTTTGTGACTGCATTTCCAAAATAACAGAGATTCTGAAGAAAGAGTATACCGTGCCGGAGCCAGACCTTACTGTCAGCGTTTCTCTGGAAGAAGGCCAGACCTGTAAAGCGCTTTGTGCGCCGTCCATGCAGAAGGCGTTGTTTTATCTGCGCAATGCGCCAAACGGCGTTATGCATATGAGTACGAATATAAAGGGGCTGGTGGAAACGTCTTTAAACGCCGGAATTATGAAGCTTACGCCAGATGCGTTTTGCATCTCTTCTTCTATCAGGAGCAGTGTCGGAAGCCGGAAAGAAGAGCTTTCCCAAAGGCTGACATATCTCACGGAATTTTTGGGCGGTGAAATAGTGACAGGCGGCGATTATCCGGCATGGGAATACTGCACAGATTCGAAAGTCAGGGAGTATGTTGCGGACGTATATGAAAAAATGTTTGGAAAAAAACCTGTTTTTGAAGCGATTCACGCAGGGCTGGAATGCGGCATCCTTTCAGATAAGATTAAAAATTTGGACGCGGTGTCATTTGGCCCGGACAATTTTGACATTCACACGCCAAAAGAGCGGCTTAGCATTTCTTCCGCCGGACGGGTATACCGGTTTATTACAGAACTCTTACGGAGCATGAAATAGACCGGGTGGATGTTCGCAGATGTATTTCTGTTGTTCTACTTTTTCTTTTGGTTGTCATTTTGGACGCCCTGCTGTTTGACGCATTGTCAAAACGTGTGGAAGAAGATACGGAAGATGTTTTTGATGCGGTGCGGGAAGATATGGTTTATTTTCCTGTGCCAAAATCTTCCTATGATACGTCAGGGTTTCGCGTCAGCTTTGCCGACAGTTGGATGGAAAGCCGCAATTTTGGCGGGGAACGAGGCCATGAGGGGTGCGATATTATGGCCGCGGTCAATAAGAGAGGACATTATCCGGTGGTAAGCATTTCAGACGGGTATGTGGAGAAACTTGGCTGGCTTAAGCTGGGAGGATACCGGATTGGAATCCGAAGCCCGCACGGAGTTTATTTTTATTATGCGCATTTGAACGATTATGCGCCCGGCATAGAGATCGGGTATGAAGTGAGAGCGGGAGAGCTGCTGGGTTTTATGGGAGATACCGGATACAGCAAGACGGAAGGTACGACAGGTTTTTTTCCGGTGCATCTGCATGTCGGCGTTTATCTGGACGATGAAAACGGAGAGGAGCAAAGTTATAATCCTTATCCGTTTTTAAAGGAACTGGAAGAAAAAAAGCTGAAATTTTGTTTTGAATAGGAGAATGCGGGATGCGTTTGGATAAACTGCTTTCGGATTTGGGCATGGGAACGAGAAGTGAAGTGAAACGGTATATTCGAAAAGGCTTTGCAGCCGTAGACGGCGTAAAGATTTCGGATCCGGGATTTCAGGCGGATCCGGACGGTCAGAAGATTTTTTATCTGGGAAAAGAAGTCTGTTATCAGAAGTATGCTTATTATATGCTGTATAAGCCCTGTGGCTGCGTGACAGCCCGGTCGGACGGAATACATAAGACGGTTATGGATTATATAAGGGAAGAACGAAAGGGATTGTCTCCGGCCGGACGGCTGGATCTGGATACAGAGGGTCTGCTTTTGATTACAAACGACGGACATCTTTCCCATGAGCTGTTAAGTCCGGCGAAACATGTGAAAAAAGTGTATGAGGCGAGACTTGACGGCCCGGTAACGGATCTGGATGTCAAAGCATTCCGGGAAGGCGTTGAGATTGGAGACGATACGCCGGCAAAGCCGGCGGAGCTTTCTGTGTCGGAGGAGGACGCGTCTTTTGTGCGCGTCACGGTTACGGAGGGACGTTACCATCAGGTGAAGAGGATGTTTGCCGCCGTCGGAAAGCAAGTGCTTTTTTTAAAGCGGATACAGATGGGAAGCCTTGCGCTGGATCCGGCTCTTCTGCCCGGAGAATACCGCAGCCTGACACAGCGGGAGATTGACGAACTGAAAAAGATTGAATCGAAAAGAAAAATGAGGTACAATACAGAAATATGAAGGATTGGGAGAAGAACAGATGTTTCATCAGATAAAAGCGGTGATATTTGATTTGGATGGAACGCTTGTGGATTCCATGGGCGTCTGGAAAGAGATCGACATTGCATTTCTCGGGGAAAGAGGAATTGAATATCACGACGATTTGCAGGAAAAAATCGAGGGCATGAGTTTTACGGAAACAGCCGTTTTTTGTAAGGAGCATTACCGGTTAAAGGAATCCGTGGAAGAACTGAAGGCGATTTGGAATCAGATGGCGGAGAATAAATACCGTTATGAAATACAGCCGAAGGCCGGAGCATTGGAGTTTCTGGAAGCTTTGAAAAAGCGCGGAATGAAAATGGGCATTGCCACAAGCAATTCAAAAGAACTGATTCAGGCAGTAAACGACGCATGGCATTTTGACGAATATATGTCCTGTATCGTAACGTCCTGTTCCGTAAAAAAAGGAAAGCCCTCTCCGGACGTCTATCTGGAAGCCGCAAGGCAGCTTGGAGCAGACCCTTCCGAATGTCTTGTATTTGAAGATATTGTAAAAGGGATTGAAGCCGGAAAAAACGCCGGTATGAAAGTGTGCGCCATAGAGGACGTCTATTCTTTTGCGCAAAGGGAAAAGAAAAAAGAAATCAGTGATTATTACATAGAAACATATGACGATATTCTAAAGGTATGGTAAGAAATTTATGCAGAAAAAATTTTTGCCCGTGACCAGGGAAGAAATGCTTGCACAGGGGATTGCGCAGCCTGATTTTGTATATGTGATTGGAGACGCTTATGTCGATCACCCTTCATTTGGCCATGCGGTTATCTCGCGCGTATTGGAAGCCCACGGTTATTCCGTGGGAATTATTTCCCAGCCGGATTGGAACAAAGAAGAAAGCATTGACGTATTCGGAGAGCCGAGGCTTGGGTTTTTCGTGACTGCCGGGAATATGGATTCCATGGTAAATCACTATTATGTGTCCAAAAAGAGACGGACGGAGGACGCGTTTTCACCGGGCGGCGTTATGGGAAAGCGGCCGGATTACGCTACGATTGCCTACTGCAGTCTGATTCGGCGCAGGTATAAGCATATTCCGATTATTGCCGGAGGCATTGAAGCAAGCTTAAGAAGGCTTTCGCATTACGATTACTGGTCAGATAAAATCCGCCGCTCCATCCTTCTGGATTCCGGAGCGGATTTGATTTCCTATGGCATGGGTGAACGCAGCGTGGTAGAAATTGCAGAAGCTTTAGACAGCGGCATTGCCATAAAAGACATTACGTTTATTAACGGCACAGTGTACAAGACAAGAAACAGAGAAGATATTTATGACGCGGTTGCACTTCCCTCTTTCGAAGAGGTCAGGCAGGACAAGAGAAAATATGCCGAAAGCTTTTCCGTCCAGTACGGCAATACGGATCCGTTTTGCGGCAGGCGCCTTTTTGAGACATATGACGGCAAACTGTTCGTTGTGCAGAATCCTCCGTCGCTGCCGTTAAGCCAGAGCGAAATGGACGACGTTTATGCGCTTCCGTATCTTAAGGCATACCATCCTTCTTATGAAGCGGCAGGCGGCGTTCCTGCAATAAAGGAGGTGAAATTCAGCCTGGTCAGCAGCCGGGGATGTTTTGGCGGCTGCAGTTTTTGTGCGCTGACATTTCATCAGGGCAGGATTATCCAGGCAAGGAGCCATGCGTCTATTCTGAAAGAGGCAGAAGAGATGACGCGACAGAAGGATTTTAAAGGATATATCCATGACGTTGGAGGGCCGACGGCCAATTTCAGAATTCCGGCCTGCAAAAAACAGATGACAAAAGGCGCGTGTGCGGACAGGCAGTGCCTGTTTCCAAAACCCTGCAAAAACCTGACTGCAAGCCATGAAGATTACATTGCCCTGCTCAGAAAATTAAGGGCTGTTCCAGGCGTAAAAAAGGTGTTTATCCGTTCCGGCATTCGTTATGATTATTTGCTGTGCGATAAGGATCAGACGTTTTTGGAAGAGCTGTGCAGGCATCATGTCAGCGGGCAGCTTAAAATCGCCCCTGAGCATATCAGCGGCGCAGCGCTTGAGAAGATGGGAAAGCCTTCCGCAAAAGTTTACGAACGCTTTGTCAAAGCTTATGAAACAATGAACCAAAAACTGGGAAAAAAGCAGTATCTTGTGCCTTATCTGATGTCTTCGCATCCTGGCTCCACATTAAAATGCGCCGTAGAACTGGCGGAATTTCTTCGGAAGTTCTCATATACGCCAAAGCAGGTGCAGGATTTTTATCCGACTCCGTCAACCGTGTCTTCCTGTATGTATTATACGGGTCTTGATCCCCGCACGATGCAGAAGGTTTATGTGGCCAAAAATCCCCACGAAAAAGCGATGCAGCGGGCTTTGATTCAATACCGGGATCCAAAAAATTATGAACTGGTGCGGGAAGCTTTGAAAAAAACGGGACGGGAAGACTTGATTGGATTTGAAGAAACATGCCTGATCCGGCCAAGAAAAGGAGAATCCGGCACGAAAAAAGATCCGGGCAGGACAAGCGGCAGAAAAAAGACAATCCGCAACATACACAAAAAGAAAAAGACGGAAAGGCAGCGTTAAAATATGCGGGAATTTTGGATTCAGAAAAACGAGGCGGGACAGAGGTTTGATAAATATTTGAAAAAGCTTTTGTGCGGCGCTCCGTCCGGATTTATTTATAAAATGCTTCGCAGGAAAAATATTGTTTTGAATGAAAAAAAAGCGGACGGGACGGAAAAACTTCAGATAAACGATAACGTAAAGCTGTATTTTTCAGAAGAAACGTACCAGAAGTTTTCTCAGGCTGCAAAAGAAAAGATTTTCCGGGAGAATCTGCCGGAAGTTTCTCTTTCGCACCTTCCGTTTCAGATTTTGTATGAAGATGAAGCCATTCTTGTGATCAATAAGCCTGCGGGAATGCTGTCGCAGAAAGCGGAAGCGACGGATGTTTCCGCAAACGAATATATCGTTTCTTATCTGCTTGAGTCGGAAAAACTGAGCCGAAAGGAACTGCATACGTTTCGTCCGTCTGTCTGCAACCGGCTGGACCGGAATACGTCCGGCATTTTAATTGCCGGAAAAACACTGCAGGGGCTTCAGGAAATGTCAGCGGCCCTAAAGGAGAGGTCGGTCTTGAAATATTACCGGTGCCTTGTAGAGGGGCGGCTTGCAGAAGCCTGTCAGATTAACGGATATCTGCATAAGGATTGGATGAAAAACCGGGTTTTTATTTCAGATTCTCCAATGACAAAAGACGACAAGAAGATTGAAACCGGATACCGTCCAATCCGGGTTTTCCCGGACGCAACGCTTTTGGAAGTGAATTTAATTACCGGGCGGACGCACCAGATCCGGGCGCATCTTTCTTCCATCGGACATCCTGTGATTGGAGATTTTAAATATGGCGCGTCGCGCAGAAAAAATATTCCGGGAATGCAGCTTCATGCATACAGGCTTCGATTTTCTGACGGACGGGAAATCACGGCGCCTCTTCCAAAAAAGTTTGAAAAAGCGATTCATTTTTTAGAAAAGGAGTAAAAGATGGCTACCTGGAACAGCAGAGGGCTTCGAGGTTCTGCATTGGAGGAATATATTAACCGTACGAATGAAAAATATCAGGAAAGCGGACTGGCTCTGATACAAAAAATACCGACGCCAATTACTCCAATTGAAATTGACAAAACAAGCCGTCATATTACGCTGGCTTATTTTGATCAGAAGAGCACGGTGGATTACATCGGCGCCGTACAGGGCATTCCCGTCTGCTTTGATGCAAAGGAGTGCCATACAGATACATTTCCGCTTGCAAACATACATACGCATCAGGTGGAGTTTATGGAACGGTTTGAAGAGCAGGGAGGAATTGCGTTTTTATTGATTTCCTATACAAAACGGGATGAATTTTATTATCTGACGTTTTCTCTGCTGAACCGGTTTTGGCAGAGGATGCAGCAGGGAGGCCGCAAGAGCTTCCGTTATGAAGAACTGAATCCGGATTTCTTTTTACAGTGCAGGGGAGGGATTTTGGTTCCCTATCTGGAAGGGATTCAAAGGGATTTGAAAAACAGAGGTTAATTTCAGACAGAAACGGAGATATGAAACAGCGATGAAAAATCAATTATTGCATACGCCGGAGGGCGTAAGGGATATTTACAATGATGAATGCAGGAAGAAACAGATTTTGCAGGAGAAATTAAAAAAAGCGATTGAAAGTTACGGGTATCAGATTATCCAGACGCCGACGTTTGAGTACTTTGATATTTTTGGAAAAGAAATCGGGACGACTCCTGCAAAAGATTTATACAAATTTTTTGACAGGGAGGGAAATACGCTTGTTCTCCGTCCGGATATCACGCCGTCTGTGGCGAGAGCCGCGGCAATGTATTTTGGAGGCGAAGAGATGCCGGTTCGTCTTTATTATATGGGAAATACGTTTATCAACAATTCCAGCTATCAGGGCAGGTTAAAAGAGAATACCCAGCTTGGAGCGGAAATGATCGGAGACAATTCCGTATACGCAGATGCAGAAATTATTTCTATGGCGGTGGAATGCCTGCTTGAGGCGGGGCTGAAGGAATTTCAGCTTAGCGTTGGGCATTCGGATTTTTTTACGGGACTGATAGAAGCGGCGGGACTTTGTGAAGAGGCGGCGGACGAGCTGCGGGAGCTGATTGCGAATAAAAATTATTTTGGCGTGGAAGAAGCCGTTTCCCGCTTGGAAATGGAAGAGAATCTAAGAGATTTGTTTGGTATGCTGGGCGGGCTTTATTTTTCCATTGACGAAATGGCAAAGGCGAGGGCGCTTGCCGTAAATTATCCGAAAATTTTATCAGCGATTGTCCGGTTAGAGGAACTTCACAAAGCGCTTGAAGTTTACGGGACGGGGCGGTATGTTTCGTATGAGCCGGGCATGATAGGCAATTACCGCTATTATACGGGAATTATTTTTGTAGGCTATACGTTTGGAAGCGGTGAGCCGATTTTAAAAGGCGGAAGATACGACAGGCTGCTTTCCCATTTCGGAAAACAGGCGGCGTCAATTGGGTTTGCAGTCGTTGCGGATCAGCTTATGGCGGCTCTTGCAAGACAAAAAATTGCTGTTTTGCTGCCGGAAGAAGGGGAATTGATCGTTTATGCAAAAGAGAGGTTCCAAGATGCCGTTTCCATGGCAAAAAAAATCCGGAAACATGGGGGAAACGCAGAGTTGATGGCTCTGGATTCTTATCGTACCAAAGAGGATTATGAATCTTATGCAGAACAAAACCATCGGAAAAAAGTGACGATTTTGAAGTAAAATGGCATGGATTGACTGCAATTTGCAAAAAAAGTAAGCAGAAAGCGGAATGGATGTATTTTTATGAGCAAAACTCATATCGTAATCAGATAATAAATTTCAAAAAAACTATTTCCATTTTTAGGCAGTTATGATATAGTTTATATGCCACACAATTTTATATAATATTTGGTTAAAGAAAATACTTTCGTAAAAAAGTGTTTTCTCTCTTTACTTATACCTTTAACCAAAGATAAGATTGTGTGGCAGCAATGGGAGATTCACTTTTTCAGTGCGTCTCTCATTGCGGGACGCACTTTTTTATTTCGGAAAGATTTCGCTTGACAAACAGGGATACTGTATATATAATAAGAGAAATTTAGATTTCAGGAGGAATGTTTGATGTTAAATGTGATTGTAATGGAGAAAATGGCAAAATAAATATTGCACGGGCGGCGCATATTTTGCAGATGCGGATGGAAGTGTCTTTGAAAATTCATTTTTTCATCGGCATATTTTACTTTGCGTGGAATCTGCACAGGAAAGCCTGCCCATATGCTGACAGAAACCGTCAGCGTTTTCGCCTTACAATTGCTTATCAGACAGAAAGTTCCTTTTTCTTTTTAAGAAACAGAAGCATGGCTGTATGGCCGTGCTTTTTTGCGCCCTGAAACGGGTCTGTATGGTTTTTTGAATCAAAGAAGGGATCTTTTTGCCGCAAAAGTAAGGCTGAAAAATGCCATTCGGCAAAAACAGAGAAAGGGACTGAAAAAAATGAATATGGAAACGCAAATTGAATTTCACAAAATCAGGAAACAGTGGGAAAATCTGGCTCTTACGGAATGTGCAAAAGAAAAAATACGAAACGCTTCTTATTTTCTTTCCGAACAGGAAGTAAAGAAGCATCTTCGCGATACAACAGACGGCAGAAATATGATCGAAAAACTTGGTATGCCGCCGCTGCAGAATGTAACGGAGCAAAAAGAAATCCTGCTTGCCGCAGAAAAGGGGGGATGCCTAACGCCGCATCAGTTGGAACAGACGGAAAAAGCGCTGGCGTCATTCCGGAGGTTAAAAGACTATTTAAAACGCGGCAGACAGTATGAAAACACTCTTGCTTACTATGAGGAAAATATAGACGCCCTGGAAGAGCTCAGCAGTGAAATCTGCCGTAAAATCCGAAACGGCGCGGTAGATGACTATGCTTCCAGGGAACTTTTACAGATTCGGAAAAAAGCGGTAAAATGCGAGGAGCAGATGAAACAAAAAGCAGAGCAGGCCATGCGGTCAAACAAAGCATATATGGCGGACGCATACTGTACATTTCGAAACGGCAGAATCTGCGTTCCGGTAAAAAAAGAATATAAGCTGAAAATCGCAGGAAGCGTTATCTCCCAATCGTCTGCCGGAAGCACGCTGTTTATCGAACCGGCTGGAGCGGCAAAGCATTATGAAGAATTACAGCTTCTTAAAATCAGTGAAGAAAATGAAATTCACCGTATTCTCTATACATTGACCGCCCTGGTTGCAGAAGCGGCGGAAGCGATGGGGGAAAATATCAGATTGATGGAAAAGCTGGATTTTATTTTTTCCAAGGGAAGGCTGAGCCTTGCAATGGAAGCGGCGGAACCGTCCATTAATACAGAACGGCGCATCGTCTTAAAAGACGCCAGGCATCCTCTGATGGAAAAATCGGCAAATGTTCCTTTGCAGTTTGAACTGAGCGGAAAAATACGGGGCATTATCATTACCGGGCCGAATACGGGAGGAAAAACAGTCGCGATCAAAACTGTGATGTTAAGCTGCATGATGGCGCAGTGCGGGCTGCACGTCGCCTGTAAAGAAGCGGATATTTGCATGAATAATTCATATCTGTGCGATATTGGAGACGGACAGAGCCTCTCAGAGAATTTATCTACATTTTCTTCGCATATGAAAAACGTGCTGGGCGTACTGCAGAAGGCCAATGAAGAAAGCCTTGTGATTTTGGATGAACTTGGATCCGGCACAGATCCTGCGGAAGGCATGGGGCTTGCAGTTGCCATTTTAGAGGAGCTTAGGAAAACAGGCGCGGCATTTTTGGTTACCACGCACTATCCGGAAGTCAAAGAATATGCAAAAAAAGCAGAAGGCATTCAAAATGCAAGAATGACATTTGACAAAGAAACGCTTCGCCCGACGTATCAGATGGTGATTGGGGAAGCGGGAGAGAGCTGCGCGTTTTATATTGCAGACCGTCTTGGAATGCCGGACGAGATGTTAAAGACGGCTGTGCAGGCGGCGTATGGAAAAGAAGCTGCGGAGCGTTACCTGTTTCAGCGAAAAAATGCGTCTCTGGAGAAGGGAGTCGCGGGCAGGATTTCAAAAATCAAGTCTGTCCCCAAGCGTACAAATCTCAGCGAGAAGTTCAAACGGGGAGATTCCGTCGTCGTTTTTCCGGAGAAAAAAATCGGGATCGTATGCGATCCGGTCAATGAGAGAGGCGTTTTAAGAGTGCAGATTCCGGGAAAAAAGATTTGGATCAATCATAAAAGAGTGAAGCTGTATGTGGCGGCGGAAAAACTGTATCCGGAAGATTATGATTTTTCCATTGTATTTGAAACGGTGGAAAACAGGAAAATCCGGCACGATATGGGAAGGAAATATACAAAACAAACCATCTGTTACGATGGGAAATAGCATATTCCAGGGAGGATTACAGAGGAACTTTGCGTATCAGATCGCGTTATTTTCCGGAAAGGTTTAAGAGGATGCGGAGGGCAATTTCCTTTGCGTCTGCGCTGGACGCGTCTTTATCGTCAGTTTTGCCCAGATAGACGCAGAAATAAAGATTTCCGTCCTTTCGTTCTGCAAAGCCGGTAAACCATGCGTCTACAAGCGTACCATTCTCTTTTCCCATTCCTGTTTTTCCATATATGGGGAAATCTGCGTCATTTTGCTCAGTGACAAGCATCGCCTGTTTTAATGCGTCCAATGACTGCCTGGAATAAGTGGAATTGTTTCCAAAAATGCGTTCCATCACTTCGGCCTGTTCTTTTGGAGAAATTAAAAGCGATGATTCAATCCAAAAGCCAGTTGCCCTGTTTACTTCCTGTTCACTCCGCATATATGCGCTCCCATTTTATCTTCCGCAGCGTCTGTTCCCTCCGTTTCCGCCGCAGATTCCTCGTCTGCTCATACCAGAACCGCCGCATTCGCCGGAAACAAAATTATCGCAGACGCCGTCGCCGTCTTTGTCCACAAACGAGCAGTCTTTGCCGCAGAAATTGCAGACAGTCTTTGGAGTTTGCGCTGTAAAAGAAACGCTTTTTTCCGTTTCCGCTGCAGATAAACCTGTCGTTCCAAGAGAAATCAGTATGGATGCCGCCGCAAGGCATGCAAGGATCGTTTTGGTTTTCATTGTATTTTTCCTCCAATTGAATGATTGTGGAAGGGAAATCCCTTCATAATAGAACACGATTCAAATGCACAAATCCATTCAAAGGAATGAAAAAATTTTTTAAAATCTAATTACCTTTTTATGAATTTTCTCTATTATACCAGGATGGGAAAAAAATTCAAGTTCTGCAAAGTGACCGCTGGTAAAATGATGCGCCGGAATTTAAAATTTTATTGCACATGTTCCTCTTCATATAGTAAAATCAAACAGGGGATAATTGCTGTGAAAAAGAAGTGAATGACGGCGTCAAATGGAACTGTGAGAGGAGTTAATTTTTATGAAAGAAGGTGTGTTATGGCAGTCAGACCAGTATTTTCAGTATCTTTCGATCGCAGATATTGTATCTGTGAAGATACGGAGTTTGAGTTTTTCAGCGGTTTTTCCATGAAGCAGAAACAAAGATGTATTAAAAGTCTGCACCAGGCGTTTGCCAGGAAAAACGCGGATAAAAAAATTTTGGAAATATCCGGAAAATCGGAGACGGAACTGGGCGTGAAATTGAGCGCATTTCATTTGACAATAAAAACGAGTTCCGGAAAAGAAGTTTCTGTTGAGTCCGCATTTCAGGCCGGGAAAGAATTTGAGCGGGGAGGCCCGTATCAAGATTTGCTTTATGCCTCACCAAGAGATGCAAAACGGGATGAGCGGCTGAAAAACAGCGGAGGAATCATTGCTTTTTATTTTGACAATCAGATGTTTGAAACGGAGCCCAAAACGTATTTTTACCACTGGCTGTATCTCAACGCCGTACATATGCATACGGAGCTGGCGGAACAGATGCTTTGTTATGACGCTTTTACGGATATTGAATTTAATCCGAAAAAATCAATTAACTGTCAGGCTCAGGCGGCAGCCGTATATGTGTCGCTTGAAAAACAGGGTTTGCTTTTGGAGGCTTTAAAGAGCAAAGAAGCTTTTCTTGACATTGTATATGGCGTTTCAGATTCGTAAGTGGGACAGAAAAAAGAATAACAATGATACGGAGGAGTCAGTATGGACGATAAAGATATGGTTTCGAAGGTGAAAAAGAGCTTGGCCGTTAAATTTTTGGCGCTGCTGTGCGCTGCATTCGGGCTTTTCGGATTTGTTTTGTTTATGGTGTTTTCGAGTAAACCAAAAGAAGCCGCAGATCTATCCGGATTTGTCTTGAATGAAGAGATGAAAGAGGGGCGGTATGTCAGGCTGGAGACTGACACCGCGCCGGTAGCCGTAGCGCCGTCATTGGAAAAAGAGAGCCAGTTTTACTATGTGACAGATCGAAACGGCCGTAAGTATGTTGTGAATATGTCCTCTGAAACATTCAAAAGCATCATGGAGACATGGGATCAGGAAACCGGAAAGCTGCAGGAAGCTTATCAGATAAAAGGCGAGATCCGGTCCATAGACGAGCGGGTAAAAGGCATGGCGTTGTCAAACAGCTATAAAGCGTTTCCGGGGGAGGAAGTGAATGAAGAGAATTTTCCGGAGTATCTGGGCGAATTTTATATAAAAGAAAAAATTTTAGGCAGGCGGATGAACACGGTCTATACGGTTTTAACGATGATAGGAGTGTTTTTTCTAGTGCTGGCGTTCGGGCACGTCGTGCCCGCTATGGTAAAAGCAGGGAAAGGGGATTTTGGAATGTTCGATGAAAAAAATATGATGCAGGCTTTGAAAAAATATCTTCCGGAGGGAGAGTCTGTTCTGGCGGGCGTACATGGCGTGGGAAATGAAACAAATATTAAGATGATTTTCAAAAACTGTGTGTATGACGGGGATATGACGCTGCTTTTTGATAAAAATGCAGGTATGGTTCAGGTTACAAAAGGGAAAGTCTGCAAGTTTGATGTATATGTGGGCGTCACCCAGAACCATTTGGTTCTTTCCGAATGTGAAAGATACAAACATTTTTACGAATTTGAAAACATTTTTGCTGCGGGAGAAACTGACGTCACAGAGCTTATCGCAAACGTTTCATTACAGGATATCGGCAATTGTTTTCCGTTGGCGGATGTAAAAAGCTGCGAGGTCAAAAATATATGGATGGGCGCCATAAATTGTACGATTACAATGAAAAACGGCAGTTATCTGAAACTTATGCTGCCAAAGCGCGGCGGGGCCGGTATGCCGCGGCAGAAAGAGCACAGGGATAAGATACTTTCCCGTTTGGGGGCCGGCGTCCTTTAGGGATGTTTCTTGTTTCCGTTACGTATTGTGCATTTGCGCTGTATGTGATATGATAATCAGGAAAAACGCGGCTGGCATTGCAGGCTGCGTTTTGTCAGTCAGAAGGAGGATATAAAATGAAAGAAAAGAAATTTATTAAGATGCATATGCCCTACAGGATGGCGGTTTTTTTCATGCTGCTGTTTTGCGTGACAGGCATGATGAAGGGAACAAAAGCACAGGCCGCGGAATATAACAATCCCGCGTATACATTCACATCTACCAAAGACATTTCCGTATCCACAACAGCCAATCCGGGGCAGACTACGGTACTGGTTTTCGGACATACCAGGTGTGGGTATACAAGATCAACGTTAAACAGCATTTCTTCCTGCAATTGGGTGCATCGTTCGGATATTCGCGTGATTTTTGCCGACGTCAACGGACATTCGAAAGAGGAGGTTGCATCTTATGAAGAGGGATATCAGTGTGAGGAAATGGTATTTTGTTATGACGAAGATTATGGCATACCGGACGCTATGATTGGATATATCAGCCTTTTTGGCATAGGCGTGGATGGAGAATATCCGGTGATTGCGCTGATTGACAAAAACAATAAAGTGCGGAATTTGTCAACGGGCGCAAAGACGGCGGATGAAATTTTAGCTGAAATTAAAAAATTTGAAAATATAGATGAAACAGGGAGCGCAACGCCTCCCGCCGGCTCCGGGAAAGGTTATGAAAATTTTGCTTATGGACTGAAAACCATAGAAGGCACAACGATTTCCACGAAAGCGAATCCAAATGAGACTACGGTTCTGCTCTTTGGAAATACAGGCTGTCCAATTACGGCGTCTACACTGAAGGAGATTGACGGAAGCAGTTGGGTAAACCGTTCGGATATCCGGGTGATTTACGCGGATTTATTTGGGGCGAGTAAGTCTAAAACCGGGGAATTTGCAAAGAATTATCCGGGCGGGAAGATTATTTTCTGCCATGACGAAGCCTATCTGAATTTCAGCTACAGCATGACCTATATTGGACTTGAAAATCACACGGGAGGGCCGTTTCCATTTATTATTATCATTGACAAATATAATAAAGTACGGAGAATTACGCTGGGCTACAAATCAGCGGATGAAATCATTCAGGAAATTGAAAAGCTTGCAAAAGAGGATCAGGACGGCAGTCAGAACCAGACGCCTTCTGTTGTAAGCGTTTCGGATGTAACGGGATTTTCGGCTTCTTCCACTGCCAAAAATGTAAAGCTTACCTGGAATAAAATGGCGGACGCAGCCGGATATGAAATTTACCAGTATAATAATGCAAAGAAAACATGGGCAATGAAAGCGGCTCTGGATTCGTCTGCCGTTTCTTATACGGTAAAGGGACTTACTCCCGCTACAGAATACCGTTTTGCAGTCAGGGCTTTTGCAAAGCCGCAGAATGGCGCTGCGGTATACAGCAAAACCTATGTGTCTGTGGATACGGCGACCGCGCCAAAAGAGGTGAAATTTCAGGCGAAGCCCGGAAAGAAAAAGGTTCTTATAAAATGGAGCAAAGTGAAAGGAGCCACAGGCTATACGGTCTGTTATAAAACGAAAGCAAAAGGCGCATGGAAAGAATTAAAGAGCCTTAAAAAAACGAGTTATACAAAGAAAAAGTTAAAATCCGGCAAGACGTATTTTTTCACCGTAAAGGCATATAAGAAATACAAAGGAAAAACCTATACCGCAAGTTTTCAGACAAAAAAAGTAAAAATAAAATAAGATAAACAGTGAGAGCCGTTGCAGCATAAGCCGCTTCGGCTTCTCTGATTTCAAATGCTTTCCTTTCTAAGTTTTAAAAACTGATTTCCGTCCAAAAATCGAAAAAGGAATTGATTTCACATCGGAAATGAGATATTATGATAGACGGATTTTATATCGCACAGGAGGCGCATGAAAAGTGAACTGGAAATTGAAAGTAAAGGAATATGGTAAAATCAGAAATGCAGAAATAGAAGTTGCGCCGCTTACCTTGTTTGTAGGAGATAACAACAGTGGAAAAAGTTATTTGATGTCCCTTCTCTGGGGCATTAAAAATCTTGGAATACAGGTTCTGCTTGGAAGCGGGATAAGACCGCAGACAAAATCCGAGCAGGTTTTGTTTGACTGGATAAAATTGCAGGTTACAACAGTTGTCAAACAGGGCAGCCATGCCGTTTCAATTGGCAGTATGGCAAATATATTTCAATCTGTTTTACAGGAAAAAATAGATCAGAACAAAGAGGAAATTGTGAAAAGGATTTTTAACAGTTCCGGTATAGAGATTGGAGAACTGCAGATAGAATTTATGGATTTAGAACAATTTCCTCTGAATTTTATTTTTCATGAAGGGCAGGGGGCGGTTGTGCTTTTCACAGAAGACAGTGACAAATTTGGAATACGGTTTTCAAACATAACAGAAGACCCACTGCAGTTAAGCGAAAAAGGCTGTCAGCGCGTGTTGGAAGCAATCTTTAGTTTAATTTTATGCGTTGAGCCGAATGATAGAAATTTGTTAAACAGAGATGTGTATCTTCCCGCTGCAAAAACAGGATTTATGCTGACAAAAGATGTGATAAATAAAGTCAGCAGAAAACGAATGTTTGATATTGAAGTGGAAGAGGAAGAAATTTCTCCGTTTGCCAGGCCAATCAATCAGTTTTTAGATGTAATGAATGATTTGTCTTTTGGCGGGGCGGAAAACGAAAACTTTGTAAAGGCAGTGGAGTATTTAGAATTTGGTATGGCGGATGGAACTGTTGAAATGAGTGCATTGCCAAATCGTGAAATATTGTATATTCCTTCCGGAAAAGAAAAAGTTATGCCGCTTAGGATTGTTTCTGCAGTTGTTACGGAATTATCGCCTCTTATTTTGATTTTAAAACATAAGCGAAATCTGAATTCACTTTTTTATGAGGAACCGGAGATGTGCCTGCACCCGAGGCTTCAGCAAAAAATGGCGAGGGTATTATGTCAACTGGTAAACTCACCCTTAAATATGGTAATTACAACGCACAGTGACATTATTCTTCAGCATGTCAATAATATGATTCGTTTGTCAGAACATGAGGATGCAGAAGAAATATGCAGACAATATAAGTATACGCAGCGGGATATATTGTCTCCAGAAAAAGTAAAAGTTTATCAATTTAAAATGAAGTCTGGAAAACATACAGAAGTAGAAGAGGTATGCTGCGGAAAAAATGGTTTTGCAATTTCTTCTTTTAATGATGCGTTAGATCAGATTATGGACGAAGCTTATACGATTCAGGAGTAGGCGTATGGAGAAGGACAAAAGAAGATATATTTTAAATGATTTGATGAAATCGGATTTTATTACAGATGCAGACTGCAAAATACTTTTAAAAGAATATGAAGAATCTGGAGAAAGTGAATTAGAGATATTGCTTTTGTCGGATGAAAATCTTTTGATTGCAAATGTTGATAAAAAGAAAACGGAACTTTCGTTTTTTCAGGAAGAAAAGTCAAAATCTATGTATAAAAGAGTGGATCATATGATTTTTGAATGTCAGAAAGACAACAGTTGGAAGTTGCATCTGATTGAAATGAAAGGCAGTGTGGGAGAGAGAAAGTGGATGGATATAAAGGGGAAGTTCCGGGCCAGTTATCTGCTGGCTAAGGCAATTGCAGGAATGTTGGAACTTAATATTACAGAAACTGTTATGTATACAACGTTTGAACGAGTGGAATTCAAATGTCCCGATACAATGCCGGTTTCCAGAAGAGGTTTTATTGGCGGGCCATTCGTGAGAATGCAGGAGGAATGGGATGGGAACCGCTTTGGGCTGAACTTTGGAATGCGCATTCCATTTTTACATATTCCGATTCAAATGAAACGAAATGAAAATGGAGTGTTGGTTGGAAGTTTGTCAGAGTCAGACAGATGCAGGTATATTTTATGAGATCAGAAAGGAATTGCCTATGAGTGAAAACAGATATTTGACATTTGCATTGGGAAAAGGCAGGCTGGCGAAGCAGACGCTTGAAATGTTTGAAAAAATCGGCATTACGTGTGAAGAAATGAAAGATAAGGACACCAGAAAGCTGATTTTTGTCAATGAAGAACTGAAATTAAGATTTTTTCTTTCCAAAGGGCCGGATGTCCCGACTTATGTGGAATACGGAGCCGCCGACATTGGCGTTGTCGGAAAGGATACAATTTTAGAAGAAGGCAGGAATATTTATGAAGTTTTAGATTTGGGCTTTGGCAGATGCAGAATGTGCGTCTGCGGGCCTAAAAGCGCAGAAGGATTGTTAAAACATCACGAATTGATCCGGGTGGCGACGAAGTATCCAAGGATTGCAAAAGATTATTTTTACAATAAAAAGCATCAGACTGTCGAGATTATCAAATTAAACGGCTCCATTGAACTGGCGCCGATCGTAGGGCTGGCTGAGGTAATTGTGGATATTGTGGAGACGGGTTCCACTCTGCGGGAAAATGGACTTACGGTTTTAGAAGAAGTCTGTCCGCTTTCCGCCAGAATGGTTGTAAATCAGGTCAGTATGAAAATGGAGCATGAACGGATTGCAAAACTGATTGCAGATTTAAAATCCGTAATGGAAACGTCCTGCAAATAAGACGGGATAAGGCGGATTGCCGGAGGAGGTACGGTATGAGAATATTGCAGCTGACAAAAGAAACAAAACATAATATTTTAAACGATCTGTTAAAACGAAGTCCAAATCACTATACGGAGTATGAAAGCCGCGTCTTTGAAATCATTGAAAAAGTCAGGAACCAGGGAGACGCCGCTGTTTTTTCTTATACAAAACAGTTTGACGGCGCTGATATTTCATCGGAAAATATAAAAGTCACGGATGCGGAAATTAATGCGGCATATGAAAAGGTTGACGAAAAGCTGCTTGCCGTTATCCGGAAAGCAAAAGAAAATATTTATGCATACCACGAGAAGCAAAAGAGGTACAGTTGGTTTGACAGCGAATCGTCCGGCATTATTCTGGGACAGAAAATCACCCCGATTCAAAACGTGGGGGTTTATGTGCCGGGGGGAAAAGCGGTTTATCCTTCTTCGGTTTTGATGAATGTCCTTCCGGCAAAAGTTGCCGGAGCGGAACGCATTGTTATGACAACTCCTCCGGAAGCGGACGGAAGCGTATGTGCGTCCACGCTGGTTGCCGCAAAAGAGGCCGGCGTGGATGAAATTTATAAAGCCGGGGGCGCGCAGGCGATAGCGGCTATGGCATTCGGAACGAAAAGCATTCCAAAAGTGGATAAAATCGTAGGCCCTGGAAATATTTATGTCGCTCTTGCCAAAAAAGCCGTTTTTGGCTATGTCAGCATAGATTCCATTGCCGGGCCGAGCGAAATTCTTGTGCTTGCCGATGAAACGGCAAATCCCCGCTTTGTTGCGGCGGATCTTTTATCGCAGGCGGAGCACGATGAACTGGCTTCTGCGATTTTAATCACGACAAGCAGCGCATTGGCCGGGCAGGTTTCAGATGAAATCGATAAATTTACAGCGGTTTTGTCCCGCAGGGAAATTATATTAAAATCTCTGGAAAGTTATGGGTACATATTGATTGCGGACACGATGGAGGATGCGATAGAAGCCGCCAATGACATTGCCTCTGAGCATTTGGAAATTGTTACAGAAAATGCATATGAAGTGATGACAAAAATCAAAAACGCAGGAGCTGTTTTTATCGGGGAATACAGTTCGGAACCGCTTGGCGATTATTTTGCCGGGCCGAACCATGTGCTTCCGACGAATGGAACCGCCAGATTTTTTTCACCGCTTGGCGTGGATGATTTTATTAAAAAGTCAAGCATTATTTCTTATTCGAGAGAAGCGCTTGAAGCGGTGCATCAGGACATAGAGCAGTTTGCGGAATGTGAGAAGCTGACGGCTCACGCAAATTCCATAAGAGTGAGATTTGAAAAGGAGTAACCTATGGCAAGAGAAGCAGCGATTAACAGAACGACAAAAGAGACAGACATTTCTTTGAAATTTAGCGTCGACGGAAGCGGGAACTCCAAAATTGACACGGGGATCGGATTTTTTGATCATATGCTGGAAAGCTTTGCCCGGCACGGGTTTTTTGATCTTGACGTTCAGGTTACAGGAGATCTTGCGGTAGACGGCCATCATACGATTGAAGATACCGGAATTGTATTGGGAAGCGCCATTAAAAAAGCGCTTGGAGATAAAAAAGGAATTCGCCGTTATGGAAGCTGTATGCTGCCAATGGACGAGACGCTTGCGCTTTGCGCAATTGATTTGTCCGGCAGGCCGTATCTTGTTTTTGACGCGGAATTTACAACAGACCGCGTGGGCTACATGGAGACGGAGATGGTAAAAGAGTTTTTTTATGCAGTCTCTTATCGGGCTAAGATGAACCTTCACCTTAAGGTATTGTCAGGTTCAAATAATCATCATATTATTGAAGGTATGTTTAAGGCGTTTGCGAGAGCCTTAGATGAAGCAACCGGGATAGATCCAAGGATTACCGGAATATTATCGACAAAAGGAAGTTTATGATATGGAATATAAAAATATTGTAGCGACAATTTATTTAAAGAACGGCAGGGCAGTGAAAAGTTTGACGGATTTTACTCCTGTCGGAGATGTGCTGGAACGGGCGAAAATTTATAACGACTGCGGCATTGATAAGATTTTTCTGTTCGATTTGTCGGATGATGATGAAGAACATGAAAAAAATCTGCAGACGATGCGCGACTTAAACCGCAGCCTTGAGATTAAAGTCTGCGCCGGAGGCAACATTAACCGTTTCGAGGACATTAAAAAAATTTTTTATACAGGCTGCCTTCAGGTTATGTTAAACGGTTCGAAAAAAAACAGCATCGAACTGGCGCAGGAAGCCAGCAGGCGTTTTGGAAAAGACCGCGTCTTGGTATCTGTCAAAAATGTTGATTTCATCTTTAAGCACAAAGAGGCTATGGAAGAGAATTTCCATGAGATGCTGGTATTTAACCGGAAGCTTTTGGATGCGGTTGAGAATATTACTTCCATTCCGTCTGTCGTTGCCCTGAACGATTATAATTTTAACGATATGCTTGAAATATTAAAAAGAGACTCCGTGCGGGGGATTACGGGAAATTTCGTAACGGATCCGGGGACGGACATTATGCTCTTAAAGTCAGAGCTTTCAAAACATGGAGTGCATATGGTGAACTTTATGTCAGCGTTAAAATGGTCTGACTTTAAGCTGAACTCCGATGGAATGGTTCCGGTCGTTGTACAGGATTACAGGACAGATGAGGTTCTGATGCTGGCGTATATGAATGAAGATGCGTTTCTGGCTACGATTAGCTCCGGAAAAATGACGTATTTCAGCAGAAGCCGTGGAGAACTCTGGCAGAAGGGAGAGACTTCCGGACACGTCCAGTATGTGAAATCTCTGACGGCTGACTGCGATTACGATACGATTCTTGCAAAGGTATCGCAGATTGGCGCCGCTTGCCATACCGGGAATCCTACCTGCTTTTTCCATCCGATTTTAAAAAAAGAATATGTGGAAAAGAATCCCAGGAAAGTATTTGATGAAGTATATTCCATTATTTTGGATCGGAAAGAACATCCCAAAGAAGGCTCTTATACAAATTATCTGTTTGAAAAGGGAATTGATAAAATCTTAAAAAAAGTCGGGGAAGAGAATACGGAAATTATTATTGCGGCAAAAAATCCGAATCCGGAGGAAATCAAATATGAAATTTCAGATTATCTTTATCATTTGATGGTACTGATGGCGGAACGGGGGATTACCTGGGAGGACATCGTACAGGAACTTTCACGGCGGTAAAAATGGACCGGCATTTATATGCCGGTTCATTTTATGTTATCCTTCAATTATAACGTAAAGTTAAAATAAGCGGCGGCATTCTTTGCGCAGATTCCCTGGATGATTGTTTCCAGAGCTTTTTTGTCATATGGATATTCGCCGTTTTCCACCCAGCCGCCGATAAGACGGCAGAGGATGCGGCGGAAATATTCGTGCCTGGTATAAGACAGAAAACTTCTGGAATCCGTAAGCATTCCTATAAAATTACCGAGTATGCCAAGGCTGGCCAGAGAAGTCATCTGTTCTGTCATGCCGTTTTTATGATCGTTAAACCACCAGGCGGAACCCTGCTGCAGCTTTCCGGCTGCGTCTGTGTCCTGAAAGCATCCGAGAATGCTGCCGATTATGGCATTGTCATTTGGGTTTAAAGAGTAGAGGATTGTTTTTGGCAGTTCGTCTGCAGATGAAAGGCAGTTTAAAAATCCTGTGAGTTCTTCTGCGGGGGTATGACTGCTGATGCAGTCAAATCCGGAATCCGGGCCAAGTTTTTTTTGCATCGCTTTATTGTTGTTTCTTATGCATCCGTAATGAAGCTGCATCACCCATCCCATTCGATGGTATTGCCTGCCAAAAAAAAGCAGAAGAGCCGTTTTGTATTTTGCCGTTTCTTCTTGGGTCAGAGCTTTTTTTGCGAGAGCTTTCTGAAAAATCGTTTCAATTTCTTCCGGAGGGGCTGGAGCGTACATAACGTAATCAAGTCCGTGATCCGATATACGGCACCCTCTTTCACAAAAAAAGTTCATGCGTTTGATCATTGCTTTTTTCAGATCTTCAAAATGGGAAATTTTCATTTCACTTACCTGTTCCAGATGCCGGATATAGTCAGAAAATCCTTCGGCTTCTGCGTTCACGGCTTTATCCGGGCGCCATGCGGGGAGCGCTGTAAAGCTGCATGAGGCGTCTTCTTTTATTTTTTCATGCCAGATCAGGGAATCTGTGGGATCGTCTGTTGTGCAGATTAGCCTGACGTTGGACTGACGTATAAGCCCCCGGACGCTCATCTCTGGTCTTTTCAGCTTTTCGTTGCAGAGCTGCCATACTTCTTCTGCAGTTTCACCGTTTAAATGTCCCTGATATCCAAAATACCGCTTAAGTTCAAGATGCGACCAGTGATAAAGCGGATTTCCAATCAGTTTTTCAAGAGTTTCAGCCCATTTTTGAAATTTTTCCCGATCCGGGGCGTTCCCGGTAATGAAATATTCTTCTATGCCGTTGGAGCGCATCTGTCTCCATTTATAATGATCCCCCAAAAGCCATGCTTCCGTAATATTTTTAAAACGCTTGTCTTCTGCAATTTCTTTTGGACTGATGTGACAATGATAATCAAGAATGGGCATAGATTCGGCAAAATCGTGGTATAATTTTTTTGCGCATTCTGTGTCCAGAAGAAACTCTTCGTCCATAAAAGCTTTCATTTTTTTTGATTCCTTTCGTTTGGTTTTGCTGTATGATGCGAGTATGCCCGTTTGGGGGTTTCATTATGCTCTTGGGGCATCCCAATATGGCCATCCGGCCAATAACAAGGTATATTTTCCGGGCAAGTTTGGCATACTGGAGGGGGAGAAACAGGAGGAAAATGAGAATGAATCAAATAGAAGAACAGTTCAGAAAATTTGGAGTTGTTCCGGTTGTCGCATTAAAGGATGCAAAGGACGCTCTTTTTCTTGCAGAAGCTCTGATAAAAGGAGGGCTGCCATGTGCGGAAATTACATTTCGCACGGCTGCGGCAGAGGAATCTATCCGAAAGATAACGGAAAATTTTCCGGATATGCTGGTAGGCGCAGGTACGGTTCTGACGAAAGAACAGGTGGAAAAAGCAGTGCGGGCAGGAGCGAAGTTTATCGTCAGTCCGGGTTTTGACCCGGAAGTTGTAGAAGACTGTCAGAAGAAAAAAGTCCCGGTGTTTCCCGGATGCGTTACGCCGTCTGAAGTGGCGCAGGCTGTCAAACGGGGGCTTACCGTCATAAAATTTTTCCCGTCGGAACAGTACGGGGGGATTGCCGCAATAAAAGCTCTGGCCGCGCCGTATTCTATGGTGGAATTTATGCCGACCGGAGGGATTAACAAAAAAAATCTGAGGGAATATTTAAGCTGCGAAAAAATACTTTGCTGCGGCGGGAGCTGGATGGTGAAAGAGGAGCTGATACAAAACGGTGAGTTTGATCGAATCAGCGGAATGGCAAAAGAAGCCGTAGAAATTGTAAAAAGCATACGGACATAGGAGGACGATGATATGGATTTAAAATTAAGGCCAAAAGAGACGTGCCGGTTTGACGCCGTATCGCTTGGAGAAGTTATGCTTCGTCTCGATCCGGGAGAAGGAAGGATCCGTACGGCAAGAAATTTTCGCGCCTGGGAAGGCGGCGGAGAGTATAACGTTGTGCGCGGGCTGCGCCGCTGCTTTGGCATGAAAACAGCCGTAATTACGGCTTTGGCGGAAAACGAAATCGGAAAACTGATGGAGGATTTTATTCTTCAGGGAGGCGTGGACGTTTCTCTGATTCAATGGATGAAAACGGATGGAATCGGGCGTATCTGCCGGAACGGAATTAATTTCACAGAGCGGGGATTTGGCATAAGGGGAGCGGTGGGATGTTCTGATCGTGCAAATACGGCAATTTCCAAAGCGTCTCCGGAGGATTTTGACTTTGAATATATTTTTGGAAAACTGGGCGTGAGATGGTTTCATACCGGAGGAATTTATGCGGCTCTTTCCGAGCAGTCATGTGAAACGGCGATCGCCGCAATTAAAACGGCAAAAAAATATGGCGCGGCCGTTTCGTATGATTTAAATTACCGTCCGTCCATGTGGAACGCAATTGGCGGACAGAAAAAAGCGCAGAAAGTTAATCAGGAGATTGCAGAGTATGTGGATGTGATGATCGGAAACGAGGAGGATTTTACAGCCTGTCTCGGTTTTGAGATTGAAGGGAACGACGCGGATTTTAAAGAACTGAATCTGGACGGCTATAAAAAAATGATTGGCCAGGCAGTGCGGAAGTATCCGAATTTTAAAGTTGTGGCGACAACTCTGCGTACTGTAAAGACGGCTACAGTCAATGACTGGAGCGCAATCTGCTGGGCAGACGGAACAATTTACAAATCAAAGGATTATAAAGGCCTTGAAATTATGGATCGCGTCGGCGGCGGAGATTCTTTCGCATCAGGGCTGATTTACGGGCTGATGACAGAACAGGACGCCCAGGCGGCAGTAAATTACGGTGCGGCGCATGGGGCTTTGGCAATGACGACTCCGGGCGATACGACAATGGCGGACAAAAAAGAAGTGGAGTCTGTAATGGGAGGCAAAGGCGCGCGGGTGCAAAGATAAAACGGTTTTTTGCCGTCCTGCGGCGGAAAAGCAGCGTTTCGCCGCAGGAGCGGATTTCAGACAATCTGAATATGGTAATGTTTCAGCCAGTAATTTACCTGAAGCATATAGGCAAGCATCTGAGGGCCTGCCATGAGCTGCCCGTACCACGGCTTGCCGTAATCAGAAGGGCTGTTCAAAAAGTTCTTTACCTTTTTCGTATCCAGAAGCGTCCGGATTGGAGAGGAAGGCGTTGCAAGGACTTCTTTTAACTGCCGGCCCAAAAGCTTCTCATAAGAAGGATCGTAAGTTTTTGGATAAGGGCTTTTTTGGCGCCACAGGATATCTTTTGGAACCATATTGGCTCCGGCGTGTCGAAGCAGGCCCTTTACGATGCCGTCAGGACATTTCATTTCCCATGGGACATTGAAGATATATTCGACAATGCGGTGATCCGCAAACGGAACTCTGGCTTCAAGCCCATTGTACATACTTGTGCGGTCCATGCGGTCTAAAAGCGTTGTCATAAACCAGCGCAGATTCAGATAAGCGATTTCCCGCCGTCTTTTTTCTTCCGGGGAGTCTTCAGGAAGCATGGGCGTTTCCCGTATGGTTTTTTCATACGCCGCAAGGGAGTATTCTTCCAGGTTAAGATCCTCAATCAGTGTGTCGTCCAAAAGGATCTGCCTTGGAGCAATGTCTTTTGACCATGGAAACGCGTTTGTCTCAAAAGCTTCCTTACTGTGAAACCAGGGATAGCCGCCGAAAATTTCATCTGCGCATTCTCCGGTCAGCGTCACCTTATTGTGACGGACTACCTGAGAGCAGAAATACAGCATTGAGGACTCAACGTCCGCCATGCAGGGGAGATCTCTGGCGTCTACTGCCTTGTACAGGCAGTGGAACTGCTCTTGATTGCCGCATTCCAAAAAACGGTGGTTTGTGCCGCAGTGGGATACCATCTGTTCGGCGTAGGGACGATCCTGGCTTGGCTGGAATGCGTTGGATTTAAAAAATTTTTGATTGTCGGTAAAATCAAACGAAAACGTATTTAACGCCTTTCCCTGTTTTTTCAGTTCTTTAGCGCAAATGGCCGTTACAAGGCTGCTGTCAATGCCTCCGGAAAGAAATGTGCTGATGGGAATGTCTGAAAGCATCTGCATTTTTACGGAATCGGAGAGCAGCCAGGCCGTTTTTTCAATTGTTTTTTCCATAGAATCCTCATGGGGACGGCTTTTTAACGTCCAGTAAGCGTCGTCTGTGTAAGAAAAACGGTCGATGGTAATGACGTGCCCGGGAAGCGCTTCAAATACGTCTTTGAATACGCCTTTTCCATAAGATTTTGCCGGCCCCAATGCAAATATTTCACAAAGCCCGCCGCGGTCTAAAACGGGCCGGATTCCAGGATAGGCAAACAGGCCCTTGATTTCTGAAGAAAAAACAAAGGTGTCGTCTTTTTTTGTATAAAACAGCGGTTTTACGCCGAGCCTGTCGCGGAACAGATGCAGTTTTTGGGAACGGGCATCCCAGAGAGCGGCTGCAAAAATTCCGTTTAGTTTTTTGATATATTCTATTCCGTAGAACATATATCCGGTAAGTATCACTTCCGTATCGCTTGCGGTTTCAAAAACGGCGCCTTTTGCAATCAGATCATCTTTCAGTTCGTTCATATTATAAATTTCCCCGTTAAAGACGATGGCAAAATCAAAACCGTCTCTTTTTTTGATCATCGGCTGCTCTCCGGTAAATAGATCGATAATTTTGAGGCGGACGTGAGAAAACCCTACAGATGGGCAGAGATACGTCCCGCTGCCGTCCGGCCCTCTGTGTTTTAGCGTCTGGTTCATACGATCCAAAACAGGCTGCCATTTTTTTCGTTCTTTTGTGTAATCTTTGCTGGGATTGAAAAATCCGGCAATTCCGCACATATGCAAAATCTCCTTTCGAACTCTTTATTTTCAGCGGATAATCGGCTGATATTGTTTTCCTGCGAGGGCGGCCTCAATAGAAGGGATCAGAAGTTTTGTATGCGCAATCATAGAATTTGGTTTTTTTTCGGGATTATCCTGCCCGAACGGAATAAAATATATATGCTTTGCGTTGAGCAAAAGGCCGATATTTTTCATATTCATGCCAAGAGCGTCATTGGTGGAAATCGAAATCAGAAGGGGCTTATTGTTTCGAAGATGCGCCTTTGCCGCCATAAGCACAGGGGTGTCCGTAATGCCGTTTGCAAGTTTTGCGATGGTGTTTCCGGTACAGGGAAACAGAACCAGAATATCAAGCAGACTTTTAGGCCCGATAGGTTCTGCCTGAGGGATCGTAAGAATTGGCTTCTGCCCTGTGATCTCTTCCGCTTTTTTGATAAAATCCTCCGCTTTCCCGAAGCGGCTGTCCAGTGTTTGTGAGGCATTTGAAAAAACAGTCTGTACAATGGCGCCTTCTTCCGTCAGTTTTTTCAGTTCTTCAAAGACTTTTTCATATGTGCAGAAAGAACCGGTAAATGCGATTCCAATCTTTTTTCCATTTAAAGACATGGGGAGCTCCTTTCATTTTTAATGATGGTTTCTTTTATGGCCCTTGCAGAAGAGAGCGGCGCGTATTTGCCCGGAAGCCCCGGGCAGGATCTGGCGTTTACGGAAAGTTCTTTTGCCGCCGTAAGTTCAATGCCTCCGGGAGCGGAAGCGATGTCTAAAATTACAGCGGAGGGTTTGACGCGGGAAAGGGCTTTTCTTGTAAGCGTTATGTCTGGAATCGTATTAAAAATAAAATCATATTTGTTTATGCGCAAAAGAAAAGACTCTAAACGCAGCGTTTCGTCTGCATAAATTGCCGCCTGTGCAAGCTCTTCTTCGAAAGAGGCCGCAACGGTCACGTAACAGAACATCCGTTTCAAATCATCGGCCAGAATACGGCCGCATTTTCCGTACCCAAGTACGGCGCAGCAGCTTTTATGCAGATTGACAGGAGAAGACTTTATGGCTTCGCATATGACGCCTTCGGCGGTTGCAATCGTGTTAAAATGAGCAAGGGCGGCGTCCTGCATAAAGTCAGAAACGCATACGCCTTTTTCCAAAGCTTCGCGCCGGATATCTTCCGGAATGCATCCGGCAGAAAATCGTTGTCCCGGTTTTAAAAGGGTGGAAAGCTGTTTTAAGGGGATGTTTTTTTTAAGGCTGCTCTGATGAAAAAAGCCGCCGTCTTTGCTCAAAGGGATGGGACCGATAATATGCGCAGAACTGCCAAGAGCCGTTTCCAGCGGGACGGACGCGGCAGAGCCGGACGTGTCCGTCATGCAAAGCGCAGAGCAGCAGACCGTTTTGTTTTCCTCTGCAAGAAGCTGCGTCAAATAGACCTGGCGCATATCGCCTCCAATGACTGCGTAGTCGTAGCGGAAAGAATTCATAAAAACTCCTGCTAAAAACGGTTTTAATTATGGTATGCAAAGAATGGAAAATATGATACAATAAAATCATCTTGTAAATATGCTGGCGGAAGATTGGAAAGGGGCAATAATTTATGAACGCAGAAGAAATCAAAAAATTTTGTGAAGAAAAAGGAATCCGTATGATCGACTTTAAAATGACGGATATTGACGGACGCTGGAAGCACATTACCATACCGGTGGAAAGGTTTGGAGAATCTGTTTTTACGCAGGGAATTGGATTTGACGGTTCCAACTATGGATACGCGCCTGTGGAAAAGAGCGATATGGTATTTCTTCCGGATCCGGATACGGCATATGTGGATCCATTTGCGGAAACGCCGACGCTTACGATGTGCGGAAATGTATGCACCATTGGAAGAGAAGGAAATGCGCCGTTCGACCAGTACCCGAAGAACGTAAGCTTAAGGGCGGTCGAGCATATGAAAAACAGAGGAATTGCAGACCGTATGATTATCGGGCCGGAGTTTGAGTTTTATCTGTTTGACAGCGCACGGTTTGAAGTTACGCCAAAACAGTGCGGTTACCGCATTGACGCAAAACAGGCAGACTGGAACTGCAGCCTGGATTCTCCCGGAAATAACGGTTACGAAGTGCATTATAAAGGCGGCTATCATGCGGCGGCTCCGCAGGACGTCGGATATGATTTGAGAAGCAAAATGTGCATGATGATCGAGGACTGGGGGATTCCGGTCAAATACCATCACCATGAAGTGGGCGGCCCGGGACAGATGGAGATTGAAGTAGAGCTTGCCGATATGCCGGATATGGCGGATAACACGATGATTATTAAATATATTATCAAAAATATGGCTGCAAAAGAAGGAAAGACAGCCACCTTTCTGCCAAAGCCGATTTACCAGGAGGCAGGCAACGGACTGCATGTCCATATGATGCTTTTAAAAGACGGGCGTCCTTTGTTCTATGATGAAAACGGCTATTCCGGTTTAAGCCAGACGGCGCATTACTTTATTGGCGGGCTGTTAAAGCATATTGCTTCCCTGTGCGCTTTTACGAATCCTTCCACAAATTCTTTTAAGCGCCTTGTGCCGGGATATGAAGCTCCGGTAACGGTTGGATACGCCACGTCAAACCGCAGCGCGGTAATCCGGATTCCGGCTTACGCAAGGACGCCTGAAACGAAGCGGTTTGAGCTGCGCAATCCGGATGCGACGGCAAATCCCTATTATGCTTATGCGGCGATTTTAATGGCTGGACTGGACGGCATTGAAAACAGGATTGATCCAAAGGCGAACGGCTGGGGGCCATATGACTTTAACCTTTATACTTTATCTGAGGAGGATCAGAAGAAAATCCAAGGGCTTCCCAAATCCCTTGGAGAAGCTTTGGACGCTCTGGAAGCCGACCATGACTATCTGACAAAAGGAGGCGTATTCCCGCAGCGGTTAATTGATGTTTGGATTGCGCGCAAGAGAGAAGAATTAAAGCGTCTGGAACAGATTCCAAACCCGGCGGAATTTAAAATGTATTTTGACCTGTAAAATCAAGTTTTATCTCGTATGGAGGAATTGTATGAAGCAAAAAATGAAAAAAATATTTGCGGCGTTCATCAGCGTCTGCATCATTTTGAGTGCGGAGCAGTTTTCACAGGGAATGGCGTTTGCTGCGGAAGGGGACAGTGAAACGCAGGTTCCTGCTCCTGTATTTGAAGAAGCGAATCCAAAAACAGAAAGCGCGGCGACCGGGCTCTCCGGGGAAATGTCTTTGGGAAGCATAAGTCTTGTATACCGTTTGAAGGAAGCGCAGGACGGGAAAGTTTCGCTTCTTTCTTTTGGGCAGGACAGCGAACTGTATATAGACGCAGCGTCCGGTCAGATTGGCGTCCGCTTTGAAGATACGGATATGAAAGCAGATGTGGAAAATACGAGTTTGGACACACAAAAATGGCACACGATCTCCGTAACGTTAGACGGGGAAGAGGCGGCGGTTTTTGCAGACGGGACTCTGGCGGAAAGAAGCGGGTTTTCCGGTTCCGTTGATGCATCGTCCGTTCAGTTCGGGAAAAACATTTATTGTTCAAAACTGCAGATATATGACGCGGCGCTTTCGGAGGAACAGATAGAGCTTCTGCACAGCGCAACTTCTTCCGTTACATATCCGGACGGAACGGAAAAGATGGAAGGGTATAAGAAAACGAAAAACAGGGAAATTTTTAATTCCGGTATGGACGGCTCCGCAGCTTACCGCATTCCTGCGATTGTCACTTCAAAAAAGACAGGAACTGTGATTGCGTCCATTGATAAAAGATGGAATGGATGGAATGACGTAGGCGTGATTGACAGCGTAATCCGCAGAAGTGAAGACGGCGGAGAGACATGGCAGGACACCATACCGGTGATTGCGCTTTCTGGTTCTTATGCGTATACGGTAGATCCGGCTCTTTTAGTGGATAATGACGAAAACAGTGAATATTACGGAAGAATTTATATGCTGGTGGATATGTTTCAGCAAGGTACGGGATTTGGCGGGGCGCAGGCCGGAACGGGCTATGTGGAAGCGGAAGGAAAGAAGCGCCTGAAGCTGACGGATAAGAACGGCGGCGTTTATACGGTGCGTGAAAACGGAACCGTTTACAATTCGCAGAATGAAATAACGGAATACCGTGTGGAAACGGAAGCCGCGGCCCCGTTTACGGCGCAGGGAGAACTGTACAAAAATGGAGTGCGGATAGGAAATATTTATAGAAACAGTGAGCTGACATTTTTTAATACATGTTATCTCTGGATGACTTACAGCGACGACGACGGCCTGACCTGGTCTGTGCCAAAAGACATTACGCCGGAGGTCAAAGACGAGTGGATGAAGTTCTGCGGAACGGGACCCGGCATGGGCGTTCAGACAAAAAGCGGGAGACTGATCTTCCCGGCTTACTGTACAAATGCAGGAGGAATCCAGTCCTCTTTCAATGTATACAGCGATGATGACGGAAAAACCTGGCATCAGGGCGGTTCTCCAAATAATGAAGGAAATATGGAAAACGCGGAAAGCCATCTGACAGAAAGCTGTATTGTGGAACTGGACAACGGTCATTTGATGCAGTTTATGAGAAGCTATAACGGGCAGGTGACGCTTTCTGTCAGTACAGACGAAGGCGTAACATGGGGCGCTCCGGTACAGCAGAGCGGAGTGAAAGATCCGTACTGTCAGATGTCAGCCGTTCATTATCCGGGAAAAATTTTAGATCCGGCGGACGGGCAGGAAAAGGAAGCGATTATTTTTTCAAATCCCGGGCCGGATGCGAACCAGCACACTACAAACGGAAGGGAATACGGGACAGTGCGCATTGCTTTTGTCAATGAAGACGATACGTTAAACTGGGCGTACCGCAAGCTGATCGAAGAGAAAAAATATCTTTATTCTTCACTTACCGTTATGAATGACGGAACAATCGGTCTGATTTATGAGCATGAAAGCTACGCGATGGTTGGCGCGGCGTTTACATCGTTCAGCCCGCAGTACATTATGGATTCAAATGTCTGTGAAAATACGCCGGCGCCGACGGGGCTCAGGGCAAAATGCCTGGATAAAAACGGCCGGGAGACGGAATATCTTCTGCCGGGCGGAACAGTGGAAATTGAAGCGGATTTTTCACAGAATGTATTTGCCGCCGGAAACGTTACGCTTGAAGTGAAAGCCGGCGGTAAAACAAAAGAAGCTTTGCTTGCCGGAAACGTGGATGCGGATACGCTGAAATTTGTCTGTCCCGTGGAAGAATCTGATCCGGAAATTTTTACTGTAACCGGAAATGTTTTTGTAAAAGACGGCGGTGCGGCGGAAACTGTCTATAACGTAAGTCTGACAGACAAACCCTATGTAATGCAGGAGATTTCTGTTGGAAAAATGGCTTTTGCTTCCGAATTTGACGAGCTTTCGACGCAGGGCATGCATGCGACGGCAGGAAGCGAACACCCCGGCGCAGAAGCGGAACTGGTATTAAACGATAACGTTTCTGAAATATGGCATTCAAAGTATGATGATGATAATGTCGGCAACAATGGACGTAAGAAACATTATGTGACGATTGATCTTGGGGGCAATTATCTTGTAAGCGGCCTTACCTATACGCCAAGATCAGACGGAGGAAACGGCAATGTGACAAAATATCAGATAGAGGTCAGCGCAAACGGTACGGATTTTACTCCGGTCGGCGTTGGAAACTGGGCAAAAACAGCAAGCGAAAAAACAGCATATCTGAAAGGGGCAGTCCTTGCTTCCCATGTAAGGTTCCGCGTATTGGAAACCGGAGACGAATGGGCGACCGCCGCGAAAATACGGATTATCGGAACGGCTAATCTGGATCAGGATCCGGACAAAACAGAACTTTTAGGCAGTTTGATGAAGTTTGAGTCTTATGGGAACAGCCTTAAACTTTCAGACAATGAAAAAGCGCTTGAAGAGGCTAAAGCGCTGGTCGAAGAAACGTTACAGAAAAGAACTGTTTCAGAAGAAGAGTTAGAAGGAGCTGCGTCAGCGGCAAAAAATGCTTTTTCCGGCCTTTTTGCTGAGGCGTCGGAAAAGATGCCGTCTCTTATCGAAAAAAGTCAGGAAAAGAGCGAAGCTCACTATAACATTACGACATGGAAGGCTTATATGGATGCTGTAGAAGCGGCAGGACAGATTACAGAAGATTCATCTGAAGATGAAGTGACCGCAGCTTACCTCAACCTCCTTGCGTCAGAAGACGGTCTGTCATTTTCCATAAAGGGCAATACGGAACTTTTAGAAGAAATGAAAGCTATCGCGGAGAATGTATTGAGAAAAGCAGAGGAAGAGCTGAAAGAAGATAAATTTACCGCTGATTCCTGGAAGGAATATCAAAAAGCATATACAAGACTAAAAGAAGCGGCGAAAACAGCAAAGAATGCGTCTGTTTTAAAACAGTATATCCATATGCTGAGTGAAGCTGAAAAAATGCTTATAGAAAAAACTCCGGATCCAGATCCAAAGCCAGATCCAGATCCAAAACCAGATCCGGATCCAAAACCGGATCCAGGCCAGAATCCAAATCCGGTTCCCGACCCGGGCAAAAATCCAGACGTGAAACCGGAGGATTCAAAACTTTCACTTAATAAGATCTATACGGCGTCGGATAAGACAAAGTTAAAGTATAAGGTGACAAATATAAAAAAACAGACGGTTTCCATTGTGGGAACTGCAAGCAAGAAGAGCCTTGCTTCTTTGAATATAAAGGCGGAAGTGACAATTGAAGGAAAAAAATGTAAAATTACGGAAATTGGAGCCAAAGCTTTTGCAGGCTGTAAGAACTTAAAGAAAGTTACAATCGGAACAAATGTGACAAAAATCGGAAAACAGGCTTTTTCGGGATGCTCGAAATTAAAAGAGATTAAAGTGAATGGAAAAGCGTTAAAGAAAGTAGAAGCAAAAGCGCTGAAGGGAATCCATAAGAAAGCTGTCATAAAAGTCCCGAAAGCATACAAAGGGAAATATAAAAAGCTGTTTTCCGGAAAAGGCCAGGCAAAAACAGTAAAAATAAAATAGAAAATTTTGTTTTTGGACGGCAGAAAAATTGGAAAGAGATGAGAGGTAATATGGGGAACAGAGCAGTGATTACAAGGCAGAGCATAAAAGACACGGAATATCTGTTTACGGCATTGTTTGAGGATCACCGTATGCTTGAGGTATCCTGCAGTGATGTGAAAAAAACTTCTTTGCTTGGAAATGTTTATATCGGAAAAATCAAGCGGATTATAGATAAAATAGGAGCCGCTTTTGTCGAACTTTTTCCGGGGCAAATGAGCTATCTGTCTTTGAAAGATGTAAAAACCCCAATGATGGCGAGGCAATGCCGCCAGGGCAAACTGACGGAAGAAGATGAAATTGTCGTTCAGGTTGTAAAGGAAGCGGCAAAAACAAAAGATCCGACTGTTTCAACGAATATCAGTTTCAAAGGGAATGCATTGATTTTGACAACGGAAAATAAAACATTTGGCGTTTCCAAAAAACTGCCGGACGAAAAGAGGTCGTATTTTCAGGCTTTCTTTGAAGAAAAAACCGCCGGGCAAAAAGAGGAAGAATTTGGACTGATTATTCGTACAAATGCTAAGAATTATTCAAAAGAGCAGTTATCAGAAGAATTTTGCGCCCTTTATGAACAGTTCCGTTATTTAAAAACGTATTACAAAACCCGCGTCTGCCATAGCTGCCTGTATCATTCGCCGCCTGCATATATTTCAGATGTCAGGGACTATTTGTCCCTGCATCTGGAAAAAATTGTAACGGACGATCCGGCCGTATTTCAGGAGCTTTTGCAGGCATTTGAGCAGGAAAAGGTCGTAACGGAGGGAAGGATTGAGCTGTATGGAGACGCGCTTCTTTCTCTTTCTGCCCTTTACAGCTTTAAGTCGAAGTTAGAAGAGGCTTTAAGCGCCCATGTCTGGCTAAAGTCCGGCGCTTATCTTGTGATTTCTCCAACGGAAGCTTTGACGGTCATTGACGTAAACAGCGGAAGATGTATAAAAGGAAAACAGGAGAACTTTTACTTAAAGGTTAATCTGGAAGCTGCGGAAGAAATTGCAAGACAGCTTAGGCTGAGAAATATATCCGGCATCTGTATTGTGGATTTCATCAATCTGGATACGAAAGAGGCGCAGGAAAAGCTGGCGGAAGCTTTTAAAGGCTTTTTGGCAAAGGATAAAGTGCCTGCTGTTTTTATGGGTTTTACAAAATTAGGGCTTGCGGAAATTACAAGAAAAAAGATAAAGAAACCTTTGTGGGAACAAATAGATAAAAGAGATTTTGATATTTAAATACAATAGAAGCGGCATCAAATGTTTTTAATTTGATGCCGCTTTTAAACTATGCCGTCCATTGGATTGTACCTCCGCTTTTTATTTTCCATTGTAGATTCTTCCATGAACTTCTTCATTCTGTTTTCCATGAACTGTGGAACCGGAATCATATCTGAATGCTGCAACTGATTCTCTGTTCTGTTTGATATTTTATTTTTCATGGTTGCCATTCTAAATTCATTTTCAAATCTGTCAGATGGAATAAATTACCTTAATGTTAAGGATTTTTTAGGGATTGCGTCACTGTTTTGGTGGTCTGTACCTCCATTTCTTTGATTTGATAAATTTATTTTATCTCAAAAAATACTATCTGTCAATGAAAAAATAGAAAAATATTAATAAGTATTAGTTATATTTGCAATGTTATATATAAATAACTAAAAATTCTGACAATTACAGGCGAAAGAGATTTTTCTTGAAATGAGAATGGAATAGAGCTATGATAATAAAGATATTTCAAAAAAGAAAGAGGTTTTTATGGCAGCATACAAAATATTAAACAAAGACGGAAGAGCGAAACGCGCTGAATTTCATACAGTGCATGGAACGATTCAGACGCCTGTTTTTATGAATGTCGGGACTGCGGCCGCAATTAAAGGAGCCGTATCGACCGAAGATTTATATCAGATAAAGACGCAGGTAGAACTTTCAAATACCTACCATCTTCATATTCGTCCGGGAGACGGGCTGATACATGAGCTTGGCGGACTGCATCAGTTTATGGTATGGGACAGGCCCATTTTAACGGATTCCGGCGGCTTTCAGGTTTTCTCCCTGGCGAAGCTGCGGCAGATTAAAGAAGAAGGCGTTCATTTTCATTCTCATGTGGACGGCAGAAAAATTTTTATGGGTCCGGAAGAAAGCATGAGGATTCAGTCTAATCTGGCGTCGACAATTGCGATGGCTTTTGACGAATGTCCAAGCAGCGTGGCGGACAGAAAGTATGTGCAGAATTCCGTAGACCGGACGGCGCGGTGGCTTTTGCGCTGCAAACAGGAGATGCATCGGTTAAACAGCCTGGAACGCACCATTAATAAAGAACAGCTTTTGTTCGGCATCAATCAGGGCGCGATTTATGAAGATATTCGAAGAAACCATGCAAAGCAGATTGTTGAGATGGATTTGGACGGATATGCGGTGGGAGGTCTTGCCGTAGGAGAAACGCATGAGGAAATGTATCGGATTTTAGATGTTACCGTACCGAATCTGCCAGAAAATAAACCAACCTATCTGATGGGAGTGGGAACTCCGGCAAATATTTTAGAGGCCGTGGATCGCGGCGTGGATTTTTTTGACTGTGTCTATCCGACCAGAAACGGACGTCACGGACATCTTTATACCAATCAGGGGAAACTGAATCTTTTCAATCAGAAATACGCAAAAGACACCCGCCCAATCGAAGAGGGATGCAATTGTCCTGCCTGCCGCAGATACAGCAGGGCTTACATACGGCATCTTCTGAAAGCGAAGGAAATGCTTGGTATGCGGCTTTGCGTACTGCATAACCTGTATTTTTATAATACAATGATGGAAGAAATCAGAGAAGCCATTGAAGCAGGCCGGTATCAAAGCTACAAAGAAGAAAAACTCTATGGGATGAAGCAGATGCCGATTCTGCACAGCATATAAAGCGTTTAGAGAAACTGCCGGAGTCTTTAGAACAGTAATTTGAAGAATCATTAAAATTTCGATGAAATTTTTAAATTCTCTTGCCGTTTTATAAAGATTTGTGTACAATGGTAAAAGCAGTTTAAATTTAGGAGGAAAAAAAGATGTCGGTTTTATTGAATCAGCAAACAGTAAGTTCAGCGCCAATGTTGATTTCACTTGTTGTTTTATTTGTATTTATGTACTTTTTTATGATTCGTCCACAGCAGAAAGAGACGAAAAAGAAAAATTCTATGCTTGCTTCACTGGCAGTGGGAGACACCGTAATGACGTCGGGAGGGTTCTACGGCGTGCTTATTGACATTACGGACGACACAGTAATCGTTGAATTTGGAAGTAATAAAAACTGCCGTATTCCTATGCAGAAGGGAGCGATTGCTGCAGTGGAAAAAGCAGACTCAATAGAAGAAAGCAAAAAGTAAAAAATAGGAAACGCCATGGCGTTTCCTGTTTTTAAAATTTCAGCAGGAAACAGATCCTGCGGGACTGTTTTTGCATACCAAGAGCAGCAAAGTAATGAAAGAGAGGAAGAGTATATTATGAATTATCAGATAGGAGTGATTTCCGGCGACGGAATCGGACCGGAAATCGTAGCGGAAGCAAGAAAAGTTTTAGACCGCATCGGAGAGGTATACGGTCATACATTTGAATATGAAGAGATTTTAATGGGAGGATGCTCCATTGACGCAGCCGGCGTTCCGCTGACAGACGAGGCGATTGCACAGGCAAAGGCAAGCCAGGCCGTCTTGATGGGTTCCATCGGCGGCAATACGGCGACTTCCCCGTGGTATAAGTTAGAACCGCATCTTCGGCCGGAAGCGGGGCTGTTAAAGCTCCGGAAATCTTTAAACCTGTTTGCCAATTTAAGGCCGGCCTATCTCTACGAAGAGTTAAAAGAAGCCTGTCCGCTGCGGGAAGACATCATTGGAGACGGCTTTGACATGATGATTATGCGGGAGCTGACCGGAGGGCTTTACTTTGGCGAACGGAAAACAGAAGAAATAGACGGCCGGATGACGGCGGTCGATACGCTTACATACAACGAAGACGAAATCCGCAGAATCGCAAAACGCGGATTTGACATCGCCATGAAGCGCCGCAGGAAAGTGACGAGCGTGGATAAAGCAAACGTCCTGGATTCTTCCAGGCTCTGGAGAAAAGTCGTGGAAGAAGTGGCGGGCGATTACCCGGAAGTGACGTTAGAGCATATGCTGGTAGACAACTGCGCCATGCAGCTTGTCAAAGATCCAAAGCAGTTTGACGTGATTTTAACGGAAAATATGTTTGGAGATATTTTATCGGACGAGGCGAGCATGGTGACAGGCTCGATTGGAATGCTCTCGTCCGCAAGCCTAAACGATACGAAATTCGGCTTATACGAGCCAAGCGGCGGTTCCGCGCCGGATATTGCGGGCATGGGAATTGCAAACCCGATTGCGACGATTTTAAGCGCGGCCATGATGCTTCGGTATTCCTTTGATCTGGACAAAGAAGCGGACGCCGTTGAAGCCGCCGTAAAGCAGGTGTTAAAAGAAAACTGGCGCACCATTGACATTATGCCGCAGGAAGAAGCAAAGCGCGCGGCCGTTACGCAGGTTGGCACAAAGGAAATGGGCGATTTGATTGCAGAAAGGATACGATAATATGAAAAGTGATCAGGTAAAAGCGGGCATGCAGCAGGCGCCGCACAGAAGTTTATTCAACGCACTGGGATTTACCGAAGAAGAAATGAAAAAGCCGATGGTCGGCATTGTAAGCTCTTATAATGAAATCGTTCCGGGCCATATGAACCTGGATAAAATCGTAAACGCCGTAAAGCTTGGCGTAGCGGAAGCAGGGGGCGTTCCGGTCGTATTTCCGGCCATCGCTGTCTGCGACGGAATTGCGATGGGGCATATCGGCATGAAATATTCCCTTGTGACAAGGGACTTGATTGCAGATTCCACAGAATGCATGGCCCTGGCGCATCAGTTCGACGCCCTTGTCATGGTGCCAAACTGTGACAAAAACGTGCCGGGACTTTTGATGGCGGCGGCAAGAATCAACGTGCCGACCGTATTTGTATCCGGAGGCCCCATGCTTGCGGGTCGCGTAAAAGGAAAGAAAACAAGCTTATCTTCCATGTTTGAAGCCGTAGGCTCCTATGCCGCCGGCACAATGACAGAAGAGGAAGTCAGAGAATATGAAGAAAAGACATGTCCGACGTGCGGTTCCTGCTCCGGCATGTATACGGCCAATTCCATGAATTGCCTGACGGAGGCGCTTGGCATGGGGCTTAGAGGCAACGGCACAATTCCGGCGGTCTACTCGGAGCGCATTAAGCTTGCAAAGCACGCCGGCATGGCGGTTATGGAAATGTATGAGAAAAATATACGGCCAAGGGATATTATGACAAAAGAAGCGGTGATGAACGCTCTGACCGTCGATATGGCGCTTGGCTGCTCCACAAACAGCATGCTGCATCTTCCGGCAATCGCGCATGAAATCGGTTTTGACTTCGATATAAAATTCGCAAATCCAATCAGTGAAAAGACGCCGAATCTCTGCCATCTGGCTCCGGCGGGACCGACATACATGGAAGATTTAAATGAAGCCGGGGGCGTATACGCCGTGATGAAAGAGCTTGCGGACGCGGGACTTTTACATACCGACTGCATAACGGTAACCGGAAAGACCATCGGGGAAAATATCAAAGACGCCGTCAACAAAGATCCGAAAGTGATTCGTCCGCTGGACAATCCGTATACAAAGACGGGCGGCCTTGCCGTATTAAGCGGAAACCTTGCTCCGGACGGAAGCGTGGTAAAACGCTCCGCAGTCGCGCCGGAAATGCTCGTTCACGAGGGTCCGGCCAGGGTATTTGAATGCGAAGAAGACGCCATTGCAGCGATTAAGAGCGGAAAAATCAACGCGGGAGACGTTGTCGTTATCCGTTATGAGGGGCCGAAAGGCGGGCCCGGCATGCGGGAGATGTTAAACCCGACGTCCGCCATTGCAGGAATGGGCCTTGGCTCTTCGGTCGCGCTGATTACGGACGGACGCTTTTCCGGCGCAAGCCGCGGCGCATCCATTGGACACGTTTCTCCGGAAGCTGCGGTCGGCGGTCCGATTGCGCTGATTGAAGAGGGAGACGTCATCAAAATCAATATCCCGGAAATGAAGCTTGACGTAGATTTGACGGACGAAGAGCTTGCGGCAAGAAAAGCAAACTGGAAACCGAAAGAGCAGAACGTAAGCGGTTATCTTGGACGGTATGTAACCATGGTGACATCCGGCAACCGCGGGGCGATTCTGGAAAAATAAAAACAAACAGACTGAAACAGAGAGAGGGAATTTTCATGCAGTTGACAGGTGCGGAAATTATCATTGAATGTTTAAAAGAACAGGGTGTGGATACGGTGTTTGGGTATCCGGGCGGCCAGATTTTAAACGTATATGACGAACTGTATAAGCATAGAGATGAAATTAAGCATATTTTAACGTCCCATGAACAGGGGGCGAGCCATGCGGCGGACGGATACGCCAGAAGTACGGGAAAAGTCGGCGTCTGCATGGCGACAAGCGGGCCGGGAGCGACAAATCTTGTGACGGGAATCGCAACCGCCTATATGGATTCCGTGCCGCTTGTGGCGATTACCTGCAACGTCGGCGTGCCGCTTCTTGGAAAAGACAGCTTTCAGGAGGTGGACATTGCGGGAATCACAACTCCGATTACCAAGCATAACTTTATTGTAAAAGACATTGAAAAGCTTTCGGCTACGATTCGGCGGGCATTTGCGATTGCGGCAAAAGGGCGGCCGGGGCCTGTGCTTCTTGATATTCCAAAAGACGTAACGGCGCAGAAATGTGAGTATACGCCGGTTTCACAGGAAAAACCGGCGCGCTTTGCGGCGGAGATTCCGGAAGAAGATTTTAAGCGGGCAGTCAAAATGATTTCCGGGGCAAAACGCCCGTTTATCTTTGCCGGCGGCGGCGTTGTGCTTTCCGAGGCAAGCGCGGAATTAAAAGAATTTGCAGAAAAGATAGATGCGCCCGTCTGCGATTCCCTGATGGGGAAAGGCGCGTTTGACGGAACGGATGAGAAATATACCGGAATGCTTGGCATGCACGGGACGAAAACGTCAAACCTTGGCGTGAGCGAATGCGATCTGCTCATTGCCGTCGGCGTGCGTTTTTCCGATCGCGTCATCGGAAATGCGGCCAAATTTGCAAAACAGGCCAAAATCCTGCAGATTGACATTGACCCGGCGGAAATCAACAAAAATATCATTGTCGATTTCAGTATGATAGGGGACGTCAAAGACGTGCTTGGCAGGTTAAACGCCCGCGTTTTGCCGATGGAGCATAGCGAATGGCTTTCCCATATACAGGAATATAAAGAAAAATATCCGCTGAAATATCCCGAAACAGGATTGAACGGGCCTTATATGATAGACGCGATTTACCGGATGACAAAAGGCGACGCGCTGATTGTCACCGAGGTCGGACAGCATCAGATGTGGGCGGCGCAGTTTTACAAATACAAAAAGCCGCGTACCCTGCTTACGTCCGGCGGTCTTGGAACCATGGGATACGGGCTTGGAGCGGCGATTGGCGCAAAGACGGCCAACCCGGATAAGACGGTAATTAATATTGCCGGAGACGGGTGCTTTCGGATGAATATGAATGAAATCGCGACAGCCGTAAGGCAAAAGCTTCCGTTGATTGAAGTTATCGTGAATAATCATGTGCTTGGCATGGTGCGGCAATGGCAGACGCTGTTTTACGGGGAACGCTATTCCGCTACGATATTAGACGACGGCATGGACTACGTAAAGCTTGCGGAAGCCATGGGAGCGACAGGATACAGGGCGAAGACAAGAGAAGAATTTGAGGAAGTTATGAAAAAAGCTCTTGCGGCAGACGGCCCCGTTGTAATCGACTGCGTGATAGATTCCGACGATAAAGTCTGGCCGATGGTGGCGCCGGGCGCCGCGATCGCGGAAGTATTTACCGAAGAAGATTTAAAACAGAAATAATTGCTGCCGAAACCAATTTTTCATATCCCTGTTCAGGTATGAACGCATCAGAAGAAAAATATATTTTATTCAGACCCGCTTGCGCTATATAAGCCGGCAGCGGTTCTAAATTTGAAAAAACCTCATTAAGAACCGGCGGGCTTATAACGGTCATCATGAAAATATATTTTTTTTTGCTGCGCAACAGACCGGGAGCGGATATGAAAAATTGGCATCCATGGTAAAACACGCCTTGACAGTTTTTTTAAAAAAGATTACAGTATTCTACGAGAACACAGACGAAATGACATGAGGAGGTTATGAAGTATGAGCAGAGTATATAATTTCTCCGCGGGACCGGCGGTTTTGCCGGAAGAGGTATTGCGCGAAGCGGCAGAGGAGATGATGGATTATAAAGGAAGCGGTATGTCCGTAATGGAAATGAGTCATCGTTCCAAAGTATACGATACGATTATTAAGGAAGCGGAAGCGGATTTGCGCGATCTGATGCAGATACCGGACAATTACAAAGTCCTGTTTTTACAGGGCGGCGCGTCGCAGCAGTTCGCCATGATTCCAATGAATCTGATGAAAAATAAGAAAGCGGCTTATATTGTGACCGGACAGTGGGCAAAGAAAGCCTGGAAGGAAGCGCAGATTTACGGAGAAGCGGTTTCCGTGGCGTCTTCCGAGGATCAGACGTTTTCCTATATTCCGGACTGTTCGGATCTGGACATTCCGGACGACGCGGATTATGTTTACATTTGTGAAAACAACACGATTTACGGCACAAAATTCAAAGAGCTGCCGAATACGAAAGGCCATACGTTAGTGGCCGACGTATCCTCCTGCTTTTTATCCGAGCCGGTAGACGTGACAAAATACGGCGTTATTTACGGCGGCGTACAGAAGAACATAGGGCCTGCGGGCGTAGTCATTGTAATTATCCGGGAAGATCTGATTACGGAAGATACGCTGCCGGGAACTCCTACCATGTTAAAATACAAAACGCATGCGGACGCTGCGTCTCTGTACAATACGCCCCCGGCATACGGCATTTACATCTGCGGCAAGGTGTTCAAATGGTTAAAGAGCATGGGCGGCCTTTCCGCAATCAGGGAGCGAAACGAAGAAAAAGCGAAAATTTTGTATGATTTTCTGGATGAAAGCAGCCTGTTTCGGGGAACGGTTGCAAAAGAAGACCGCTCGCTGATGAACGTGCCGTTCGTTACCGGAAGCGGCGAGTTAGACGCAAAATTTGTCGCGGAGGCCAAAGCGGCAGGGCTTGAGAATTTAAAAGGACATCGTTCGGTCGGCGGTATGCGCGCGTCTATTTACAACGCCATGCCGAAAGAGGGCGTGGAAAAGCTGGTTGCTTTTATGCGCGAATTTGAGGAAAAGAATCGTTAGGAGGAGACTTATTTATGTTTCAGTATACCTGTTTAAATCCGATTGCAGACGTCGGACTGAACTTATTTTCTAAGAAATATCAGAAAACAGATGAGATAGCGGAAGCAAACGCCGTTTTGGTGCGCAGCGCGTCTATGCATGACATGGAATTGCCAAAGGATCTTGAAGCAGTCGCACGGGCAGGTGCCGGTGTGAATAATATTCCGCTGGATGCGTGCGCAGAGAAAGGCATTGTCGTATTCAATACGCCGGGCGCAAATGCAAACGGGGTAAAAGAGCTTGTAATTGCGGGAATGCTGCTTGCATCGCGTGATATTGTGGGCGGCATTGAATGGGTCAGGGAAAACAAAGACCTGCCTGATATCGGAAAAGCTGCCGAAAAGCAGAAGAAAAATTTTGCCGGATGCGAAATTGCAGGTAAAAAGCTTGGGATCATCGGTCTTGGAGCCATTGGCGTTCAGGTTGCCAACGCGGCAATTCATCTTGGCATGGATGTGCTTGGCTACGATCCGTATATTTCTGTCAATGCCGCATGGAATTTATCCCGCAGTGTAAAGCATATCAGCAATGTGGACGATATTTATAAAGAATGTGATTTTATCACGGTTCATGTTCCGCTTATGGACGCAACAAGAGGCATGATAAATGAAGAAGCTATTTCCAAAATGAAAGACGGCGTTGTCATTTTGAATTTTGCGAGGGATCTTCTGGCGGACGAAGAAGCTGTCCTGGCGGGAATTGACAGCGGCAGAGTAAAAAAATATGTGACGGACTTTGCGAATCCGACTGTGGCTGGAAAAGACGGCGTTATTTTAACGCCGCATCTCGGCGCGTCCACGGAAGAATCAGAAGACAACTGCGCTATGATGGCTGTAAGGGAGATCCGGGATTATCTGGAAAACGGAAACATTGTGCATTCCGTAAATTTTCCGGACTGCAATATGGGCGGCTGTGAAAAAGCAGGACGCGTTGGAATTCTGCATAAAAATGTAAAAGGCACAATTGCGCAATTTACGACGATTTTGGGGAACGCGGACATTAATATTGAAGATATGACAAACAAGTCCAAAGGAGATTACGCTTATACGTTGTTAGATATCGACACTCCGGTGACAGATGAAGCTGTTTCAGAATTAAAGGAAGTCAAAGGTGTGTTAAAAGTGCGCGTGGTAAAATAAAATATACAAAAGGAGACAAAAATGGCAGAAATCAAACCATTTCTGTGTATCCGTCCAGCAGAAGGTAAAGCGGCAGATATCGCTGCTTTACCTTATGACGTTTATAACAGAACAGAAGCAAAAGAAGCAGTAAAAAACAATCCGGATTCTTTTTTGAACATTGACCGGGCAGAGACGCAGTTTGACGATTCCGTAGATACTTACGATCCGAAAGTCTATCAGAAAGCACATGATCTCTTATGGGATATGATAAAGCGCGGGGATTTCATCCAGGAAGAGACGCCCTGCTATTATGTTTACGAGCAGACGATGGACGGCCGCGTACAGACCGGGATTGTGGCCTGTGCGTCTATTGACGATTATGCAGACGGCGTGATTAAAAAACATGAAAATACCAGAGCGGAAAAGGAAGCGGACAGGATTCGCCACGTTGACGCGTGCAATGCGCAGACCGGGCCGATTTTTTTGGCTTACCGGGCAAATGAAGTGATTCGCAGGGCAGTAAGCGCGGCAAAGGAGAAAAAGGCTCTTTATGATTTTGTTTCGGAAGACTCCGTCCGGCACAGAGTGTTTTGCATTTCTGATGCAGAGGAAATTGCAAAAATTCAGGATGCATTTTCAAATATCAGGGAAATTTATATAGCAGACGGGCATCACAGGGCGGCTTCGGCGGTAAAAGTTGGATTTATGCGGCGCAGGGAGCATCCGGAGTATACGGGAGATGAGGAGTTTAACTATTTTCTGTCGGCGCTGTTCCCGGATGAAGAGCTTATGATTTTGGATTATAACCGGGCGGTTAAAGATCTTTGCGGAGATACGGAGGAAACATTTCTTTCCAAAGTGGAGCGGATTTTTGACGTGAAAGCGCTGGATGGAGCAAAAAAACCGGAGAAAAAGGGAGAAATCTCTATGTGCCTTGCCGGAAAATGGTACGGACTTACAATAAAAGAGAAGGACAGGAACAGCGATCCGGTGGATGGTCTGGATGTGTCTTTACTGCAGAAGCTTTTGTTGGAGCCTGTGCTTTTGATAGAGGATCCAAAGACGGATGCAAGAATTGATTTTGTAGGTGGAATTCGCGGATTAAAGGAACTGGAGCGAAGGGTGAGCACAGACTGTGCAGTGGCGTTCGCGATGTATCCGACGTCAATTTATGAGCTTTTTGCAGTGGCCGACGCAGGAAAACTGATGCCGCCGAAGTCTACGTGGTTTGAACCTAAGCTTCGTAGCGGATTGTTCATTCATTCCCTGTGAAATGCCGGAATGGCTTGATTTTATTTTGATTCTGTTTTAAAATAAATTCTGTATGGAGTTTAATAAATAAGAATTAGGAGGCGGCTATATGGAGAAATGTATTTTAGTAGTGGATGACGATGCAATGAATTTAAAAAGGACAAAGATAATTTTGCAAAGGCATTATGATGTACTTTTCGCAGAGTCCGGAGAAGAGGCCCTGGCCATATTAAAAAGTGAAGAAGTGGATATGGTTCTTCTTGATATTGCAATGCCGAATATGAATGGGATTGAAACTTTTGAACATATGAAAGAAGAATCAATTGATATTCCCGTGATTTTTCTGACCGCGTCGGGAGATGCGGATGATGTTTTTGACGCCCTCAACCTGGGCGCCATCAATTATCTGAAAAAGCCGTATATACCGCAGGAATTGTTAAGAAGAGTTGCAAAGGGGTTTGAGAAAAAATGAGAACAGAAGAGCAGACAAGCGTACATCTGCTTTTGGCCAGTATTGTTACTGTATTTGGCGTAATACTGATTTTAACCACGATAGCCATGTCATGGGAATTTTGGATGGTTCCGATTATTGTAATCGGCAGTTCTATCGTTTGGTATCTCCATATCGGAAGGGCCAGTTCCAATGTGTTTTATGAAAATTTATGCATAGGGCTTTTAATGGTTGGATTTTTTTTCTTCGGAGTGCATAAAATCGTTCTTTTTGACATATCCGCTGTGGCCTGTATGCTGGTTCTTATTTTTTCCATGTTTGACAAAAAGCAGTTGTTATATATGATGGTCGGTTTGTATATGCTGGCGCTTTTCTATCATCTGCTGCTTTTACATACCATTACTTACAGTATGGGGTATCATAATATGATACGCCTTGGAATTGGGGTTGTGGTGGTGTTAGGCGCGGCGGCGATTGCAAGGTACCGGATTAACAGGCGGAATGCGGCAAGAAAGAAATACGACAGCACATTAGCGCAGCTTGAGACGGCGGGACGGCAGAATGCTGACTTTATGTCAAACGTCTCTCACGAACTTCGGACTCCGATCAATATGGTGATTGGCATCAGTGAAGTTGCGCTGGAAAAGGAGCTTTCTCCGGAAATCCGGGAAGATATACAGTCGATACAAATGGCGGGCAAGCGTCTCTCGAACCAGATTAACAATATCTTGGATTATACGGAGATTGTAGAAGGCACATTGACTGCGGCAAGGGAAGCATATATGATCACGTCTCTGCTGAATGACGTCATTACGACGACCGCCATGCAAAACAGCAGACATCAATTGGAAATGGTGTTTGACATGAACCCGAAGATACCGGCGGTTCTTATTGGGGATGCGGAAAAAATTTCCCATGTGCTTAAAATTTTGCTGGAAAATTCCATTAAATTTACAGAAGAGGGCGGTATTGATATTTGTATAGAATTCCGTCGGGAAAGTTATGGGATCAATCTGATCATAGATGTTTATGATACCGGAATTGGCATGACGAATTCTCAGATTACGCAGATGTGCGATGATTTTTATCAGGCGGAGTCCGGAAGCAGCCGCTTTGCGGGAGGGCTTGGGCTTGGACTTCCCATTGCTATGGGTCTGCTTCATGCCATGGGCGGTTTTATTCATTTTGACAGTAAGGCGCAGGAAGGCCTGCAGGCGCATATTGTGATTCCTCAGGAAGTGGAGGATGACACGCCCAGCATGACGATTTCCAATGTGGAGCGTCTATGCGTTGCATGCTATTTCAGAACCGAAAAATATAGCTGCGATGAAGTCAGAGGCTATTATGATAAAATGATTTTACATATGGTGGAAGGGCTTGGCATTGAAGGATATCAGGCTCATAATTTTGACGGACTGCTTAAATTGCAGAAAAATCATAATCTCACGCATATTTTTATTGCACAGGATGAATATGAGGAGAACAGCGTTTATTATGAAAAGCTGCCGGATGAAATTCAGGTGGTAGTGATTGCTGATAAGGAATTTGTCCTGAGACAAAACAGCAGGCTGCTTGTAATCCGTAAGCCGTTTTTTGCGTTGTCGGTTGTAAATCTGTTAAATGGAGAAGCGAAAGAAAATGGATTTGAAGAAGCGCAGGCCGCAGGCCGCAGACCGTTTTCCTGTGTCGGAGTGAGGGTTTTAGTCGTTGATGACGAAGAAATGAATCTTGTAGTTGCAAAAGGCGTTTTAGGCAGTTATGGGATACAGGTGGATACTTGTCTCAGCGGAAGGGAAGCGGTGGAACGGTGTAAAAAGGATTCCTATGACATTATTTTCCTGGATCATATGATGCCTGGCTTTGACGGTGTGGAGACGCTGCGGCATATCCGGGAAATCAATAATGGTATTTACCAGGATTTGCCGGTCATTGCTCTGACTGCAAATACAATCAGCGGGGCAAGGGAAATGTTCCGAAATGAAGGGTTCACAGAATTTATTCCAAAACCGATTGAACGTGCTGTTTTGGAACGGGCTCTTCGAAAGGTTCTTCCAAAGAGCTGCATTGTGTACAATTCAGAGCCTGTGGCCTTGAACTTAAATAAATCGGAAGAGCCTGCTCAGAATGAGACTGCAGCAGATGCGGCAAGGGTTGAAGATGATTCGCCTTTATCCATAGAGGAACTTGTACGGTTTGGGATAAATGTGAAAATGGGGATGGAGTATTGTTCCGATGAAGAAGAATTTTATTTAGAGATGCTGAAGATGTTTGGTTCCCAGTATACCGAAAAAAGAGATGAACTGGTTTCTCTGTATGAATCTGCCAACTGGAAGGATTATGCGATTAAAACGCACGCGTTAAAGAGCACGTCGCTGACAATCGGTGCAGAAGAACTTTCTGACTGTGCAAAGACGCTTGAAGCGGCCGGGAAAAAAGAGGATGTGGAGGGCATCAAAAAGAATCATCCTATATTGCTGAATCTGTATGAAAAGGTTTGTAAGAATATTAACAGATTGTAATTTTTGCAGCTTTTTTGAAAGAGTGCATGTTTTGAGAGGAGGAAATACTGCGTGTTCAAAAAATGGCTGGAACTAATCTTTGACCATAAGATCAGCCTGCGGGAGCGTATGTTTCGTGTGGCCACTGGCGTGTGCATGGTCGCATTGGTATTTGTTCTGCTCATGGGCAGGAATCTTATCAATATGCTGATTTTGGCGGCGAGCCTTATTTGCATAATGCTTATCGTAAAATTCAGCATTCAAAAAAAATGTATCAACAGAGGCGCTACGTTTATTTCTATACTGCTGCTTTGTCTGTTTCCGGTGAGTTTTTTCTCGGCTGGCGGATTTTACAGCGGGATGCCGGAATGGTTTGTGCTTTGTTTTATTTATATCAGCATTACGCTGGAAGGAAGGCGGAAAGCTTCCTTTTTTCTGTTTTGTACAGCAGAGACGCTGCTCTGCTATTATATAGCCTATTATTTTCCGGAATCTGTCGCGAAGAATACGCAGGGGCATTCTTTTTTTGATTCTGCCGCTTCTGTTATTATGGTAGGGGCTCTGACAAGTGTGCTGCTTTTGTTCTTAAACAAATTGTACGAAGAAGAAAATGAGCTTTCCATACAGCAGAAAAAAGAAATTGAAGAACTGAATAAAGCGGAAAATCATTTTTTTTCCAGTATGAGCCATGAAATCCGTACGCCAATCAATACGATTATCGGTTTAAATGAAATTATTTTAAGAGGGGATATTTCTGACGAAGTCGCCGAAAATGCAAGAAACATCCAGGGTGCAAGCAAAATGCTGCTTACGCTGATCAACGATATTTTAGATTTGTCCAAAATAAAATCAGGAAAAATGGATATTGTAAATGTTTCTTATGAGACAGGAGCCCTTTTTTCGGAAATTGTTAATATGATATGGATTAAAGCAAAGGAAAAGGGACTTGAATTCCGGCTGCATGTAGACGCTTCAATCCCAAGTATGCTCTGCGGAGACGAAGTGCGCATTAAGCAGGTTTTAATTAATTTGCTGAATAATGCGGTGAAATACACAAGCGAGGGATGCATTACGCTTTCTATCCGGTGTGAACGCCTGACGTTAAACCGGGTGCGCGTTTGGTATTCGGTTGAAGATACCGGTCTTGGCGTAAAAAAAGAAAATATACCTTACATTTTCAACGCGTTTAAGCGGGTGGATGAGGAAAAGAACCGTCATATTGAAGGCACAGGGCTTGGCCTTAGCATTGTTCATCAGCTTGTGGAACTGATGGGAGGGGAGATCAGCGTCAACAGTGTTTATACCAAAGGTTCCACGTTTATTGTTATGCTGGAACAGGATATTATAGAGGACAAAGAACTGGGAACGTTTACATTGACTTCCCGCATGAAGAACCATGAAGGAGAGCAGTACAGGCAGAGTTTTGAAGCTCCGGAAGCCCATATCCTTGTGGTGGATGACAATGAGATGAATCTGATGGTGGTGCGCAAACTGCTTTTGCAGACAAAGATTCAGATTGATACGGTATCCAGCGGAAAGGAATGTCTGAAATTAACCCAGATTCAGCATTACGACGGCATTTTGATGGATCATCTGATGCCGGAAATGGATGGGATCGAATGCCTTCACATACTGCGGGCACAGCCGGGAGGATTGTGTCAGGATACGCCTGTTATCGCATTGACCGCCAATGCTGGAAGCGATAATCAGCTTCTTTACCGGAAAGAAGGATTCAGCGGCTATCTGGCAAAACCGGTCAGCGGCGTTTTGCTGGAAGCGGCGGTTCTGAGTATTCTTCCGAAAGAACTGGTGGAATTGAGCGAGGAAGCCAATCAGTCAGAAATCGGAAAGGACGTTTTGATTTTCGAACACGCGAAGCGGCGTTCGCTTATAGTAACCACGGACAGCGTATGCGATTTGCCGGAATCTTTGAGAAAAGAATTTGAAATTTCCGTATGCCCTTATTATGTATGTACGGAAGAAGGACGGTTTTTGGATGAACTGGAACTTGGGGCGGATGAATTGCTGGAGCATATATCGGCAGGAAAGGTCGGATTTTCCCAGGCTCCTACCGTGGAGGATTATGAAAGATTTTTTGCGGAGAGACTGACGGAAGCCCAGAATGTCATACACATTACGATGGCAAAGCATGTCAGCCAGGGATATGACAATGCGCTTGAGGCGGCGAAATCTTTTGAAAATGTTACCGTGCTGGATTCCGGACATTTATCCAGCAGCATGGGCCTGGCGGTTTTGTATGCGGCGTCTATGGCGGAAAACCATATGTCGAAAACGGAAATCATAAAAACAGTAAAAAAATTAAGGCGTTATATTTCGTCCGCGTTTATTATTGACAGTACTCATATGATGTGTCATTCAGGCAGGATCCCAAAGCGGATACAAATTCTGTGCGATACGCTTCTGCTGCATCCGATTATTGTGCTCAAAAAAAGCCGGATGGTTGTTGGAAGTATGGAAATGGGCGGTTTTACATATGTTGCGAAACGTTATGTTCGAAAGATATTTTTGGATGCAAGAAATGTTGACCGGAGGATTTTGTTTATTACATACGCCGGAATGGATGAAAAAATGCTTCAGTACCTTCAGGACCTCGTACGGCAGTATTGTCCTTTTGAACGGGTGTATTTGCAGAAAGCTTCTTCTGCAATTGCGAGCAATTGCGGACCGGGTTCGTTTGGCCTTTTATTTTTGAAAAAGAATGATATATCGATTTCTTTTTCCGAAGCGTCAAAAGAAGATATGCAGGATGGTTCTTAAATGATTAAAATAAGTGAGAAAGGATCTATATGGGCAGCACTCTGGATATTACAACAGAAACAAGAACGCTGGAAAACCTGGAACAGGCCGCGGAAACATTAAAAAATGCAGATTCCGATATGATACGGGAGTGGCTTTCAAGCCTTGTTCCGGGACTTTTGGGATTTGCGCTGCAAGTCGTTCTTGCCGCCGTCGTCTACGTGATTGGGAGCCGTTTGATCCGGCTTGCCAGGAAATTTCTGCGCCGATGGCTGGAGAAGTCGGAAGCGGATATGGGAGTAAGGCAGTTTTTGGATGCGCTGTTAAAGTGCGTGCTTTACTTTATTCTGATCGTTACGATCCTGACGCTGTTTGGCGTTACGACGGCTTCTGTCGTGGCGGTCGTCGGTTCTGCGGGCCTTGCGCTTGGCCTTGCCCTGCAGGGAAGCCTTTCCAATTTTGCCGGAGGGGTTTTGATTCTGATGTTAAAGCCGTTTAAAGTGGGAGATTATATCCGGGAAGATACGCATGGAAATGAGGGAACCGTTGAAGAAATCTCCATATTTTATACAAGGCTTATGACGGCGGATCATAATACGATTGTCATTCCAAACGGCATGCTGGCAAACAGCAGCTTAACCAACATTACCTATTCCGGTATCCGCAGGATTCATCTGGAAATCGGAATTGCATATGAGGCTGATTTAAGATTGGCCAAAGAAGTCATTTTAAAACAGGCGCAGGCAGAAATCTGCCGCGTGCCGGAGGAAGAAACGCTGGTATTTGTATCGGAGCTTGGCGCGAGCGAAGTGAAAATCGGGCTGCGCATCTGGGTAAAGACGGAAGAATTCTGGGAAGCAAAATGGCGTTTGATGGAAAATATTAAACTGGCGTTGGATGCATGCGGCATTGAAATTCCGTATCAGAAAATCGACGTACAGGTAAAAGAAGCTGAAAAAGCAGATTAAGAAAGAGGAAAAAAGAAAATATGAAGTTATTACAAAAAATAAAAGTATTCGTATGCTGCCTGTTGATCGCGTCTTTGATGCCGCTTGCCGCCTGGGAGCCTGTTTTTGCAGAAAACGGCAGGAATACGGACGCGGGCGTTGTCGTGACAAACAACGATGGTTTTCTGAAAGCTCTGCGGGAGAAAAAAAGCCCTGTAATTATCCAGGGCATCGTTACGGTTGCAAATGGAGCGGAAGCAAGCGGAAGGATGCGCCCCATTATGATTCCTGCGGGAACAGTGATTCGCGGAGGGAATGCGGAAAGCATCTTATGCACCCGCGCGCCTCTTCAGATAGAGGGAGACGGCGTTACGATTGAGGATTTAACAATTCAGTTTGAATCCAGCAATGCGCTGGGAAGCGTGATCCATCGGGAAATTTATCTGGCGGGACACAGTCTGACGCTTGATCATGTCGCTACTTATCTGGAGGGAAACGGCGGTTCTTTTGGCGATCTGGGCGGTACGGAAAAAGAACTTTTGCCGACGGTATATGCCGGAGGGTATCCCGGTACAAGCGTTTCAGAGAACGCTTCTTTGACGGTGCGAAATACCGCGCGGGACAGCCTGAAAGAAAGCAGTATATTCCAGGGGATTTATATGGGGCATGAAGCGGGGATACATGGAGACGTTCCATACAAAGGAACGGCGAGCCTGACTTTGACGCCGGACGTCATTGTGAGAGACGGAATCTATACCAATCTGAATGCTTCGGCAGAAGTGCAGGTTCTGGGAAACGGAACCTGGAGAGACATGAATTTATACGGAAACGGCAGCACGACGCTTCTGGTGCGGCAAAGCACGCTGGAGAACGCCCGTGCCGAAAGTGTGGGCTCTCTGGTTTTAGACGATAATGCCTGGATGATTTCAAAAACATGCGTATTTTACAATGTAACCTTGAAAAATAATGCGTGCCTTGATTTTAATCAGGTTCCGGAAGCGTTTCTTATGGGCGATTTTTGCGGTGCGGACAGTCAGAGTGGGGAAAATCCCGGAACGCTTGTGTCAGACAGCAGCGGATTTGTCAATATAGACGGGGATGTCGGCGGACAAACGGTTTTAAAAGCAGGAAATAAAAATCTGGCCAGTACATTTTTGAACGGAAGATCCTATATTTATGCAGGCCGGAACGATTCCGAATCGGCAGATTTTCTGTTAAACGAAGCGGATACGCAAAACGGATGGGCGCTTGCTTATACGGACGGCGCATGGACGGTTTCAAACAGCAGTTCCGGCGAGCAGGTTGAAATTGGAAGCATTGAAATCACGTCTTCGCCCTCTGCGGTTGATATTAGCGCAATCATTGATACAGACGGTTCAATTCCGAATGAAGATGCGTTTTGTACAATTGTCTGGCGGGATTTGAATGGAGAAATCATTCCGGATGCATATGTGCAATCGGAAGATGCGTTTTTTTATGACTGGGGTTATGTCGTTGGTATTAAAACGGATTACTGGGAGAGTAACGATCCTGCCGTTCTGACAAAAGAAGACTGGGGAAATGCAATATGGTTTTATCCATCGGAGGATTTTTCCGGAAAGTATTATTTTGGCGCGGGTGAAGGCGCTTCTGAGGGAGACTACACCTTTTTATTTCTTTCTCAGTCCTATGAGGGAGATCCGGTTACGGTAGCCGATGTAAAAGCGCTGAAAGATACGGTAAAGGCAGAACTGCGCGTGACCCTGTTTGATTCTTCACAGGCAGGAGTAACGCCTCCGGAAGCGCATACGCATATATATGAGGGAACGGTTACGGAAGAGGCGACCTGCAGCAAAGCAGGAAAGAAAACGTTTGTCTGCACGTATGAGGGCTGTGGGGAATCTTATACGGCCGAGACTGCCAAAACAGAGCATACAAAAGAAGAAGATCCGGCGGTTGCGCCAACCTGTACTAAGGAAGGGAAAACGGCGGGAAGTCACTGCAGCGTCTGTGGCGCCGTTATCAAAGCGCAGAGGACAGTTCCCAAAACGGCGCATACGGAAGTATCGGATCCGGCGGTTGCGCCAACCTGCGGAGCGGACGGAAAGACGCAGGGAAGCCATTGCGAGGTCTGCGATATGGTAATTGTGGAACAGGAGGTTATTGAAAAGACCGGAAAACATACGGAAGTAACCGATCCGGCTGTAGAGGCGACCTGCACAGCCGAAGGCAAAACAGCGGGGAGCCACTGCAGCGTCTGCAACACCGTAATAACAGAGCAGCAGGCGACGCCAAAGCTTTCGCATGAGGATGAAGCGGAAGTGATAAAAGAGGCAACCTGCAGCGAGACAGGCGAAAAGAAGCTGACCTGTAAAGTATGCGGAGACATCCGTACGGAAGAGATCCCCATGGCGGCGCATACGCCGGTAGAGGATCCGGCCATAGAGGCGACCTGCGCAACCGAAGGGAAAACAGCAGGAAGCCACTGCGGCGTCTGTAACGCTGTCATCACAGAACAGCAGACGATACCGGTGCTTTTGCATGATTATGAAGAGGAAGTGATAAAAGAGGCAACCTGCAGTGTGACGGGTGAAAAGAAGCTGACCTGCAAAGTATGCGGGGAAATTCATACGGAAGAGATTCCCATAGCGGCGCATACGCCGGTAGAGGATCCGGCTGTGGCGGCGACCTGCATCAGAGAGGGCAAAACGGCGGGGAGTCACTGCGGCGTCTGTGAAATCATAATTGAAGAGCAAAAGATCCTTTCAAAGGCCGCACATGACTACAAAACACAGATAACCAAAGCGACGCTGCAGACAGACGGGTACAGTAAAACGACGTGCGAAAAATGCGGCCAGACGTCAGAAGAGCATATTTTTTACCGTCCTGCATCGGTAAATCTTTCCTCTGAAAAATATGTTTATAATGGAAAAGAGCAAAAACCTTCGGTTACAGTAACGGACAGCAGAGGGCAGATGGTAGATTCCAAGTACTATACGGTATCGTACCAAAACAATAAAAATACAGGCATGGCCACTGCGGAAATTTCTTTTCTGGATAAGTATGAAGGCGTTTTGACAAAGAAATTTTCTATTGTGCCAAAACAGGCTGTGATTGCAAAGATTTCGGCAAAATCCAGAGGTTTTCTGGTAAAATGGAAAAAACAGGGCAGCCAGGCGGCCGGATACGTAATTTCGTATTCTACAAATAAGAAATTTTCGAAAAAAACGACGAAAAATATCACGATCAAAAAGAAAAATACGACGTCAAAGACAATTCAAAAACTAAAGGCAAAGAAAAAGTATTATGTCAGAATTCGTGCGTATCAGCTTGTAAAGCAGGATGGAAAAACCATTCGTCTGGATTCGGCGTGGTCAAAAGTAAAGACAGTAAAGGCAAAATCTTAAAATAATGGTTTAAATCATTGGAAAATGCGAATACTATAGCTGGTGATAATTATGAAAAAAGTCAACAGTATTCGCATTTTCTTTATACTTGCAGTAATCTTTCTGATTGGATGTTATCAGATTGTGTATTGGAAGGATGAACAGAACCCGCAGGAAATAACGGAAACAGAAGAAATCATTGTGGAAGAGGAAGTTTCGGAAAAAAAAGAGGCCGTTGTTCCGGCCGTTCAGACAGTGGAGTATAAATTTGTCATTGTGGAAGAAGAGGATTATCTGACCGTATATTCTGCGGATAAAAGCAGCGTTTATGAATATACGGATATTCGTTATTCCGATCTGGAAGAATCCCTCCGTCAGAAAATTCGTAAGGGGTACTGCATCAAAGATGAAGAGACATTATTCGGATTTTTGGAAAACTACAGCAGTTAAGCTTCCAAAATGTTGACATTATTCGGTACGATTGTTAGAATAGCAATGTAGGTATTTTAAAAGACAGCGTTATGTAAAGAGCTGGAAAAACACAGGGGGATTCCGTTATGTATCATTGTCAGATTCAGTTCTATCTTACAGGCCGTCCATGCCAGGCGTTTGAAATTATAAAAGAAATGTGTCCGCTGGAACATTTTACGCATGGATTTTTGGAAAGTGAAGAACCGGAAGCAGCATTGACAGAAAAAGCAGATGTGATTCTGTACAACTTGCAGGGCGTGGAGGAAAAGGAAGCGGTTCAGACGCTTCTTTCCGGCAAAACCAGCCAGGCGGAGATTATTTTGCTTGCAGAAAAAGAACAGTTTACACATTTAACCCGCTATTTGCCGGAATTGAAAGATATATGGATACTGCCGATGTCCGGGGAGGAAATTCGTTTTCGGTTTTTAAGATGGCAGCAGACCTGTAAAATGAGCAGGGATTTCTGGCAGACTTCCCACTATCTTGACGCAGCAATCAATAATACGCCAAACCTTATCTGGTATAAGGATAAGAACGGCATACATAAAAAGGTAAACGACAGTTTCTGCAAAACAGTTAATAAATCAAAAAAACAGGTCGAAGGCAGAGGGCATGCATACATCTGGGATGTTGAGCATGACGATCCTGCCTGCATTGAATCAGAAAATGAGGTTATGACAAAGAGAAAGACCTGTATATCAGAGGAAACCATTCAGACAGGAGGCGGCACAAGGCTGCTTACGACGTATAAGTCTCCTTTATACGACATTGACGGCAGTGTAATGGGAACGGTTGGCGTAGCAATCGATATTACACAGGAACGGGCCTATGAACAGGAGATTATTAAAAAGAACCGGACGCTTGAAGCGATTTTTACGACAATGGACTGCGGCGTTATCTGTCATACGCTGGATGGTTCACAGATTCTCAGCATCAACAGGGCTGCGCTTAGGATTTTAGGATATGATTCTTTAGAGGATCTGACCAGCAAGGGGTTTGATATGGTTGCGGAGTCTGTTGTCAATGAAGATAAGCCAAAACTTCGGAATGCGATTCTGGAATTGCAAAAAGAAGGGGACAATATTGGCGTTGAGTATTCCGTCCGGCATCCGGATGGGAAAATACTCCATGTTATGGGAAATGTCAAGCTGATGATGGAAAACGGCGAGAAGTTCTATCAGAGGTTTCTTTTGGACTGCACCGATCAGAAACAGCGGGAAAAAAGAGAAAGAGAAGAGCAGGAACGGCGCCAGATGGAACTGGTTCAGGCTCTCAGCATAGATTACAACCTTGTCTGCTTTTTTAATTTGGATACAGGAGAGGGCATTCCGCTTCGGATGGATGACGGCCAGAGCCATATGTTTGAATCTCTTTTTTCCGATGGCTCAGATCTGGAAGAAACAATGGCTCTTTATATACAAAAATTTGTCTATGAGGAAGATCGGGAGATTATGTCTCAGGTTTGCTCATTGAACAGGTTAAAAGCGGAGCTTTCCAAAAATAAAATTTTTTATATCAATTACCGTACACTGCAGAATAAGGAAATGAGCTTTTACCAGATGAAAGCTGTGCGGGCAGGCGTGGGAGATGATGTTCATGGCATCGTTCTTGGATTCCGGAGTGTGGATGAAGAAATCCGCAGTGAAATGGAAAAGAAAAACCTTTTGGAAGACGCCCTTTCACAGGCGAACCGGGCGAGCAAGGCGAAAAGCGTATTTCTTTCCAATATGTCGCATGATATCCGCACGCCGATGAATGCGATTGTAGGATTTACGGCTCTTGCAATTACGCACATTAATCAGAAAGATCAGGTGGAAGAATATCTGAAAAAGATTATGACGTCTGGAAATCACCTGCTCAGTTTAATTAATGATGTCCTTGATATGAGCCGGATCGAGAGCGGAAAGATTCATCTTGATGAAAAACCGTGCAGTCTGCCGGATATTTTACATAGTCTCCGGAACATTCTGCAGGCAGACATCCGTGCAAAGCAGCTTGAACTTTACATCGACACCGTAGACGTTTTAGATGAAGAGATTTTCTGTGATAAACTGCGTTTGAACCAGGTTCTTCTGAATCTTATGAGCAATGCCGTAAAATATACGGGCGCAGGAGGCATTATCAGTATGCGGATTACGGAAAAACCAGGGGCTCCTGCCGGGCAGGCGAATTATGAATTCTGTATCAAAGATACCGGAATCGGCATGGACGAAGAGTTTGTATCCCATATTTTTGAACCGTTTGAACGGGAGAAGAACTCCACAATCAGCGGAATCCAGGGCACCGGCCTTGGAATGGCCATTACGAAAAACATCGTAGATATGATGAACGGGACGATTGAGGTAAAGAGCGAACGGAACGTGGGCACGGAAATCACAGTTTCCTTTATGTTCCGCTTAAATGCAAAAGAAAAAGAATCTCAGGATATACCGGAACTGAAAAACTGCAGAGCGCTTGTGGTGGACGATGATTTTAATACCTGTGACAGCGTATCTTATATGCTGGGACAGATTGGGATGCGTGCGGAATGGACGCTTTCAGGAAAGGAGGCCGTTCTGCGTTCCAGCCAGGCGGCAATGCGGGGAGATCATTATTTTGTCTACATCATTGACTGGATGCTTCCGGATATGAACGGTATTGAGGTGACACGGAGAATCCGCAAAGAAATGGGAGAGGACGTGCCGATTATTGTTTTAACTGCCTACGACTGGACGGATATTGAAGATGAAGCAAAAGAAGCCGGAGTTACGGCGTTTTGCAGTAAACCTTTGTTTTTGTCAGAACTTAGAAGCTGCCTGCATTCCATTGTCAATACAGAAGAGGCGGAAGAAGAGAGCACGGAACGGGAATTCAAGCGCTGTCATACGGGACGCATTTTACTTGCGGAAGACAATGAACTGAATCAGGAGATTGCCGTTGCGATTTTAAGCGACGCGGGATTTGAAACGGAAATTGCGGCGAATGGGCGGGAAGCTTTGGATATGTTAAAAGAGTCCGAACCAGGCTATTATCAGATTATACTGATGGATGTTCAGATGCCTGTAATGAACGGATATGAGGCGACAAAAGAGATCCGGAAGCTTTCGAATCAAAAGCTGGCTTCCATACCGATTATCGCAATGACGGCAAATGCATTCGAGGAGGATAAGCGGGAAGCTTTGATGTGCGGAATGAATGGACATATTGCAAAACCGATTGATATGAACCACCTATTTAAAACGCTGGATCGGGTATTGAACTGAGAACAGAAAGGAATCATTGAAAAACAGGTGAAAGGTTGAGAAAAGTTATAATAATTGGCGGCGGAGCTTCCGGCATCATGGCCGCCATATCTGCCGCCCGCTGCGGTGCAAAGGTAATATTGACGGAACATATGGACAGAATTGGAAAAAAAATACTTTCCACCGGAAACGGAAAATGCAATTATACAAACAGAAAGCAGGGATTACGCTGTTACAGAGGCGAAAACCCTGCCTTTGTATTGCCTGTTTTCCGGCAGTATGGCTTTGATGAGACGGTTTCTTTTTTCCAGGAGCTTGGCATTTTTCCAAAAGAGCGCGACGGTTATTTTTATCCGGCGAGCGGTCAGGCGTCCTCTGTGCTTGAAGTTCTCAGACTGGAGCTCAGACGCCTTAAAGTGACGATTTTAACGGAATGCACTGTAATTTCCATTCAAACGGAACATTCTGGTTTTCTGCTCAGAACAGATAAGGGAGATTTTCATGCTGACTGCTGTATTTTTTCCTGTGGAGGAAAGGCGTTTCCAAAGTCCGGAAGCGACGGAAGCGCTTTTCCGCTGATTCAGGCAATGGGACATTCGTTTGTGGACGTTGTGCCTGCCCTGGTGCAGATGAAGGCCAGGCAGTCTTTTTTTCCATCTGTTGCAGGGATTCGTGCAGATGTTTCCATCAAATTATATATAGAAGGGAAAATGGTGCAAAAAGACCGGGGAGAAATTCAGATGACGAAGGAAGGCGTTTCTGGAATTCCGGCATTTCAGGTCAGCCGTTATGCCGCAAAAGCTTTGAAAGGCGGGAAAAAGGTGCAGGCGTCTTTAGATTTTGCTCCTTATTTGTCTGAAGAGGCTCTGGCAAAAGAGCTGTGGAAGCGATTTTATCGAAAAGATGAAAAAACTTCTGAAGAAGCGCTGATTGGCTTTTTTTCCAAGAAGCTGATTCCCGTATTTTTAAAGGAGCGCAAAATTTCACTTCATTGCCCGGCTGCACAGGTTCCAAAAAAGAAACTGGAGGAGTTAGCCGGTTATCTGAAAAATGTAATGATCGATATTACTGGCACGGAAGGGTTTGACAGGGCGCAGACGACTGCAGGAGGCGTAAATACGTCTGAAATTTGTCCGGATACGCTGGAGTCTTTGCTGTGTACGGGACTTTATTTTGCAGGGGAAGTGGTGGATATCGACGGTATGTGCGGCGGCTACAATCTGCAGTGGGCATGGTCGTCCGGATATGTGGCGGGAACAAACGCCGCAAGGCAGAAAGACAAAAAAACGGGAGGGCCGCTATGATACAAATGCAGCAGATAAAACTGCCGGTTACCCATACCAGAGAAGATCTGGAAACAAAGATTTCCGATATATTGAAAATCCCGAAGGAACAGATTTTATCTTACCGGATTGCCAGGCAGTCTCTGGATGCAAGGAAAAAGCAAAATATTCATTATGTTTATACGATAGAAGCAAATACGGCCCGGGATAAAAAGGTTGTAAACAGAGTGCACAAAGACTCTGTTCGTTATCTGGAAGACAGGCCGTATCAGTTCCCTGCGCCAGGAAAAAAGAAGCTTTCGGTTCCGCCCGTTATAGCCGGAAGCGGCCCGGCCGGACTTTTTTGCGCCTATATGCTGTCAAAAGCGGGATATGCCCCGGTTGTCATAGAACGGGGCAAAAGCATGAAACGGCGGAAAGAAGACGTCAGGCGTTTCTGGAAGGAAGGGGTTTTGGATACGGAGTCAAACGTGCAGTTTGGAGAAGGCGGAGCCGGAACTTTTTCGGATGGGAAATTAAACACGCTTGTGAAAGACACATCCGGACGCAGCAGAAAAGTCCTAGAGATTTTTGCCGCCCATGGAGCTCCGGATTCCATCTGTTATGAAGCGAAACCGCATATCGGAACGGATTTACTGGAAACGGTCATTCCGGCTATCCGGCAGGAAATTATTTCAATGGGCGGGACATTTTTGTTTGAAAGCTGTCTGACTGATTTAAAAATTTCCCATGGAAAATTAAAGGGGCTGGAAATCAATCACAGTACATGGATGGACGCGCAGGTTTTGACGCTTGCCATCGGACACAGTGCAAGGGACACGTTTCAGATGCTTTTGGAACATGGGATTCCAATGGAGGCGAAAGCTTTTGCCGTGGGGCTCCGCGTTGAGCATTTGCAGGAAATGATCAGCCGTGCGCAGCATAAAGAAGCTTTTTTTCTGCTGCCGCCCGCGTCTTATAAACTGACGGCCAGGGGCCTTTGCGGACGGGGCGTGTATTCTTTTTGTATGTGCCCGGGCGGTTATGTGGTAAACGCCTCTTCGGAAGAAAAACGGCTGGCCATTAACGGCATGAGTTTTCACAACAGAGACGGCTCAAATGCAAACAGCGCCATTATCGTATCGGTGACGCCGAAAGATTTTAAAGAAGAAGGGCCGCTGTCCGGCGTGGCATACCAGCGCAGGCTGGAAGAGACGGCGTTTCAGATGGCGGACGGAGCGATTCCGCAGCAGCTTTATGGAGATTTTGTGCAAAAGAAGATCAGCTCTTCTTATGGGGAAGTTTCGTCCGCTGTTTTTGGAAAGGCGCAGCCGGCGCCTCTTCATAAGCTGTTTGAAGGAGAACTCTATGAATCTTTCCTCTGCGGCATGGAGCGCTTTGCAGAAAAGATTCCAGGTTTTGACAGTTCATCCGCCGTTTTGTCCGGTGTGGAGAGCAGAACGTCCTCTCCGGTCAGAATCCGCAGAAATGCAGAGTTCCAGAGCGAGGCTTTTGAAGGGATTTATCCATGCGGGGAAGGGGCCGGATATGCGGGAGGGATTATGTCGGCGGCGATGGACGGCATAAAAGCCGCAGAGGCAATCGCTTCCTGTTATATGCCATAAATGTTTGAAACGGAAGGAAGTAAAATTTTGAGTGAATATACACCAATGATGCGGCAATATCTGGAAATAAAAAAAGAATATAAGGATTATGTGCTTTTTTACCGCCTGGGAGATTTTTACGAAATGTTTTTTGAAGATGCCCAAAACGTTTCCAAAGAGCTTGAACTTACGCTGACCGGAAAAAACTGCGGTGCAAAGGAACGTGCGCCTATGTGCGGCGTTCCTTATCACGCTGTGGAAGGATATCTGAACAGGCTCGTAAAAAAGGGGTATAAGGTTGCTATCTGCGAACAGGTGGAAGATCCAAAGACGGCGAAAGGAATTGTAAAACGTGAAGTAATCCGGATTGTGACGCCAGGCACGAACACAGACAGCCAGGCTTTGGATGAATCTAAAAACAATTACATTATGTGCATTGTCTATCTGGCGGATAAATACGGCATTTCCATTGCAGACGTCAGCACGGGAGATTATTCTGTAACGGAAGTGGATACGGAACGAAAGCTTTTCGATGAAATGAATAAATACAGTCCGGCGGAGATTATCTGCAACGAAGCTTTCTATATGAGCGGCGCAGACTTAGATGAGATCAAAAACCGTCTGAACATCTGCGTAAGCGCTCTGGAGTCCTGGTATTTTAGCGAAGATATGGCGGTTGGCACATTAAAAGAACATTTTCATATACACAGTCTGGAGAGCATTGGTTTAAATGATTTTCCATGCGGCAGCATTGCTGCAGGATCTCTTTTGAAATACCTTTATGAAACGCAGAAAAATTCCCTGTCTCATATGACGCAGATTCATCCTTACATAACCGGAAAATTTATGGTAATTGACAGTTCGACAAGAAGGAATCTGGAACTTACGGAAACGCTTCGGGAGAAGGCAAAGAGGGGTTCGCTTCTCTGGGTTTTGGACAAGACGAAAACAGCTATGGGAGCAAGAATGCTTCGTTCTTATATGGAACAGCCGCTGATTGAAAAACGTGAAATTGAAAAGCGCCTGGAGGCTGTGGAAGAGCTGAATTTACGCGTTATTACGAGAGAAGAGCTGCGGGAGTATTTGAATCCGATTTATGATTTGGAGCGTCTGATTACCCGCATCACGTATCAGACGGCAAACCCGAAGGATTTGATTGCATTTAAAAATTCGATTCAGATGCTGCCGCCTGTCAAAGCGCTGCTTACGGAGTTTTCCTGTCCGATTTTACAGGAAATTTCAAAAGATCTGGACGATTTAAAAGATGTTTTTTTGGAGATTGACGCCGGGATCAGTGAAAATGCGCCGTTTCTTCTGCACGACGGCGGCATAATCCGGGAAAATTACCACGAAGAAGTCGATCGGCTAAGAAAAGCCAAAACGGAAGGAAAGGCATGGCTTGCCGGGCTGGAAGCGCAGGAGAGGGAAAACACCGGAATCCGGAATCTGAAGATAAAGTACAACAAAGTATTCGGCTATTATCTGGAAGTGACAAATTCTTATAAAGGCCAGGTGCCGGATTATTTTACAAGAAAACAGACCCTGGCAAATGCGGAGCGGTATATTACGCCAAAATTAAAAGAACTGGAAGACGTCATACTGGGAGCGGAGGATAAACTGATTGCCCTGGAATATGAACTGTTCTGCGGCATCCGAAAGTCGGTTGCGCAGGAGGTAAACAGGATTCAGAAGACGGCAAAGGCCATTGCAAAACTGGACGTTCTTGCGTCGTTTGCCTATGTGGCGGAACAGAATCATTACTGTAAGCCAAAGCTGAATGAAAAAGGTCTGATTGATATCAAAGGTGGACGTCATCCGGTGGTTGAAAAAATGATACAAAACGAAATGTTTATCAGCAACGACACTTGCCTGGACAACCATAAACAGAGAATTTCCATTATTACCGGCCCGAACATGGCGGGAAAGTCCACTTATATGCGGCAGAGCGCGCTGATTGTGCTGATGGCTCAGATTGGAAGCTTTGTGCCGGCGGATTCCGCCAGCATCGGGATTGTAGACCGGATTTTTACGAGAGTGGGCGCGTCGGACGATCTTGCCAGCGGCCAGAGCACGTTTATGGTGGAAATGACCGAAGTCGCGAATATTTTAAGAAACGCCACGTCAGATTCTCTTTTGGTGCTGGATGAAATCGGCCGGGGAACAAGCACGTTTGACGGGCTTGGCATCGCATGGGCGGTTGTGGAATATATCAGCAATCCCAGGCTGCTTGGAGCAAAAACGTTGTTTGCCACGCATTACCATGAGCTGACTGAGCTGGAGGGAAAGCTTGATAATGTCAACAATTACTGCATTGCCGTAAAAGAACGCGGCGATGACATTGTATTTTTGCGGAAAATTGTGCCGGGCGGCGCAGATAAAAGCTATGGCATTCAGGTTGCAAAGCTTGCCGGGCTTCCGGATTCCGTATTAAACCGGGCGAAAGCAATCGTAGAAGAGCTTAGTGCAAACGACATTTCGGACATAGCCAAAAACATTCCGGCAGAAACGGCCGCACGTAAGAAAAAGGCAAAGCTGGACGAGGTGGATTTGACGCAGATGTCTCTGTTTGATACGGTAAAAGACGACGACATTATTGCGGAACTTAAGGAAATTGACCTAAATCATCTGACCCCGTTTGAAGCCATCAGTAAATTGTACGAGCTGCAGAATAAAATCAAAAACCGCTGGCAGCATACGTAAACCCGGGAGGATTGGATATGGCGGAAATCGCATTGTTAAATCAGGAAACGATAGATAAAATTGCGGCGGGAGAAGTGATTGAACGTCCTTCTTCCGTCGTAAAAGAACTGGTTGAAAATTCCATTGATGCAAAAGCTTCTGCAATCACTGTTGAAATCAAAGACGGAGGAAGTTCTTTAATCCGCATTACGGATAATGGATGCGGAATCGAACAATCCCAGGTTCCGATGGCGTTTCTGCGTCATTCCACAAGTAAAATCCGGTCCGTAGAAGATCTTTTGTGCGTTTCTTCACTGGGGTTCCGGGGCGAAGCGCTTTCAAGCATTGCAGCCGTTTCGCAGGTGGAGCTGATTACCAAGACGCCGCCGGATTTGTTTGGCGCCCGTTATGTCATAGAAGGTTCCAAAGAAAAGAGTTTCGAAGAAATCGGCGCGCCGGACGGAACGACATTTCTTGTGCGCAATCTGTTTTACAATACGCCTGCCAGACGGAAATTTTTAAAAACCGCTCAGACAGAAGCGGGATATGTTCATGCGCTGATCGAACGGCTGGCGCTTTCAAGGCCGGACATTTCCTTTAAATTTATTTCCAATGATCAGATAAAGCTTCAGACTTCCGGAAATTCCAGCGTCAAAGACGTCATTTACCAGGTCTACGGTCGGGATGTTGCGGCGTCTTTGATGGAACTGCAGGAAGAAAACGACCTGTTTGAGGTGAACGGCTTTCTCGGAACGCCGGCTGTTTCAAGAGGGAACCGGAATTTTGAAAATTATTTTATCAATCGGCGTTATATTAAAAGCACGCTGATTGCAAAAAGTTTGGAAGACGCTTATAAAAATTTCCTGATGCAGCATCAGTATCCGTTTTGCGTTTTGTATTTTTCCCTGGATTCGAAATTTCTGGACGTCAACGTCCATCCGGCGAAAATGGAACTGCGTTTTCATCAAAGCGGAGAAATTTACCAGAAGCTTTTTTCCTGCATCCGGGAAAGGCTGATGCAAAAGGAGCATATTCCGTCGGTTACGTTTGGAAAAGAAGTAAAAAAGAAAGAGAAGGAAAAAGCGGTTTCTGTCCGGGAAAAACTGCCGGAGCCATTTGAAAAAAAGAGGCTGGAAAAAGCGGCTTCTTTCGTTCGGAAAGATTCTCCCTATGAACCGAAATATCCGGAGCGAAAACCTTTGGAGCCTATCGTTCAGGCAAAAGAACGTCAGGAAAAAAAACAGCCGGATTATATACAGGAAGAGCTTTCCTATGAAGGGAAATTTTTATCCGAACAGGCAAGAAAGCAGCATAAAATTATTGGACAGGCGTTCGGAACTTACTGGCTTGTCGAATACGAAGAAAAGCTTTTTATGATTGACCAGCATGCGGCGCATGAAAAAGTTCTGTATGAAAAAAATCTTTCCGCTTTTAAACGAAAAGATTTTACTGCGCAGCTTTTGTCTCCTCCAATGATTCTTACTTTGGATCCACAGCGGGAGCAGGCGTTTATTGCTTTAAAAGAACAGCTTTTTCGCATTGGTTTTGAAATTGAGCCGTTTGGAGGAAAAGAATACGCCGTCTGCGGCGTGCCGGGAAATTTATTTCAGTTAAATGTCCGGCAGATCCTTCTTGAGATTTTAGATTCCTTCGATGAAATAAAAAAGGCCGAAACACCTGATCTTGTACTGGAAAAAATTGCCTCTATGTCGTGCAAAGCCGCCGTCAAAGGCAGTCATACATTAAGAAGGCAGGAGGCGGAAACGCTGATATCGGAACTGTTGGAACTGGAAAACCCCTATTTTTGCCCCCATGGAAGGCCGACAATGATTTCCATGGAAAAACAGGAATTGGAAAAGAAGTTTAAGAGGATTATATAAAATGAAAAAGCCGCTTATTATTTTATCCGGCCCTACCGCCGTAGGAAAAACCAGTTTATCATTAAAACTTGCAAAAAAAGTAAAAGGATCGATCCGCTCTGCGGACTCCATACAGGTGTATCGTCATATGGACATCGGCTCGGCCAAAATCAGCCGGGATGAAATGCAGGGCATTCCTCATTATCTGATTGATGAACTGGATCCAAAACAGGAGTTTAATATTGTTTTATTTCAAAAACTTGCAAAAAAGTATATAGAGGAAATTTATGCAGACGGCAGGATTCCGATTCTTACAGGCGGAACCGGATTTTATATCCAGTCTGTGCTGTATGACATTGACTTTTCCAAAGAGAGCGGTTCAGATTCCATCCGAAAGGAGCTTGCGGCGTTTGCAGACAGGGAAGGGAATGCGGCGCTGCACAAAAGGCTGGCCGGTGTGGATGAAATCTCTGCGGCGGCAATTCATCCAAATAACAGAAAACGCGTGATCCGGGCGATGGAATTTTACCTGCAGAACGGTTATCCGATTTCGAGACATAATGAAACGGAGCGAAAAAAAGAATCGCCGTACAAGTTTGCCTATTTTGTTTTAAACGATTTCAGGGACAAGTTGTACCGCCAGATTGACAGGCGGGTGGATCTTATGATGGAGAACGGCCTTTTGGATGAAGTCAGGCGTCTGCGCGGCATGGGGTGCCGCAGGGAAATGGTATCCATGCAGGGGCTTGGCTATCAGGAGCTTTTTTGTTATCTGGAAGGAGAATTTTCTCTGGAAGAGGCCGTTTACCGGATCAAACGGGACACCAGGCATTTTGCAAAACGTCAGATTACCTGGTTTGGCAGAGAAAAAGATGTAATCTGGATAAATAAAAATGAATTTTCTTATGAAGAAGATGCGATATTAAATAAGATGCTTTCTATTTTAAAGGAAAAGGGGATACAGACATGAGCGACGGTCAAAGAATGCGGAAGCTGTATGAAAATCTTGGAATCTGCAGAGAGGTTTATGAATTTGGAAGTAAAATTGAGAGAAATCTGAAAGAAAGGTTTCTTGCTTTTGATGAGACGGCGGAATATAATCAGATGAAAGTAATCGCCGCCATGCAGAAGCATCGCGTGTCTGCCGAATGTTTCCAGACTACAAACGGATATGGTTACAATGATTTGGGAAGAAATACGTTAGAGTCTGTTTATGCCGAATGCTTCCGTGGGGAAGACGCTTTGGTGCGCCCGCAGATTACCTGTGGGACGCATGCGCTTGCGCTTGCGCTTTTGTCAAATCTAAGGCCAGGGGATGAGCTTTTATCCCCGGTCGGAAAGCCTTATGACACGCTGGAAGAGGTCATCGGCATCCGTCCGTCCAGAGGCTCCCTTTTAGAATATGGCGTAACCTACCGTCAGGTGGACTTACTGCCGGACGGTGATTTTGACTATGACGGCATAAAAAATGCGATCAACGAAAAAACAAAAATGGTTACGATCCAGCGTTCCAAAGGGTATGCCGTACGGCCAACGCTTTCTGTTGAAAGGATAGGAAAACTGATTTCTTTTATTAAAAATATCCGTCCGGATATTATCTGTATGACAGACAATTGTTATGGAGAATTTGTTGAGGAAAAAGAGCCGTTGGAAGCAGGGGCTGATTTAATTGTAGGCTCTCTGATTAAAAATCCTGGCGGGGGGCTTGCGCCTGTCGGCGGTTATATTGCAGGCAGAAAAGAATGTGTGGAAAATGCGGCGTACCGTCTGACTTCCCCGGGACTTGGCAAGGAAGTCGGGGCGTCGCTCGGGATGATGCAGTCTTTTTATCAGGGGCTGTTTCTTGCCCCTTCCGTTGTAAACGCCGCCTTAAAAGGGGCTGTTTTTGCAGCGAATATCTATGAGGCGCTTGGATTTGACGTCCTGCCGAATGGAGCTGAAAGCCGTCACGATATCATTCAGTCTGTCACATTTCACAATCCGGATGCAATGACAGCCTTCTGCCGGGGCATTCAGGCGGCGGCTCCCGTGGATTCCCATGTGACGCCTGTTCCCTGGGCGATGCCAGGATACGACAGCGACGTCATTATGGCGGCAGGAGCGTTTGTACAGGGTTCTTCCATTGAGCTTAGCGCGGACGGGCCGTTAAAACCGCCGTACGCCGTTTATTTTCAGGGCGGGCTTACCTGGCATCATGCAAAATTCGGAATTTTGATGTCCCTGCAAAAACTTTACGAGCAAAATCTTGTTAATAAGGATCGAATGTGTTAAAATAACATGAATGGCTTTTGAAATTCCTTACAGGCAGAGAGTAGAAAGGACATTTCATGGATCGTCATTTAACGGTAAAAGAATTACCGGAATCCGAAAAACCCTATGAAAAGTGTTTACAGTATGGCACAGAGCGTCTTTCAGACGCAGAACTTTTAGCCGTAATCATCCGAACCGGGACGGCAGGCAAAAGATCGATTGACCTGGCGCAGGAAATTTTAAGCGTCAGGGAAAAGAACCTGTTAAATCTTCATCGGTTAAGTTTAAAGGAGCTTATGGAGATTCCCGGTATCGGGACAGTGAAAGCAGTTCAGTTAAAGTGCCTTGCGGAAATTACAAAACGCATGGCAAAAGCGACAAGAATCCGCAGCGTGGCATTAAACAGCGCATGGTCGGTTGCATCCTATTACATGGAAGAGCTTCGTCACGAAGACAGGGAAAAGCTGATGCTTTGTATGTTTGACTCTAAATCGATCCTGATTGGGGAGGAAATTATCTCAATCGGAACAGTCAATGCGTCTTTGGTATCGCCCAGAGAAATTTTTATCCGTGCGCTTTCGAATCAGGCTGTCTGTATCATCCTGCTGCACAACCACCCCAGCGGTTTTCCGCTGCCAAGCGTGCAGGATAAGCTTGTAACCCGAAAAATACAGGAGTGCGGGGAACTGTTAGGGGTTCATTTGTCGGATCATATCATCATAGGAGACAATCAATATTTTAGCTTTAAAGAGGAAAATCTGCTGCTTTGATGCAGTCGGATCGAAGGGAGAATCACAATGAACAACAATGTTTACTGTATTGATTTGGGAACCTGCCACATTAAAGTGTTCTGCAAATCAACAGGAAAAATATTAAACGAGAAAAATACGCTTGCCATTGTAAATAAAAATCAGCTCTATGCTTACGGAGACGCTGCATATGCGATGTATGAAAAGGCGCCGGAGACGATTCATGTCACGTTCCCGATTGTAAACGGCGTCATTGCAGATTTCAATAACGTCCAGAATATGATTTTTGAATTTCTGGAAATGCGCACCAAAGGAAAGATTCATGGCGCCGAATTTATTGTGGCAGTGCCTACGGACATTACAGAAGTTGAAAAGAAGGCTTTCTTCGATCTTTTTTATAAAAGCAAGACAAAACCCAAAAATGTTCTGCTCTGTGAAAAGCCAATTGCAGACGCCATGGGGCTTGGCCTTGACGTCAATGAGCCAACCGGAATTATGATTGTAGACATCGGTGCGGATACGACGGAAATCTCCGTAATTTCCTTAGGTGGCCTGGTATTGAGCGATTTGCTTCATTTTGGAGGAAACCGGATTGACGAATCCATTATCAGCCATATCAAGCGCACCTACAATCTTGTGATCGGACAGAAAACGGCAAAATCTTTAAAAGAAATTTTAGGTTCCGGCCTTCCCGGCAGAGAAGAGAGCATGATAATTGTGGGAAGAGATCTTGTCAGCGGGCTTCCGATTGAAATGGAAATCAATGCGCAGACGGTATATGAAGCGATTAAAGAAAATTTAAATTCCATCTGCAATTCCATCAAGATGATACTGGAAAAGACGCCGCCGGAAGTTGCAAAAGACATTATACATTCCGGAATCTACATTACCGGAGGAGGATCTCAGATTCAAAATCTTGACGAATTGTTTATGCAGATTACAAATATTCGCGTAAATACCTGTGAAGATCCGGAGGAGTCTGTCGTCCGGGGGCTGAGTAAGATTGTTTCAGATCAGAAATACAAGCATCTGACATTCAATATGAAGACAAGAATTTTAAAATAACAGAGGTATTTGAATGAGACGGAAACCCAAATTTAAGATTCCATCCAAATATATGCTGATTAGTCTGACTCTGCTGTGCGCAGTTTTCGTCTATGCCAGTTTTACGATGAATCTTTCCGGAAACCCTTTGAATACGGCGGCGGGATATATTTTTATTCCCATGCAGAGGGGCATTAATTACGTAGGGCGGTGGATTTCGGATAAGACGGACAATTTAAAAGATTTAAAGGATGTCATGGAAGAGAACGCCAGATTAAAAACACAGGTTGACGAACTGACGTCCGAATTAAATACCATTAAGCTGGAGCAGTATGAATTAAACAATCTGCGCGAGCTTTTGGAGCTGGATCAAAAATATCCAAGTTATGAGAAAGTTGCGGCAAATGTCATTGGAAAAGACGCCGGCAACTGGTTTTCCATATTTACTATTGATAAAGGAAAAAAAGACGGCATAGAACCGGATATGAACGTCATAGCCGGGAGCGGCCTTGTGGGAATTGTAACGGACGTCGGGCCGAATTATGCAAAAGTGCGTTCCATTATTGACGACGTCAGCAAAGTAAGCGGCATGGTTTTGACTACTTCGGACCGCTGCATTGTACATGGTGATTTGCAGGAGATGAATGCCAATCAGAATATCCTGTTTACCGATTTAAAAGATTCGGATGACGAGGTTGAAGCCGGAGATCCGGTTGTAACGTCTAATATCAGCGATAAATATCTGCAGGGGATTCTGATCGGATATTTAAGCTCCATAGAAAAAGATTCCAACAATCTGACAAAATCAGGGACAGTCACTCCTGCGGTGGATTTTGAACACGTTGCGGAAGTATTGGTCATACTGGATAAAAAAGAATCCGGCGAAGAAGAGTGACGGAGGATGCAATGAGACGTAAAATTGTTGTCATGGTGATCGTGATCATCTGTTTCGTACTGCAGTGCACTTTATTTAAAGCCCTTTCCATCGCATCGATTTCTCCAAATCTTTTGATTATCGTCACTTCGTCGTTTGGTTTTATGCGGGGGAAAAAAGACGGGCTTTTGATTGGGTTTTTCTGTGGGCTTCTTACAGATATATTCTATGGAGGCACACTTGGTTTTTATGCCATGATTTATATGTACCTTGGCTATATCAATGGTTTTTTTCGAAAGATTTTCTTCCCGGAAGATATTAAACTGCCGATGATATTGATTACGGCAAGTGATTTTGTTTGTAATCTTCTTGTCTATGTGTTCCAGTTTCTCTTACGGAGAAAGTTTGAATTCCATTATTATATGATCCATATTATTATACCGGAACTGGTTTATACCATTATGGTAACTGTTTTTTTATATTTCCTGCTGCTGAAAATCAATCAGAAACTGGAAGCTGTGGAAAGGAGGAACGCAAGGAAGCATGCTTGATTCCGTAAAAGAATTTTTGATCAATTTTTTTAAATCGAGGCTGTTTGTTTTAACAGTTGTTATGTTTGTTTTGTTTGGAACGCTTCTTCAGCGTCTGTTTATGCTCCAGATTGTGCAGGGAGAAGAATATTTAAATAATTACGCATTAAAAATTGAAAAAGAAAGAGAGCTTGTAAGCACCCGGGGAAATATTTACGACAGGAACGGAAAGCTTTTGGCTTACAATGAGCTTGCCTATGCGATTACAATTGAAGATAACGGAAGCTATGAATCGCTGGAAGAGAAAAATAATGCGATCAATGGCGTTTTAGAGAAGATTTTTAAGAAACTGGATGAAAATGGGGATAAAATTGACAACGGTTTTGAAATTTCCAGGAAAAAGAATGGAAAATTCTTTTACAATGCAGAAGGAAAAGTCCTGCAGCGTTTCCTCGCCGATGTTTACGGGCATTCCAAAGTGGAAGATCTTGCCTATAACAAAAAGCTTTTATATAACGAAGGCGAAGCCACTGCAGATCAGGTTATGGAATATCTGCAGAGCGAGGATAAGTTTGGCATTGCCGGGCAATATGAAGGGGACATGGCGTACCGCATCACGGTAATCCGTTATGCAATGTCGGAAAACAGTTATCAAAAATATATTTCCACGACAATCGCCACAGACGTGTGTGAAGAAACAATCGCCTATGTCAGCGAGAACGCCGACGTTCTGCAGGGCGTTGAAGTTGCGTCCGCCACGCTCCGCAAATATGTGGACAGCAAATATTTTGCACAGATTATCGGTTATACGGGAAATATTTCTCAGGAAGAATACGACAAACTGTCAAAAAAGAGCGACGAATATTCTTTGACGGATGTGGTTGGAAAGTCCGGCATTGAGCAGTATCTGGATCAGACTTTAAGAGGGCGGAAAGGGAAGGAAACTGTCTATGTGGACAATCTTGGAAAAGTGGTTGAAACAAAAGAACGGATTGAACCTTCCGCAGGCAATAACGCTTATCTGTCCATAGACGCGGATTTAACAAAAGCGGTATATGATCTGCTGGAAATGGAAATTGCGGGAATTGTCCATGACAATATCAGAAATGTAAAAGATTATGATTCTTCAAAAGTAGCCCGTGCGTCGGATTTGATTATACCGATTGACGACGTATATTTTGCCCTGATTCAGAACAATGTCCTTGACATGAACCATTTTTCTGCGGAAAACGCAAGCGCAACGGAACAGGAAGTGTACGCCGCATTTCTTTCCAAACAGTCGGGCGTCCTTTCGTCCATCCAGTCGGAACTTGTTTCGGACACAGCGGCGGCTTTTGGGGATTTGGACAATGAAATCAAAGATTATATTACCTACATCATAAAAATGCTGAAAGAAAAGGGCATTCTTGTGAAGAATAAAATTGATACGAAAGACGCCGTTTATGTTCAGTGGTCGGGCGGAAGCATTAGTTTGAAAGAATATCTGACCTATGCCATTGCCAGGAACTGGATTGACATTACAAAGTTTTCCATGGAACAAAAATATTCCGATTCCAATGAAATTTATTCGGCTTTGCTTGATTTTATTCGGGAAGAACTGACGGATGACAATGAATTTTCAAAAATTATCTATAAGTATATCATTCAGCAGAATCTAATCAGCGGAACGCAGCTCTGCATTCTGTTATATGATCAGGGAATCTTAAAACAGGATGAGGAACAGAGGACGGCATTGACAAGCGGTTCCATATCTGCCTATAATTTTATACGGGATAAAATCAAGCATCTTGAAATCACTCCGGCGCAGCTTGCGCTGGATCCCTGTACGGGTTCCTGCGTGATCACAGATGTGAAAACCGGAGAAATTCTGGCGCTTGTTTCTTATCCAAGCTATGACAATAACCGCTTGGCGAATACGATGGACAGTGAGTATTGGGAGCGTATCAGAAATGATCTGTCAAATCCGCTTTATAATTATGCCACACAGGAGAAGACGGCTCCCGGTTCTACATTCAAAATGCTTTCTGCCACAGCCGGATTTGCGGAAAACGTCATTGACACCAATATGCAGATTTTAGACGAAGGGCGTTTTACGCGCCTGGAAGAAAACGGACCAAAGTGCTGGATCTATCCAGGCTCAACCCATGGGCTGATTAATGTGTCTGAAGCTATCCGGGATTCCTGCAACTATTATTTTTATGAGATGGGCTATCGTTTAAGTTTGAATGGAATGGTTTACAATGAAAAGAAAGGAATCCAGGCGGTGAAAAAGTACGCTTCCATGTATGGGCTGGATGATACGGTAGGAATTGAAATACCGGAAACTTCGCCCAGTGTGGCGGATGAATATCCGATTACAGCAGTGATCGGACAGAGTAATAACAACTATACAACAGCTCAGATTGCAAGGTATGTGACTGCCGTTGCAAATAAAGGAACTGTTTATCAGCAGACTTTGCTGAAAGAAGTGAAAGATTCCAATAATGAAACCGTATTGGAAAGTTATGAACCCACAGTAAAAAACCAGATTGACGCACTGAATTCTGAACAATGGGACGCCATTCATTCCGGTATGCGCATGATGGTGGAAGAGTCAAGCAGCTTTAAGGATTTTCCCGTCGCAGCGGCAGGAAAAACAGGAACTGCGCAGCAGGTGACCAACCGTCCGAATCATGCGTTGTTTGTAGGTTTTGCACCTTATAACAACCCGAAAATTTCCATTGCGACAAGAATTGCCTTCGGATATACCTCGCACAATGCGTTAGACATCTCGAGAGATATTCTTTCTTACATTTTTGGCGTACAGAGCGCAGAGGAACTGATCAACGGACAGGCGAAAGACGTAAGTGGTTCCAACACGATTACAGATTAACGAAAAACAGCAGCAGGAGGGATAATATGTCACAGCCGGTGATTATGAAGAGCAATAAATATGGTCTGAATTTGATTTTAGATCCCAGTCTTCCGTTTTCGGAGCTTTTAGGCTGTATTGCGGACAAGTTTTCCGAATCTGAAAAATTTTTCAAAAATGCCCGCATGGCGGTTTCCTTTGACGGAAGAGAACTGTCCAGAGAAGAAGAATATCAGATTTTGGATACCATATCTCAAAAGACAAGCATTCATGTCGTATGCATTATTGACAATGATGAAATACGAGAACAATATACCAAACAAAGAGTGGAACGGAAATTGGAAGAAGAAGCTGGAAATACCGGAAAGTTTTATAAAGGAACGCTTCGGTCCGGGCAGGTGCTTGAATGCGAAACGAGTATTATTATCATCGGAGACGTCAATCCCGGAGCTAAAATTATCTCCACCGGAAACATTGTGATTTTGGGAGCTTTAAAAGGAACGGCTTATGCCGGAGCGTCCGGGAATGAAAACTGCTTTGTCGTGGCGCTTGATATGAACCCCGTACAGATAAAAATTGGCGGCATTATCGGCAGAAGCGCGGACAAAGGTATTCTTGCATCCATTCGCGAACGCAGGAAAACAGCGGCGGAACCTCGGGCGGCTACCGTATCAGACGGACATATTCTGATTGAGCCAATTACGAAAAACACATTTAATAACATATAATATTCAGGAGGATTGAAAAAATGAGTGAGGTAATTGTAATTACATCCGGCAAGGGGGGCGTTGGCAAAACAACGACAACTGCCAATGTGGGAACCGGTCTGGCACAGTTGAATAAGAAAGTTGTATTGATTGATACGGATATAGGGCTGCGGAATCTTGATGTTGTTATGGGACTGGAAAACAGAATTGTATACAATCTGGTTGATGTAATAGAAGGAAGCTGCCGGATGAAACAGGCGTTGATTAAAGATAAAAAATATCCGAATCTTTCCCTGCTTCCGTCTGCACAGACGAGGGATAAAAGCTCCGTGACGCCGGAGCAGATGAAGAAACTTACAGACGAGCTTCGGGAAGAATTTGATTACATACTTTTAGACTGTCCTGCAGGAATTGAACAGGGATTTCAGAATGCGATTGCAGGGGCAGACCGCGCGGTTGTCGTTACGACGCCGGAGGTATCCGCAATTCGTGACGCAGACAGGATCATCGGTCTTTTGGAGGCAAACGAAATCAAACAGACGCAGCTTATTGTAAACCGGCTGCGTATGGATATGGTAAAACGCGGCGATATGATGACAGTGGAAGACGTATGTGAAATTCTTGCAATTAATCTGATTGGCGTTGTGCCGGATGATGAACAGATTGTCATTTCCACCAATCAGGGAGAACCGCTTGTTGGTTCCGACGCATTGGCCGGAAAAGCTTTTGCAAACATTTGCAGGAGGATTGTCGGAGAAGAAGTCCCGTTTTTAGATTTACAGAAGAAGGCGTCCGTATTTGCAAAACTTGCAGGTTTGTTTAAATAGAATAGGGAGGATAAAATGTCATTCGCGGACTTTTTTAGGAAAAAGAACTCCGGCAATATAGCGAAAGATCGTTTGAAACTTGTTTTGGTATCCGATCGCGCAAACTGTTCGCCGGAAGTTATGGAATTGATAAAAAATGATATTATCCATGTAATATCCAAATATATGGAAATTGATGCGGAAGGTCTGGATATTCAGATTACGCAGACAGAATCAGAAACAGATAATGGAAAAGTGCCTGCGTTATACGCAAATATCCCAATTAAGGGAATGCATCATTCTTCCTGACGGAAATTTGAAAGAAGGGAACCGACAGATTATTTATGCTGAAACAATACAAGTTTAAGAACTACAATTTCAGATTGGTGATTTATGTAACCGCCATTACGATTCTTGGGATTCTGGTCATTGGAAGCGCAAAAGAATCTGTACAGAATAAGCAGATTTTAGGGCTTTTCCTGGGAATGGTTGTTATGATATGCGTTTCTGTAATTGATTATTCCCTTTTTCTGCGGTTTAGCTGGCTTGGCTATATTTTAAACCTTGGTCTCCTTGCGCTTGTAAAAGTTATGGGAGAGGGCGCAAACGGGGCGACACGCTGGATTGAAATTGCAGGCATACGTTTTCAGCCTTCTGAATTGTCTAAAATCTTGTTGATTTTGTTTTTTGCATATTTTTTTATGAAATATCAGGAGAAGCTGAATACCGTAAAAATTTTGGGGTTATCTTTCATTCTGGCTGGAATTCCTTTGGTTTTGATTAAAGAGCAGCCGGATTTATCCACGACGATTGTAACGGCTTTAATCTTTGTTACCCTCTTGTTTATTGCGGGATTAAGTTATAAAATAGTATTGGGCGTTTTAGCGGTCAGCGTACCTGCGGTAATTATATTTATCAGCTTGATTTTGCAGACAGATCAGAAAATTTTGGATCCATATCAGTATAAACGGATTATGGCATGGCTGCAGCCGGAAAAATATGCAGATTTGGCATATCAGCAGCTTAATTCAAAAATGGCCATAGGCTCCGGCCAGTTATGGGGGAAAGGACTGAATAACAGTCAGATCACCTCTGTAAAAAACGGAAATTTTATATCGGAGCCTCAGACAGATTTCATTTTTGCAATTGTTGGTGAGGAGTTGGGTTTTGTCGGTTCCGTTATTGTGATTGCGTTATTATTTTTAATTGTAATGGAATGTATAATAATGGCAAGAAAAGCAAAGGATATTTCTGGAAGATTGATTTGCTGCGGTATGGCGTCTTTGATTGGATTTCAGGGATTTGTAAATGTATGCGTTGCAACGGGTCTTATGCCAAATACAGGACTTACGCTTCCATTTGTCAGCTATGGACTGACATCTTTGGTTACATTGTTTTTGGGCATCGGTTTTGTTTTGAATGTTGGCTTGCAGCCTAAAAAATATGGAATGGGGGACACATCATGAATATCGGATTAATTGCACACGATTCGAAAAAAAAATTAATGCAGAATTTTTGCATCGCCTATCGTGGAATATTGTGTAAAAATGATTTGTACGCAACGGGAACGACCGGAAGGCTGATAGAAGAGGTAACAAACCTTTCTATTCATAAATATCTGGCCGGGCATCTTGGAGGCGCGCAGCAGCTTGGCGCACAGATTGAGCAAAACGAACTGGATCTTGTCATTTTTCTGCGTGAGCCGGTATCGCCAAAATCCCATGAACCGGATGTTGACAGTACGGTACGGTTATGCGATATGCACAATATTCCTCTGGCTACAAATCTTGCAACTGCAGAACTGCTGATTAAATCTTTGGACAGAGGAGACTTGGAGTGGCGTGAAATGTATAAATAAAACATGGACGGGAATGTTGTTGTCCTGCTGCATCTTTTTATGCGCCGGATGCGGACAGGCTTCATCAGAAACGGTTTTTTCCAATGCATACGATATTTATGATACTTCAAAAAAATATCAGCTTATATCGCCGGATGACACTTCCCTGCAGAATACGGAGCCGTTTTTTGCCGAAAGTTACTGTGTTTCGGATGGACAGAATATTGGGACAGAGAGTACATCTTCTTACGTAGCGGAAGCGTCAGGCGTTTTCAATCTGAATACGAAAGAAGTGACATATGCACAGAATATTTATCAGAAAATGTATCCGGCAAGTACGACGAAAATATTAACGGCATATTTGGCGTTAAAATACGGCGATTTGGACAGTGTTATAACGGTCAGTGAAAATGCCGCAGATCAGGCGCATGATTCTTCCGTCTGCAATATAAAAGCGGGAGACAGGCTTACTTTACGACAGCTTCTTTACGGACTTATTATGCAAAGCGGCAATGACGCGGCAATTGCCATTGCCGAAGGAATTTCTGGAAGCGTGGATGCATTTGCCGATTTAATGAATCAGGAAGCAAGGGCTCTTGGAGCTCTGGATTCTCATTTTATAAATCCAAACGGTCTGCACGATAAAGATCATTATACGACGGTCTATGATTTGTACATACTTTTTCAGGCGGCCATTCAGGAAGATGCGTTTTTAGAACTGATCCGGACAAAAGAATACACAGTGGATTATCTGGACGCTGCCGGCATGCCGGTACAGCAGCTCTGGAAATCGACAAATAAATATCTGATGGGAACAGAAACCGCGCCAAGCGGCGTTTCTGTGATCGGCGGCAAAACAGGTACGACAAACGATGCTGGCTATTGTCTTGCGCTTTTAAGTGAAAATGCAGAAAAAGAGACGGTTATATCCATCGTAATGAAAGCTGACTGCAGAAATAATCTTTATTATTATATGAACGAACTGTTGTATGGATTTTCCGGAAATCAGACAAAATAGTAAATTGTGAGATTTGTAGTTGAATATTCATGCAATGTCTAATATAATAGAACTTATGAAGGGGATTGAACAATCCTAAATAGACAGAATACAGGAGGAGATTGCCATGGTTCAAATTATAGCGGGTGAAAAGGGAAAAGGAAAAACAAAACATCTTTTGGAAAAGGTGAATGCTGCCGTTGGTGCGGCAAATGGAAATATTGTATATCTTGACAAGAGTCAGAAGCATATGTATGAATTGAGCAACAAGGTCCGCCTTGTAAACGTAAAGGATTTTCCGATAACGAATTGCAGTGAGTTCATGGGATTTATCTGCGGCATTGTATCGCAGGATAATGATTTGGAGGAGCTGTATCTGGACAGTTTTCTTACGATTGCAAATATGGAAGACAGCGATATCAGCCATGCAATTGAAAAATTGGACATTATCAGTGAAAAATATCATGTAAAAATTGTACTTAGCGTATCAAAGAACAAAGACGAGCTTCCGGAATGCGCAAAAGCAAAGGTGATTCTTTCCCTGTAAACATACAAGATGTACATTTTATGCGGCTGCGTTTCGCAGCCGCATGGTTTTCTTATCATCGTTTCTGAATATTTTATGCCTGTTCAATGCTGCGGATTCTTCCATATGCGCTGAGCAGATATAATCCGCCAATTCCTACCAAAGCGTAAACAATTCTTGACAGCCAGGACATATTTCCAAATAAAAACGCAACTAAATCAAAACGGAAAAACCCAATTAATCCCCAATTGACTGCGCCGATAATGACTAATGTAAGGATTGTATAATCCAATGCTTTTGAACCCATAACGTAACGCCTCCTTTTTTTGTCGTAATTAGTATTCCTTAATTTTAAAAGCTTATGCAAAACACAGATTGTTTTCTTATGAAAAAAGCGCTAAAATGTAGCAGAGACTGGAAAGGGCAGGTAGAATTGTGGCAAAAAATAAAAAAATTGTTCGTTACCGCAGACCATTTCATTTGAATATTGGACTGATTACGTTTGGAATTATTTTCTTTTATATGATGTTTTATATCTATACTTATTTTACATCAACACATATCTCTGCCTATGAAGTTATTCATGGAACGATAGCCGTCAATAATTCCTACATGGGACTTGCGCTGCGCAGAGAAGAAATGATAACGGCGGAATATTCTGGCGATATCAATTACTATATGAAAGACGCGACAAAAGCCGGAGCCGGAGACTTATTGTATTCTATTGATACAGACGGCGCGATTGCCGCCCAGATTAATCAGGCAGGTGCAGATACCGGTTCTTTGAGTGAAGAAAGCCTGGACGCTCTTGAAAAAAGAATATCCGAATATTCCGGCGGATACCACTCTGAAGCTTTTTATCAAATCTATACGTTTAAACAGGATTTAAATGCGGAACTTTCCGAGGCGCTTAACATGGGCGCTTTAAATTCCATAACAGACGCTGTGTCTTCCGCGGAGAACAATTCGACTTTTCACAAAGGAACCGCTCCAAAAGACGGCATTGTTGTGTACTATACAGATGGATTTGAAGGTGTGACGAAAGATAATTTTACATCAGAAATGTTTGATGAATCCTCTTATGTCAAAAACAACTTAAAAGAAAAGAGGAAAATTGACGCAGGATCCGCCGCCTGCAAATTAATTACAGATGAAAATTGGAATTTGATCATACCTGTTTCAGAAGATACGAAACGGCAGATGAAAGACCGTTCTTCCATCCGCATCAAATTTAAAAAAGATAATACGGTTGCAAACGCTTCTTTTCAAATTTTAGAAAAAGACGGGACAAGCTATATGGTTTTTTCATTGTCCCATTCTATGATACGTTTTGCGACAGATCGTTACATAGAAATTGAATTGCTTCTGGAGGAAGAAAAGGGATTAAAAATTCCAAATTCAGCGATTACCAAAAAAGACTTTTTTGTAATTCCGATGGAGTATTTTCAAAAAGGAGATAATTCCAGCGAAGAGGGAGTCATTAAGCGAAAGACATCAAGGACAGGGAAGGTTTCGGATGATTTTATTACGCCTGATATTTATTTTGCGACAGAATATGCTTATTATGTGGACGGAAAAGAGCTTGCGGCCGGAGACGTTATCTTAAAGCCGGATTCCGATGAAACATATGAGATTGGAGAAACGGCAAAACTTGAGGGTATTTACTGTATTAACAAAGGATATGCCGTTTTTCGGCAGATTCATATTATCTATCAGAACGCGGAGTATTCCATTATTCGAAACGGGACAGAATACGGGGTTTCCCTGTATGATCATATTGCTCTGGAAGGCAATGCGGTTACAGAAGATTTGGTGATTAAAAATAAATAACAAGGCAGGAGAAAATATGTTAGCGGAAAATTTAAAACAAGTAGAAGAAAATATTGAAAAAGCCTGTATAAAGGCAGGAAGAAAGAGGGAAGAAGTGACGCTTGTCGCTGTCAGTAAGACAAAGCCCGTTTCCATGCTTTCGGAAATCTATCACTGCGGCATACGGAATTTCGGGGAAAATAAAGTGCAGGAACTCTGTGAAAAGAAAGAAGAGCTTCCTTCTGACATTCGCTGGCATATGATTGGGCATCTGCAGAGAAATAAAGTAAAATATGTGATACGCGACGCATTTTTGATTCATTCGGTGGATTCTTACCGTCTGGCAGAAGAAATCAATATTCAGGCAAAAAAAATCAACCGTATCGTTCCTGTTTTAATCGAAGTCAATATTGCGGGAGAGATGTCAAAATTTGGGGTTTCTGCAGACGAAACTTTGCAGTTGGCAGAAGAAATTGCAAAATTAGACAATATAAAAATCGAAGGGCTTATGACGATCGCTCCTTATGTAGAAGATCCGGAGGAGAATCGGCCTTATTTTCAGAAAATCCGGAAATTATCTGTTGACATAGCAAAGGAAAACATTGATAATGTATCTATGAGTGTCTTGTCCATGGGCATGACCGGAGATTATATGACGGCAATAGAGGAAGGCGCTACGATTGTCCGCGTTGGGACAGGCATTTTTGGCGCAAGAAACTATACTATCAGTTAGGAGATACACTTTTTATGGGAGTACTTGATAAATTTTTAGATGTCATGCGTTTGAACCCCGAGGATGAAGAAGATGATTTTTATGAAGATGATTTTTACGATGACGAAGAACCTTCAGTAATCCGAAAAAGTTCACGCAAAGAACGGCAGAATGCAGCGTATGAAGAACCGGTGAAGACGAAAGAAAGATCAAAGACATCATCAAAGATTACGCCTATGCGTTCCATTAAAAAACAGGGGGCGAACGGCATGGAAGTATGTGTAATTAAGCCGACAACTGTAGAAGATGCACGGGAGATCACAGAGACTCTGCTTTCGAACCGTACGGTAGTGCTGAATGTGGAAGGGCTGGATATTGAAATTGCGCAGCGCATTATAGACTTTACGGCAGGTTCCTGTTTTGCAATCAGTGGAAATCTTCAGAAGATTTCAAATTACATATTTATTATTTCACCATCATCCGTAGATATTTCGGGAGATTTCCAGAATCTTTTGGATTCCTTCAATACTTCCGGACTGCATACGGATCTTTAGGGAGGATTATGGAACGTCAGGAAGAGCTTATGATTCAGAAGCGGCTGCTCGATTTGTCCCGAATGGCTGACCGAAAGGGAATCACAACGTTCAGTAATTTTTTAAATCTAAATGAATTAAATCTGTTTCACCAGGTTTCGGCTGATATGCAGACTTCATATCAGCTTTCCGGCGGATATGAATTTGCAGAGCGTCAGATGATAGCATTCATCCCTGATGCTCTTTATTATAGCGATAAACAGCCAGAGCCAGCGTTTCCGATTGCCGTGCTTCGGTTCTTTCCGCTTCATTTGAAATTTGCAGAAGATTTATCCCACAGAGACGTCCTTGGCGCATTGATGCATTTGGGAGTGGAACGTTCACGAATTGGCGATATTAAAATAGAAGGACAAAATTATATTATTTTTTGTGAGGAAGGCATTGCGGAATATCTGCTGGATTCTCTTGGGCAAATCCGGCATACGATGATAACCGGAGAACGGGCTGTTTCTGGATCTTATCAAATTGAACAGAAATTCGAGCAAATAGAAGGGATTATCGCTTCGAACCGTTTAGACAGTATAGTAGCTTTTCTAACTGGAAAATCCAGAAGCCAGAGCGTTCGTATGATCCAGTCGCAGAAAGTTTTTGTAAATGAAGCTGTCCGTTTGGAAAATGCCTTTGAATGCAGGGAAGGGGATATCATTTCCATTCGCGGATTTGGAAAATATATTTACAAAGGCAGCGGCGGGGAAACGAAAAAAGGGCGTTTGAAGATTCAGTTAAAAAAATATGTTTAGCAGGGAGAATGTATTATGTCAAAATCAATGATCGTGTCTTTTGAAGGAAAGCCTTGTTATGAAATTTTTCTGGAGCCTGATTTTTCAAAACTGGCAGACTGCCTGAAAAGAGCAGGTTATGCTTTTGAACGGAAAATCTGCATTGTAACGGATTCCAATCTTGCCGGACTGCACTTAAAAGCATTGTCCGACGCAATGAAATCCTGTTTTACGACAGTGATTTCATTTTGTTTTCCGGCGGGAGAGGAAAGCAAAAATCTTAATACGGTGCAAAATCTGTATCAAAAATTAATCGAAAACCGATTTGACCGCAGAGATCTTCTGGTTGCGTTCGGCGGCGGGGTTGTCGGAGATTTGACAGGCTTTACAGCAGCCACTTATTTGAGGGGCATAGATTTTATTCAAATTCCAACAACGCTTCTGTCACAAGTGGACAGCAGCATAGGCGGGAAAACCGGCGTGGATTTTTTACGTTATAAAAATATGGTAGGAGCTTTTTATCAGCCCAAACTGGTTTATATGAACCTTTCTCTGCTGCATACGCTTCCGGGTGAACAATTTGCATCGGGGATGGGAGAAGTGATAAAGCACGGGCTTATTCAGTCACGGGATTATTTTTTCTGGCTGAAGGAAAATGAACGGAAAATTTTAACGCTTCAGCCGGAAATTATAGAAGAAATGATTTATGAAAGCTGTCAGATCAAACGGAATATCGTAGAATGCGATCCAACGGAAAAAGGCGTGCGCGCACTTTTAAACTTTGGGCATACGATTGGGCATGCAGTGGAAAAACTTTCGGATTTTTCACTTTTCCATGGAGAATGCGTTGCTGTCGGCATAGCGGCGGCCTGCCGGATTTCCTGTGATTTGGGATATATGAAAAAACAGGAATGCCAGGAAGTCACAGAGACGTTAAAGAAATTTCATCTTCCGGTTTTAGCGTCTCATATGACGGCCGAAGAAATACTTGCAGCCAGCAAATCGGATAAAAAAATGGCTGCCGGCAAAATCAGGTTTATTTTACTAAAATCCATTGGCAGCGCAGAGATCTGTCCGGATTTAAGCGATGAGCAGATTTTGGCGGGAATTACGTCTGTATTGGAGGAATAACGGATGACGCATCAGTTTTCTGTAAAAAAATATAAAAAACTTTTTGCCGGAGCGCTTTCTATTTGTCTTCTTTTTCTGTTTGATCAGTTTACGAAACGCCTGGCAGTTCTGCACTTAAAAGACGCGCCTGCAGTTCCCATTATTTCCGGCGTATTCGAACTGTCTTATCTTGAAAATCATGGAGCTGCATTTGGGATTTTACAGGGACAGAAGACGTTTCTTATTCTTACGACCAGCGTGACCCTTCTGATTCTGATTTATCTTTTCTTTCGCCTTCCGGAAGAAAAACATTATTTTTATCTGCATTTCCTCCTTGTTCTTTTGATTTCAGGAGCCATTGGAAATTTTGCCGATCGCTGCGCACACGATTACGTAATCGATTTTTTTTATTTTAAACTCATTGATTTTCCGGTTTTTAATGTGGCGGATATTTACGTCACAGTGGCGGCGACATTGCTTTTTCTCCTGTTTTTCTTTTACTACAAAGAGGAAGATTTGGACTTTTTATTTGCACGTATCTGTTTTTGGAAAAAGGGAGAGAAACACTGATATGGAACGATTCAGATTTGAAACGGATGAAAAAAAAGCGGGAGAGCGGCTGGATAAGTACTTAACGGATCAGATACCAGCGCTTACCCGCTCTTTTCTTCAAAAATTAATCAAAGAGGAACGGGTTTGTGTAGACGGCCGTCCGGTAAAAGCAAATTTTAAACTAAAAAAGTCTCATATTGTAGAAGTGGCAGTTCCTCCGGCAAAAGAAGTTCCGATTCTTCCGGAGGAAATTCCGCTTGACATTTTATATGAAGATACAGATTTATTGATTGTAAACAAACCGAAAGGTATGGTGGTTCATCCGTCTGCAGGTCATTTTTCCGGAACGCTTGTCAATGCGGTGATGCATCACTGCAGGGACAGCCTGTCTGGAATTAACGGGGAACTGCGTCCCGGAATTGTACATCGTATTGATAAAGATACGACAGGTTCTCTGGTTATCTGCAAGAATGATGAAAGCCATTTGTGCGTTGCGGAACAGATAAAGGAACATTCTGTCAAAAGAATTTACCGGGGAATCGTATCCGGGCATCTGAAAAAGGAGAGCGGTACGGTTTGCGGCAATATTGGAAGGCATCCAACAGATCGGAAAAAGATGTCGGTTGTACTAAACGGCGGAAAACCTGCAGTGACGCATTATAAAACGCTTAAGCAGTGGAAGACGGCGGCATATGTGGAGTTTCAGCTTGAAACCGGTCGAACGCATCAAATTCGTGTGCATATGGCAAATATCGGGCATCCTTTGCTTGGAGACGCGGTATATGGAAATTCGAAAAATCCTTATAAGCTGGAAGGACAGACGCTGCACGCAATGACAATTGGCCTGAAGCATCCAAGAACAAAAGCGTATCTCGAAGTATCTGCGCCGCTTCCGGATTATTTTGAAAAATTATTGCGTGGATTTGAAGGAAACAGGATATACTGATTGGAGGGACAGGTATGTTTTCCAAATATGTCTGGGTTTTCGGTGCAAATTTACAATTCTGACGAGAATGGCTTACAGGCTGTAAGCCAAATAGAAGACATACAGAAAATGGTTAATGGTTGGAGCAGAGCTTACCAAAGTACTCCGTGAAGAATTTAAGAGCAGTCTGCCGACGGTTGAAGAAATAGAGAACGAATTGTCTGAATAAATTGGCTTACAGTGCGTAAGCTAATTTATAGAAAATAAAAGAGAAATGTAAAAATTATTTAAATTACAGGAAAATTCTATACTTTTTTTGAAAAATTCTGTATAATAATATAGTAAGAAAGGTGGGATATTTATGAATCATCATATTTATACAATTGGAAGAGAATTTGGCAGTGGAGGCAAGGATATTGGGACGGAGCTGGCCCGGCACCTTGGTGTAAAATGCTACGATAAGGAACTTTTAAAAGAAGCTTCCAAACAGAGCGGCTTCTGTGCAGAGATCTTTGAGAACCATGACGAAAAGCCGACGAACAGTTTTTTGTATTCTCTGGTTATGGATACATATTCTTTTGGCGGATATTCTTCGGCGCCTTTTTTAGATATGCCTTTGAACCACAAAGTATTTTTAGCGCAGTTTGATGCAATTAAAAAAATTGCGGAACAGGAGCCATGCGTTATTGTAGGACGCTGTGCGGATTATGCGCTGGCAGACAACTTAAACTGTATCAATGTATTTATCCATGCGGATTTAGATTACCGGGCGGAACGGATATCAAGGAAAATGAATTTGCCATTGAATAAAGCGCGTGATATGGTACAGAAAACAGATAAGCATCGTGCCAGCTATTACAATTATTACACCAGTAAAAAATGGGGAGATGCCCGAAGCTATCATCTGACGCTTGACAGCGGAAAAATCGGGGAATCCGGATGTGTGGATTTGATTTTAGATTATAGGGAACGTATGAGCGCACGGAAATAAAACAAATTAAACTATTCGCAAAAGACAAGTTTAACGAATAGTTAGCGTTTGCGTGACATAATGATAATCTGAATATTGCAGGAAACGCTAACTACCGCCTGCGGCTTTCGTTAAACTTGTGGAAGTTTACAAATGGCTAACTACCGCCTGCGGTTTTCGTTAAACTTGTGGAAATTTACGTTAGGGTTAGTGTGTAGTTTGATGTATTGGTTGTATGGATATTACTGATAAATTCTCAGTTAAGTTTAATTTAAAGTTATGCTTGGGAGATGATTGGATGAAGGTAAAAATTCAGAAGGCTAATATGGCGCTTTTAGCCATTTTATTAATTAACTCTCTGATTTTATTGCTAAAGGGAATGGAATTTTATTTTTTGATTTTATTATATTTGTTTTTTGGGTGTGCGATTATAGATATTTGCCTTGAAACGAAGAATGAACGTGACAGTTACTTGAGGAGCTGGTGCTGGATTGTACTATATGATATTTATGGAGTTGCGCTGGAAGTGTACATTATGCGAAAACCTGTGGCGAATCATACGGGAGTTGTAGAAGGGGTATTGTGTTTGCTGTTGATATTAGATACTGTGTTTTTTACAACAGGATGTGTAAGGCATTTGAAAAAGGTTTCTCAACCATAAAATAAAAGGATCAAGCGTTCTTAAGTAAGAGGCTTGATCCTTTTATTATAAGGCTTCAGAGTCTAACAGAATCGTAAAAGGGCCGTCGTTTTCAAGGGTTACTTTCATATCTGCGCCAAATATGCCTGTTTCCGTACGATAACCGGATGCTTTGCATTGATTGATTACATATTTGTACAACTCTTCTGCAAGTTCGGCAGGGCCGGCCAAAATAAACGATGGACGGTTTCCTTTTTTACAGTCTGCATAAAGGGTAAATTGCGATACAAGCAGCAGGCTGCCATTTACGTCTTTTAAAGACAGATTTGTTTTTCCTTCCGAGTCTTCAAAAATACGCATATTCAGAAGTTTTTTAATCAGTTTGTCTGCTGTTTCTTTTGTATCTTCTTTTGATACGCCAATCAACACTAATAATCCTTTGGATATTTCTCCGGTTACACTGCCCTCTACTGTTACTTTTGCATAATTTACACGCTGTATAATAAACCGCATATGCTTCTCTCCTCTTCTCTTCTTTTATATTTTAAACTTCCGGTGAATTAACTTTAATAAATTATAATCTTATCGCCCGATTCTCCAAAATACCAGTTCATTGAGTATTCTTTGAAAGACAGAATGCAGGATATCATTTCTGTCATTCTGGTATCCATACGATGGTACACTCTTTGATTTGGCCATGGAAGCCCCTCTGTATAGTCTTTTTGCCGTTGTCCAAGACGTGCAGTCAGCTTTTGATACGACAGAGGATCTTCTCTTTGAAAAATACCGAAATCACAGGATACATAGGCGTTTTTGGTTCCATTTTCTCTGCATTTATCGGATAAAAGCTTTCTAAGCTCTGCATCAGATTCTTTCTTATACATTATCTTCTTCCATTTTACTGGAGGCGCTTCATCTGAAGTTAAAATTCGCCGAAAAGTGGTTCTTCCAAACGCCCCATATTCTTTTACATAAACAGCTTTTTTATTTGCTCTTAAAGCGCACGGTTCTTCTAATAAAATCGTCTGCTGGTTCACCAGTGCGTCCCATACGGTTTGCCGCACTTTTTCATAAGGAGCGGAAATATCCAGCTTTTCCATAATTTGTTTTACCGTATATCCCAGTTCTGTAAAATGCCTTATTGCTCTCCCATTTGCCACGTCAAAGACAAAATCAGAAAGAGCATTATTAAAATATTCGTTTTCAGACATATCTTTTCCTCAAATCAATATTCCCGCCATTTAATAAATTGTTTTTGGGTCTGCGCAGCAGTTGCATTTATTATACCAAATTTTTGCTGTAATGACCAGATAAAAACACATGGATACCAGAAAGTCAACTTTTTGGATATTCGTCCATAGATTTTCCATATAAAATACTTTATAATAAATATCGGTTCTTAAATACAGGAAAAGAAAGGCATAAAAATGAAATTACAGCAATTACTCAGTTATACAAGAAAAGCCGTGGACGATTACGGCATGATTTCTCCAAATGATAAGATTGCCGTCGGTGTTTCCGGCGGTAAGGACAGTCTGGCGATGCTTTATGCGTTAAAGGGCCTGCAGCGTTTTTACCCAAATCCCTTTACGTTATGTGCAATTACCGTTCATCTTGGATATGAGGACTTTCATCTTGAACGGATTCAGGCTTTATGTGAAGAGCTTCAAGTTCCGTTTCACGTTGTTTCCACTGATATCGCAAAGATTATATTTGAAGACAGAAAAGAAACGTCTCCCTGTTCCCTTTGCGCTAAAATGCGCAAAGGCGCCTTGAATCAAAAAGCGAAAGAATTAGGATTCAACAAAGTGGCATATGCACATCACAAAGATGATATCGTGGAAACGATGCTGCTCTCATTAATTTACGAAGGAAGATTTTACTCTTTTGCTCCTGTTACCTACTTAGACCGCATGGATTTAACTGTGATACGCCCTATGATGTATGTTTCTGAGGCTGATGTAACAGGCTTTCAGAATCGTTATCAGCTTCCTGTGGAAAAAAATCCATGTCCCGTTGACGGTGTGACAAGGCGTGAATATGTAAAGAACCTTTTACGTCAGCTTAATCTTGAGAATCCTGGCGTAAAGAACAGGATGTTCACAGCAATTCTAAATGGAAATATTCCAGGATGGCAGAATTATGTGACTGAAAAAAAGAAAGAAGGTTTCTGATATGAAGGAAAAAGCATACCATGAAAAGATAAATATTGAAAATGAATTAAAACTCCGGGAATTGCTGAAAACGCTGCCGCACTTCTGCAGGGATTATTTTATTGGAATAGAACCTTCCACTTCTTCCAGGACACGCCTTGCCTATGCTTATGATTTAGGCGTCTTCTTTGAATATATGCATGAAAATAACCCGTTTTGCGGGAAACTTGAAATCCCTGATTTTCCACTTGAGATTCTGGATCAGATTAAAGCGTCTGACATTGAAGAATACTTGAACTGGTTAAAGTATTACATTAAGGGTGAAGTAGAGCATACAAACAATGAACGGGGCATTTCCAGAAAACTTGCCTGTCTCCGGAGTTTTTATCATTTCTTTTTCCGGACAGAACGTATTTCAACGAACCCGGCGGAACTTGTCAGGATGCCAAAACTGCATGAAAAAAACATTATCCGTCTGGATGTAGATGAAGTGGCTCTGCTTTTGGATGAAGTGGAATCCGGAGAAAACCTGACGGAGCGGCAGAAATTATACCATGCGCAGACAAAAAAGCGGGATCTTGCTATGCTGACGCTTTTGCTTGGGACAGGAATCCGTGTGTCAGAGTGCGTGGGACTGGATCTTTCAGACGTGGATTTTAAAAATAATGGCATAAAGATACATCGAAAGGGAGGATATGAATCCATCGTATATTTTGGGGAAGAGGTGGAAGAAGCTCTCTCCTCTTATATGAAGGAACGTTTAAAGCTTATTCCTGCAGAGGGACATACAAATGCTTTGTTTTTGTCGATGCAGAAAAAGCGCATCAGCGTACGTTCGGTAGAAAATCTGGTAAAAAAATATGCAAAGCTCGTTACAACTATGAAAAACATCACGCCGCACAAACTTCGCAGCACCTATGGTACGGCTTTATATCAGGAATCCGGGGATATCTATCTTGTCGCTGATGTATTGGGGCATAAGGACGTCAATACGACCAGAAAGCATTATGCTGCGCAGGCGGACGAACGGCGCAGACAGGCGGCAAAAATTGTGCGTTTAAGAGAAAAATAACGGAGACTTTAAAAGCCTCCGTTATGCTAGGGATTGTAACATTATCTTACGATAAATGTCGAATCTTTTTCATTATTTCAACATCTTTTTCATTTCATCAGCTACGAACTGAACTTTTGTACCAACAATTACCTGAACGGCATTCTTGCTTGGTCTCATAACGCCAGCTATGCCTGCTGATTTAATTTTCTTCTCATCCACCTTCGTGTAATCATTGATCTCAAGACGAAGCCTTGTAATACAGTTGTCAAGAGATTTTACGTTTTCTTTTCCGCCAAGGCCTTCCAAGATAACTTTTGCAACTTCTGTGAAGTTATTATTGGAAAGAACTACTTTCTTCTCTGCTTCTAAATCTTCATCTTCTCTGCCTGGTGTCTTTAAATCAAATTTAGAAATAGCAACACGGAATACCAGATAGAATACAACAAATGCTGCAATTCCAAGAGGAATAATCATCCATGTATTTGCCGCTGCAGGCAATGAAGCTGAGAAAACAAGGTCAGTTGCACCAGCCGAGAAACTGAAACCTGCTCTGAATCCAACAAGTGTTGTAACAACTGTGAACACACCGTAAAGGATTGCATAAATTACATAGAGAACAGGAGCTGCAAACATGAAACCGAATTCGAAAGGCTCAGTAACACCGCAGACAAAAGCACAGATAGCTGCGGAATATACAAGACCGATAGCTGCTTTTTTGTCTCTTGCCGTATGTACCATTGCAAGCGCTGCACCAGCAACACCAAACATCATACATGGGAAGAAACCGGACATATACATACCAAGGCTCCAGGAAACGTCAGCGCTTGTCTGGCCGCCCCAGAAGTATGTCAAATCACCAAGACCAATAGTATCAAACCAGAATACATTGTTCAATGCATGGTGCATACCAATCGGAATTAACAGACGGTTCAGGAATGCATAAATACCGGAACCAACAGCGCCAAGACCAACAATGCCGTTTCCTAATGAAACCAATGCACCAAAAATGATTGGCCATACAAACATTAAAACTGCAGAAACAACGATGGAAACAACGCCGGAAACAATTGCTACGCAGCGTTTGCCGCTGAAGAACGCCAGCCAGTCAGGAAGCTGTGTGCCCTTGAATTTGTTATAGCAGCTTGCGCCGATAACACCGGCAAGAATACCCATAAACTGGTTGCCGATTTTATCAAATGCAAGTGTTTTTGTTGCATCATCCGCAACAGAAGGCATTAATGTAGTAACTACGCCTGTAGAACATAATGTGGTAATCATCAGCCAAGCAACAAGAGCTGAAATTGCAGCAGCTCCGTCATTGTCTTCTGCCATACCAACGCCAACACCGATAACAAACAGAACTGCCATGTTGTCAATGAGCGCACCGCCGGCCTTTACTAAGAAAAAACCAAATAAGTTTAAAAATCCGCTCATTTCACCGCCCTGCATGGTAGCCGGACAGCATGCATATCCAATACCCATCAAAATACCGCAGATAGGAAGGACTGCAACGGGAAGCATTAAAGATTTCCCTAATTTTTGAAAATATTTCATCATAAAAAATTTACCCCCTTGTTTTGTTTCGCCCTAGCATCGAAACAATTTAGCAATTGAAATCTATAGATTTGCCTTCAGAAACTCTTCCACTGCACGAACAGCTTCGTCTTCGTCAGGTCCCTCTACCTTAACTGTAATCTCTGTGCCTTTTGTGGCGCTTAATCCCATCAATGCCATAATTCTTTTGGCATTTGCTTCTTTGCCGTCTTTTATAACGGTAATGGCGCTCTGATAGCCGCCCGCCAGTTTTACAAGAAGTCCGGCTGGTCTGGCATGAATGCCAAGTTCATCTGTGATCGTATAGCTGATTGATTTCATTTGAAAATCCTCCTATATTTCTCTGATTGTTTTTCTAAGTCCCAGTACGTAAGTGGGTGAGACGGATAATTCGTCCACTCCCATGTCTACAAACGTTTTGGTGAGACTGGTATCGCTTGCGAGTTCTCCACAGATGCCAACCCAGGCATTTTCTTTGTGGCCATTTTCCACTGTCATCTGAATCAGTCTTAAGATTGCAGGATGATGCGTGTCGCAAATGCTTTCAAGTTTCTGATTCTGACGGTCGATTGCCAGCGTATATTGCGTTAAATCATTTGTTCCAATGCTGAAAAATTCAACTTCTTTTGCAAGTTCGTCACTAATGACTGCAGCGGCCGGAGTTTCAATCATAATCCCAAGTTCCACTTCTCCCATTGCAACATTTTCGGAAGCCAGTTCATTTTTGACATCTTCGACAATTTCTTTGATTTTCCGGATTTCATCAACGGAAATAATCATTGGGAACATAATGGAAGCCGTGCCAAATGCGCTTGCACGATAAATTGCCCGCAACTGTGTGCGGAATATGTCAGGCTGGTTTAAACAGATACGAATGGCACGATAGCCAAGAGCCGGATTTTCTTCCGGATCAAGTCCAAGATAATCCGCTTTTTTATCGGCTCCGATATCCAACGTACGAATAATGACTTTTTTTCCACCCATTTTTTCTAAAACTGCTTTATAGCTTTCAAACTGCTCTTCTTCCGTCGGAGCGCTGTCTCTGCCAAGATATAAAAATTCGCTTCGGAACAGCCCGATTCCTCCTCCGTCTGATTCCAGTACGCGGTCTACGTCTTCGACGCCTCCGATATTGCAGTAAACATTTACTCTTCTGCCGTCTGTTGTGACATTGTCCTGGCCAATCAGCTTCCGCAGGCTTTCCGTTTCACTGATCCATTCGTCTCTTTTGGCCGTTAAATCCAAAAGAACGTCTTCCAGCGGATTGATTACCAGTTCTTCATTAAATCCGTCCACAATAGCCGCCTGCCCGTGATATTCATCCAGCAAAGCCACGTCTGTGCTGACAAGAGACGGAAGGTTTAAGCTTCTTGCAAGAATTGCCGTATGCGAATTGGCGGAACCGTGAACCGTTACAAAGGCAAGCACTTTATCTTTATCCATCTGAATCGTTTCACTTGGCGTCAAATCGTCCGCCAGTATAATAACGGGTTCGTCAGATTTGATCGCATCATCCCCTACGCCTGCGAGAATATTGATAATTCTGTTTGAAATATCAAGAACATCTGCGCTTCTTGCCCGCATATAGTCGTCATCCATTTCAGCAAAGACTTTCGCCTGCTCATCTCCGACTTCCTTTACTGCATATTCGGCATTGCACTTTCCTTCAATTTTATCTTTGATATCTTCCAGATATCCTTCATCTTCAAGCATCAGGCCGTGAATTTCAAAAATTTTAGCTTCCGCTTCTCCAACGCTTTCAAGAGCTTCCTGATACAATATTCCGATCTGGCGCTTCGCCTCTTTCACAGCCTGGTCAAACCGCTTTAATTCTGCAGCAACGTCTTCAATATAAGTTTTGACCAGAGTAAATTCTTTTTTACGATAAACGTAAATCTTACCAATTGCAATACCTTTTAAAACGCTTTTCCCGGTACATTTAACCATGTCTGCTCCTCCTTATACCGCACAGGTAATTACGTCTTCGCCAGGCGTTACAGAACCTGCTTTTTTGCACTCGATTTTGGAATAATCGTCGCTGTTGCAAATCAGCATCGGCGTTACGGTGTCATATCCTGCTTTGCTGATTTCTGCAATGTCAGCTTCTAAAAGAAGGTCGCCTTTTTTTACTGTCTGATTGACTTCTACCTTTGTACTGAAAAACTGTCCTTTTAACTGAACCGTATCAAGTCCCACATGAATCAGAAGCTCAACCCCGTCAGACGTCGTCAGTCCGATTGCGTGACCGGTTGGAAAAAGCGTGCTGATTGTACCGTCACAGGGAGCGTAAAATTTGCCTTCGGTCGGTTTAATGGCCATTCCTTTGCCAAGAATTTCCTCTGCAAAAGTTGGATCCGACACTTCACTGATTGGGATACATTCTCCCTTTACAGGCGCGGCAATCGTAATGTCTTTCTTACCCTTCATAAAATCAAACAATCCCATAAATATCCCTCCGTTTCTGTCAAATTCACCGGATATGCATAACGTCTTATCAGGAATACCCGGTCACTTCGTTTTTAAAACCGGCTTATAAAAACCGTAACAACTGATTATTATCTTATCATAGGCTGTAATTTTTTACAAGTTTTTTATAAAAAATTTTAAATGTTTTGTATGTTTTGTCGAAAACTTGTCTTAATCTTCCGCAAGATTTTCCCACATTTCATACAGCTTTTCCAAAGCGTCAGACACGGACAGGATTTGTTCGTGTATCTGTGATAGCTTCGCAGAATTTGTCGCATTTTCCGGATCGTTTAACTCTTCCTGGAGCGCATTCAACGTTTCTTCTTTTTCTGTGATTTCATGTTCCGTCCGCGCAAGCTGCGCGGCTTTTTTTCTGGCTTTTGCCTGTTCTTCTTTTTTCTGTTTCCATTCCGTTTTTACGGCGTCGCTTTTTATTTCTTTTCTGTCTGTATTTGAGGCATCCGGAACTGACTGCATTTGCACCTGCCGTTTTTCCATGTAGTAATCGAAATTGCCGATATAATTTACAATGGTCTTTTCTGTCAGATCCAGGATTCTTGTAGCGGTTTTATTGATAAAATACCTGTCGTGCGAAACAAACAGGACGGTTCCCGTATATTGATTTAAGGCGTCTTCTAAAATCTCCTTGGAAACAATGTCCAAATGGTTGGTAGGTTCGTCAAGAATCAGGAAATTCGCCTCGGAAAGCATCAGTTTTGCCAGAGAAACCCTTCCTTTCTCTCCTCCGCTTAAATCCCCGATTCTTTTAAAAACATCGTCTTCCGTAAATAAAAACGACGCCAGAAGGTTCCTTACCTGCGTATTGGTCAGGTGTGGGCTTGCATCTGAAATTTCTTCAAACAGTGTATTTTCGTCGCGGAGCACATGATGCTCCTGATCGTAATAACCGATTTTTACATTTGTTCCAAGCGTGATTTTTCCTGCGTCAAAAGGAATCATCTCATTAATCATCTTTAACAAAGTGGTTTTTCCGGTTCCATTGTCTCCAATCAGGGCGACGCGCTCTTTTCGCTTGATTTCAAAAGAAATATCAGAAAAAAGACGATTACTTCCAAAAGATTTAGACAGTCCTTCTGCAGAAAGCACGTCATTTCCGCTGACAATCCCAGGTTCCAGACGTATTTTCATGTCGGTGCGCTCTTCTTTCGGCTGGTCTAACCTTTCGATTTTATCCAGCATTTTTTCACGGCTTTCGGCGCGTTTGACGGATTTTTCCCGGTTAAAGGATTTTAATTTGGCAATGACTTCTTCCTGATGTTTAATCTCTTTCTGCTGGTTCTGCCATGCCTTAAGCTGCGCTTTTCTGACAGCGGCTTTCTTTACGGCGTAATCTGAATAATTCCCCTGAAAAACGGACGCTTTATGGCAAAACAGTTCCAGCACTTTTGTTACGATTTTATCCAGAAAATACCGATCATGGCTTACAATTAAGACAGCTCCTTTATAATTGGACAAAAACGTTTCCAGCCAGGCAATGGAAGACATGTCCAGATGGTTGGTCGGCTCGTCCAAAATTAAAAGCTCTGGTTTGGAAACCAGAAGCTTTCCAAGAAATACCCTTGTTTTCTGCCCGCCGGAAAGTTCTGAAATCGGACGCTGAAAATCTTCTTCAGAAAATCCAAGCCCCCGGATAACGCCTGTCACTTCGCTGCGGTAAGCATAGCCGTCTGCAAGTTCAAATTCATGGTTCAGACGGTTATACTTGTCAATCAGCGTATTTAATTCTTTTCCTGCAAGATGGCGCATCTGCTCTTCCATATCCCGAAGTTTCTCTTCCATACGGATAAGGTTTTCCTTTGCGGACAGAACTTCATCATATATAGTCTGATTTCCGGATATATCCTGATACTGCGCAAGATAGCCTACGGAAATGTTTTTCGATAAAACCGCCTCTCCCGTATCCGGAGAAAGCTCTTTTAAAATAATTTTCAGTAAAGTGGATTTTCCTGCGCCATTGATGCCAACGATGGCGGCTTTTTCATTTTCATTAAGATGAAAAGAAACGTCTTTTAAAACTTCGTCCGTTCCGAATGCCTTTGATATATGCTGGCAGTCTAAAATCATAACATCTCCTCTAAGGATTTGCGGATAGCCAGAATAAACTCCCTGCTGTTTAATACGGTCGGATTCGGATTTGTCGTAATCAGCGCAAGATCCTTTGTCATTTTTCCTTCTTCGATTGTCTTTATGCAGGCTTCTTCAAGCTTATCTGCAAATGACGCAAGCTCTTCGTTTGCATCCAGTTCTCCGCGTTTTCTAAGAGCTCCAGACCATGCGAAAATCGTCGCCACGGAATTCGTCGATGTCTCTTCTCCGTTCAGATGTTTGTAATAATGTCTCTGTACAGTGCCATGCGCCGCTTCGTATTCATAACAGCCGTCCGGAGAAACGAGCACAGACGTCATCATGGCAAGCGAGCCGAACGCAGAAGAAATCATGTCGCTCATTACGTCTCCGTCATAATTCTTGCAGGCCCAGATATAACCGCCTTCGGATTTCATCACGCGCGCCACAGCGTCATCAATTAATGTATAAAAATAGGTGATCCCGGCTTTTCCAAATGATTCTTTATACTCTGCGTCAAAGATCTCCTGGAAAATATCTTTAAATGAATGGTCGTATTTCTTTGAAATCGTGTCTTTTGTCGCAAACCATAAATCCTGTTTTACATCCAGAGCATATGTAAAGCAGCTTCTGGCAAAACTTTCAATGGAGCCGTTTAAATTATGCTGTCCCTGTACGATTCCGGCTCCTGTAAAATTATGGATAAGCTCTCTTGTTTCAGTTCCGTTTTCCGCAGTATAAACAAGTTCAACTTTTCCAGCGTCCGGAATCTTTAATTCCGCCGCTTTATAAACGTCGCCATACGCATGCCTTGCAATTGTAATCGGTTTTTTCCAGTTTTTTACACAGGGTTCGATTCCTTTGACAAGAATCGGCGCGCGGAATACTGTGCCGTCTAACATGGCACGGATTGTGCCGTTCGGACTCTTCCACATCTCTTTTAAATGATACTCGTCCATTCTGGCGGCGTTTGGCGTAATCGTTGCGCATTTTACGGCAACGCCGTATTTTCTGGCAGCGTTTGCAGAATCTATTGTAATCTGATCGTTTGTATCGTTTCTGCATTCCAGTCCTAAATCATAGTATTCTGTCTTTAAATCCACAAATGGTTCTAACAATTCTTCTTTTATCATTGACCATAAAATCCTGGTCATTTCATCCCCGTCCATCTCAACGAGCGGCGTCGTCATTTGAATTTTACTCATTTTTGTCCTCCTTAAAAATATTTTGCCCTATTCTATAATACCAATCATTCTTTGGCTGTCAAGATTTTTTTGTTTTGTCCACCGGAAACACTTACAAGCATCCCACATATGATGAAGTGTAATCAACAATACATGGAGGTTTTCAAATGAGTGATTTAGCAGCTACAAACTGTGGATGCGGAAATGATGGAGGATGCGGTTCCATTCTCTGGATCATCGTTCTGTTGTGCTTATGCAACGGCAACGGCGGCGGATTCTTCGGCGGCGGATGCGGCGGCGGATGCGGCGAAGGCGGAAATAACTGCCTTTGGCTGATCCTGCTTCTGCTCTGCTGCGGCGGCTGTGGAAACAGCTTCTGCTAAGAGTCGGTAAAGAGAGGGGGAATCCATATGGATTCCCCTGCTTCCTTGTCAGAGACGATTTTGGTTTGTTTTATCTTGATTTAGATGAAAACTTCTGCTATTCTAATTGGCAGTAAAGCAGGAAACCATTGGAGGAAGCATATGAAAAAACCTTTTGTTCTGGATATACACACGCACACGCTGGCAAGCGGACATGCATTTGGAACCATCCGGGAAATGGCGCAGGCAGCGGCGGAAAAAGAGCTTGTACTGCTTGGAGTCAGCGAACACGCTCCCGGAATACCCGGAACCGTGGAGCCGATCTATTATTCGACGCTGCACCACGTTCCGCGTACCTTATATGGCGTGCATATCATCCATGGATGTGAAATCAATGTTTTAAACGACGGAACTCTGTCGCTTGCACAGAAATATATCGATTATCTGGACTATGCCATCGTTGGCATACATGAACTGTGCTATCAGGACGCCGGAAAGCGGAAAAATACCGAAAACGTAATTTCCTGTATGAAAAACGAAAAAGTATTTTTCGTGGCTCATCCGGACGACGACAGTACGCCGCTGGATTACGAACAGTTAGTAAAAGCGGCAAAAAAGTATCATGTTGCGCTGGAAGTCAACAATAACACGTTCCGACGAAAAACAAGACGGAAAAACTGCCTTGAAAATTACCGGAATATGCTTATGCTCTGCATGGAATACCGGACGCCTGTCATCGTAAGCTCCGATGCGCACGATCCTTCCAGTGTCGGCGAATGCTCCATGGCAAAAGATTTTATCGAGCAGACGGGCTTTGATGAGACTTTGATTTTAAACACGGATGCAGAGCGGTTTTGTGATTTTATAAAAATGGAGCGTCATATGGGATGAATTTCATCCCTGTGGCCTTTGTATGTTCCTTTCCCGGACTCCGGATGTTCGAAACGTCCGTTCTTTTTCGGAAAGAGACTGTTTTTTTAATCTGTTCTGTTTTTGTTTTTCTCTCAGGCACTCTTCGTCCAGTTCGTAAATTTCATCGCCATTTATTACCAACCGTCCCATGCGTTTTCTCCTTTTTTACCAGTATATGCCGGGAATGTTTGTTTTGTTCGGTTAGGGATTCCGCAGATCTTTTACGGATGATTTTGCGGCCCTTTCAAACACATATGCATTCTCAGAGGATAAATCCGCCCTGTATTTGTAATTCAGTCTGTCAAAGGACTTTAAGTCCTTTGGATTCTCTATCTGATTCTCTGCCATAAAACGCACCATTTCACCCCTTGCCATCTTTGCATACGTGCTTTTTGTGACAAACTTATCCTGTACTGTCTCGCCAAATATACAGGTCAGATAAATGTCATCAGGCGTCAGATGCTTTTCAATGCACTTCGCATATTCTTTTGACGCCAGATTAACGATGACCTTTGATTTGTCGCATACCTTTCGATAAAGCCTGTCTCCCCAGAAGCAGTATAAATCTTTGCAGCCTGAAACGTCTGCTTTTGCCTGCATTTCCAATCGATACGGCCTTACGCCGTCCATAGGTTTTAAAACGCCGTAAAATGCGGAAAGAATTCTTAAATGTTCCTGAATATAGACAAGATGATTTTTTTCAAAGACAGACGGCGCCATATATTGATATGCAATGCCCTCATAGGAAAGGATTGCGGGCGTCAGGTTTTTATTCAGATCCATACAGTTTAATCTGTTAAAATTCTGCTCCGCTATTTTATCATTACACTTCCATAACTCCTTTAAGTCTTCATATGTCTTTGTTTTCATCCACTTAAGAATCTCTTTCGTCTGTTCCATAAATACCGGCAATCCACTGGGTTCCAGAGATTTTGAATCCTCGTTCATCTTCTTTGCAGGAGATAAAATGATCTTCATTCCAATTCACCCAGCATTTTTTCCGGATCAAGCGCGGCCTTTACCTTATCGTTTGCCTTTCGGATGATTCCTTCCTCATCAATTAAATAAGTTGTCCGTACGATTCCCATATAGACTTTTCCGTAATTCTTTTTTTCCTTCCATACGTCATAAGCTTCAAGCGTTTTTTGTTCCGGATCGGAAAGCAGCGTGAATTTTAATCCGTTCTTTTCCTCAAATTTCTTATGCGAAGCGACGCTGTCTTTGCTCACGCCTATCACGACGGCTCCCTTTTCCTGTATTTTAACAATTCTGTCAGAAAATCCGCACGCCTGCTTTGTACATCCGGGCGTATTGTCTTTTGGGTAAAAGTACAGAATCACTTTTTTCCCACGGTAATCCTTCAAAGAATGCAGCTCCCCATTTTGATCCGGCAATTCAAAATCCGGCGCTTTTGTTCCAACTTCCAACATAGAAAAACCTCCTGTCATTTTCATTATTTCCATAAGGCAAAAATCTGTTCCCGATTTCTTTTTTCATTATACTTCCGTTGCTCCCGTTTCACAATCCCATCTTTCAAAAAAGGCATTCGAAAGTTTATCACAACTTTTAAATGCCCTGATCCTATTCATATCCGCTGAGGATATTGAATTTTAAAGAAAAAATTTTCCGATATAAAGCATAGTGGACAAACGAAAGCGTATTTTTTTACAGGATTTTCATTGTCTTTTTATATCCGGATGAATTTCTAAAAATGAAGGATACCTGGAAATATTTTCCTTCAATTCCCCCCTGCCTTCTGGAATTTTATCATACATTGTGTATTTGTCGGTAGGAAGTTTTTTTGCGGGTTCCTTCGCTTCTTCCGCCCTGACAAAAGACAGCGGCAGAAGGAACATTCCTAAAAACAGCAGGGAGGCCGCGCATATTTTCCGAAAATGCTTTTTTTTCTGTTTCATGGTTTTTCCCCTTTCCACTCGGAGTTTCTTTAGGGTGATATTTTGTCTGTTGCATTTCCTGCCCTACAGGATTTTCATCGTGCTTTTGTACCCTTCCGCTTTTTTCAATAGTTTCCGGTACTGCTTTTTATATTTTTTCGGCACATGAAAGACAGCGTCTGGGTGGATTCCATTAAATGAACGAAAAATATACTTGGGTGGCTCTCCCTGAAATGTAATTTTTTTCAGATTGGGACAAATCGAAAATGTTCCGCCCATTTTTTTTACCGTTTTTGGGATTGTGATTTCTGTCAACATCTTGCATTCTATGAAACAGGATTGCATTTCCTTTAGTCGCGTCTTCTTCCCCAATATTACTTTTTTTAATTTCCCGCAGCCTTCAAATGACCCATCAATTATTTGAAGGCTGTCCGGCAGTTTAAGCAGTTCTATAGAACTCCATGCAAAAGCTTCTCCCCCAATCTTTTTTAAGCGGGAGTTTTTGGGAATTTCAAGGCGCAGCGCAGAATTGCTATCGACTCCACAGGCCCAGAATGCCATGGCTCCAATATCTGTGACTGTTTTTGGAAGGACGACTTTTTTGGCATAACGGCAATAAAAGAAACTGTAATCTGCAAGCACTGTAACCGGTTTATTATCAATCTGTTTCGGAATCTTCAATTCTTTTACCTTCCATTTCCGGCCAGCCTTTTTATATTTCAGTATTTCGATCCCCTTATATGTTTCATTGTAACAATATATGAAGTTTTTATTTTCTTTCAGTTCCCCTCTGCCCTCCGGATGTTCATAATACAACTCATATTTATCTGTGGGAAGTTCTTCCGGCAATCCCTCCTCTTCTTCCGCCCTGACAAAAGACTGCGACAGAAAGAACATTCCAAAAAACAGCAGAGATGCTACGCATATTTTTCTCAAAATGCATTTTTTCTGATTCATAATCCTTCTCCTTTACTATAAATTATGGTTTACTGCTTTAAATTCATCTGTTAAAATCTGACTTCCATATTCTTTATCTGATTGAAGAGCATATTTTAAAATATTTCCAAGATAAAAGCCCTTCCAATAGTTACTCCCATATGCTGAAAAATCTATGATATCACCTACCGAATTGTCCTGGCAGTTCAGTATAACGCAAAACACTGCAAGAGTCGCACATTTATAACGATTTTTATTTTTATCACAGCCTCCCCCATCCAGATCATCTGTAGATGGATGCACGATTTCTTCGATTCTGCCAGTGCTTGGATTGCGATAAAAACTGCTATGAGCAAATGTATCCGATATCGTATGGGAAGCCATTCCATACAAAAAATATTTTTTCCATTCTTGTTTTTCACTAGAGCTTTTATCTGCATAACCGTTCAGGTTGACTTCCGTGCTGAAAACGTTTGCCCATGATTTTTTTACATTGTCTTGATCCGTAATTCCGCTTTTTGAAACCGTATTCTTCATTCTGTCGTAACACGTAACGTCCTGCCCTTTTGTTCTGGCAAGATCTGTCGTATCTCCTCCATTTTTCGCTATTTTAGTGGCAAAAATATAGTTTGCCACATAATTTTTTGTATAATATCCATGCCATTCCGGATAATTGGCCCTATGCTTCAAATATTTATCCGGAAATACGGCGCCAGCTTTTAGAAGACGGATTTGTTTTGCAGTAATTAACCTTCCATCAAGCGCCATATATTCGTTAATGCTCGTTTCCAATAATTTTGGATGATCTTCTTTATGCCATCTCCCTTCCACATAATCCACATCTTCAAACGTCTCCACAGGCTTTCGTTCCTCGTTTGGCGCTTCCTCCTTTTCCAGGCACATCTCCTGAACGGTTTCTGCGCCCTCTTCAAGCAGTTCTTTTGCATATTGAACGTCTATCAGTCCATATCCGTACTCATTCTGGCTTCCAAGCGGATTCCCGCTGGCGTCCAATACAAAGCGAATTTCTTCCGCGCTTTTTTCTCTGTCCGCTGTCATAAGCATTGCCGCTGTTCCTGTTACATGAGGCGCAGCCATGCTGGTGCCGGAATTTACCGTCTCCATCCCAAACATACTCTTTGTCAGAATCTGTTCTCCGGGCGCAGTAAGCTCCATTTCTGCTCCTATCGCGCTTTCTTCTGTTCTTTCTGCGCTGGTATTTACGGCTCCGACTGCCATGGCTTCCGGATATGCCGCCGGATATTCCACGCCTGCCGCTCCGCCGTTTCCGGCGGCCCCTACAATCAGAATGCCGCGCTCCGCCGCATCGCTTACTGCTTTCTTTAAAATTTCAGATTCTTTTGGCGTTCCAAAGCTCATATTAATGATATCCATATCATTTTCTATACACCAATAGATACCTTCTGTTACATCGCTTAAACGGCCTCTGTTTTCCCGGTCTAAGACTCTGACAGAGTATAACTCCGCGGATGGACAGATTTGATGAATGATATCCGCGGAAGCCGTTCCGTGACCTGTCATATCTTCCATATAATAAGGCATATACTGTTCTTCTTTTACAAGATTTACGCTTCCTCTTACGGGAATTCCGGAAATCAGTTCAACGCCGGAATCAAGAACCGCTACTTTTACCGCATCGCTGCTTTCCGGTAATTCTGTTTCTTCATCTGCATGGATCATCTGGAAATTCCATTCCGTACAGGCTTTTTCTTCCTGAAAAGCTTTTTTCAGCAGAGCTTTTCGTTCCAGAAGTCTCTGTCTTTCCTTATCCCTCTTCTCTTTCTTTTTTCCGGAAGCAGTCAGGAAAAAATTCTCTTCTACCAAAAGATTTTCTTCCTGTTCCATCTGCAATGCCTCTGTCTGTGTCAAATCCGCTTCGTATAAAACGGCGTCTCCGCTTTCTGCAATCTCCCAGGCAGCGTCAGACTGCGCTTCTTTCAGATCTGCACTGCCGTCTGCACAGATGACGTATTCACCTCTGGCTGTTTCTTCTGTCGTTTCTGCAATCTCCGGCGCATTTTCTCCTGCCGCTGCCAGCGCCTTAAAATCCGGCGTAAAAACTCCTGTCATACCAAGCATGAATGAAAGCGCTCCGGCATAGAAACGATGTGATTTTTTGTGATTCATCTTATTTTTCATAGTCTTTCTCCTTTTCAGTAAAATGCATCGGTTTACGGTTCTTTTTTCAAAGCGAATCTGAACATTCTATCATGCTGCCGAAACACTATGATTTGTATAGAAAATTTCATTTATATAAATTGATCAATCTATAATATATAATACATTTATTTAAAATGTCTGTCAACAGCTTCCGAAATAGTTCTATAAAATAAATATAGATAAATATTTTTAAATTATTTTTTCCTGTAAAAGAAAACGTTTGTTTTTCAGGATCCTATCCGGTTCAGTCATACGTTTTGCCCTTTTGGCATATCTTAAAGAAAAAAGGATTTTTATGGAACAGGAACAGAGTGAATATACGCCGACAGCTTTTGACATTGAAACGCAGTCCAGAAACATACAGATGTTAAAGACAATAATTCCCTACATGGATGGCTCCAGACAGAAAAATTTTGCCATTCTGATAAAGTTTCTGGAACTTCGAAACGTCGCTTCTCTGTTTAATGAAGAGACGCCTTCTTTAAGTATGTGTTCCACAGACGATCCGTCTGAAAAGAGAATGCAGCTTTTAAATGATATCAAAAAATTCTGCACTCCTGCGGAACAGGACTCCATTGAAATGATGATGACGGCATTTCAGATGTTTTCTTCTTATGATTCATTTCTGCACACGCCGGTTCCGGAATAGAGGAGATGTGCAGAAAAATGCACAATAGCATGGAAAGCATGGTCAAAGAAAGGAATAAGCATGGAACAGGATTTTTTTAAAAACAATGAGAAATTTTCTGGAATTTCGCCGGAAAAGCTGGAATTTCTGATGAAATTCGCTTCGCAGAACAAATCCGGAAATGCCAAAGAAATGTCAAATATGATTCTTGGAGCTGTAAACAATGCAAAACAGGAAGGAATTTCGTTTACGCCAAATGAAACGGATTTGATTATTGAGATTTTAAAGCAGAATATGTCCCCGGAGGAACAGAGAAAGGCGGATCAGATCCTGATGCTGATGCGGGGAATGCGGAAGCGTTAAACAGGAAGAAAGAATCCGGCAGAACCGGATTCTTTCTTCCTGTTGTTATGAAAGGTAATCATATTTTCCTGTTTTGGACGACCAGTAATACAGCGCTCCGGAAGTCCCTTTCTTCTTTCCTTTTTTACAAATCGTTTTTACATATACATAATAGGTCTTTTTCGGATTTATTTTTTTGCCTTTTATCTTGGCAAGCGTACAGCTTGCCGTCTTTTTTCCGACTGTTTTTGCAAGTTTGTAGCCTTTTTTGGGTTTCATGGATACATAAATCTGATATCCCGTCGCTCCGTCTACTTTTTTCCAGTTGAACGTAAGCTTCTTGTTCTTTACCTGTATCTTATTGATCCTCGCCTGCGGAATGCAGTTGATGGAGCTGTAGGAGGAGTAATATGTGTTATTGTTGTAAACGGTATAGGCCCGGACTTTAATTGTATATACACTGTCTTTTAAATTGTAAAGCGTTGTGCCTGACGCATATGCGTATGCGTTCTGGCTTCGAAGAACTTTTCCTTTGCTGTTCGACAGAGTCACTTCATAGCCTGTTACGCCGCTTTTTTTGTCCCATTTTAAGTCCAGGGAATGCGCAAAATACCACCATCGCTCCTGTCTTAAGCCCGTAACCTGAGACGGCAGGGTGACGGCGTTATAGACGGAAACGCCATAGCTTTCTTCTGTGCCGTCGGATGCTTTTACCTGCACGTAATACTTTGTGCCGTCCTTTAATCCGGTAATAGTATATTCCGTGCCTGTTGTTACTCCGGCAAGCGTATATTCAGAAGCTTCCCATTCTTTGCAGTATATGTGATACTCGGATGCATTTTTGGACGGAGCCCATGTTACCGTGATAGAATCTTTTCCGGCGTTCGTCTGTGCAACGTTTGACGCCGCGCTGACTGCCGCCTGGGCGGATATGGTATAAAACAGGGAAAAACCGCCAATCAGCATAAGAAATGCCAGTATTCTGACTGCAATGCTTTTTTTCATATAAAATCTCCTTTTTATTTTGCCACAATATTGATAATTCTGCCTGGTACGTAAATTTCCCGGATGATATTTCCGCCAAGCTTTTCTCCAAGAGCTTCTTTTCCTTTGGAAAGAGCTTCTTCTTTGCCGCAGTCTTTTGGCAGCGTGACGGTTGTCTTTGTCTTTCCATTGATTTGAACTGCAATTTCCACTTCGTCGTCTTCCATTGCCTTTTTGTCATAGGAAGGCCAGTTTTCCCGGAATACAGACGTTTCATGTCCAAGCTCCTGCCAGAGTTCCTCGCTGATATGAGGGGTGAACGGAGCCAGAAGCTGTACGAACGTTTCCAGCGTCTTTCGATCTACGCCGCCGTTTCTGGACATTTCAAGCAGTTTGTTGTTGTATTCCATAAAGCCGGAAACCACCGTGTTTAAGCTGAAGCCTTCCAGCCTTGTTGTAATGTCGTAAATCAGTTTGTTGCGGACTTTGACCAGTTCTTTTGTCTCCGGAACGGCTTTGTCTTTATTTTCCATTACAAGATGGAAAAATCTCGAAATAAAACGGTATACGCCGTCGATTCCTCTGTCGTCCCATTCGGAATCCAGTTCCGGAGGCCCTACGAAAAGCTCGTATAACCGCAGGGAATCACAGCCGTAATCTCTGACCAGATCGTCCGGAGATACGACGTTGCCTTTGGATTTGCTCATTTTTATGCCGTTTTTCCCGGTAATCATACCCTGGTTGAAAAGTTTTTTAAACGGCTCGTCAAAGTCGATGACGCCGATGTCACATAAAAATTTGGTATAAAACCTGGAATACAAAAGGTGCAGTACGGCATGTTCCACGCCGCCGATATACATATCCACCGGAAGGTATTGATCCACTTTTGCCCGGCTGACAAGTTCCTTATCGTTTTTGCTGTCCACATAGCGCAGGAAATACCAGGAAGAGCCGGCCCACTGCGGCATGGTATTTGTCTCTCTTTTTGCAGGTTTGCCGCATTTTGGACAGACAGTGTTGACCCATTCCGCAATGTCTGCAAGCGGGGATTCTCCCGTGCCTGTCGGCTGGTAGGAATCCACGTCCGGCAAAAGCAGCGGAAGCTCTTCTTCCGGCACAGCAACAGGGCCGCAGTCTTTGCAGTGTACAATTGGAATCGGTTCGCCCCAGTACCTTTGACGGGAAAATACCCAGTCACGCAGCTTATAATTTGTCGTTTTCCTGCCGAAGCCTTTTTTCTCAATCATTTCAGGGGCCTTTACTTTCAGTTCGGAGGATTCCATGCCGTTCCATTCGCCGGAATTGATCATAATGCCAGAGGCTTCCGTATAGGCTTCTGTCATATCTTCAATTTCTTTGCCGTCTTTTGCAATGACCTGTACAACAGGCAAATCGAATTTTCTGGCAAATTCAAAATCACGGTCATCATGCGCCGGAACGCACATAATCGCCCCTGTACCGTAATCCGCCAGAACATAGTCGGAAAGCCAAATCGGGACTTTGGCTCCGTTTAATGGATTGACTGCATAGCTTCCCGTAAATACGCCCGTCTTCTCTTTGTCCTGTAGACGATCCACAGAAGATTTTAAGGACGCTTTATAAATATAATCTTCTACGTCAGCTTTCGTCTCCTCTGTCGCAAGCCCTGCCGCCAGAGCATGTTCCGGAGCAAGCACCATAAATGTCGCTCCATGCAGGGTGTCCGGGCGCGTTGTGTATACGGTAATGCTTTCCCTGCGGCCTTCAACCGGAAAATCCACTTCTGCGCCATGGCTCTTTCCGATCCAGTCAGTCTGCATTTTCTTGACTTTTTCCGGCCAGTCCAGTTTGTCCAGATCTAAAAGCAGACGATCTGCGTATGCCGTGATTTTGAGCATCCACTGCTTTAAATTTTTCTTTGTTACATCTGCGCCGCAGCGTTCGCATTTGCCGTTTACGACCTCTTCGTTGGCAAGGCCCGTTTTACAGGAAGGGCACCAGTTGATCGGCATCTCTTTTTCATAAGCCAGCCCTTTCTGAAACATTTTTACAAAAATCCACTGGGTCCATTTGTAAAAAGCAGGATCTGTCGTGTTGACTTCCATGTCCCAGTCGTAAATAGCCGCAATCTGCTGAATCTGTTCTTTGATTTTGGCAATATTGTCCGCTGTGGATTTGGCAGGATGGGTTCCCATCTTGATTGCATAATTTTCCGCCGGAAGTCCAAATGCGTCCCATCCCATCGGATGAATGACATAATAGTTCTGCATCAGCTTGTAGCGGCTCCAAACGTCAGAAATGACGTATCCGCGCCAATGTCCTACATGAAGTCCGTTTCCCGACGGATATGGGAACATATCAAGACAATAATATTTGTCTTTTTTTCCGTCGTTTACATTAATCGGGTGTTCTTTCCAGTTTTTCCGCCATTTCTGTTCTATGGCTCTGTGATTATATGGTACTGCCATGCTGCTTCCTCCTGTGATCTTATAAAGCCCGGGGGGTATGAACCTGACCCGCCGGGCTTTTTACATACTCTATAGAATTTTATCATACGATTGAGATTTGTCAAGAATTCCCCGCTACTTTCGGCCCGGCGTCCATCGCATTCCCCAGCCGAAAGCCTGGTCTAATGCGGAGTGACCCGGATAAAACTGGACAATTTTCTCCACGCTGAACGTTTCGTCGTTTACATTTTCAAGAAGCGCAAGGCCGCACATCTTGTTTGTGGAGTTGTAAGAATCCATTTTTACAATCAAATCTTCTGCGCCCGGATACTGAATGGTAACGGTCGCATCCGCCTGCTGCCAGTTGGCGACGCCTTCATAAATAAAGGTATACACAAGGACTCTTTTGATTTGCGCGATTTGATTCCCGTTGATTCTTAAGTTCTCCCCGGCTTTGGAAGTTCCCGTCCTGTCGTCGCCGTCCAGTGCGATAAACGGCGGGGCCGCAAGCTGTCCAAATGCGTTTCCAAGAGCCTGGACAGCTCCTTTCCTGCCGTCTTTTAATTCGTAGAGGCAGCCCAGGTCAAGATCAATGCCGCCGCCTCCCATTAAACTTGCAAAAAAGCCCTGTTTGACAGGCTTTGCGTTCCAGTTTAAGTTGACCAGGATTTCTCCAAGTCCGGAAGTTTTTGTTTTCTTAAGGTTTACCTTTTGTCCTTTTTGTAAACTGATTGCCATAAATTTCTCCTATTCTGCGTCGACTCCGTAATTTGCGCACAACGCTGCAAGTCCGCCCTGGTATCCGCTTCCAATCGCGTTGAATTTCCATTCGCTTCCGTGTTTGTATAATTCTCCGAACACGGCGGCTGTTTCAATGGAAAAATCTTCTCCCAAATCATAACGGAGCATCTCTTCGCCTGTCGCCTCGTTATAAATTCGGATAAACGCGTTATTTACCTGTCCAAAATTCTGGCGTCTTTCTTCTGATTCATAAATAGTGACGGTAAACGCAATTTTCTCAATGTTTGCCGGAACTTTGGAAAGATCTATTTTAATCTGCTCGTCGTCGCCGTCGCCAACGCCGGTCAGGTTGTCTCCCTGATGCGTCACCGCCCCGGACGGATGCGACAGATTTCCGTAAAATACAAAATCCTCTGATTTGCTGATTTTTCCTGTGTCAGTAAGAAGAAACGCCGCTGCGTCCAGATCAAAATCACCGCCCGTATCAAACTGGTTTACGTCCCATCCAAGCCCGACGACTACTTTGCTCAGTCCCGGATTGTTTTTGGTAAGGCTTACTTTCTGCCCTTTGGATAAACTGATTGGCATATAAATCATTCCTCCTTTTATGCTGTTTCAATTCCATAGTGTCCGCACAATGCCCCAAGGCCGCCCTGGAATCCGCTTCCAATCGCGTTAAATTTCCATTCCCCGCTGCTTTTGTACAACTCTCCAACTACAACGGCCGTTTCAATGGAAAAATCTTCTCCCAAATCGTACCGGATCAGCTCTGTATTTGAAGTCCCGTCCACAATCCGGATGTATGCGTTGCTTACCTGTCCGAAATTCTGGCGTCGCGTCTCAGCGTCGTAAATGGTGACGGTAAACGCAATCTTTTCAATATTGGCCGGAATTTTTCCAAGATCGATCTGGATCTGCTCGTCGTCGCCGTCGCCTTCTCCCGTAAGGTTGTCTCCCATGTGCTTTACGGCTCCGCTTGTATGCTCTAAGTTGCCATAAAAGATAAATTCTTTGTCGGTAATGCACTTTCCTTCTGCGCCGCACAGAAACGCCGCTGCGTCCAAATCAAAGTCCGCTCCCGAATCGAATGCATTCACGTCCCATCCAAGCCCGACCATAATGTTTTTTAATCCCGGATTTCCTTTTGTTAAGTCTACTTTTTGCCCTTTTGACAAATTAATTGGCATAATGTTTCCTCCTTAAAAAATTTTTATTTTGCCTGAATAATGAAATGTACACGTAAATTTCCCTTCTTTAAATTATACGGCAGGGCTGATGAACTGTCAATGGAACCAGTCAGTCTGAATCCGGAATATCGTTTCTTTTTCGTCTTTTTAAAACCGCCCAGACAGCATATGCAGTGATAATTGCCATCGAAATCCACTGCGCCGTTGACAGTCCGAAAAAAATCCCCCGGATTTCATCGCCGCGCAGAAATTCATTGGCAAACCGGAAAATGGCATACGCCGTCAGATAAATCCGAAGCAAGTCCGCTTCTGCGCTCCTTTTACGAACCCATACGAGCGTTCCAAATAAGATAAATTCAAATGCGGATTCCATAAGGGAAACAGGAATCCGGCTGAAAACAATTCCGTTTAAAACAGGATATGGCTTGCTCAATTCTTTGCCGTAACAGCATCCGGACAAAAAACATCCAATCCGGCCAAATGCATGAAACAGCGGCATAGCGGGCACAGCCAGGGTAAAAACCTTTTTTCGCAGTTTGGGATTCTTTTTTGTGCAAATCAGAACTGCAAAAATAACGCCGAATAAACCTCCATAAAAAACAAAGCCGCTTTGCAGAATCAGAAAAATCAGGTTTTTGAAAGAAAAATGGCCAAGAATCCATGGAATCTGCGTTACTGCAAACAATAATTTGCTTCCGGCGAATCCGCCCAGCGCACTTGCCAGAAACAGTTTTAAAAATACCGAAAAATCCAGCTTGTATTTGTCAATCCCCAAATAGAGAAACAGAAGCGATACAAATCCTCCGAGAAACGCCATCACCGTATAAGAGGGGAGCGTTATGTGAATATATGGATACATATCAGTTCAGCTCCGCTTCTTCTTCAAGCAAATACATTGTAAGATATGCAAGCCTGTCAGAACCAACGCAGCCGGCACAGCCTTCGCTTGTAAAGCCAATCAGTTTTTCTTCGTTGTCGGAATTTCCATAGAACACGCCTTTTGCATATTCATCGCCTGATTCTGAATCTATATATCCTGCATAACAGGATTTTTCATTTTGCGCGCATCCCAGGCATCCGTCCCCATAATAGCGGATGTCGCAGCCCCGCATGGAAGTGCTATCCGCATATTCGCTTACCTCTTCGGTATCTTCCATGTTATCCATGTCATCGTAAAAAGCAAAATCTTCTTCGGAAACATCGGAAGCTTTTCCGGAAACATACTTGCATGACTGCGCCCAAAGACAGCTGTCGCAGCCTTTTCCGGAAGTTAGGCATCCTCCGCAGCCAGGAATCGAACATCCTTTTACGTCAATAAATTCATTGGAACCGCTGCTGCATTTTATTGTTTCGCATGATTTTCCCCCGCAGCCTGTCAGGCAGAATAACCCAAAGAAACCAACGCACAAAAGAATCAAAAGAAACGTCTGCTCAGCTTTTGATTTCTCATTTAAGCTTCGTTTGGCTTTGTTTAATATGTTTTTCATTGTTTTTCCCCCTTGTAAGAAATAATTTTGACCCTATCACTATATCATACCGGGGGGGGGTAAAATCAATGCCTAATCTTCCATTATTCGGTAATGCAGTATCCCAGTTTTACTTCCTGCGGAAGCGTTTTTTTGGATGCAATCATTTCCATCAGCATACGCGCCGCTGTTTCTCCGCTTTTTTCATAGGAAAAATGAACGGTGACAAGCGGGGGAGCCGTTACTTTTACAATATCGGAATCATCATGTCCGGCCAGAAGAATCTGATCCGGCACAGCAATGCCCTGTTCAAATAAATATTTCCTTGCGCCTGCCGCCATACTGTCCGCCGCACAGACAATCCCGTCCAGCTCCGGATGTCTGCGCAGAAGTTCTTTTGCTTTTTCATAGCCGGAAGAAACGGTAAAATCGGCGGTTACATAATTTTGAGTCAGAGATTCATACCCCATGCTGCGCACCGCATCGCAAAAACCTCGGTAACGCTCGGCGCCCACTGCTTTGTCCTGCCGTGTGGCGCCGATATACCCAAGGTTTTTCCGTCCTTTTTCCAATACATGCTTTGTGAGGTCATAAGCGGCATGATAATCATCGTGAAAAACGCAGCACTGACCGTTCATCTGCTGTCCGACAATGACAAGCGGGACGGTCAGGCTTTTTAACATACGTTTATGTTCCGCTGTAAACACAGTGGCAATCAGAATCAGGCCGTCCACCTGTTTTTCGCGGAATGCAGACAGATATTCCAATTCTTTTTTCGCATTGTTCTGCGTGACGGCAAGAAGCGTCTGATATTCACTTTGTTCTGTTACAGATAAAATTCCCTCTATAACTCTTCCGATAGAATCCGACGCCATTTTTGGCGCAATTACGCCGATCATCTTCGTTTTTTTAGTACGAAGCGTCTGCGCCTGCAAAGACGGACGGTATCCGGTTTCTTCTACGGCTTTTTGTATTGCTCGGCGCTTTTCTTCTGAAATGCAGCCATTGTTAAAATAACGGGACACTGCCGCACAGGATACGCCCGCAAGCTTTGCGATTTCTGACACGTTCATTTTATGGCTCCTTTATTTCCTTTTCCAAATAGAAAAATCCATATCCCGGAAGATTTACTTCATCCAGGGTTCGTTTTTTTTGGGTCATCAAATCTGTGTAAACGCCGTTGTCTTCCTCAAAATGCACTGTTTTGTCAAATTCACTGAAATTAAACAATCCGATGATTTTTTCTCCTTCCAGATATCTTCCAATGCAAAGAACGGAGCTGTCATTTGTCTCGGCCGTCCAGGTATCCGCATAGGATACAAACGGTTTTTTTGACTTTCGGATTTGTTCAAGCTTCTTAAGAGCCTGAAAAATTTTTCCTTCTACCGTGTCTTTTTGGAAACGGTTTTCCGAAAGCTCCCAGCGCATCGGCCCGCGATGGATATATCTGGAATCTTCTGCCTTCTGAGGATTTTCTTTATAAGAATAATCATTGACCTGACCGATTTCGTCTCCGCTGTAAATCACCGGAATGCCGGACTGCATAAACATATAGGCGTGCAGCATCACATCCAGCCGGATGGCTTTCTCCATTGCTTCGTTGTCTTTTTCAAAGCCGGCTTTTTCAATTCCGCACATGGAAGCTGTCGTACCGCAGAATCTTGCGTCTCCGCTTATGGGATCCGCATTGTAGAGTTCGCCGCGGCTTGCGCTTTCACCCGCATATCCCAGGAAAAAGTCATTCAGATACTTTTTATGGGAACGTTCTTTCATTCCATCTGCCAATAAAGCGCCATAGTCCAGCCCCCACCCAATGTCGTCATGGCAGCGGAGGTAATTTAAAAATATGTATTCCTTCGGCAGAGTATGCAGTGTATCAAGCTGTTTTTTCAAGAGGCGCACATCCCTTGTCGCTACAGTATGCCAGGTTGTCGCCATTGTCGTTACATTATAGAGCATATGGCATTCTGGTTTTTCCACTGTTCCAAAATAAGGAGTGACTTTTTCCGGTTCCATTACAACTTCCCCCAGAAGCAGGACGCCCGGGCAGACGATTTCTGAAATGATGCGCATCATGCGTACAAGCGTGTGCACTTTTGGAAGGTTTCTGCACTGTGTGTTTAATTCTTTCCAAATATAGGGTACGGCGTCCAGACGCACAATGTCAATGCCTTTGTTTGCTAAGAACAGGAAATTGTACATCATTTCATTGAAAACCCGGGGATTTTTATAGTTCAAATCCCACTGGTACGGATAGAAACTTGTCATTACGAAATGACCCGCGTCGGGAAGCCAGGTGAAATTGCCGGGAGCCGTTGTCGGAAATACCTGGGGAACTGTTTTTTCATATTGGGAAGGAATGGCGTCGTCCTGAAAGAAAAAATACCGGCTCATGTATTCTCCGCTTCCCGCTCTTGCTTTTTTTGCCCATTCGTGCTCTTCTGACGTATGGTTCATTACAAAATCCATACAGACGCAGATGTCCTTTTGATGGCAGGCAAACGTCAGATGGGACAGATCTTCCATTGACCCAAGCTCATCTTGTACGCTTCTGAAATCTGAAACAGCATATCCGCCGTCCGATCGTTCTTTTGGCGTCTTTAAAAAAGGCATCAGATGAATGTAATTGACATTGCACTGCGTGATATAACTCAGCTTTTTTTCCACGCCTTTCATAGTTCCTGCAAAATTGTCAATATAAAACATCATGCCAAGCAGATGGTTCTGCTTGTACCAGTCCGGATCGGCTTCTCTTTTTTCATCCAGATCTTTCAGATCTTTTTTCCGTTCTGCGAAAAAGTCATACATTTTACTGCACAGCTCGGCAAACATAGAATCGTTTTCATATAATTCCATATAAAGCCATCTAAGCTCATCGTGATGTTTCTGCAGCCTTTTTAAAAAAATTTCATTTTTTTCTTTCATCTGTTCACCTGTTTTCACTTTCTTTTATAACAGCTTCAATTTCACTTCTGTCCGGCATTACGCGAAGCGCGCCTTTTCTCGTTGTGATTACGGACGCCGCGGCATTGGAAAACTGAAGCATCTCCGTAAGCTCCTCTTTGGAATATTCCTTCCATCCGCGCTCCGTTATATAATTTAAAATACAGGCGCAGAAGGTATCTCCGGCGCCTGTAGTGTCCGCCGCGTCAGTTCTTACATAAGCCGGGTATTCTGCGCAAAACTCTTTCGTATACGCGCGGCTTCCGTCTTTTCCCATAGACAGACAGATCAACGGAATGTCAAACTGCTGTTTCAGCGCTGCAATTCCGCAGTCAAAATCTTCTTCCCCGGTCAGCCACTGCAGTTCGTTGTCTGATATTTTTAAAATCTGGCAATTGGAAAGCCCAAATAAAATCTGTTCTCTGGCAGTTTCAAGACTTTCCCAGAGAGGCTCTCTTAAATTTGGATCAAAAGAAATCAGCGCGCCGCTTTCTTTTGCCGTTATAATTGCCTTTTTTGTTGCCGTCCTGCAGATTTCGTGCGTCAGGGAAAGCGATCCGAAATGAAAAATGCGGCAGCTTCTCAAAAGATCTTCCTCTAAATCTGATTCATTCAGCATTACGTCCGCTCCCGGGTTCCTGCAGAAAGAAAATTCCCGATCTCCATCCGCTTTTCGGTGTACAAATGCCAGCGTGGTATGGACTTTTTCATCCCGTTTCAGACCTCTGGCGTCGATGCCCATCTCTTTTATGGCGTTTTCAAGCTGATCCCCAAACATATCCGTTCCAACTTTTCCGATAAACGCCGTTTTCTTTCCTAATTTTCCAAGCATTGCAAGCACATTGCAGGGCGCTCCTCCGGGATTTGCCTCCAGGACAGGATTTTTCTGCCCGCTTATTCCATATTCTGTAAAATCAATCAGCAATTCTCCAAGCGCCGTCACGTCATATTGTTTCATGTTGTTCCTCCAATTCATGTTTGTGATATCGATTTCTAATATATTTTTATACTAATTCAAATATTAACGTATGTAAATTGGCAGTTTACATATTTTTTCATTCTCTTTTTTATGCAAAACAATGAAATCGTTTTCAATATCGCGTATAAAAACTGCAGCATAACAAAATAGATTATGCTGCAGTGAAACTACTTATTGAAAAATAGATTCTTTTGACAATACAAGCACTTCGTCAATAGGAGAAAGGCTTGTTCCTTTTCCGTCCGTCCCTTCAAAATACTTTTCTCCGGCTGATTCGAACAGAATATAGATTTCCTCTCCTGCCAGGGCAATTTCTTCTGAACAGGGAGGCATTTCAACTCTTGCCATCGGCTTATTTGGTCTGCTGTTTAACAAATCGATGGATTCATAAGCCTTAAGATAAGAAGATTTCGTCCTGCCATAAGAAGCACTGATATAAACTCTGCCGTCGTCGTCAAATGCAATGCCCTGCACTTTGTCCGGAATTTTGCAGCTCGACGTCTGGCGCAGCCCATTTTGCGTTACTTTATAGGAGTACATTCTGGAGTTCAGCAGCTTTGTGTGCGTCGCGACCCACAATCTGCCGTCTGAATAGGCAATGCAGGACGGCGTATTTGAAACATGGTATTCTTCAAATAACGCGGAGCAGTCTACCACAGAACGCGGGCGGATTGCGGCAATCTGCCGTATAAACTGATAGGGAATGCATTCAAGCGTCCTTCTTTCAGAATGGCACACCCATACATTTTCCCCGTCAAACGCAATTCCTCCCAGATGGCTGTCCCCTTTCATGCCGAGAGCCCCAAGATAACTTCCGTTTTCTCTGTCAAAGATATAGATGCAACCAAGGCTTCCGTCCCGGCTTCCGCTGTAAGATGTAATCAGCAGATAGTCTTTCGCAATGCAGATGCCCTGCGGGCACTGGCTGGTATCCGCGATCCTGTTTTTTCTGGCGTCATCTTCTCTTGTAGAAGGCATTCCCGGTATCTTTACGTTTTTTAAAAAATCATAAGAACAGTCTTTGAGCTTTTTTACAGTGCGCACAGACAGATTTGAATTTGGATAGGAGTACGCCCAAACGCTGAATCTTCCGTCAATTCTCTTTGTCCATTTCGCGTACAAACTGTAATTTTGAATGCACGTTTCATCAATTGCGCTGATTTTTTTTGTAAATGCGCTGTCTGTATACCATCCGGCAAAGTTATACCCGGCCCTTACAGGAGGCTTTAACGCAACCGGCAAGTCGGACAGGCGGTAACTCTTTGGATTTTGCGCCGGAAAAGAACCTCCGTTTAAGTAATACTTAATCTGAAATTCATCTTCTTCCTGAACGTCTTTCAAATTTATAGCTTTTTCTATGGCATAATGCATATAAGCCTGTCTGCTGCGATACATATCCCGTTTAAAACAGCCTGCTTTTGAAAGGGACGGTTCCTGTATTACCAAAACTATTATCAACAGCACGGAAAAACATTTCTTCATACAAATGCCCCATTTCATAAAAAATGATTTTCAGTGTATTGCGTCCTGTAATAGTTTGCAGCGCATGAACGTGAATTATTCCTGGCTCTTTATTCCGGCGTATCCAGTTTATTTGCCCTTGCTGCGATTTCTTTTTCCTGAATATCGGACGGAGCCTGTTCGTATCTTGCAAATTCATAGGAAAAATCGCCTGCGCCGCCTGTCATGGAACGAAGATCCGTGTTATAGCCGAATAATTCCATACTTGGGATGTCTGCAATAATTTCCTGTTTGCCGCCTTCGACCGGGTTCATGCCGAGGACTCTTCCGCGGCGTTTATTCAAATCGCCCATAATGTCCCCGGTATATGCGTCCGGAACAAGGACTTTCAGAGAAACGATCGGCTCTAACAGTACGGGAGAAGCTTCTAAGAAACCTTTTTTAAACGCCTGCCTGGAAGCGGTTTTAAACGCCATTTCCGAAGAATCTACAGGATGGTAAGATCCGTCGTAAAGAACCGCCTTTACGCCGACTACGGGATACGCGGCAAGCGGCCCTTTAAGAACTGCTTCCTGTACGCCTTTTTCTACGGCCGGGAAGTAATTCTTCGGCACAGCGCCTCCTACGACAACCTGCTCAAATACATACGCTTCTTCCAGATTTCCGGAAGGCTCAAATGTCATTTTAACATGACCATACTGTCCATGTCCGCCGGACTGTTTCTTGTATTTGGATTCTACGTCGGACTTTTTGCGGATTGTTTCGCGGAACGCAACTTTTGGTCTGGAAAGCTCCACTTCTATTTTATATTTATTCAGCAGTTTGCTTACGACAACGTCTAAGTGCTGCTCTCCCATTCCATATAAAAGCGTCTGGCTGTTTCCGCTGTCGTTGACGCTCTTTAATGTAAGATCTTCGGACATCAGTTTCTGGAGCGCCTGGGAAATCTTGTCCTCGTCGCCCTTATTTTTGGCCTGATACCGCATATAAGTGTAAGGCGTCGGCATATTCGTCCGGATGTAGTGGATTGGATTTGCCTTTGTGGAAAGCGAGTCTGTCGTGGCCGTATTGTTCAGTTTTGCCAGTGCGCCGATGTCTCCGGCATGGAGTTCTTTTACTTCTTCTGTCTTATTTCCCCTTATGACATAGAGCTTGCCGATTTTTTCATCGGAACCCTGATGGTAATTGTACAGTATGTCGTCTGTTTTCAGAACGCCGGAGTTTACTTTGATCAGAGAATATTTTCCAATGAAAGGATCCACGATTGTTTTGAAAACATATGCGGATTTTGGTTTTGCAAAGTCATAATCCGCCTGATAAACTTCATTTGTCTTGGCGTTGATTCCGGCGCAGGTTCTTTTATCCGGGCCAGGAAGGTATTTTACGATGTCAACCAAAAGCGTATAGACGCCTCTTGCCAGAATATTCGATCCCATCAGTACCGGGACGATGCTTCCGTCCGCAACATTCACGCGGAGCGCCTGGCGGATTTCATCTTCCGAAAATTCTTCTCCGCCGAAATACCTGTCCATAAACTCTTCGCTCGTTTCGGCAACGGCTTCCATCAAAGCTTCTCTGTATGCCTCAAGATGCTCTCTTGAATAATCAGGAACATCGGCTTTTTCGATGCCGCCTTTGTCTGTCCAGCGTTTCGCTCTCTGCTGCAGGACGTTGACATATCCGACAAACTGTCCGTTCTCCCGAATCGGAAGATGGAACGGAGCGATTTTCTTTCCGTACAGCTCCTGAAGGTCTTCAATGACCTGACGGTAACTTGCTTCGTCAATATCCATATCTGTTACAAATACCATTCTTGGAAGCTTATATTTTTCACAAATCTCCCATGCTTTTTTTGTTCCGACTTCAATTCCAGCTTTGCCCGATACAACGATAATCGCAGCGTCCGCCACGGACACCGCCTCTTCCACTTCCCCGGCAAAATCAAAATATCCGGGCGTATCCAAAATATTGATCTTCGTATCTTCCCAGATAATCGGAACAATGGAAGTATTGATGGAAAAAAGCCGTTTTGTCTCTTCTTTGTCAAAATCGCTGATTGTATTGCCGTCGCTTACTTTTCCCATTCTGGTCGTAATGCCGGATAAATAAGCCATCGCTTCTGCCAGGCTGGTCTTTCCGCAGCCTCCGTGCCCAAGAAGAACCACGTTGCGAATCTTGTCAGTTGTGTAAACATTCATATAACAAATCCTCCAATCTAGTTCATAACAGAATATTCTGTCTTTTTATATGGTTATATTTTACTAAATTTCGTGTTGTATTACAACTATTTTATACAATTTAAACATTTTTATTTTTAAGCGGGAAATTATTTATAATTAAAGTCCAGATAATGTATTTATCAAAAAGCAGATATGGATAAAATCCCTGATGCTCCATTTTGAACGCTTTTGGTGTCAGTAAATGATAAAGCATGTTTGGAACGCTGCATTTTAAACGCTCTAATTATATAATGATACAACATCACACCATCCTCAAACCCCAAGCGGTAGGATTCCTCTCCATACTGGCTGTTGTATTTGTTCCATTCCTCCTCCAGCCTAACGAATGCTTTCCAGCATTCCTCCGATTTGACGGAATCCCTTGTAAACTCTTTTGCTGCCTCATGAAGTGATTGCATCTGTTGCCGGAAACTGCCATTGTTCTTTAATCTAGTTTCCAAAGTCTCCCCGGTGCGGGCAAGAATAAATTCATCCGTTATTAAGTCCATGTTCCTGCCCCCTTTACTGACGGAAATACTCCAGATCGAAGTTATTTTTTTCTGCTAGTTCATCCAGTGCATTACCGCTTACTTCATAAATCATATACTGGCGTGGCTTCGGCTCATTAAAACCGGTAATAATAACATAAAATTTCCCATCTGCATAGACCAACGTTTTCCCGTGTTCATCCAAACTCCTAAAAGCAGCCGCCTTAATCCCCATATGATTGCACATATACTGTAAAGCATATCGGCTTGCCATGCAGTCGCCTTTTCCCCGAAGAAAAATATCATACCAGTTATCATTGTAATATTCATAGTCTGAGACTCCCCCAATATACCATGCCGCTTTTTCTGCCTTTTCTTTTTGTGTCATGGAAGGGGTAATATACTGTCTCTCAAAATCCGTAAATACCATATCTATGTAAATATTGAGTTCCGAATATGCCCGCACCACAGCCGTCAGTTTTCTCCCATCCTCCAGAACAGCCGTTACCGTTGCTGTCACACATGAGGCAACATAGGCAGGTCCATAATTCAACTGCAGCAGCCCATAATCTGTAATCTTAAAATATCCTGCATCCTCCCCGCTAACCTTCTAACAATATATTTTGTATCATTATCTATAATTTCCAAAATAACTTCAATTTCTGCATTCTTTGAAACTCTCTTATTTTTCAAAATCCCATTCACGTTCTTTTTACGCTCATCATTATTTGTGCTTCTGGTATTAAATGCATTCTTCAATCTGGTTATATTGCCTGTCAAACACCATTCAACGGCGTCAATAAGCGTGGTTTTCCCCAAACCATTTGGTGCTGATAATAATATAAATGGTTTCCCCTGAAATAAAAATTCTCTTTCTTCATTTATCCCCCTAAAGTTCCGTATTTTAACTGATTGTATCCACATTTGTATTTAACCACTCCTTAATTTTATTGTATTCTTCCCTCTCAAAGTTTTTCTTTAAAATATTATTTTCATCCGTCCTTCTTTGCACCAACTTCCTGTTTGTAAAAAGAAAGTCCAATTCCCCTATTTCAGCATCTGGAAGACAATTATTTAATTCTGCCACAATTCCCTCATTCACCTTAAAATCACCTACCGGAATTAAATAAAACGGAATCCCAACAGCTTCACTATCTTCAACCTCTATCATGTCATTTCCTTTAAAAGTACATGGAAGAAGGATTTTTCTGGTTACATTCAAATAACTTTCTTCCGAACGGTCAATAGCAGGATTTTCATACAATATAATTTGTATTGCATTGTATTTTAACTTTCTAAGTATTTCTTTGTTCTTTGAGCCAAATGCCATAAATGCACTGATTTTCCGATCCCATTTTTCACAAAGTTTCGTTAAGTCACTTTCCCGTCCATCTAAAATGAAAAACAATTCATCACAAGTCTTGCTAATATATAAACATTTCAATTCTTTTGGGATTACATCATCTTCATCATACAACATCTCTACAGACAATCCATATGATGCGGCATTTTCCATATTTATAATATTTGCATAATTGTTTTTAGTAAAAAAATCCTGTAGCAGCATCTAAGACTCCTTTCCTTTGACACAATCTTTTGCAAAAATACTCTTTTCACAATCTTCAATTTCATTCCACTGGTTCCGATCTATTTTTATACATTCCATACACTCAATGTAATAAATATCACTATCTACATCTAAAACAGAGTCATTATCTGAAATGTTAGCAGCACTGTACCTATATTCATTTTTTCCGCAATGTTCACCTTCCATAAACCATTTTTGCGGCTTTTCCAAATACATTCTAGAACAAATATTCCTTTGGACGCTTTCTTTTTTTCCAGCTGTTACGGCTGGTAAAATCACACTGGTATCCACAAAATCCTCTTTAAATTTTATACATATATAATTCGTAAAAGATTTATCAATATATGTTTGAGGCCTAAGCATATCTTTATCCTTTTTCATATCAAAATCTGCTTTATTCATACATAAATTCAACATGATTTTCCATAAATACTGCAAAAATGATTCAATCCCCTCTCTACATTCAGCTATTTTTATTTTTCTTTTAGAAAAACTAAGTCCTTTATATCCCTTCACATTGTCATAATTTTTATGGATGATTGTATTGATTAGTTGGTATTGCCCTTCCACAGTTTCCACTAATTCAGACATCCATATCTGCGTATAATTAGCTATGTAGTTTAATAAATTAACCTTTTGAGCCTCCATTTCTGGATTCTCATCAAGCGTCGTGATATACTGCTCACCCACAACGGTCCTGACATAAGCTACAATGTGCTCTTCTGACTGTATATCCATTATTTTAAGAATGTATTGCAGAAATTTTTTCTTCTCAACTATCATCTGTTCTAAGTCTGGATTTTCTAATACATAACGTTTTTGCATATACCCAAGCGCTAAGCCCAAAAGTATTTTTTTTCTATCCTCCTCGTCATCAAAACTATCTGACTCTGGAAACTCTTTACCCAGTTTTTCAGCAACATCTTCCTGATAATGGCATATATTTTTTCCCTTTATAATATCAAAATCTCCCAGGAAACGAGAAACAGAATCTTCATAGGCTCTTTCTGTAAATAACCTTTTCTTCTGCTCCTCTTTCTTATTCAATTGGTAAATCTCACTTTCAAACCAAACTGCTGGATTTTCAATAAATTCAGGTTCCTGAGATTTAGAGCAATTTGTATATTCTATCATTTTTTCAAAATCTGGTGCTGTAACTTCCCCCTCTCTATGAATAAACAGTGTAGGCTTTTTTGTCATATTTAATTTAAACTCTTCCATTCTCAAATACTGATAATAGAGGTCTGTCATAATTTCTTTCATTGCAGGGTTAGTCTTAGGATAATACTTTACCTGAATAAATTTCAGCGTACCGTCACTACAGAAAACATCCACGTCCTCTAAAAATTCCAAACAAACATACTCTGTTTCTTCATCTAACAAATAGTTGATTGCAACCAAATCTTGAAATAAAAAACCTCGTATTTTATCACTTGCATCTCTGTTTGCATCACCTAAATACATATTTTCTAATTTTTGTTTTTCTACGAAATTAAACATTTCATCCAAATCACTCATTTAATTCCCCTTTTTCACTCAACGTTTTTTGCATCAACCTTGCTCGTCAATTAAATATCATTGAACGCTTGTTTATATTATATCATACTCATTATGAAAACGCATTATCTTCCTAAAAAATGGGCTATCAAAAAAGAGGTATGCTGTCACACATACCCCCCTGAAATACGGCATTTCCTATCTACTTTTCCCCACCTCCTGCATTACTGTCTTTTCTGCTGCCTGAACCGTCTCTTTTCCATGCTCCCTCTGGTACTTCTCAAACAGCTCTGCACCATATTCTGCCTGTGGTTCTGCCACGGCATATTCCAGCAATGGGGTTTGCAAACGTAGTTCGCATTTTCTCCTTTTCCTTAAAAATAACGGAGATAAAAAATGCGGACAGACTTCTTCCATCCACATCTGCTTTTCTTTATCTTATCGGGACTACTCCCGCTGCCAAGTGAAATCGGGCTTTCCCCAGTACGCTAATGCCTTAACCCCCCCTTTCCTGTTTTAACACAAAAAAAGACACCAACCTGAATCAATGGCTGATGTCATATTTACAGTTCATTATTTTATTTGTGCCGGATAACCGGGTTCTGTCTGCCATTTGCATTTTTCTCCAATGCAAAGACCATATCGGAATCCCTCTCAAAAAAGCCGGAACCTTTCTTCCAGCTTATCCCACATTTGCAGTGCTGCAAACCGATAAACTGCTGTTTCAACTTCCTTCCGCAGTTTGGGCATATTTTATTACTCTTTCCCATTGGCAAGCCCCTATAAAATATTATTATACAAAATCCCCATGCCTCTGTTTATTCATATATCTTTCCCATATACAATATTTTCGCAAATGTTTTGTAATCCACTTTTTCCCAATCTACCGTACCATCAAAAGCAGAACAGTCATCTACCCAGCTTGCCATCTGTCCCAGATAATCAGTAATCGTAGTATTTTCCCATTCCTCAGGATGTTCTTTTGAATCCATAGCTAACTGTACAACAAAATTCAAAAAATCATCCATATTCGCTATATTGTTTATCATCTCTACCGGATTTTCCATAGATAATCTCCTTTTCCATTTCCCTGCAGATTCCTTTCATAAAATCCCATACTTCCGAAAAATGCAGTCCAAATCTGCCCGGCTGATTTTCCCTGCCAGATAATATCCCTTAACGGTTGCCTCAACTCTCTCAAAGAAAATGTCAAAGTTGAACCAGTCGCCCGCATCGTAATATTTCCGCAGTTCCGCAAAATCACGCCACAGCCTTTCCGGCAAATCTTCCCGAAGTTCTATGGTTTCGTCAATAAACATTTACCTGCACCCACTTTCAATTAACATATCCTGCCTCATATTCCACGCTTTCCCTATATCAAAACTGAAAAAAGATTGACAAATTTCCTGCCCCGTGGTATTCTTTTAAGCAAAGAGAGGCGGTTTTGTACCACTGGCTACCTGTTAGTCCTGAGTGGGTTACTCGCTTCTTTTTTTATATCCACCAGATCATACAGGTACATCTTTCCTTTCCCCGTACAGTTTACCACCAAACAGCCGGAATAAATATTATAATTTTCCGTTTTCGTGTCATTATCATAAACCGGCATGGCAAACCTTGTCGTATAATAATACCAGCCGTTTGCGGCATCACCGGAATGTTTCTCTTTCCGGTTTTCCCGGAATTTTTTATCTGAGGCAATCCCCACCATCTCTCGGATACCCTGCGCCGCATTGGCTTTCGCCTTTGCCCTTGCACCTTTTGTTTTCCTCGTATATTTTGAACCGGCATATTCATCTGGGAAGTCTTTTCCCAGATAAATAATGTCGCCAGTCTCCGCTATTTCCACCAGTTCCCCAACAAAGCGTTCCAGATACTTCTCCACCTCATTCCAGTCAATATTCTGTTTATTTGAAAAGATTATATCAGGCAGGACAACAACCTTATTGCTGTTTTCATCCAGTGCGATTTCCAGTGTTTCCATATCATTCCTCCCTCGTGTTGAAACTATTGTAACACGCACAGATATGAATGCACAACCGAGAATTATTTTTATTCATACCGCCTGCGTATCTCCATCATCCTCACCACCGAAGTTTCCGGATAGAAATACGACAGTATCACTTCCTTTGGCACACGGACAGCCATTGCCCTCTTTACTTCTTCCTTCTGCTCCACGGTAAATTTCCAGTGGAACATACGGTAAGAAATGGAATCTGCTGCCTTATCCTCCCGGTCCGCAGGGGGCTTTCTCTCCCTGCCCTCCGGCATCATTTCCGGCTTTCCAACATTTCCCATCGCAAGCGATTCCGCTGTTCCCGCCTCCCCTATTACAAATGATTCCGGCATTCCGGCATTTTCCTCTGACGAATCCGCCGTTTCATCTTCCATGTCAAAAGCATATTCCAATTCCAGCCACGACTCCATATCCCCATTCAGCCGTTCCCACTGTTCCTGCTCATCCAAATCCGTAAACCGTTTCTCCATATCCATCTGCCCCAGCAACATGAAGTCCTCATAAGGGATTGTGTCGATATAAACCGGCTCCCCTTTCTCCTTCATCCCCTCATAGTAAGCAAGGGATTTCTTATTCAGAATGGTAAAACCCGGTTCCGCACTCTCCCCCTCTGCTGCCGGCTCATGCTCATAAGGCGTTCTGATGTTGTATCATTTTAGTTGACACCTTATAATCAAGGATTTGATGTATAAT